>NZ_WQEP01000005.1:0-283983 GCF_013033705.1 Ruegeria sp. HKCCA0370
GCTGACGACCCAGTTCCGACCTGATCGAGCCAAAAAGCTCGGGATCACGATCAGAAAGGGACTGGGTGAAAAATCCGGTATCACGAAGATTGGCGTTCATGGGCGCTCCACATGGCTGGGTAAAAATCTTGCGGATTTCCTATCGGAAACGCCACATTTGCAAAAGGCTTAAAGCGACGATTTGGCCCGCTGCGGCGTCAAGACTGGCCTATCGGGGAAAGGTATGTTTGTTTCGGAACCAAATGTGCAGCACCGGAAACCGGAAAACATGAAAAAAAGAATCGCCTTTCTTGCCAGTGAGGTCAAAGTGGCGCAAACGGCCCGGGATGCTCTGGTGTCCAAACACGGTAATGTGGCGCCCCGCGATGCAGATGTTGTGGTTGCTCTTGGGGGTGATGGCTTCATGTTGCATACCCTGCACAACATGCAGCATCTTGATACACCGGTATACGGGATGAACCGTGGCACAATCGGGTTTCTGATGAACGCGTATCACGAAGACGACCTGATGGCCCGCCTGGAGGATGCCGAGGAAGAGGTCATCAATCCGCTGGCGATGCGGGCGATGGATCAGTCCGGAAAGCTGCACGAGGCGTTGGCGATCAACGAAGTGTCATTGTTGCGGGCAGGCCCGCAGGCCGCGCGGCTGAAGATCAGCGTTGATGGCCGCGAGCGAATGGATGAACTTGTATGCGATGGAGCGCTGCTGTCCACAGCAGCGGGGTCCACGGCGTATAATTACTCGGCACACGGGCCTATTCTGCC
The DNA here is from genome assembly GCF_013033705.1 of Ruegeria sp. HKCCA0370. NCBI lineage: Bacteria > Pseudomonadati > Pseudomonadota > Alphaproteobacteria > Rhodobacterales > Roseobacteraceae > Ruegeria > Ruegeria sp. HKCCA0370. Next base: position 766 of record NZ_WQEP01000005.1, read on the forward strand.
GATTGGCTCGGACGTTCTCGCGTTGACCCCAATCGCCGCATTCCGCCCCCGCCGATGGCGTGGTGCCTTGCTGCCAAAAATCGCGAAGGTACGGTTCGATGTGCTGGATGCGGACAAGCGACCCGTTATCGTTGCCGCTGATTCCGTAGCTTTCCCAGACATTGACTGGGTCGAAATCCGGTCCGAGCCTACGATTTCACATCGCATTCTTTTCGACCCCGGGCACGGTTTGGAAGAACGACTGATTTCCGAGCAATTCACATAAAATTGCGTCTCTGTGAGGATTTTTTGAAACTGTGTGAAGCAGTTCACAGGGAATCTATTGGCAATTGGCTAATGTGAAATTGCCCGGAGAACACGCCAAGGTGGGAGTGAGTGGCCACCTGAACGGCGTATTCGAATGATTGCGCAGATTTTGCGCTGGCGAGGGTGGGTGGTGCTACGCTCGTCATCAGAAATCCGGGCTTATTTTAGCAGTCGGGCCCCGGGTACAATGTCCCGGGGTCTATTTTTTGCAGCCGCCCAGCAACTCTGATTTTTCCCAAAGCGGCAGGCACATTTGCCCCACGCGTGCCTCGATTGCCGCGGCCGCATCCACCGCCAGATCTTCGCGCCAACGCTGTGCCGCAATCTGAACACTGATCGGCTGTGGGCCCTTAGGCAATTCAGCCAGCCGGGCCGGGACACATGCCGCAGGCAGGCCCAGAAAGTTCATCGCATAGGAATAAACGGCGCACCCCAGAACCTCATGCACTCCATCGGCGCCTTCGGTGTCCCGGTCAGGTTTGAAGAACGGTTGTGGCAGGAAAGGCGACAGCACCAAAGGGTAATCCTGCAAAAACAGGGACCATTCCCGCGCATAGTGGCTTCGTTTGGCCAGCATCCGAACCATCTCGGTTTCGACAATTGGCGGGAATTCCTGAAAATACACCGCAAAGATATTCTGAATCGTTTTCGAACCAGCGGCTTCGATATCTGATTTCATAAGCGTCAGCACTTCGCCCATCAGCGTACGATAACCGATTCGACCGCATTCAAAAACGTCAGGCGGGTCAATCTCTTGCACCATATAGCCCGCATCGGTCAGTGCGTCCCGTGCCGTGTCTAGCGCTTTCTCGACCTCGGGGTGCAAGGCATAGCCGAATGTGTTCTTGGTGAAGGCTACCTTGACGGGCGCGTCGGGATCAGGACCACGCCAGGGCATCGGCACGTGAAACGGGTCACGCGCGTCGGCGGTGATCAGGCTGGGCATGGACAGATGCAGGTCAGCGGCCGACCGGGTAATCAGGCCCTGAACTGACATCGACTGCGCCAGCAAACCGCGTTCGACCTTCTGGCTTGGGTTCCATGCCGGGACACGCCCCAGCCCGGGTTTCACCGTCACGGCTCCGTTGGCCGCCGCGGGAAAGCGCAGGCTGCCGCCGATATCGTTGCCGTGGGCCAGCGCGCCGATTCCGGCCATGACCGCAGCGCCAGCCCCACCGGAAGAGCCGCCGGGCGAGATATGCCGCCCCCAGGGGTTGTGCGTACGGCCATACAGCGGATTGTCCGTGTCGGCGCGGAAAGAGAACTCGGGCGTGTTGGTCCGCCCGACAACAACAGCCCCGGCCTTTAGCAGATTGCTCACAACCGGGGCGTCATCCGGTGCAATCACATCCTTCAATGCGACGACACCGTTGGTTGTGGCGTGGCCTTTTTGGTCAACGTTCACCTTGATCGTGACCGGCACGCCATGCAGCGGACCCGTCGGTTTGCCGCCAGCCCGCGCATTGTCCAGCGCTTCGGCACGTTCCAACGCTTGCTCGCGCAGGTCTTCCACCACCGCATTCAAATGCGGGTTGACCTCATCCATTCGCTCGATCGAGGCCCGAACCGCCTCGGTCGCACTCAGGTCGCCGCGTCTTGTCAGGGTGGTCAGGTCTGTGGCGCTGAGACGCCAGATATCGGTTTGTGTCATGGGTCCTCACTGTCTTAACGTGACAGTAGAGGGGCTGCTTCCGGTTGCAAGAGAAGACAAAAAATGGGCGGCTAATGCCGCCCCTCGGGTTACTTGGCGTAACCGATTGTCTGCAAGGCCTCTTTGATCTCGTCAAGAATGGCTGGATCATCGATCGTTGCAGGCATTTTGTAATCCTGACCGTCTGCAATCGACACCATCGTACCCCGCAGGATTTTACCCGAACGTGTCTTGGGCAACCTATCGACGACGACGGCCAGTTTGAAGGCCGCCACCGGGCCGATCTTTTCCCGCACCATCTTGACGACCTCCTGAACCACGTCGCCATGATCCCGATCAGCGCCGGCATTCAGGCACAGGAACCCAACGGGCATCTGACCCTTTAGCTGATCCGATACACCGATCACCGCGCATTCGGCCACATCCGGGTGAGCGGCAAGCACTTCTTCCATCCCCCCGGTCGACAGACGGTGGCCCGCGACGTTGATGACATCATCGGTGCGGGCCATGATGTAAAGATATCCGTCCTCGTCGATCATACCGGCATCGCCGGTTTCATAATACCCGGGGAAATGTTCAAGATAGGATTTCCTGAACCGCTCCTCGGCGTTCCACAAGGTCGGCAGGGTGCCCGGAGGCAAAGGCAGTTTGACCGCGATGGCCCCCAGTTCGCCGGCTTTCATCGGGTGGCCGCCTTCGTCGAGAATTTGCACGTCATAGCCGGGCATCGGTTTCGCGGGCGAACCCAGCTTGATCGGAAGCTCTTCGATGCCCAGCGGATTTCCGGCGATGGCCCATCCGGTTTCGGTCTGCCACCAATGGTCGATCACCGGAACCTTCAGCGCATCCTGCGCCCAGATGATGGTGTCGGGGTCAGCCCGTTCCCCCGCAAGATACAGTGCCCGCAGATGAGACAGATCATACTTGGCGATCAATTCGCCTTTGGGGTCTTCTCGTTTCACGGCACGGATCGCCGTAGGGGCGGTGAAGAAGCTTTTCACCTTATGTTCAGAGATCACGCGCCAGAAGGTTCCCGCATCAGGGGTGCCGACCGGTTTGCCTTCGAACACAATCGTCGTGTTGCCGTGGATCAGGGGGGCATAGCAGATATAGGAATGTCCAACGACCCAACCCACATCGGATGCCGCCCAGAATACATCACCGGGATCAACGTCATAGATGTTCTTCATGGTCCAGTTCAGCGCCACCAGATGCCCGGCAGTGGGGCGCACGACGCCCTTGGGCGCCCCCGTGGTGCCCGAAGTGTACAGGATGTACGCCGGATCGTTTCCGTCGACGGGAACACATTCCGCCGGTTCGACACCGTACTGGAACCCGTGCCAGTTGTAGTCGCGCCCTTCGATCAGTTGCGCAACTTCCTGTTCGCGCTGAAAGATGACGCAGAAATCCGGCTTGTGCTCGGCAAGTTCGATGGCGCCGTCCAGAAGCGGCTTGTAGTGCACGACCCGGCCAGGTTCCAAACCGCAGGACGCCGCAATGACGGCTTTGGGTTTGGCGTCGTCGATACGGACCGCCAGTTCGTTGCTGGCAAATCCGCCGAACACAACGGAATGCACAGCGCCCAGACGAGCGCAGGCCAGCATCGCCTCAAGCGCCTCGGGGATCATTGGCATGTAGATGATGACGCGGTCACCTTTCTCGATACCTTTCGCCCGCAGCGCGCCGGCCAGATTGGCCACACGGTTGCGCAACTCGACATATGAAATCTCGCGTTTGGTATGAGTGATCGGGCTGTCATAGATGATGGCGGTCTGCTCGCCGCGCCCGTTTTCCACGTGGCGGTCCACGGCGTTCCAGCAGGTATTGACCCGTGCGTCGCTGAACCATTCATACAAAGGCGCGTTGTCGTCGAACAGAGCTTTGCTGGGTTCTTTGACCCAATCGATCCCCTTGGCGGCGTCCATCCAGAACGCTTCGGGGTTTTTCTTCCAACTGTCATAAACGTCCTGATACGCCATCTCGTCCTCCTCACAACGACTTGGTCTTTGTGTTAGGACCCAGAAAACTATCGGGCAAGCGCGTCAAATGACGACGCGTCAGTTTATCGCAAAATATTTGCAGTAATTCGCGCAACAGCTTGCAAATTTTTGCAAACTTCTTTTCCAGCATTGGATTTTCTGCGCCAAATAGGCCATTTTGCAAACTTGCAAACCCGACCATGCAAAAGATCACGTCCGAGGCGACTCGGCGCAATGCCAATTCGTCCTTCTTCCGCGTGCCCTATGGCTCCCACGGAGATGCAACGGCATATAGCAGTCAAAAGGTGAGAACTGTGTTAACCGCACCCCCGTGGGGGATGCGGTTTTGGGCGTCGGGCGACCGACTTACCCGTAATGCGCCACCGGCGTCCCCGCGATGGCAGCCATGTTCAGCAATCCGCGTGCGGTGATGGACGGGGTGACGATGTGCGCCTTGTTGCCCATTCCCATCAGAATGGGGCCAACTTCGATCCCGTCCGCTTTCATTTTCAGGATATTGCGCACGCCGCTGGCCGCATCCGCATGAGCAAAGATCAACACATTTGCCGCGCCCTGTAGGCGAGAACCCGGAAAAATCCGCGCCCGAAGATCCGCATCAAGGGCCGCATCCAGGTTCATTTCGCCTTCGTAGACAAAGTCGCGCGGTTTCTGGTCCAGGATGTCCAATGCTGCGCGCAGGCGTTTTCCCGATCCTTCCGCCTGATTGCCGAATTGCGATTGCGAACAGAACGCGATCTTGGGTTCGATCCCAAATCGGCGAACATGCCGCGCGGCGCCGATGGTGGATTCCGCCAGTTCTTCGGGCGTCGGCAATTGCCGGACATGCGTATCGGCGATGAACAGGGGGCCGTCTTCCAAAATCATCAGCGACAACGCGCCGTGCGGACGCAGGTTGCCATCGTCAAGCACCTGTTCAACATAATTCAGATGCCAGCGATACTCGCCGAACGTGCCGCAGATCAGGCTGTCAGCCTCGCCCCGATGCACCATGATCGCGCCGATGGCGGTTGTATTTGTGCGCATGATCGCCTTGGCCAGATCCGGGGTCACACCTCGGCGCTGCATGATCTGATGATACGAGTTCCAGTAATCGTAATAACGCGGATCATTTTCCGGGTTCACGATCTGGCAGTCTGTGCCCGGGCGAATGGTCAGGCCCAGTTTTTCGCATCGGGATTCGATGACTTCGGGGCGTCCGATCAGAATCGGTGTTTCCGTCGTTTCCTCAAGAATAGCCTGTGCAGCCCGCAGCACCCTTTCATCTTCGCCTTCGGCAAATACGATGCGACGGGATGCGACGGCCGCGGCCTCGAATACGGGGCGCATCAAAAGCGCCGACTTGAAAACAGACTGGTTGAGTTTTTCCTTATAGGCCTCAAGATCCCTAATGGGGCGCTTTGCGACGCCGCTTTCCATGGCTGCCTGGGCAACGGAAGATGAGACGACACCCACCAAGCGCGGATCAAAAGGTTTCGGAATCAGGTAATCCGGCCCAAAGGTCAGTTGCTCGCCCTTGTAGGCGGCTGCGGCCTCGGCGCTTGTCGTCGCGCGGGCCATTTCCGCAATGCCGTCGACGCAGGCGATCTGCATCGCGTCATTGATCTCGGTCGCGCCCACATCCAGAGCGCCCCGGAAGATAAACGGAAAGCACAATACGTTGTTGACCTGATTGGGAAAATCGCTGCGCCCGGTAGCGATGATCGCGTCCGGGGCTACCTCACGCGCGGCCTGAGGCAGAATTTCTGGCGTTGGGTTGGCCAGTGCGAAGATGATCGGACGATCGGCCATTTTCTGAACCATTTCAGGCTTCAGGACATTCGGGCCACTAAGGCCCAGAAACAGATCCGCATCGCCGATTACATCATCCAGAGTCCGCAATTCCGTTTTCTGCGCAAACTGCGACTTGTGCGGGTTCATATCCTCAGCGCGCCCCTCGTAGACGAGCCCGTGAATATCGCACAGCCAGATGTTTTCCTGTTTCACACCCAGTTTCACCAGCATGTTCAGGCAGGCAATCCCGGCAGCCCCGCCGCCGGTTGATACGACTTTGATGTCCGCAAAGGATTTCCCCGCCACATGCAAAGCGTTCTTGGCCGCAGCCCCGACGACAATTGCGGTTCCGTGCTGATCGTCGTGAAAAACGGGAATGTTCATACGCTCGCGGCACAGCTTTTCGACAATGAAACAATCCGGTGCCTTGATGTCTTCCAAGTTGATGGCCCCGAATGTCGGTTCCAGCGAGCAGACGATATCCGCCAGCTTTTCCGGATCAGGCTGGTCTACTTCGATATCAAAACAGTCAATGCCAGCGAATTTCTTGAACAGGACGGCTTTGCCCTCCATCACCGGTTTCGAGGCCAGCGCCCCGATATTGCCCAGACCAAGAACCGCGGTGCCGTTGGATACCACGGCGACAAGGTTGCCGCGCGCCGTGTACTTTTCCGCGTTTGCGGCGTCGGCTTTGATTTCAAGGCTGGCCTCGGCCACGCCGGGCGAATAGGCGCGCGCCAGATCGCGACCGTTGGCCATCGGTTTCGTGGCCTTGATCTCAAGTTTTCCGGGTTTCGGATGGGCGTGATAGTCAAGCGCGGCCTGTCGCAGGCTGGGGGTGTCAGACATTGAAGTTTCAGTTCCCTCTTAGAATTTGATTTAACATTAAACTATTCGTCCAAGCTTGGCTACGTTGCGTAATTTTGCCGACGTGGCGCAGTTGCACACCCGAAATGGGTTGAATTTTGACATATTTTTTTTACATCTAGGCAACTTTGCGAAACGAACAAACACTCAGGCAAGACGAAGCAGTAATGACTTTCAAGGCAAATGATCAGGTCGATGGCCTGTTCTCCGGTTCTGTGGCGGATACCGGAGTTGTGCGGCTAACCCTTTGGTTTGCGGTGCTGTCAAGTGTTGTGCTTCTTGGTGCTGTTGGCATCTGGCCAGAACAGGCACTGGTTTTCAATCAGGAAGGCGGGTTGTTTGAAACAATTTCCGCGGCGTGTTTGTTTGCAGCGGGTGTGGCCGCTTTGTGGCGATATCCGGGTGTCACCCGGCTGTATATCGGGCTGACATTACTGTTGTTGGCCGAGCGAGAGCTGGAAGCAGGCGTTTATCCTGAAGGCAGCTTGCCGTTCATGATCCTTGACGGGCTGGATTCGGTGCTGGACGTCACTCTGGTCAGGGTCTTGCTGGCCTGCGTTGTCCTGGGCGGTGTCATGTGGCATGGGATCCCGACGGGATGGCGTGCTGTCAAGCGGCGCGCGCCTTTTATGATCGTGTTCATTGCGGCCGGCTGTCTTGCCGTCATCGCTCAGCTTCTTGAAGAATTCACCGGGCTGCACGGCGAAGCTTTGTCGTCAGTTATGAAGGCGCGGCTTTTCGTGATGGAAGAAACGCTCGAGATGTTCTTTTCGATTGGCATTTTGGCCTCTGTTCTGATCGGATGGTCAAAATCGAGTTCTGACGAGACATCTCATGACAAAGACATCCGAGCCTTCCCGGACCCAAGCTGAATTTCGTTTGCCTACCCAGGAAATTCGAAACGACATCCCCTTTTATACCAAGGTGTTGGGGATGCAGATGGACATGATCTATCCCGCGGACGATCCGCGCGTCGCAGTGTTTTCAGGGCACGGTCTGCGGCTGCGGATTGAAAAAGACGCGCCCGAAGGTCCGGGAACATTGCGCATCCTGACAGATGACCCGGAAAGCTTTGCAGATGGCCAACGCGTTCTTGTCGCGCCGAATGGGACCCGGATCGAAATCGAAGAGCGTAACCCGCCGCTGGTGATGCCTGAAACGGTTCATTCCTTCGTGGTGCGCAGGCTCAAGGATCAGGCGCCATGGATCATCGGTCGGGCGGGGATGCACTATCGCGATCTGGTGCCGGATCGTCTAGGCGGATCGATCATCGCCAGCCATATCCGCATCCCGGACGGGGGTCCGGTGCCCGATATGGTGCATTTTCACAAAGTTGGGTTCCAGCTGATATTCTGCATTCATGGCTGGGTGGATGTCGTTTACGAGGATCAGGGAGAAAAAATGCGCCTGACCGCAGGGGATTGCTTTATCCAGCCGCCGGAAATTCGTCATCGCGTGCTCGAGGCGTCAGACAATGTTCAGGTCATCGAGATAGGTGTGCCAGCGGAACATGTCACGGAAATCGACCATGACAAGCAGCTTCCCACGCCGCATTTTCGCCCGGAACGTGAATGGCAGGGACAACGCTTTGTCTTCAACCAGGCCAAGGGCGCTGAATGGGTGCCATTCCGTCTTCCGGGTTACATCTGCCGCGATACGACGATTGCCGAGAACACCAAAGGGGTCGCTGGCGTCCAGGTCGTCCGCAAGGGGCAGGGCGATACCGAATGGGCCAGTCACGATACGGACATTCACTTTACCTTCGTGATGAACGGGGCGGTCACGCTGGAAGGCGAGGGGCGCGAGCCCTACCGGCTGGAGCAAGGAGACGCTTTTGTCATCCCGCCCGGGATGCGCACGCGCTTGTCCTCGCCCTCGGACAACATCGAGTTGCTGGAAGTCACCTTGCCCGGTACGTTCACGACAACGCTGGGCTGACGGAAAAACATTGGCTGGGGGCTTCAATTCCTCGGCCTTTTTACGTAACGATCCAAATTTCTGACCAGATGATCAAAAAACGGGGAATCGCCATGTCGCTCAAAGACGCTGCCTTGTCAGTCCGCGAAAACGCCTATGCGCCTTATTCGAATTTCAAGGTTGGCGCAGCGCTTCGGGCTTCGACGGATCAGATCTTTTCCGGGTGCAACGTTGAAAACGTGGCCTATCCCGAAGGCACTTGTGCCGAGGCCGGCGCAATCGCCGCGATGGTCGCCGCAGGAGAGCAGGAACTGACCGAGGTCTATGTGGTCGCCTCCAGCCCTCAGCCCGTGCCGCCTTGCGGTGGGTGTCGCCAGAAACTGGCCGAGTTTGGCAAGCGCGACGTGAAGGTTACCCTGGCAACCGTGGACGGTTCCGAATTCGAGACAACCATCGGGGATTTGTTGCCGGGCGCATTCGACGCGTCACACATGGAGGATGTCTGAACGCATGGATGCCCGCTCGATCATAGCAAAACTGCGCAGGCAGGAGGTGCCCGGTCGCGAGGAACTGATCTGGTTTGCGCAGGGGCTTGCGGATGGAAGCGTCAGCGACGCGCAGGCCGGGGCATTCGCCATGGCTGTCTGCATGGGCGGATTGGGCCCTCGGGGGCGTGCGGATCTGACGATTGCGATGCGCGACAGCGGTGACGTTCTGACCTGGGACGTGGATGGGCCGGTGATCGACAAGCACTCGACCGGAGGGGTCGGGGACAGCGTCAGCCTGGTTCTTGCTCCGGCGTTGGCGGAATGTGGGGCGTATGTCCCAATGATCTCGGGCCGGGGTCTTGGGCATACCGGCGGAACGCTGGACAAGCTTGAGGCGATACCGGGGGTCAGCACTCAGATCGGGCAGGACCGTCTTGCGCAGATTTTACGCGATACCGGCGCGGCCATCGTCGGGGCGACGGGCCAGATCGCGCCGGCAGACAAGCGCCTTTATGCAGTGCGGGATGTGACCGCGACGGTCGAGAGCCTGGATCTGATCACAGCGTCGATCCTGTCCAAGAAACTGGCCGCCAGCCCGGATGCACTGGTTCTGGATGTCAAAACCGGCAGCGGTGCTTTCATGAAAACGATGGAAGATGCCCGCAAATTGGCCACCGCATTGACCCAGACCGCAAACGCAGCAGGATGCCGCACGTCGGCGGTGATCACGGATATGAACCAACCATTGGCCCCGGCGTTGGGCAATGCCTTGGAAGTCGCGGAAGTGATGAAGGTGCTGACCATGTCGAATGCGTCTCCTTTGGCAGACATTTCCGCCGAGCTGGGGGGGGTCCTGCTGACCGATGCAGGAATGTGCGGAACGGTCGAGGAAGGGCGTGAGAAGATCTTTGAAATCATCCGTGACGGCCGCGCTGCCGAACGGTTCGGGCGCATGATGGCAGCGGTCGGTGGCCCGGTTCAGTTTGTCGATACCTGGGCCCGGTTCCTGCCTGAGGCGAATGTCATCCAAGAGGTTCCGGCCCTGCGGGACGGCTTCATCTCGGCCGTTGACGGAGAAGCTCTGGGTCTTGCCGTGGTTGCGCTGGGCGGTGGCCGTCAGGTCGAAAGTGATGAGATCGACCCCGCCGTCGGGATATCCAGTATTCTTCGGCTTGGGGATCGCGTGTCAAAGGGAGCGCCGATTGCAGTGATCCATACTGCTCGGGAAGATGCCGCGCGCAGAGCCGCAGAAACCGTGCTGAGCGCGATTGAGATCAGGGATAGGGCTCCGACGCTTCCGGATCTGATCCACGAAAGGATCAGCGTATGAGCCGTGCATTTCTCGTCGTCATGGACTCCGTTGGAATAGGCGGTGCGCCTGATGCCGATCGTTTTTTCAATGGCGGCGTCCCGGATAGCGGGGCAAATACGCTGGCCCATATCGCGCAGGCCTGTGCCGAAGGGCGTGCCGAAGACGGGCGCTCGGGCCCCTTGAACCTGCCGAACCTTGACGCGCTGGGTTTGGGTGCGGCTGCGCGACTGGCGTCTGGGGACGCAACCCCCGGATTGAACGCGAAACCCAATGGGCTGTGGGGCTACGCGCGCGAGCATTCGCCCGGCAAAGACACGCCCTCGGGCCACTGGGAACTGGCAGGTCTGCCGGTGCCGTGGGATTGGCACTATTTCCCGGATACGGTTCCGGCTTTTCCCGCGGACCTGAGCCGCGCAGCGGCTCAGGCCGCCGGGACCGAAGGCATCCTTGGCGATTGCCATGCCTCGGGCACGGCGATTATCGCCGAACTGGGTGCCGAGCATATGCGAACCGGCTGGCCGATCTGCTACACCTCAGCCGACAGTGTGTTTCAGATCGCAGCCCATGAAGAGAGTTTCGGGCTGGACCGTTTGCTGAACATGTGCCGCGCCCTTGCACCGCGCTTGCACGAGATGAAAGTGGGCCGTGTCATTGCGCGCCCCTTTGTCGGCTCGCCAGAGGCGGGATTTGAAAGGACTGCCAACCGCAAGGATTTCGCCATTCTGCCGCCCGCACCGGTTCTGACCAATTGGGTGCAGGATGCCGGGCGGAAGGTGCACGCGGTGGGCAAGATCGGCGACATCTTTTCCATGCAGGGTATCGACACGCTGCGCAAAGGGTCGGACGCTGAACTCATGCTGCACCTTTCAGATCTGGTGGATGACGCCGAAGAGGGCAGCCTGACTTTTGCCAACTTTGTTGAATTCGACAGCCTTTACGGCCACCGCCGCGATATCAGCGGTTATGCCCGAGCGTTGGAATGGTTCGATCACGAGATCGGCAAGATTCTGGCCAGGCTGCGCCCCGGCGACTTGTTGGTGTTGACCGCCGATCATGGCAATGATCCCAGCTGGACCGGGACAGATCACACACGTGAACAGGTGCCGGTTCTGATTTCCGGGTCGGGCACGGGGCAGATCGGCAAGGTGGACTTTGCCGATATTGCCGCCAGCATCGCCCATCACCTGAACATTCAGGCGCAAGGGCCGGGAAGGAACTTTCTATGAGCGTCGCCGATCTGCCGAAAATAGAACTGCACCTGCATCACGAAGGCGCCGCGCCGCCGGCATTCATACGTCAGCTTGCGCATGAAAAACGGGTGGACCTGAGCGGTATCTTCAAGCCGGACGGATCCTATGATTTCCGCGATTTCGCGCATTTCCTGAATGTGTATGAAGCTGCTTGCGAAGTCCTGAAGACGCCCGAAGACTTTCGGCGGCTGACATTGGCCATTCTCGAAGAAAGCGCCGAAAACGGTGTCGTCTATTCTGAGACTTTTCTGAGCCCTGATTTTTGTGGCGGCGGCGACCTGCACGCCTGGCGGGACTATCTGAACGCCATTCAGGACGCGGCGGACGAGGCCGAGCGCAAGTTTGACATCACCTTGCGCGGCGTCATTACCTGTGTGCGCCATTTCGGCCCCGATCAAGCCAAGCGCAGCGCCTATTGCGCGGCAGAGACTGCGGGCGACTGGATCACCGGTTTCGGCATGGGTGGCAATGAATCCGTTGGCACTCAGGGCGATTTCAAATGGGCGTTCGACTGCGTGCGCGAGGCCGGCCTGCGGCTGACGACACATGCCGGTGAGTTCGGAGGCCCTCAAAGCGTGCGCGATGCCGTCCGTGATCTGGGGGTCGAGCGCATCGGGCACGGTGTTCGCGCCATCGAGGATCCGGACCTTGTTCGCGAACTGGTCGACCGGGACATTACTCTTGAGGTCTGTCCGGGATCGAATGTGGTTCTGGGACTTTTCCCGGATTTTGCGACACATCCAATCGCGGCCCTGCGTGATGCGGGCGTGAAGGTCACCGTCTCAACGGATGACCCGCCATTTTTTCACACGACCATGCGGCGGGAATATGAAATGCTGAACGCAGCTTTCGGCTGGGAGGCCGAAGATTTTGCGGCCCTGAACGAAACCGCCCTGGAAGCGGCCTTTTGCGATGACGCCACCCGTGCGCGGGTCAAGAAAAGACTGGAGAAAACATGAGCGAACATCTGACCATCGTCGATCACCCTCTGGTGCAACACAAACTGACGCTCATGCGGGACAAGGGCACCTCGACCGCCGTGTTCCGGCAGTTGCTGCGCGAAATAACGCTTCTGCTGGCCTATGAGGTCACGCGCGAAATTCCGATGACCACGCGCCATATCGAAACACCGATGGAAGAAATGGATGCACCCATTCTGGCGGGCAAGAAAATGGCGCTGGTGTCGATCCTGCGTGCTGGAAACGGGATGCTGGACGGGGTGCTGGAGCTTGTTCCTTCTGCGCGTGTCGGCTTTGTCGGTCTGTATCGCGACGAACAAACGCTTAAGCCCGTGCAGTATTACTTCAAGGCACCCGAGAGCCTGAAAGACCGTTTGGTTATCGCGGTGGATCCGATGCTGGCCACCGGCAACAGCTCGGCTGCGGCGATTGACCTGCTGAAAGAGGCGGGGGCGACGGATATCCGCTTTCTGTGCCTGTTGGCCGCGCCGGAAGGTGTGGCGCGTATGAAAGAGGCGCACCCGGATGTGCACATCGTCACCGCTGCACTGGACCGCGAGCTGAACTCGAAAGGCTATATCATGCCGGGTCTGGGCGATGCGGGCGACCGGATGTTTGGAACCAAGTAAACCGGCTTATTCACCGCATATGTTTTGCAGCCGGACCCAATCACGGTCCGGCAACACCTGTTCCAGTGTCCGGCCGGCCATGGGATCAGCCTCGATCAGGCCCAATACTGACTCTCCGGTAATATCCTGAGCATAGGCGTAAGGGGTGGAAGGCAGGGCGCTTTGCGAGAACATCGCCAGCAAGTCTTCGTCCGGAAGGGAAGGTCGGGGCTGCGAGAGGACCTGTTCGGTATAGGTGTCGATGATCTCAGGTGTCAGTTCCCCGGTCGTCAACAGCCGAAAGGCCGAGGCCGCCCCGGTTCTGTCCAGCAGATCATCCAGCGGGTCGTTGAGCGCCGTCCGCGCGCGCTCTGCAACAACATAGCCTGCTGCGACAGCAGGGTCTTCGTGATCTTCAACCAGCGCCCGGTTCAACAGAACGGTGCCACCCGGCAAGCTGAGGCTGTCCTGAACGCCGGCGGGCAGAATAACGATCTGCCGTACGCCCGTACGACTGGCCAAGCGATCTAGTGAAGCCTGCGCATCCACGGAAGAACAGGCCGGTCCCGAGACGCGTTCGATCCGACGCAGGATCGTGTCTCCGATTTCCTGCCGTTTGATTTCGGGCACGACCGAGACAACATGGTTTTGCAACGCACCGGGCAGCCAAAACAACAATACGGCCAGAACCGCAGCCACAACGCCTCCGACGCTCATCCAGCGCAAACGGCCGGGATGGGGGCGCGAGCGTTCGATGGCACGTTGCAGCCGATCGATCGCTTCAAGCATCGTGGTTTCGGATTCTCCCAGTTCCAGTGTCTCATCCGGATCACCGTCGGGGCTAAAAACAGCCGGAAAGGCACCGGGGTTCTGCCGTTCAAGCGCCGCCAAAGACCAATGCGTCAAAGCCCTGTCATTGAAATCGGAAATGGTTAGGGTCGCCTCGCCAATCGATACCACGACTTCGCGCCGCTGTTCATCGGGCGAAGGGCGCCACAGACCGGTGGCTTCGATCCGCTGGTACTGTTTCAGGGCCGTCATCTGGTTGGGGTCTGCTCGAAATTGTTTTGCCGCAGCTTAGCATGGTGAAAACGCCGTGCGCAAACCTGTTGCGCAGGTATTCCGATTTGTGCTGGATACCCGTCAGGAAAAAGATCGCCGATCTTTGATCGCAACAAGGGCGCGAACATGCAGGCAGACACGACCACCTCTCCGGTGCTGGCTTCAGCCCTTATGGTAGCAGCAATGGCAATTATCGGCGTGATCGACAATGTTGTGATCCTGCTGGCCGAGACGGTCGGGCTGTGGCAATTCCATTTCATGCGGGCATTGCTGATGCTGCCGCTGATTGTCGGGCTGTCCCTTTTGGGGCTGGGCGGGCTGAGGCCGCAACGGTGGGGGGCGGTCATCTTACGCAGTCTTCTGATTACGACGGCCATGTTTTTCTATTTTGCGTCGCTGTCGATGATGCCGATTGCGCAAGCCCTGGCAGGGTTGTTCACCTCGCCGATTTTCGTGCTGCTGATTTCGTCCTTTGCGCTTGGGCAAAAGATCGGGCCGTGGCGCATTCTGGCTGTGCTGGTCGGTTTTTCGGGCACCCTTCTGGTTTTGCAACCCAACCCGGTCGAATTTGACATGCGTTCGGTTTTTCCAATTGCCGCAGGTTTTTTCTATGCCTTGAGTTCGATCATGACGCGGACATATTGCGCGCGTGAAAGCACGGTTGCGATGCTGGCAGCCATGGTCATTACCCTTGGGCTGTCAGGGGCCGTGGGCGCCGCCTTGTTCACGGTTGCACCCGTTGCCACGCTGGACGGGCCGGATGGCTTTGTTACACGGGGTTGGGTCTGGGAAGTGGGGCCCGCGTTGCCATGGATTGTTGTTCAGGCCGTCGGGTCGACGATTGCGGTCTTCATGCTCATCAAAGCCTATCAGGTAGGCGAGACCTCTTACGTGGCCGTGTTCGAGTATTCGGTGATGATTTTCGGGCCGCTCTTTGCATTCGTCGCACTGGGTCAGACCCTCGATTTGATGCAGGTGTCCGGGATTGTCCTGATCGCGACGGCAGGGGTTTTGCTGGGCTGGCGGGACAGGCGGTCATCCACCCAGCAGGAACTTGCCTGACACATACAACAGCGCATTGCCAACGGATTTTGCACGCTGAAACCTCAATAAGCAGGTTCATTTCAACGGATCAGGTGCAGATGGATTCGTAAGTTCCATGCGTGCTGACCGTTTCGAAAATTGCACAAAAGCCTGTTCAAGCCTTGTGAGTGTTTACCAAATCGCCCTGGGAACGCGCTGAGACGGCCCAAATTGGGCATAAATATGTCCGAAATAAGACAGCCCCGGTTTTTGATGTTAGCTGTTTTGCATAGTGAGTTTGTGCCAAAGGGGGTTAGGCACGTGTCTGAAGTTACGAGTATTTCTGTTTATCTTGATCAGTCGTCCGATACTGATCCATCCGGTTTGAACCACGCGGTGAACGCGCGCCGTGGTGGTTTTTTGAACGGCACGAAGGTTGCGACAACAAGCGGGTGGAAACCGGTTGAGCGCATTGCAGTCGGCGATCTGGTCCGAACTCTGGATCACGGGTTCAAAGAGGTGCGCCGCATCTCGACCAGCGTCGTGGTCATTCCTGCCGAAGAGCGCCGTTCCGAGTATTTGCCGGTTTTCGTACCGGCACGCGCCGCGTATAACGGGCGCCCCGTTTGGCTGATGCCCGAACAGGGCATTGCTCTGAACCTGTCGCAGATTGATGCCGATGTCAGCGGATGTTCCGTCGTATCCGCAAGACTGCTGAATGGCGTGGGTCGGTTTATGTCGCAGGCACCGGGATCGTCGTTTGAGGTCCGTTCCCTGTTTTTCGACGAAGATCAGGTGATTTTTGTCGAGGGCGGCCTGCAAGCTTACTGCCCTTCCGGCCTGTTCAACATGCGCGGCAGGGTCAGCGGGGCTGGTTACGATGTCGCCGATGAAGAGACCGGCACAAAGCTGGTCAACCTGATTGCAAGCAGGGGAGATATGTCAGCCCTTGCCAACCCATTGGGTGCCCTGCCTGCACCCATTCCGCAGGAACCGATATTTCCGATCCGTCCGCCCTCTGGGGTCAGGCGGCCGGGTCGACCGGGGCGTCCAAACGCGCCGGTGCTGTTTCTGCGGCCCGAATGGCAGATCTAACCAAACACTGACAAAAACGATGCAGGCGCGTGATCTCACGCGCCTGCGTCACTGATTCAGGCAGCCTTTGCTTCGGGGTTGAAACGCCCGTAGAAGGTTTGACCCTTTTCTGCCATCTCACGCACCAGTGGCGGGCAGGCAAAGCGTTCGCCATATTTCTCGGCCAGCTGATCACATCTTTCGGCTGCGTAGGGCGTGCCGATGATGTCGAGCCAGCTGAGCGGACCACCGGACCACGGCGCAAAGCCCCAGCCCAGAATGGCGCCCACGTCGCCTTCACGAATGTCTTCCAGCACACCTTCTTCCAGCGCCCGAACCGCTTCCAGAACCTGAGCGAACATCAGGCGCTCCTGTACCTCGATCAGGTCGGGCTGGTCTTTGGCAAGCGGATACTTATCCTGAAGACCCTTCCAGTATTCGACGCGCTTGCCTTTTTCGTCATAGTCGAAGAAGCCGGCGTTTGCCTTGCGGCCCAGACGGCCCTGTTCTTCCATCCAGAAGATCAGATCGTCCGAGGGGCTTTCCGGATAGGCATTGCCCATGGCGGCCTTGGTCGCACGGGCGATCTTGGCCCCCAGATCAATCGAGGTTTCATCGGTCAGCTGGATCGGACCAACCGGAAAGCCCAACTGACGTGCGGCGTTGTCGATCAGCACGGGGCTCACGCCTTCGGTGATCATCCGTGCGCCTTCGTTGATGTACGGAATGATGCAGCGATTGGCGTAGAAGAAGCGCGCATCGTTGACCACGATCGGCGTCTTGCGGATCTGGCGCACGTAGTCGAGCGCCTTGGCAACGGCGCGATCACCGGTTTCCTTGCCCTTGATGATCTCGACCAGCAACATCTTCTCGACCGGTGAGAAGAAGTGGATGCCGATGAATTGGTCGGGACGCACGCTTGCCTTGGCCAGATCGGTGATCGGCAGGGTCGAGGTGTTCGAGGCAAAGATGCAGTCCTCGGGGATGATCGCTTCGACCTTTTTGGTCATCTCGGCCTTTACGCCCATGTCTTCAAACACGGCTTCGATGATCAAGTCACACCCTTTCAGATGGTTCAGATCCGGTGTCGCCGTGATGCGGGCCAGCATGGCCTCTTTCTTTTCGGCCGTGACCTTGCCGCGCTTGATACCCTTGTCCAGATAGGTTTCGGTATAAGCTTTGCCTTTGTCGGCCGCCTCCTGATCGCGGTCGACCAGAACGACTTCCATACCAGCTTGGGCAGAAACCAGCGCGATACCGGCCCCCATCATGCCAGCGCCCAGAACGCCGATCTTCTTGACACGCTGATCGGGCACACCTTTCGGACGGACCGCGCCTTTTTCAAGCGCTTCCTTGTTGAGGAACAGTGACCGGATCATCGCCGACGAGGACGGGTTCATAAGAACGTTGGTGAACCAGCGGGCTTCAATTTTCAAAGCGGTGTCAAAGTCGACCAGCGCGCCTTCATAGATCGCGCTCAGAAGGGCTTTGGCCGCGGGGAAGGCGCCTTGCGTTTTCCCATGAACCATGGCGCTCGCGCCCACGAAGGTCATGAAACCAGCAGGGTGGTAGGGCGCACCACCGGGCATCTTGTAGCCCTTCGCGTCCCACGGTTTCACCAGGTCGGCGTCCTTGGCATTCAGAACCCATTCCTTGGCTGCGGCAACCGGATCGTCGGCAACCGCGTCGATCAACTGCGCGCCCTTGGCCTTGGCCGGGTCCATCATCTTGCCTTCAAGCAGTACGGGGGCCGCCGCCATGGCGCCCACCATGCGGCTGTAACGGATGGTGCCGCCGCCGCCGGGGAAGATGCCCAGCAGGATTTCGGGCAGCCCGATCTTGGACTTTGGATTGCTTGTCATGACGCGGTGATGGCAGGCCAGTGCGATCTCGGTCCCGATCCCGGCGCAGGTTCCGTTGATCGCGCAGGCGATGGGCTTGCCACCTTTCTTGGTTTTGGGGTCCATGCCCGCCAATTCCAGCTTGCGCAGGATGTGATGCCCGCCCATGACGAAATCAAACAACGCCTGCGCAGGTTCGTCCCCGGCTTCCTGACGGATAGTGGCCAATGTGTTCAGGTCCATTCCGCCGGCAAACGAGCCTTCCTTGCCCGAGGTAATGACAATACCTTTGATCTCGTCGTCGCTCAGGGCCTGATCAATCAGTTGGCTGACTTCTTGAAAAGCCTCGCGGGTCAGCACGTTCATGGATTTTCCCTGGGAGTCCCAGGTCACAAAGGCGACGCCGTCCGCGTCTTTGGTCAGAGTGAAATCAGTCATTGTCATCTCCAATCTGGTCAGCCGTCAGCGGGCTGCCGTCTTTCCGGGTGAAAGAGAATCCGTTCTCATCATCCTTCACCATCATGTCTATGTCGCTGTAATAGCCGGTCTCGGTCGGGGTCCGTGTGCCCACTACCAGAAAGGTCGCGGGCGCATCGGTCTTGTTCACAAGGTGGTGGCCATTGGCCTCACCAGCGGGCCAAGCGGCGCAGTCACCAGGCAGCATCTCATGCTCACCATCGTCATCAATCAGCACGCATTTGCCGCTGAGCATGATGGCAAACTCGTCCTGCTCCATATGGTAGTGGCGCAGCGACGAGAGGCCCTGAGGCTCCAGCCGCACGATGTTGACCCCGTACTGGGTCAGCCCGCCCGCATGCCCGACGCGCTGCACGAAACGACCAGCGGTCGCCTCGGCCAGCTTGCCCGGATAGGACGAGCCCCCCTTGAACGGGATCTGAGAGAGATCCAGCTTGGGCATCAGACCCGCTCGATAATCGTTGCCGCACCCATGCCGGACGCAATGCAAAGCGTGGCCAGACCGGTTTCCTTGTCCTGACGCTCCAGTTCATCCAGCAAGGTGCCGATGATGATCGCACCGGTTGCGCCCAGCGGGTGACCCATCGCGATCGATCCGCCGTTGACGTTGACCAGCGCCGGATCGACGTCAAAGGCCTGCTGGAACCGCAGCACGACCGAAGCAAAGGCTTCGTTGACTTCGAACAGGTCCAGATCGCTGATCTTCATGCCGTTGTCGGCCAGGATCTTCTCGGTCACAGGAACCGGGCCGGTCAGCATGATGGTCGGGTCGGTACCGATCTTGGCGGTGGCCTTGATGCGGGCGCGGGGTTTCAGGCCGTATTTTTCACCAAATTCCTTGTTGCCGATCAGCACGGCCGCAGCCCCATCCACGATGCCCGAGCTGTTGCCCGCATGATGGATGTGATTGATCCGCTCAAGATGTGGGTATTTCAGCATCGCCACCTTGTCGAAACCGGGCATCTGCTCGCCCATCATCTGGAAGGACGGGTTCAACGCGCCAAGGCTTTGCATGTCGGTACCCGGCCGCATGTACTCGTCGCGGTCCAGAATGGGCAGGCCGTTCTGGTCTTTGACCGTGATGATCGACTTTTCGAACCGGTTTTCCGCCCAGGCTTCCGCCGCGCGCTTTTGCGATTCAACTGCCAGAGTGTCAGCGTCATCGCGGCTAAACCCGTATTCCGTGGCAATGATGTCGGCCGAGATGCCCTGCGGCACAAAGTAGGTCTCCATCGCCAGAGAGGGGTCAACGGCAATCGCCGCCCCGTCGCTGCCCATGGGAACACGGCCCATCATCTCAACGCCACCTGCGATGTAAGCGTCGCCAGCGCCGCCCTTGACCTGGTTTGCGGCCAGGTTCACGGCTTCCATCCCGCTCGCGCAGAAGCGGTTGATCGCCAGGCCGGGGATCGACTGGTCCAGATCCGAGGCCAGAACCGCCGAACGTGCCAGACAGCCGCCTTGCTCCATCACCTGCGTGACGTTGCCCCAGATCACGTCCTCGACGGCGTGGCCTTCCAGGTTGTTGCGTTCCTTCATCGCGTTCAGGGTCAGGGCGGACAGACGTACCGAGGTCACCTCGTGCAGGCTGCCATCCTTGCGGCCCTTGCCGCGCGGGGTGCGCAGGGCGTCATAAATATAAGCTTCGGTCATGGGTCTTCTCCTCAAGCTCGATCCGACGGGTTGCCGGGCATCAGGTCATATGGGTGTTTCCAGCCGGGCTGTTCGGACAGGCGAGTCAGCCAGGCGTCGATATGGGGCCAGTCGGCGCGGTCAAAGCCGAATGGTTCAGGGTAATACAGATAGCCGCAGCAGCTGAGATCGGCGTTGGTCACGCCGTCGCCGACGATCCAGTCACGGCCTTCCAGATGCGCGTTCAGCACCTGGTAGGCGGCCTTCAGGCGGCCCTGGTTGAAGGCGATCACATCCGGGTTGCGGTGCTGTTCGGGCAGAAAGTTGATCAGGAACCGGGTCAGGCCCGCCATCGAGCTGAGCTTGTGATTGTCCCACAGCACCCAGCGCAGGATGTCATAGTTCTCTTCCCGCGTTTTGCCGCCGAACTTGCCGGATTTTTCAGTCACGTAGGCCTGGATGGCACCGGATTGGGAGGTTTGAAAATCACCATCGACCATGAAGGGCGCTTCGCCCATCACGTTGATTTCCGAACGGAACTCGGGGCTTCGGGTGACGCCGTTGAAGAAATCGACAAAGACCGGTTCCCAATCGAGGCCAGACATTTCCAACGCCAGAGCGGCCTTGTAGGAATTGCCGCTTTCTCCGAAGCAGTGCAGTTTAATGGTCATGCAATCGCCCCTCCCGTGGCGTTTTGTGCGTCTTTTACCCTAGCTTGGCGGTTTTGGTGCCTAGCGCTTGCGCGCCTCCAACTCGGAATTGAAAAGACGCAATCGATGGGTAAGGTTGTCTTCATCAATGACGCTGTTGAAATTTTCGAACAGAAAAGACAGCGCTTCGCCTTCATCTAATCCTGCCTCACGGGCAAAAGCCCTGAGCTTTCGATAGCCGTCCTCGGTCATGGCGACCGGGAATCGGCGGGTCAGGCGAAATCGTTTTGGCATTGTATCTCCTCCGAAAACCGGCTCCGGGGCGGGACCCCGGAACCGGAGAAAGATCAGAAGTTTGCAGCTTCCAGCGCCATGACGGTATCCGCGCCGGTTTGAATGCGCGACAGATGCAACGCCGTGGCCGGCAGACGGCGGGCCATGTAGAAGCGGCCGGTGTTGATCTTGGTCTCGTAGAACTCTTTGTCCGACGTGCCACTGTCCAGCGCTTCTTGTGCGGCCTTGGCCATACGCGCCCACATCAGGCCCAGGCAGACATGACCGAACATGTGCATGAAATCGTAGGAACCGGACAGCGCGTTGTTCGGATTTTTCATGCCTTCCTGCATGAAATACATACCAGCCGCCTGCAAATCCTTGGACGCAGCCTTCAGCGGTTCGATGAAGGCTTTGTCATAAGCCTCGTTCTGGCCTGCGTTTTCCTTGCAGAAGGTTTTGACCATATCGAAGAAGGCCATGACGTGCTTACCGCCATCCTGCGCCAGTTTGCGGCCAACAAGGTCCAACGCCTGAACGCCGTTGGCGCCTTCATAGATCATGGCGATCCGGGCATCGCGGGTGTATTGCGACATGCCCCATTCTTCGATGTAGCCGTGCCCACCATAGACCTGCTGCGCCTGAACGGTCATGTCGTAACCTTCATCTGTCAGGAAGCCCTTGATGACCGGGGTCAGAAGCGAGATCAGCCCGTCCGCGTCTTTGTCACCCGATCGGTGGGCTTTATCGATCATGGTCGCGCCCCAAAGGATGAACGCGCGTGCGCCTTCGGTGAAGCTTTTCTGATCCATCAGATTGCGACGGATGTCAGGGTGAACGATCAGCGGATCAGCCGGGCCATCGGGGTTCTTTACACCGGTTACATCGCGGCCCTGCAGGCGGTCTTTGGCGTATTCCAGAGCGTTCTGATACGCCGCTTCGGCCTGCGACAGGCCTTGCATGCCCACACCCAGACGCGCTTCGTTCATCATGGTGAACATCGCACGCATACCTTTGTGCTCTTCGCCCAGCAGCCAGCCGGTGGCCTCGTCATAGTTCATGACGCAGGTCGAGTTGCCGTGGATGCCCATCTTTTCTTCGATCTTGCCGACCGAGACGCCGTTGCGTTCGCCCAGCGAACCGTCCTCGTTCACGATGAACTTGGGCACGATGAACAGCGAAACGCCCTTGATGCCTTCGGGTCCGCCGGGGATTTTGGCCAGCACCAGGTGGATGATGTTGTCGGCCATGTCGTGATCGCCAGCCGAGATAAAGATCTTCTGGCCCGAGATTTTATAGCTGCCGTCGCCCTGCGGTTCCGCTTTGGTGCGCATCAGGCCCAGATCGGTGCCGCAATGCGGTTCGGTCAGGTTCATGGTACCGGTCCATTCACAGCTGACCATTTTGGGCAGGTACTTGTTCTTCTGCTCGTCCGTTCCGTGCGCCAGAATCGCCGAGGCCGCGCCGTGCGTCAGGCCCTGGTACATGGTGAAAGCCTGGTTTGAGCCCGAGAACATCTCACCCACAGCAGTGCCAAGCACATAGGGCATGTTTTGGCCGCCATACTCTTCCGGCATGTCGAGGCCAGTCCAGCCGCCTTCCTTCATCTGCTCGAAGGCTTCCTTGAACCCGGTCGGGGTGTACACAATACCGTTTTCCAACCGGCATCCTTCGGTGTCGCCGACAACGTTCAGCGGATGCAGAACATTTGTGGCAACCTTGCCGGCTTCTTCCAGAACCGCGCCGGTAAACTCGGCTTCCAGTTCGTTATAGCCGGGTATGTCCGACTTTGAGACATTCAGCACGTCGTGCAGGATGAACTGCATGTCTTTGGTTGGCGCGTTGTAAACGGGCATGTGAAGCTCCCTTAATTCATATGTCCGGATGACAGGTCGAGGTTACTCGGCTGCCTTCTTTTCCTGTTTCATCGAGGCGATGACTTTCTCGCCCCAGCGCAACTGCTCTTTCAGATCGTCTATGGCCTGCGTCAGTTCTTCGCGGCGCGCTTCCATGTCCTCCAGACGCTCGCACGCGATTTCATAGGTCCGGGTCATCTGTGTGACCTGCTGGTCGCCTACATGGTACAAATCCAGCAGTTGCCGAATTTCTTCCAGGCTGAACCCAAATCGTTTGCCGCGCAGGATCAGTTTGAGCCGCGCCCGATCACGCTTGGTGAACAGACGTTTCTGGCCTTCACGGATCGGGAACAGAAGTTCCTTGGCCTCATAGAACCGCAAGGTGCGTGGCGTGACATCATAGGTCTCGCACATCTCACGGATGGTCATCACATCTTCGGTCATTCGTCATACTCTCGTCACTGGCGTCATGAGATATGAGTTGCGCAGTTGGTACGCGCTTTACAACACGAGAGTGACGTTTACGTAATCCAGACGCTGCGTCATTTCAAAGTTGACGTAACATCCGGTCACGTAAGCACGGTCTGACGCAATTTTCTTTCCGTAGCGTCATGCGGAATTTCCCGCCAAAGCTGTCGCAATTGCGGAAACACCGCGCATCTGCTTGCGCAGATTCAGGGTGATCAATTCGATTTTTCGGATTGGGGGCGGCTATCCCAAGGACTTGGCCGTCTGGTCGCGCAGACGCTTGAGTTCGTCCATGGCTTCGTCCAGTTGCTGGCGCTGCTGCTGAAGCTCGTTCATCTGGCGATCCGCCATCTCGACGAAGGTGGCCATTTGCGCCTCATTGCCCTGATCTTCGTAGATCAAAAGCCATTGGCGGATCTCTTCCAGAGGAAATCCGAACTTGCGGCCGCGCATGATCAGCTTCATCCGCGCGCATTCGCGCGGGCCGTAAAACCGGGACCGACCTTCACGGTCCGGTTGCAAAAGTTCGATGTATTCGTAATAGCGCAGAGTGCGCGGGGTCACGTCGAACTCGGCGCACATCTCTTTGAATGACAAACGGTTGTTGGACATTCCCGATCTCCTTGTCAGCAACCTAGGCGGTCCCGATCCCAAGCGCAACAGGTGGGCTTGCCCTTTGCGGAAACAGCGGCTCATAAAGGACGGGCAGAGAACAGGACGCAAACCAATGGTCGACAAGACAGTTTTAGCCCGCCAGTTTATCGAGGCGATCCCCCATGCGCGGGCATTGAACCTCAAGCTCACGCAGATCGGTGAGGGCGAGGCAGAGATCACTTTGCCCTACAATGAGGATCTGATCGGGGATCCGCGCACAGGGGTGATTCACGGTGGGGCGATTTCCACAATTCTGGACACATGCTGCGGTGCTGCTGTGATGAGCCACCCCTCGGCCCCCGGCGGGACAGCCACGATCGATCTGCGCATTGACTACATGCGCGCAGCGACACCGGGTCAGACGGTGACAGCGCATGCCGTCTGCTATCACATCACGCGGAACGTGGCGTTTGTACGAGCCACGGCTATGGACCATGACAAAGACCTGCCGGTGGCCACGGCCTCGGGGTCCTTTACGGTTGAGGGGAAATAACATGGCAAGACCTCGTCCCGAACCAATGCAGGTGGTCAAGCAGCGACGCGACGCAGCGTTGCGTGCGCTGGTTGACGGTGTCCCTTACATCCGATTTCTCAATATCAGCTTCGACCGGCGCGGGGATGAACTGACCGGCGTTCTGAACTTCGATGACAAGTTGATCGGCAACCCGTTCCTGCCTGCGATTCACGGCGGTGTAACCGCGGCATTCCTCGAAGTGACCGCTGTCATCACCCTTAGTTGGGAACATATGTTCCCGCGTATCGAAAGTGGCGAGATCGACGGAGAGGCCATTGTGACCGACCCGAATATTCGCTTTCCCAAGACCATCGACTTTACCGTCGACTATCTGCGCTCG
The DNA here is from genome assembly GCF_013033705.1 of Ruegeria sp. HKCCA0370. Classification (NCBI taxonomy): domain Bacteria; kingdom Pseudomonadati; phylum Pseudomonadota; class Alphaproteobacteria; order Rhodobacterales; family Roseobacteraceae; genus Ruegeria; species Ruegeria sp. HKCCA0370. Next base: position 25,758 of record NZ_WQEP01000005.1, read on the forward strand.
GGCCTTCCACGGGACGCATATGCACGGGCCTTCATCAGCAGATCCGGGCGGCGGTACGCCTCGGTCCGGGTCGAAGCCTGGCAGGATAACCATGCGAAACTGTTTGCGCAGGCTTCCGGACATTTTCTGATGCCGCAACCTCCCAGAGACAAGAGCTGACCGTGCAGGACGCCTCGGCGCCCATCACGCACAGGCGGGTGCTGAAGATCGCGGTGCCCATAGTCCTGTCGAATGCCACCGTGCCGATACTGGGTGCGGTGGATACGGGCGTTGTCGGTCAGATGGGCGAGGCGGCCCCGATCGGGGCGGTCGGCATCGGGGCTGTGATCCTGTCCACAATCTATTGGATCTTCGGTTTCCTGCGGATGGGCACAACCGGGATAGCGGCGCAGGCACGCGGGGCAGGCGACACCGTTGAAACCCGGGCGCTGCTGATGCGCGGCCTGATCCTGGGAGGCGCGGCAGGACTGTTCTTTATCCTTGCGCAGGTGGCCGTGTTTGCGGGTGCATTCGCGCTTTCCCCGGCAAGCCCCGAAGTCGAAGCCCTGACCCGATCCTATCTGGAAATCCGCATCTGGGGGGCGCCTGCAACCATCGCGTTATATGCCGTTACCGGCTGGCTGATCGCCGTCGAGCGTACGCGCGGCGTGTTCATCCTTCAGGTCTGGATGAACGGGTTGAATATCGGTCTCGACCTGTGGTTCGTTTTGGGCCTTGGCTGGGGGGTCGAAGGGGTTGCGATTGCCACCCTGATCGCAGAATGGACCGGTTTGGCCTTGGGGGTGTGGCTTTGCCGGGATGGGTTCGCAGATGGAATCTGGCGCGATTGGGCTAGGGTTTTCGATGCCGCCCGGCTGCGGCGCATGTTGCAGGTCAACGGTGATATCATGCTGCGATCGGTTCTGTTGACCGGATCGTTCACGACATTCCTTTTTGTTGGCTCGGATCTGGGTGACGTGAATCTGGCGGCCAATCAAGTCTTGCTTCAATTTCTTGAAATCACCGCCTTTGCGCTTGATGGGTTCGCCTTTTCCGCCGAAGCGCTGGTCGGAGGCGCAGTCGGTGCCAGAGACAGGTATCAGGTGCGTCGCGCCTCTGTCATGGCCTCGCAATGGGGTGTTGGGGGCGCGCTGTTGCTGGCGGCGGTTTTCTTCGTCGCCGGCCCGGCGCTGATCGACCTGATGTCAACTTCACCGCAAGTGCGTGAAGCCGGGCGCGAATACCTGTTCTGGGCCGCGATCGCCCCGGTGATCGGGGTGGCAAGCTGGATGTTCGACGGTATCTACATCGGTGCCACCTGGACCCGCGCCATGCGAAACGCGATGATTCAGTCGGTGGCGATCTATGTGGTCGCTTTGTTCATGCTGGTGCCTGTCTTCGGCAATCACGGCCTGTGGGCCGCGCTGATGGTTCTTAATATCGCACGTGGTGTGACAATGGGCTGGCGCTATCCCAAGCTTGAAGCCCAGGTGGCCTAGAGCAACGTCAACAGGTTTTCCGGCGGACGTCCGATGGCGGCTTTGTCTCCGGCAATTGCAAGAGGGCGCTCGATCAGGATCGGGTTTTCGGCCATGGCACGGATCAGGTCTTCGTCGGGCGAGGTTTTGACCAGCCCCAGTTCCTTGAACCGTTTTTCTCCTGTGCGCATCATTTCGATCGGCGACAGCCCAAGGGCGGATTGCGCAGCGCGCAACTCGTCGATTGACGGCGCGTCTTCCAGGTACTTTCGAACGCAGACCTGCGCACCGTTTTCTTCCAAAAGCGCCAGACCGGCGCGGGATTTGGAACAGCGGGGGTTGTGCCAGTATTCGATCACAGCCAATCCTCTCGTTTGCTGCCGACGGCTTGCGATACGGTGTCAAAACCGTCACGCGCCAGCAAGTCATCCAGCCCTTTGGCGATGTCGGCAGCCAGGGAAATGCCGCCATACACCATTGCGGTATAGAACTGCACGGCCGATGCCCCGGCACAGATCTTGGCATAGGCTTGCTCGGCATTGCTGATGCCACCCACGCCTATCAGGGGGATATCCCCGTCCGTCAGTTTGCTCAGCCGAGCCAGTACGCTGGTCGACTTTTCAAACAGCGGGGCGCCCGACAAACCACCACTTTCGTCTTTCTGCGCGCTGCGCAACCCGTCGCGGGACAAGGTGGTATTGGTGGCGATCACAGCGTCCACCCCGGTTTCGCGTGCGACTTCGGCGATGTCCTGCAATTCCGCCTCGGTGAGATCCGGAGCGATTTTCAGGAAGATCGGCAACGGGCGCGGCAGCGCGTCACGTGTCTCGATCACACCGCTCAACAACGCGGTGAGAGCGGCTTTGCCCTGCAAATCCCGCAGCTTTTCCGTATTCGGCGATGATACGTTGACGGTTGCAAAATCCAGATGTTCGGCACAATGGGCCAGCACTTTGACAAAATCGCCGGCGCGGTCTTCGCTATCCTTGTTGGCCCCCAGATTCAGGCCGATGACCGCGTCTTTGGGGCGGTCTGCAAGCCGTTTGGCCATCACCTCCATGCCTTCATTGTTGAAGCCAAAGCGGTTGATGGCTGCCTTGTCCTCGGTCAGGCGAAAAAGACGGGGTTTGGGGTTTCCCGGTTGCGGGCGCGGCGTGACCGCCCCGACCTCGACAAAACCGAACCCGGCGCGGGACAGCGGGGCCAAAACCTCACCATTCTTGTCGAACCCGGCAGCCAGCCCAACCGGGTTCGGCAGGGTCAACCCGGCAACGACCGTTTTCAGGCGCGGCGTCGTTACCGGCCCGGGTGCGGGTGCCAGCCCTGACTTCAACGCCCTAATCGACATCCCGTGGGCTGTCTCGGGGTCGATGCGGTGCAGGGCGGCGAGGCCCAGTTTCTCAGTCAGTTTCATCCGAACGTCGCCCCGGCTTCACCTGAACCGCATCGGATCAGGCGCGACGTTTCCACCGCCGCCTGACGGTGGATCACCGCCGCCCGATAGGCTGGGTCGGTGACCATTTCCAGAAATGCGTGTGCCGTCGGATAGCGGGCGATGAAGACGGCATCCCACGCCTCGTCCGCCGGGCCAATCAGGGTTGATTCAAACACCCCACGCCAAAGGATGCGCGCCCCGATACGTTCAATGATCGGAGCGGTTTCGGCTCCGTAGTTCTTGTAGGCTTGCGCTCCGGTCAGGTCTGCATTCGCCAGTTCATGCGCGGGTGGGTACTGCGCCTTGGCCCGAAACTTCACCAGGTTGAGCATTTCGATCGGCTGGTCCCGATCCAATGCCTTGAAGGCCTCGAACTGGTCGCGGTCCGGGTCGATATAGGATGTCATGACATGTCCTTTGGGAACTGGTGCGCGGTGCCGTCAAACGGCAGAGGGCGTGACCAGACAACATCGCTCATCCGGATCTGGCGATAGAGATGCGGGAACAGGGCACCGCCGCGCGAGACCTCCCATTTCAGGTCGTCGCCCATCGCATCTGCGTCACAGGCCAGCAAAACCAGACCATCGACACCGGCAAAATGTTTGGCTGCGGTTTCAGCTGCTTGTTCAGCGGTGGAAAAGTGGACAAACCCGTCAGCGAAGTCGATCGGAGCACCGTTCGAGGCACCTTGGTCCTGCAAGGTGGCCCACTCTTCGGCTCGGAAAATCTTGTAAATCAGCATACGGACCTGATGCCCCGCGTACGCGTTGGAATCAAGCCGGATTTCTTCTTTGACTCTTTGGCGTCATCGGCGCACGATCCCTGCAAATTAAAACAGGGAGATTCAATATGTTGACGCGTTTCCTGGCTTCGGCTGCAATTCTTGGCCTGACCGCTGGCGTGGCGGCGGCAGAATACAAGCTGACCATTCTGCATACTAACGACATTCACAGTCGTATCGAGTCGATCAACAAATACGACTCGACCTGTGACGCAGAAGGCGAAGCCGAAGGTAAGTGTTTTGGCGGCGTTGCACGCCTCAAGACCATGGTAGACGCCCGACGCGATGCGCTGGCGGATCAGAATGTGCTGCTGCTGGATGCGGGGGATCCGTTCCAGGGATCGCTTTACTACACAACATATAAGGGCGCGGCAGAGGCCGAGTTCATGGAAGCCATCGGTTACGATGTTATGGCCGTTGGCAACCACGAATTCGACGATGGTCCGGAAGGTCTGGCGTCGTTCATCGACGCGGTCAGTTTCCCAGTGATCTCGGGCAATCTGGACCTGTCGTCGTCGGCCGAGTTGAAGGACAAGGTCGGCAACCATGTTGTGCTTGACGTTGGCGGTCAGAAGGTCGGCATAATTTCAGCACTGGCAACGGACACGGTTGAAACGTCAAGCCCCGGCAAGGACGTAATTTTCCAGGATGAGATAGAAAGCCTGCAGGCTGATGTAGCTGCCTTGCAGGATGAAGGTGTCAATATCATCATTGCTTTGAACCATGTTGGATTGGCCAAGGATCTGGAGATCGCAGAGCAGGTGCCGGGGCTTGACCTTGTTGTCGGCGGCCATTCGCACACGCTGCTCTCGAACACGCAGGAAGGTGCGGCTGGGTCATATCCGATGATGGTCGGTGATGTCCCGATCGTGCAGGCCTATGCCTATTCCAAATATCTGGGCGAGATCACACTGACCTTTGATGATGACGGCAACCTGATTTCAGCGGAAGGTGAGCCTATCTTGCTTGATGCGTCTGTCACGCCCGATGCGGATATCGCTGCACGCGTGGCCGAGATGGGCGCACCGATCGAAGAAATGAAGCAACGCGTCGTTGCCAACTCGGCCGCTGCAATTGAAGGCGATCGGGCGGTTTGCCGCGTACAAGAATGCGAAATGGGTAACCTTGTCGCCGACGCCATGCTGGCGCGGGTTGCCGAACAGGGCGCTCAGATTGCGATTGCGAATTCTGGCGGTCTGCGCGCGTCGATTGACGAAGGCGAAGTGACCATGGGCGAAGTGCTGACCGTGCTGCCGTTTCAGAACACGCTGTCCACTTTTGAGATCACCGGGCAGACCGTCATTGACGCTCTGGAAAACGGCGTAAGCCAGGTGGAAGAGGTCAAGGGCCGGTTCCCGCAAGTGGCGGGCCTGCGCTTTACCTGGGATCCCAGCGTAGCGCCGAACGAAGGGCGTATCATTGATGTGATGGTCGCCGAGGGTGATGGGTTCGTTCCGATTGATCCGAACAAAACCTACCTGGTCGTAACCAACAACTACGTCCGCAACGGTGGCGATGGGTATTCGATGTTCGAGGGCGATGACAAGAACGCCTATGACTTCGGTCCGGATCTTGCGGATGTAACCGCAGAATATCTGGCCGAAAACGCGCCGTACCAGCCTTATGTCGACGGACGCATCCAACAGAAGTGACCCTGTTTTTCGAAAAGGACAAAAGCCGCGTTGTTATGATGCGGCTTTTCCGCTTCTGCGGATTAACTGAAATCGTATTCCGGCCAAAGTTCCGGGTCAAAGCCGTCCAGCATCGGTTTGATCTGATCCGCGACCTTGCGCCAGCGCCCGATTGACTTGGTCGAGATCTTGTTGCGCACCTGATCCACGCTGGCCGTACGCACCTGTCTGGTGTTCTTTTCGGGGTGTACCATGGATTGGCACCACTCAATACCGCAAAACTCGGCAACGCGCTGGCTGTGGGTCAGGGGGTCCGCCACCAGATCTTCATAGGGCATTGTCAGAATGCGATTTCCGAACAGCTTATCCCAATGAGACATGTAGCGGCGATACAGATTTGCGGTATGCGCGATCGCTTCAAGGTTGGAAGTGTCGTTCATGCCGTCTGCCAGGAACCGCTGGATCCATTTTGACAAACCGACATCGCGTGGATCCCGCAGCATGTTGATGATCCGGGCATTCGGGAAGGCTGCAAGAATGAAGCCGACATCTTGGTAGTTGTGCGGCATCTTGTCGACAAAGGCGATTGAATCCGTCGGAATCCCAGGCATCTGGTCCAGTTAGCTTTAGGCAATCGCCTTCGCGGCTTCTGAATCGAGCGACGTGCCGGACGTATAAAACTTGGCGGAAAGGTCGGTCATCAGCATCAGTTCACCGCAACCGGCGATACCGGGCGCAGAGCTCAGCATCATCTCCATCAAAGTGGTTCCGGATCGCGGCTGACCGATAATAAAAATTGGTACCGGCATACTGTTTTGCTCTGCACTGATCCGAGGCGACCCTTGAGGGAACAGGTCCAGAATATCGGATATTTTGTTCTCTTCGATTTCGGGGTCGTAGGGTAGAATACTCTGTTGGATTGCGTTTGCCTTTTCAAATTGCGGCAACGCCTTGGCCAAGCCTTCGCTTTTTTCGATCAGATGTGCTTTGGCAAACTCGAGCTCTTGTAAAGGTTGATCTGTCTGAGCGATGGCCTCGTTCAACGCAGGGATCATCTGCGGCACGTTTTCCGGTGCGGTCAATATTGCGGATTGCAACAGGGCATTCGGGTTGTGGGGATCGGTTTCCAGGATGTTTTGCAGAACTTTGATCGCTTGGGCTCTGTCACTGGTCTGATGCAGATTGATGGCCATTTGCAATGCAATAGTTGTGTTCTTTGTGCCAACTCGTACGCGCGTTGGATATCCCGCGTGCTTTCCTCGACAAAACCGATGCTTTGGAAGGCGCGGGCACGCTTTGAAAGCAATTCCGCGTTGTTCGGATCTGACGCCAGTTTGTGTGTGGTGAACTGGATGATGGATCGCCAGTTCTCCCCTTGGCGTTGTATTTCGTCGATGACTCTGGTGAGTTCCCGATTGTTGGGAAATCGTTCAATCTTTTTTTCTGCGTAGGTCAATGCCTGCAAAATTTACCCTGTTTGCATCAAGGCGTTAGCCAGATTCTCGGCAAATTGCGGATCATCGGGCTTCATCCGCGAGGCTTCAATGAAATGCGGAATGGATTTCCTGTACTGCTTCATCTCGGTCAAAACGAAACCGGCGATGGCTTGGTAATCCGAGTCCTTCGGGAATTTCTTGATGCCCAATTGGGCCTTTTTCAGCGCCTGTGGAAGCTTGCCCGCATCCAAAAGGGCCATCGCTTTACTCTTGAGGGATTGCGTTTTTGGGTTTTCCGTGTGATCCCGTGAGATCCTGTGCCAGTATCAAGATTGTATCGTCGGTTGATTACCTATGTGCGGACGGTTTGCAATAACTCTTCCCAATGACGCGATGGCGCAGCTGTTCTCCGCGCGTCCGGCAAACGCGTTGCCGACCGTACCGAATTTCAATGTTTGTCCGACAAATCAGGTGCATGTGGTTCGGGGTGGTGACTCAGGTCGGCGTCTGGATGCGCTGCGTTGGGGGTTCTTGCCACATTGGTACAAGACGCAAACCGCCGGGCCTTTGCTGATCAACGCCCGCGCCGCGACTTTGGCGGAAAAGCCTGCCTTTCGCGATGCCTGCCGGTCGCGTCGCTGTCTGATTGCCGCAACGGGGTTCTACGAATGGACCAAGACGGACGAGGGAACGCGCTTGCCATGGTACATCCATCGTAGGGACGGCGCCCCCATTGCCTTTGCCGGGATCTGGCAGGATTGGGGGGTGGATGAAAACCGTCAGGGCACCTGTGCCATCGTGACGACGGCGGCCAACGAAAACCTTGGTACCATCCATCATCGGATGCCCCTGATCCTCGAACCCGAACATTGGTCATTGTGGCTGGGAGAAGCGGGAAAGGGCGCTGCTCGTTTGATGCAGCCGGGGGCAGAGGATGTGCTGACGTTTCATCGCGTTGATCCAGTCGTGAACTCGAACCGGGCCAGCGGACCTGATCTGATCACGCCTTTGCACGAGTGACGGCGTGCGGCCTTTTCTTTGCAGACGCGGCAAGCTAGACCATCGGCATGGCCCTGAATTTTTCTGATCTGACACAGCTTTATGCGCATGGTTTTGACACGGTCATCGATGTGCGCAGTCCGGCAGAGTTCGCTGAAGATCATCTGCCAGGCGCGATCAACCTGCCGGTTCTGAACAACGAGGAACGCGCCCGTGTCGGGACCATGTATGTACAGGAGAGCCCGTTTCTGGCGCGTAAACTCGGGGCCGCTCTGGTATTCCGCAATGCGGCCAACCACATCGAGCAACATCTAAGCCACCACGAAGGCAGCTGGCGCCCTCTGATCTATTGCTGGCGTGGCGGACAGCGTTCCGGGTCGTTCACATGGATGCTGCAACAAATCGGCTGGCGTGCGGATGTGATCGAGGGCGGCTATCGCACCTACCGCAGGCTGGTGAATGCGTATTTGTACGATGATCCCTTGCCGCATCGGTTGGTGGCGCTGGATGGCTATACCGGAACGGCCAAGACAGAATTGCTGGCACGTTTGCAGGCACGCGGGGTGCAAGTTCTTGACCTCGAAGCACTGGCCAATCACCGAGGGTCTCTGCTGGGGGAAAGACCGGGCGGCCAGCCCAGCCAGAAAGCTTTTGAATCGGCCCTGGCAGGGGCGCTTTGTGCGATGGATACGGCGCGCCCGGTCGTCATCGAAGCGGAATCGTCCAAGATCGGCAGCCTGATATTGCCGCCCAGCCTGTGGAACGCTTTGTGCGCAGCCCCACGGGTGAACATCACGGCTCCGCTCGAGGCGCGCGCTGCCTATCTCGTTCAGGCCTATGACGACATCCTGTCTGACAGTGACCGTTTGAGGGACCGTTTGTCGCCGCTGCGCTTTCATCGCGGGCACGAGGTCGTGGATGGTTGGATGCAGCTGATCGAAGCAGGTCAAAAACAGGTGCTGACCCAGGCCCTGATGGAGCAGCATTACGACCCGGCATACGCAAAGTCGCGGCGGTCCCGTTCCGTCAAGGTTCTGGCCGATATTGAGATCGCCGTTCTGAACGATGCCGGCCTGAGCAAGGCGGCCACCCGGATCGAAACCCTGCTGGATCAGTCCTGAAGGCGCAGTCCCGGTGCATCGGTGAGCTCGCCGATTGCCATGGCCGGATATCCGGCGTTCCTGAGGTCTTTCAAGACGGTTTCGGCACCCTTTGCCGCCACTGCGGCCAGCAGGCCGCCTGCTGTCTGCGGGTCGAATATCAGGGCGGCTTTGCCCGCGGCAGGCAGGGCAGGTGCTATTGCCCGGTTGTCTGCAAAAAGGGTTGATCGAACACCCCGGTCCGTCAGTTCCTGCGCGCCATCCATCAACTCCACGGCATCCAAATCCATAATGGCCCCGCATCCGGAAGCGTCGCAGATACCTTGCAGATGTCCGGCCAGACCAAACCCGGTCACGTCGGTCATCGCATGGGCCCCGGCCAATATGCGGGCCGCCTTACCCTGCGGCTGCGCCATATGCCGGTAGGCTGCGGCGACCCAGGCACCGTTGGCCTGGCCTGCCATCTCGGCCGCCATGAGAACGCCGCTTCCTATGGGTTTGGTCAGGATCAGACAGTCGCCCGGTTGCCCGCCGGCCAGCGTAATCGGGTCGGCGTCGCACAGGCCGGTCAGTGTGAAACCGATTGTCATCTCGTCACCCATGGAACTGTGCCCGCCCACGATATCGGCACCGGCGTCCCGCATGACGTCTCCTGCGATCGACATGATTTCCGACATGGTACGGCGTTGCAGGGCAGCAGACATGCGCGGAAGGATAATCGTTGCCGTGGCAGCCTGAGGCGTGGCCCCCATGGCCCACACATCCCCCAGGGCATGTACAGCGGCGATGCGCGCCATAAGTGCGGGATCATTGGTAAAAGCCCTCAGGTGATCTGATGTCATGACCTGCCGAACCCCGCCCGTCTGAAGCAGAGCCGCGTCGTCGCCGGGCAGGGGGATGATATCCGGGCGAACGGGATCGGGCTGCGATTTCAGCGCCACCTGCAATGCTCCGCGCCCGACCTTGGCACCGCATCCGCCACACATCGGTTTTTCACCCAGCACCTCGACAAGCCCGGCGGCATGCGCGCGCGGCAGCGCGGGGGGCTTCATCTGCGGCAGGTCCCGGAACTTGTTCATGAAAGTCTGGTCGATGTGGTTCTTCCATTTCCACATCATCGCTCCGCTGTGGGACAACCCCAACCGCTCGCCCAGCGCTGATTTGCCGCCTAGCGAAATCAGCTTCAGGTAATCTTTCTGCGGGACGTACTTGCGCATCCGTCCAGCCCCCAGCGCCGCGCGCAGATTGTCGAACAGAACCGGTGCTTCGCGCACTGCATATACACCGGCTTTGGGTCTGGGATTGTCCGTCAGATGGGCGCAATCACCGGCGGCAAAAACCACGGGATCGCTGGATTGCAGGTAGCTGTTTACCCGGATGAAGCCATCCTCAAGGTCCAGCCCGGTCTTTTCGATCCAGCCATAGGGGCGGGCTCCGGCCGCACCTGTCACGAAACCGGCCGGGATTTTGCGCCCGTCCTGCAAAGCGACGTGATCCGAAGCGATCCGGTTGATCGCGGCGTTTTCGATCACCTCTACACCAAGATCCTGCATCGCACGGCGGATCGTCTCTGCCGCTTTGGTTCTGGTGGCCGTCAGGGCAAAGGCGTTGTCGATCAGCGTAACCTGTGCTGACCGATCCTTGGCCCTGAGCGCATGAGCCATCGCCATGACCAGTTCAACCCCGGCGATTCCACCGCCGATCACGACGACCGAGGCAGGGCCGCTGCCCGCCAGATAAGCAGCCCATTCTGCCGCGAATGGTCCCAGTGGTTTGGCCGGTACGGCATGTTCCGCAAAGCCGGGCATTGCGGGCATGTCCGAAGTGATCCCAACATTGACCGACGCCACATCGAAACCTACCGGAGGACGCCCGGGAACATGGATTTCCTGACGATCGGTATCGATTCCATCGACCGCGCCCAGAATGACGCGCGCGCCTGCGAAGCGGGCCAGTCTGACCAGATCGATGTCCAGCTCCCACCTGTCATAATGCCCGGCGACATAGCCTGGCAGCATTCCGGAATACGGGGCCGTCGGGCCTGGGTTTATCACGGTCACACGCGCCCCGGGCAACGGGTCCATCCCCCATTTGCGCAGCAGCAGCGCGTGGGTGTGACCTCCGCCAACAAGAACCAGATCGCGGGTCAGGGGCAGCGGAGGAATATGCATCGGTTTCAATTCGCGCTATGATCCGGAACGTCTTCGACCTGCTCGACGGCGTGGGTGGCCCAAAGTTCATCCTCGCCGGCATCCGGCAGGTCTTCGGGTTTTTCATGCCGGTGTATGTGCCATTTTGCAATGAACAGGGCCGTGATCGGAGCGGTCAGGAACAGGAACAGAGTGATCAGCAGCTCGTGCAGGGACAGCTTTCCTTCCAGAAGAACAGAATGCACTATCGAAGCCAGAAGCACGCCGCCCACCCCCAAGGTCGTTGCCTTGGTCGGGGCGTGCAGGCGGGACATCGGGTCTTTCAGCTTGATCATGCCAAAAGACCCGACAAAGCCGAAGATACCCGAGACGATCAGGAAAAAGGCGATCAGCAGTTCCACGATGAATGTCATCCCGCCCTCATTCGATAATGTTGCCGCGCAACATGAAGCGCGCATAGGCCACTGTGGAAACAAAACCGAGCATGGCAATGATCATGGCGGCCTCGAAAAAAATCTCGGTCCCCTGATCCAACCCATATAGGATCATCAGGGCGATGGTGTTGATTACCATAGTGTCCAAGGCCAGAACCCGGGTGCCGACCCCGTCAGCGGTTATGATACGCCACAGACACATCATGATCGCCGCACCGAAACAGGCAAATGCAAAATAAATCGCGTAGTCGATCATTCGAAAATCTCCTTCAGGCGACGTTCATAGCGCTGTTTGATCTGGTCCCGCACGGCCTCGGGGTCGGGGGCATCAAGACAGTGCACCAGCAGATTATGCCCCTGAGCTGACAAATCACAACTGACGGTGCCCGGAGTCATCGTGATGGTGCCCGCAAGAACCGTGATCGCTTCGGGTGTGCGCAGCTCAAGCGGGACGCAGATCCAGTTGGGCTGGCGGTTATCATTGCGTTTGAACAGGATGATCCGAGCCACTGTCACGTTCGCAACCACGATATCCCAAAGCACCACCAGCATGTATTCCACAACCATTGGCCAGTTGCGAAGCTTGGGACGATCCGGCCAGTAGGGTTGCGTAACGAACGGAATGATGATCCCGAGGATCAGACCAAAGATCAAAGAGTTCAGCGAAGGCTTGTTCGCCAGCAGAATCCAGACAAGCGTCAGCAAAATCGTCAGGTGGGGGTGCGGGAAAATTCGGCGCAGCAGTTTCATCACTCTTCCCTTCCCAAGACGGCAGAGATGTAGTTTTCAGGCGTAAACAACTGCTCTGCGGTTTTGCTCGTGTACTCCAGGGCCGGACCCGCGAACAGGGTCAGCAGGACCAGACCTGCCACGGCCCCGAACACAGCCGTAAAAGCAAGGCCGGGTTGCGGTTCGGGGGCGGCGGGTGCAGACGCGTTTTCGCCTTCGGCGGTTTCATCGGTTGTGACAACCTCAGCGTCGTAGCTTTTCCAGAAAATCAGCGTCCCGGCACGGGCCAGCCCGACGATGGTGACGAATGATCCAATCAGGATAACGGCCCAGACCGAGGTGGCATCGGATGCATCACGCGAAGCGTCCAGAACCAAAAGCTTGCCAACAAAGCCGGACAACGGCGGCATTCCAGCCATCGCGATGGCGCCGACAAAGAACAGGGCAGCAATCAACCCGCTTTGCGGCATCGGCGGCTTGGGGGCTATGGCCCCTCCCTGCCGTTCCATGATCAGGTCAGCAATGAGAAACAGCAACGCGGTCGCAAGTGTCGAATGGAACACGTAATAAAGGGCGGCTGCCGTCGCGCCGGGCGTGAACTGCGAAATCGCGATCAGCAAAGTCCCCATGGACGCAATGGCGCAAAAGGCAACCATGCGGGCAATATGCTGCGATCCCAGAATGCCGACGGCACCGACGGCAAGCGTCAGCAGCGCCGCAGGTTGCAACCAATCGCCAACCAGACCCTGCGTGACTTCGACGTCGGGGCCGAAGGCCAGAGTGTACATTCGCAGGATCGAATAGGCCCCTACCTTGGTCATGATTGCAAACAGGGCCGCAACAGGCAGCGGGGCGTTGGCATAGCTGGCGGGCAGCCAGAAGTGCAGGGGCAGAACGGCAGCCTTGATGCAGAAGACCAGCAGCAGCAGCACCGCACCAACCCGCAGCAATGCGGTATCTTCAGCCGGAATCTCCGCAACGCGCAGGGCGATGTCCGCCATGTTCAGCGTACCGGTCACGCCATAGATCGTGCCAAGGGCAAACAGAAACAGGGTCGACCCCAACAGGTTATACGCCACATACTGCACACCCGCTTTCAACCGTACCGCGCCACCGCCATGTGTCATAAGGCCGTAAGACGCGATCAGCAGCACCTCGAAAAACACGAAAAGGTTGAAGGCGTCGCCGGTCAGGAAGGCGCCACAGACGCCCATGAGCTGGAAATGAAACAGCGCGTGGAAATGCTTGCCCCGGTCATCCCAGCCCGAGGCGATGGCATAAAGCACGATCGGCAGGGCCAGCAGGGCGGTCAGCAGAACCATCATTGCGGACATGCGATCCAGCACCATGACGATGCCAAAGGGGGCGGGCCAGTCGCCAAGCTCGTACACCTGAATGACCCCGCCCGAGGCCTGAGCCGTGATTGTCAGCGCAATCCCAAGCAAAGCCACGACGCCCGCGACCGAGAAGATGCGTTGCAGGTCCAGATGGTATCGCAGGACCATGATGATGAATGGGGCCAGAATCGCGGGCAGGACGATCGGCGCAACGATCCAGTGGTTCATGCGTCATCTCCCGGCGCGTCAACACTGTCCTGGGCGGTCATGTCGATATGGTCATTCTTGGCGGACAGGTATGCGCTGAGCGAGATCATCACGATCACGGCTGTCATCCCGAACGAGATCACGATGGCCGTCAGGACCAGCGCCTGTGGCAGTGGGTCGGTATAGGGGACGTCCTCGTACTTGTTCAGAACCGCTGGTGCGTTCAGCGCTAGTCGTCCGGTCGCGAACAGGAAGACGTTCACCGCGTATGTGATCAGAGACAGGCCCAGAATGACCGGAAACGTCCGGCGGCGCAGGATCAGGAAGATCCCGGCAGCGGTCATGATACCGACGGCAGAGGCTACGAGCGCTTCCATCAGGCCTGCTCCTTCTCTTGTTGTTCTTCCGGAGGGTTGTCTCGCAGGGGGTTGATATCCATCGGGAATTCCTGTGCCATCCCCGGTTGCCACGCAAAGCGGGACAGGCTGTCCAATGCCAGCATGACCGCACCCAGAACCGCCAGGAATACGCCTGTATCAAACAGCATGGCGGTGGCCCATTCGAATTCCTCCAGCGGAGGCCAGTTGATGTAGCCGAAATCGCTGGTGAGGAAGGGACGTTCGTTGAACCACGCGCCCAACCCGGTTGCCGCGGCGATCAGAACGCCCCAGCCGATGGTGCCGTGGTAATAGAACCTCTGCCGCTCGATGGCCCAGGTATAGCCGCTGGCCATGTATTGCATCAGATAGGCGATGGCGACGATCAGGCCGGCGATAAAGCCGCCACCGGGCTGGTTGTGCCCGCGAAAGAAGATGTACGCCCCGACCATCAGTGCGATCGGCATCATGACGCGGGTGACCACAACCATCATCAGCGGATGCGAATCCCCGGATTGCGGCCAATGCGGTTTGCGGTTCAGCAGATAGCTGCGGACATTTGTACCGAGAACGGATTCCGTCAGCGCAAAGATGATCAGCGCGGCGATGCCCAGAACGATGATCTCGCCAAAGGTATCAAAACCCCGGAAGTCGACAAGGATCACATTGACCACATTGGTGCCGCCGCCGCCTTTGTAGGAATTGGCCAGATGGAACTCTGAAATCGTCGGGAACGCGAAATCGCGCATCATCATCGCGTAGATCAGCGCACCAGTACCAAGGCCCGCGACCACGGAAATCGCCGCGTCCCGCCAGCGCCGCGCAGCCGAACTGTCCCAGGGCGTTTCGGTCGGCAGGAAGTTCAGCGACAGCAACAAAAGGATCATTGTCACCACTTCGACCGAGATCTGCGTCAAGGCAAGATCGGGGGCCGAGAGATAGTTGAAGGCAACCGAAACGATCAGGCCGACGACGCCGATCAATACCAGTGACAAAAGACGATTCCGATGGAACCACATAATGCCCAGCGTCGCACCCACAAGACAGATCCAGCCAAGGATAGGAATGATCTGAGCCGGCAGCGGAACGCGGGTTTCAATGCCGATGGTTCCGGTCGAATACGCGTAATAACCCAGGCCAACGGTAAAGGCGACGAAGATGATCGCATAGCGGCTAAGGACCCCGTTGTGCATCTCATCCGTGATCCATCGGCTCAACCTGGTCAGCGCTTCTATGATTGCTTCAAAGATCTGCTTGGCTTCGGGGCGGGGCAGAGCGTTCCAGATCTGCTCACCTCGTCTGTGCAACGCCAGCAGGAATAGACCACCCAGCGTGGCCACGACCGACATGTAAAGGGCCGGTGTGAAGCCATGCCAGAGTTTCAGCGAGTAATACGGAAGCTTCTCGCCGCCAATCACCGCGCTGGACACCACTGCGACCAATGGGCCGACAATGGCCGCGGAATAGAGGCCGATCAGGATGACAAGTACGACCAGGAACGCGGGCGCAATCCACAACCCAACGGGCGGATCATGCGGATGTGCCGGATAATCTTCCCGCTGAGGTCCAAGAAAGACGTGGCTGACGAAGCGGAAGGAATAAGCGGCCGAGAACAACGCAGCCAAAAGCGCCAGCCCCGGCACCAGGTAATGAGAGTTCAGCCATGTGGTGTGCACGGTTTCTTCAAGCATCATCTCTTTGGACAGGAAACCGTTCAGAGGCGGCAGCCCGGCCATCGAGAGGGCGGCAATCGTGCCGATTGTGAAGGTGATCGGCATCAGGTGGCGCAAGCCACCCAGTCTTTTGATATCGCGCGTGCCTGTTTCGTGATCCACGATCCCGGCGGTCATGAACAAGGCGGCTTTGAACGTTGCGTGGTTGATGATGTGGAACACGGCAGCGACGGCGGCAATTTTTGTGCCAAAGCCCAGCAGCATGGTGATGAGGCCAAGATGCGAAACGGTCGAAAACGCCAGCAGCGCCTTAAGGTCGTCCTTGAACAACGCGATAGACGCGCCAATCAGCATGGTGATCAGCCCCGTCGTGGCGACGATGTAGAACCACGCATCCGTGCCGGCCAGAACCGGCCACATCCGTGCCATCAGAAACAGGCCCGCTTTCACCATTGTGGCAGAGTGCAGATAGGCCGAAACCGGTGTTGGCGCGGCCATGGCGTGCGGTAGCCAGAAATGAAACGGGAACTGCGCCGACTTGGTGAAACAGCCCAGCAGGATCAGGATCAGCGCCGGCATGTAGTAGGGTGAGGCCTGGATCAGTTCTTTGTTCTGCAAAATGACGCTGAGGTCGTAAGACCCCACGATATTGCCGAGGATCAGCATCCCGGCAATCATCGCCAAGCCGCCAGAGCCAGTGACAGCCAAAGCCATGCGCGCGCCCTGACGACCTTCGGGAAGGTGCTTCCAATAGCCGATCAGCAGGAATGAGCTGAGCGATGTAAGCTCCCAGAATATAAGCAGAAGCAGGATGTTGTCGGACAGGACGATCCCGACCATCGCGCCCTGAAACAGCAAAAGATAGGTAAAGAACTGCCCCATCGGATCTTCGCGCGACAGATAGAACCTTGCATAAAGGATGATCAGCAGCCCTATGCCCAGGATCAGCAACGCGAACAAAAATCCCAGGCCGTCCAGCATGAAATTCGCGTTCAGCCCCAGCCCCGGTATCCAGTCGAACCGGGCGGTCACGACGTCTCCGCGCATCACCGCAGGGATATGGATCAACAGGCCCATCAGGGCCAGGAATGTGGTCAACCCGGCGGCGGATGCGGCTGCGTTCCGGCCTGCCCGGATCAGCAGGGCAGGAAAAACAGCGCCGAGAAAGGGAAGGGCCGCGATGAGGAATAGGGACAAGTGCGATACTCCGGTCTGGGCGGTCAGTGTGAAGCCAATTTTGTAAGGATATTTTCCCGACTGTCCAGATATTGTAACTTTTTTACAGAGTCCTATAGGCCGCATCAAAAACTCTGCAAGGATTCGAAAAAATGACGTGATCTTGATGCGGGTCGGGTTTTTCGACGCCCCGGTTTCAGACCATCTGTGATAGAACACATGTCAGCGAACAGGAGGCTGAATCTTGGCCGAGAAAGTGAACCGAGCCCGAAGATGGATGTTGATCGGCGCATGCGCGGCGATTGCAGGCGGGTTTGCGATCAGGGAATACCGTTTGATCCCCGAAGACCACGGCGGCGGCCGGATAACGGTTGCCGAGGCCCATGAGCAGGCCTCGAAGGGAAACGTTCTGTTGATCGATATCCGCACGCCGCGTGAATGGCGCGCATCGGGCATTGGCGAAGGTGCCGTGCCGCTGGACATGCGGCGCGAGGATTTTGTCAAAGCACTGACGGAATTGGCTGGCGGCGATCCGGCGACCCCGGTGGCCTTGATTTGCGCGCGCGGCGTGCGCTCGGCGCGCCTGAGCAACCGCCTGATCGAAGCTGGATTCACCAATGTGATCGACGTGCCCGAGGGTATGTTGGGTTCGGCCGCAGGGCCGGGATGGGTTCGGGCCGGATTGCCGGTGCGCAAATATGATGAGGATGCAGGATGATCCGGGAATTCAGTCTGGCGTTGGCCTTGGCAGTGACCGGGCAAATCGCTTTCGCGGGGTGTGCCGGACAAGAGGATACCTGTGAGATTCCCATGGGCGCCTATCACATCGAACTGCCCGACGCGGACAATGCGCCCATGGTGGTGTTCCTGCATGGGTATGGCGGCAGCGGGTCGGGCACGATGCGCAATCGCGGGATGGTCGAGCCGCTGCTGGAGCGCGGCTATGCGGTGATGGCCCCTGAGGGGTTGGAAAGGCCCGACCGGGGCGGCACCAAAAGCTGGAATTTCTATCCCGGTTTTGGTGAGCGGGACGAAACCGCCTTTCTGACCGAAGCGGTGCAAGACGCGGCACGGCGGTTTGGCATCGACACTGACCGTGTCCTGCTGGGCGGGTTTTCCGCCGGAGCCTTCATGGTCAACTATCTGGCCTGCGAGAGCCCCGATACGTTTTCGGCCTATGTCCCGGTGTCCGGTGGTTTCTGGCGCCCGCACCCTGAAACCTGCAATGGTCCGATCCGTATGTTCCATACGCATGGCTGGACCGACAATGTGGTGCCGCTGGAAGGGCGTTTGCTGGGCGGAGGACGCTTTCAGCAGGGAGATATCCATGCGGGTCTCGAAATCTGGCGCGATGCGAACGGTTGTGTCGATCACAAACCGACCGGGTTCAGCACGACGGGTGATTTCATGCGCCGCCGCTGGACCACATGTGCCGAAGGCAGCGCGCTGGAATTTGCTCTGTTCCCCGGAGGGCACACCGTTCCCGCGGGCTGGGCCGATATGATAGTCGATTGGTACGAAGGGCTTCCCGGCAGTTGATCACTCGGCCGGGGTCATGTTGCCTTTGCCTTCGACCAGTCGCTTCAGTTCATCGCGATAGCGGCGTGCTGACCGGGTAATGGCGGGTTCGCTGAAGTCTTCCCGCATTCCGACCATCTTGCGCGCGGCACCTGCCGAGACACCGCTGAGCGCTGACAACGGGATAGCCAGCGCCAGACTGATTGCGATCGGGGCCAGCCAGATCGACACCAGACCGGACAGGATACCGACACTCAGCGCCACTCCAATGACGGTTTCAAGCGCATGGCACAGGATCAGCGTTCGCAGACCATAGGTGCCACCGTCGCGGGCCTGAGGCGACCAGCCGCGCTGAATGCCGAAAGCCGTACGGAATACAGCGATCATCTGTTGCACCATCAGGATCGGAGCGTAAAGGATCGACAACAGAACCTCGGCCAGGAAAGAGGCAAGGAATTTGCGCCCGCCACCGAAATCCGCGTAGCGTACACCGCTCAGCGGCAGGGCCAGAACGCCCAGAACCTTGGGGGCCAACAGCATCGCGTACATGACCAGAATGATCAGCACGTGGCGGGTTTCCGACATCTCGGGCCATTGCGGGAACAGAGGATTGTCGGGGCTGAAATAATGCAGGACAGAGGCATCCTGACCCTGACCGATCAGCGCCCACATCAACAATAGCGCAAACCACAACGGGGACATCAGATAGCCGACCGCGCCGTGGAACATGTGGAATCGCGATACGGCACGGAATCCGGAAGAACCCAGCAATTTCAGGTGTTGCAGGTTGCCCTGACACCAGCGGCGGTCCCGCATGGCGTGATCGATGAGGGTCGGCGGTGTTTCTTCATATGACCCGCGAATACGCGGCAGAAATCGCACGGCCCATCCGGCGCGGCGCAGCAGGCCGGCCTCGACGAAATCGTGGCTCATGATCAGCTTGTCCTGACCGCTGAACGAACGCAGCTTGGGCAGGCCGGCGCTGGTGGCAAAGGCCTTGGTGCGGATAATCGCGTTATGGCCCCAATAGTTGCCCTCTTGCCCGCACCAACGGGCCAGACCTTCGGCAAAGGCGATGCCATAGACACCATTTGCAAATTGCTGCATCCGGGCAAAGACCGACTGTGCGCCGATCAGCTGCGGATAGCTTTGAATCAAGCCCGCACCCGGATCGCATGCCAGTGCATCGGTCAGGCGATGGATCGCGCGCCCGGTCATCAGGCTGTCGGCATCCAGCACCAGCATGGCATCCCAATCCGCGCCCCAGCGGCTGACCCAGTCGGCGATGTTGCCGACTTTGCGGTCGGTATTCTGTTCGCGGCGGCGATAATACAGCTCGAGCCCGGGTGCCAGCGTGGTGCGCAGTGCTTCGACGCTGGCCTGTTCCTGCGCCGCAATCTCGGGATCGCGCGTGTCCGACAGAATGAACATGGCATAGTGGTGTTTGCCGCCGCGCGCCTGAAGATCCTCCAGCATGGTGCGGGCATTGCCCAACACGTTCCAGGGGACTTCATTGTACACCGGGGTCAGCAGGGCCACCCGCAGGGGTTGCGCCGCGGTCCGGCGCTCGGGCCGTTCCTGTTTCGCCAGCGACACCATGCCCAGCAAAACGGTGCAGACGGTGAAGGAAATCCAGAAGAAGTTGAACGAAATCAAAGCCAAAAGGATGGCTTCGACCACGTTTATGCCTTCCGCGCCGAACCAGTCGCACATGACCCACAGCAATGCCAGAGTGGCGGCCATAGCAGGCGAAAAAACCAGCGCGCGCCAGAATCCGGCAGAGGATTTGTGCTGACCGGAAGGCGCATCGGCATCCCGGAACCGTGCGCTGAAGTTCTGCGCCGGCATCGCCAGAGGCGCCTCGGGCGGCATGATATGCAGATCGCGGCTCATGCGGTCCATCGGTACAGCCAGACTTCCGAGGCAGGCTGTTTGTCTTTCAACAATTGCGCGCGCAACTCGACATGGTTGCGTTCGCCGGGCTGGAATGAAAACGCCAGGCGTGGACCACCGGTATCCGGGTTGCGCTGCAAGACGCCTTCCGAAGTTTCCGCATGTGGCGAACCCACAAAGACCGTGATTGCGCCCAGGTCCTCGAACAGTTCGCTGTCTTCAAAATCGACGACGGCCAGCCGGCCTTCGCCAAAGGTGTTCTCGCCCATCGCGGTGTTGATCACGCGCGGCATCGGTGTGCGCTGGGGTTCTTCCCCCCAGATCAGGCGATAGGACAGATCAACCTGACTGCCTGCCGCATAGGGCTCAGCGGGCCTCCAATAGGCGACGATGTTGTCATAGATTTCCTGATCTGCCGGGATCTCGACCAGCGTGACCGAGCCTTTGCCCCAGTCTTCCCGGGGCTCGACCCACAGGCCCGGGCGCTTGTGGTAATTGGCCTCGAGATCGGCATAGTCCGAAAACTGTCGTTTGCGCTGCATCAGACCAAACCCGCGCGGGTTTGTGTCGACGAAGGATGAGACCTGCAATCGGGTCGGATTGGCCAACGGACGCCACAGGACCTCGCCCGCGCCATTGCGGATCATCAACCCGTCGCTGTCGTGCACAGCAGGGCGGAAATCGTCGAACCGGCTGTGGTTGGTCTGGTCGAACAGGAACATCGAAGTTCCCGGAGCGATACCCACATGGGGCAGGTCTTCGCGCGGGAACAGCGTTGCCTCGATATCCATGATGCAATCCGCGCCCGCCGTGACGTTGAAACGATAGGCGCCGGTCACGCTGGGGCTGTCCAACAATGCGTGCACGACCATGTTGCGTTGGCCCGGTTCGGGACGTTCCAGCCAGAAACGGATGAATTCGGGAAATTCCTCGCCATCCGGGTCACCGGTTTTCAACGCCAGGCCCCGCGCGGACAGTCCGTAAACCTCGTGCAGGCCAATGGCGCGGAAATAGCTGGCCCCCTGCCAGACGCAGAATTCATCTGTCTTGCCGGGGCGGTGCATTTCAGTGCGCAGACGCAGGCCCGAGAAGCCCAGCGTGTCATCGATTGGCAGTTGCGGCACGTCTTCGGACTTGTCGAACATTTCCAGATCGAAGGCGACCGGCTTGGTCATGCCGTTCTCGACCGTTTCCACCTTGACGGTGCGCGGGAAGTACAGGCCGGGGGTGAAGAAATCCACGTTGAAGGGCGTCTCGGTTTCATACCACAGCGCCCGGTCAAGCCGGAACCGGATGGAACGGTATTGCTGATAGGTCAGGTCCTGCCATTCCTGCGGTACCATCTCGCGTTCCACATAGGGGCGGCTGGCCAGATCGCGGGCCATTTCGATCACATAGTCGCGGTCAAAAGGCGTCTCACCGCCCGTCGCATAGGCGGATGGGGCGAAGGCCAAAGCAGTCGTCGAGACGAGGAATGCGCGACGGGTAAATTTCATTTCTTTGACTTCCAGGGTTGTGACTTGAACCAAGCTGCCAGATAGGCAACGCCGATGATCATCGCAAACCCAATCATGTTGGCGATAAAGACAGTGGCGACATCCCGCCCAGCCTGATCCAGCGCGACGCCGATCAGCCGGGCCGCGGCCATCGAAAACACAAAAACGGCAAGGGATTGCTGGCCGACCTTGGTGATAACGGCCAGCAGGAATTGCCAGATACGTGCGCCCACACCATGACCCGTCGCGATCAGGCGGTGGCCGTGTTCGCCCGCTGCAACCCATCCCAGATAGGCCAGCGACAGAAAGTGGACATATCGAAGAAGGCCGAACTCGGTTTTGCCACGCAGCTCTTCGGTCAGGGGCCAGCCCTTGCGGATCACTGCGCCAAGCTCGGGTGCAGCCGTGTTGATCCAGGTGAAGACTTTCCATGACCCGAACGGGGCTGACAAAACGACAAAGGCAATCGCCACCCAGATCAAGGATTTCGACACGGGCGGGGCCGGAATCCAACCGCGCATGAAGGCGAAGCCGGTGAAAAACAGCAATTGCCATCCGAAGGGGTTGAAGAACCACTGGCGCTCGGACCAGGGTTCGGCGGGAAGGGCAAGCGCGCCGGTTTGGGCGATGAACCAGATGGCCACGCAAACTGCCGCCATCAGCCAGAAACTGACGCGGTAGAGCGCCATGTAAAGCGGCATCAGCGCCAGTACGACCAGATACATCGGCAGGATATCGAAGTAGTTCGGCACATAGGTCAGTGTGAAAATCCCGACCAATTGCGGGGCCGGGTCATTGAAGAAATGCTGAAGGTTCAACGACGAGACATAGGTTTTCTCGAACGCGCCGGTCTGATCCAACGCGGCCATTGTCATTGCAACAAAGAAGAACAGGGCAATATGCGCCCAATAGACCTGCCAGATGCGGTAGGCCACTCGGGCGGTGCCCATCCACCATCCCTTGCGCAGAAATGCCCCGCCAAAGGCGATGGCCGAGGCCATGCCCGAACAGAACACGAAAATCTCGGTCGCGTCGGAATAGCCGAAGCGCGCGGGGATCCACTTGGCCCAGGGATCGTTGGGGATATGGGCGATCAGGATGATGAACATCGCGATGCCGCGATAGAAATCCAGACGCGGATCACGCGCACTGGCAGGGGCTGCGGCCGGGGCCGCAGCGGGTACAAAATCAGAAGCGGGCGATATGGTCGCCATACGTTTTCTGTCCTTCTTGGTCTTCTTGTTATTCGGCGGGGACGCTTTGGACGTCACCGCTGTCGCGGGCCGCGTCGATCAGGGCGCGACGCGCGATGGCATAATTGTCTTCGCCCCCGGCGCGCTTGGCGCGACGGTCATCCAGAATGCGTTCCACCGCGTCCAAGCGACCAGCGCGCAGGCCGGAATCAATGGTAATGCGTTCAAATACATCACGTTGCGCGTGGCTGCCACCGGCCAGTTGCATGGAATCGCGCGCCGCCAGCAGATGATCAAACGCCGTTCCATAATGGCCGTCACCAAAGGCCTCCAGGCCCATGGCCGCAGCGATACCTGGGTCTGCCATGCGGCGGGTGGCGTCGTCGTCGGCGCGGGCCGCATCCTTGTTCATGCGGTTCAGCATCTTGGCCGTGGCATCGGCGCGATTGTCACCGGTAAGCGCCAGCAGATAATGCAGATCCGCAAAGATCAGACAGCCATCTTCCGTTCGTGCGGCACTCAGATCAGCCAGCTCTTCCCAGCGATTTCCGACATTCACGCCCTCAAGTTCAAGCCGCATCAGCAGCGAAGTACCGTTCGAGATGTCGCGATAATCGTCGGTTTTGTCCTTGCGGATGTGATTGTCATACAGCTCGATCACCTGATCGACCTGACCCAGATCCAGATGCATCAGCGCCTTGTGCCACCACACGTGGTACCGGAAGTTGTTGCAGTGGGCCCAGGCCGCCTCGCGCCCGGCCAGCCAGTCTAGGCCCAGCTGCGCATTGCCCGTCATCTCATGGACATGGGCCACCGCGTGCAGGCCCCAGGCATCATCGGACACCATCCACAGCGCCTGACGGCCCGCGATTTCGGCTTTTTCATAAGCGCCTGTTTCTTCCAGCGCGAAGGAATGACAGCCCAGCAGATAGCCGCGCCCGGGGTGGTCCGGCTCATAAACGGGCATCACCCGCTCGATCGAGCGGCGCATTCCGTTTGCATCACCCAGAACGAAGCGGGTCGCATGGCTTAGTTTCATCGCCAGAGTGTCCTGCGGATGGTCACGCAGAATCGCTTCGAATTTCTGAACCGCCTGTGCCTGTTGTCCGGCCAGATACAGGGCCAGCGCATCCACGTAGAGACGTTCGCGTTCAGTTGCAGGTTGACGTTCCATCGCCGCGTTGGCAGCAGCCAGCGCTTCGACAGCAACCGCCATCATCTCGCGCCGCCCAAGCAGCGCCATGAACAGACCTTTGACCGCTTGACCCAGCGCGAAGTCGGGCTCGAGTTCCAGCACTTTGCCCAAGTGCTGCGGCGTGACAGCGGCATGAGCCATGAACCCAAGCAGAACACCATTCCACGCTTCGACTGCCGCCGGCTGGGTCAGGGTGTTCATCTGTCCGAAAACGTCTTGTTTCATACTTGGGTCCAATCTGATTGCGATATTTGACACTGTTCGATGTACCAGAGTGTGCGAGAGGGACGTAACAGTATCGACGCTGCTCTCGAATTGGTGAAATGACGTGTGCGAAAAAGATGAAAAAAACCGCCGATTCAAGGGCATGTTTCAGCGACTTGCCGCCTAAATGTGCAAGTATTTCAATCCTCGAACGGGTTTTCGGCGCTCAGAACAGCCTCAGTATCGGCCCCACAGACCGGCGGGGCGTTACGATATGTTACAGGTGTCCGAGACAGGTTCAGAGGATTCCCGATCAGGTTGACCTGACCCGGCTGGGCCTGCATGGCAATCTGCATCTGTCTTGCGGCCACTTGTTCCGTGTTGAACACCTGATCCAGCGTCTGCACCGGGCCGACGGGCACTTTGACAGCCTCCAGACCGGAAATGACGGTCTGGGTGTCCAGCGCCTTCACAGCGGGGCGAAGAATCGAATTCAGCGCGTCACGATGCTCCAATCGGGCCGGGTTGGTCGCGAATCTCGGATCGTCTGCCAGTTCAGGAGCATTGATGAAGTTGCAGAGTTTTCTGAACTGGCCGTCATTTCCAACCGCGAGAATCACGTGCCCATCGGCGGTTTCGTAGACGTCATAAGGGACGATGTTGGGGTGCCCGTTTCCGCGTCGTTGCGGAACATTGCCTGACGTCAGATAGTTGACACCTTCATTGATCAGCCAGGCGATCTGAGAATCCACCAGCGCCAGATCGATCTGCTGGCCCTCGCCGGTCAAGTCGCGGTGGCGCAGCGCGGCCAGGATACCCACGGTTGCATACATCCCGCACATCACGTCGGCGATGCCAACACCCACCTTCATGGGCGCGCCCTCGGGGTCGCCGGTCAGCGACATGATCCCGCCATAGCCCTGCGCCATCAGGTCATAGCCAGGCTTGCTGGCATTCGGGCCGGTTTGGCCGTAGCCCGAGATTGAACAGTATACGAGGCTTGGAAACTCTTGCGACAGGGTGGCATAGTCCAGCCCGTATTTGGCCAGCCCGCCCGGTTTGAAGTTCTCGATCAGGATGTCCGCATGTGACGCCAAGCGTCTGATTTCCGCCTGACCCTCGGCCGAGGAGATATCCAGCGCGACGGATTTCTTGTTGCGGTTGGCAGACATGAAATAGGCGCTCAGATCCGAGCGGTTGCCCTCGGCATCGCTTACGTAGGGCGGGCCCCATTGCCGCGTGTCATCGCCCCCGGTTGCCGGGTTTTCGATCTTGATGACGCTTGCGCCCAGATCGCCCAGAAGCTGTGTGCATGTTGGGCCTGCCAGGATCCGGCTAAGGTCCAGAACCTTGACACCCTTCAACGGGCCTTCAGATGCGGCCATCATAGCCTCCACGCTCAACTTCAGCAGCGATCACCGTAAATGTCTCAGCCTTTACAGCAGCTTCCAGTGCGGCGCGCAACTCTGTCCTGTTACGAACCGTATGGCCATTGCCGCCAAAGGCCCGGCCCATTGCGGCGAAATCATGATGGCCGAAATCCACGCCCGTGTTGCGCATCTGTCGCTGGCGTTGTTTCAGCTCGATCAGGGCAAGGCTGGCATCCACGATGACCAGAAAAATCGGGTTGCCGCCCATTTCAGCCGCTGTCGACAACTCGCCCGCAACCATCAGGAACCCCGCATCCCCCGAGAAGCTGATCACCGGGCGGTCTGGTTCGGCCAGTTTCAGGCCAATGGCCATGGGTAGGGCACATCCCATCGTGCACAAAGCCGAGGACTGGATCAGCCCGCGTTCTTCGTTGCACGCCCACATCTGGCTCAGCAGAATGCGGTGTGCGCCGCTGTCGGCCGTGGCCAGTGTTTCAGGCGGCAGGACAGCACGGGTTTCGGCAATGACGGCAGCGGGCCCCCAGCTTTCATCGGTGGGGAAGTCCTTTGCCAGCGCGGCTTTGATCTGCTCGGGTTCGTTGCCCGGCCATGTTTCACGGGCCGCGTTGCCTTTGGCTATTGCCTCCAATGTCTCGCCTGTGTGGGCAACAAGGTTCAATCCAGCTTGATGCATGTAGTGGTCGTTGACCACGGCAGAGATATCGATGACGCGCTTTTCTTCCGGATTCCAGATCTCACGCCAGCCGGGGCGCATTTCGATCGGGTCATATCCCAGACACAATACCAGATCCGATTGTTCGATCAGAGGCAGAAGATGCTTGTCAGCCAGCGGCGACAGCCCCGCGCCGCCCAGACACAGCGCGTGATCCTCGGGCACGACGCCTTTGGCCTTGTAGGTCGTCACGAAAGGAATGCCAAAATGCTCCAGGAACGCCTGCACGACACTGCGCGAGTCGTCATAGAGGACATCCAGGCCGATGATGGCGATGGGGCGTTCGGCCTCGGCCACCCAGCGGCGGGCCTTCTCAAGGCATTCACCACCGGGGCTGACCGGCGCGACCTTGGCCAGCCGGCGGCGTTTCACGCCGTTAACAGGCGTGTCGGCAACCGAGATCGGGACGTCGATATGAACCGGGCCGGGTCGTGGCTGCATAGCCAGTGACACCGCCTTGTCGGCAATGATATCCGCGCCTTTGGCTGTCAGCGTATAAGTGCCTTTGGTGATCGAGCGATAAACCCGGCTGTGATCCATGACCTGATGGGTATAGGTCAACGCTTCGTCCGCATCGACGCATCCGGTCAGAACGACCATCGGCACACGATCCTGCAAAGCGTTCGCCACCACATTGATCCCGTTCATTGCGCCCGGACCCAGAGTGGCGACCAGAATCGCAGGTGCACCGTCGCGATGATGAACGGCCTCGGCCATGAACCCGGCAGAGTTTTCGTGCTTGGTCAGATGAAAGGTGATCCCAGCCTTTTCCAGCGCATCGACCAGCGTCAGGACCTCGCCCCCCGGCATCCCGAATGCGTTTCGGCACCCCGCTTCATAAAGGCGTTGGGCCAGAATATCCGCAGCGCGGGGCGAGGGGTCTTGCATCAGTCATGCTCCGATAAAACCGTTTCAAGCAGATTGCGGAGGACGTTCCCGGACGCAAGGCGGTTCACGCCAGTGTGACTATTTGACTGCGCGTTCAGCGATCGATTGAAACGTCGAGTCAAGTTCGGCCGCAATATCCATCAGGTTCTGCCCACCTTCCGAGACGTAGGGCGCAAAGACGAAATTGGGGGTTTTATACGACAGGTTCGCCGTCCCGTCTTTGTTCTCGGTAACGTAAAACCGGATCGGGGCCTCGATCATCGCGTGGACCGAGGTTTCCAGAACCCGCACGGCGTAGTCATTGTTGAAAGCGCCGATCACGCGATTTCCGGGAATCGATATCCCACGTGCTGCCGCCGCTTTGGTCGGGCCCGCCTGAGTCACGACGATCAGCCCGTTTTCCTTGATCGCGGCTTTGGTTGCGTCAACCAGTTCTGCATACGGTTTCTGGGTTGGGTATACGGCCCAGCCCTCGGGCGCATCCTGAGCCCACAGAGGCAACGCGATCAGGCAGAGCAGGGGAATGAAGGCTTTCATCAACGCGTCTCCGGTATCTTGCTCTGACCTGTGTGCCAGACTTGAGAGTTCTGCGCAGTCACGAATCCGTGTTCGCCGCGCGCTGCTGCACGTCGCGTTTCTTCAGCAAGTAGATATCCATGATCCAGCCATGGTCGGCTCGGGCGCGGGCGCGCGTGTCAAGGATCCGCTGCGCGACTTGATCCAAAGGGCCGCTGATCAGCAGTTCTTCTTTCATGCCCACATAGGCCCCCCACCAGATGTCATACTCTGACATTCTGAGGGACTGGAACGAACATTCCCCGTCCAGCATGACGGCGACTTTCGAAGCGGTTTCAGGCCAGCCTTCCTTCCGGATACGACGCCCGGTGGTCACGACATAGGGTGCGCCCAGGTCATTGATCGGGATCGCATGAGCCGCGGTCAAAGCCTGCAAGGCCGTGATGCCCGGGATCACCCTGGTGTTGGGCTTGGGGTCCAGCCGCGCCGCAATGCGCAGCGAACTGTCATACAGGGACGGGTCGCCCCAAATCAGCAGCGCAATGTTCTGCGCCTCCGGGTGGGCCTCGATCGCCTCTTGCCAGCGCAGCGCAATGGCGTCGTGCCATTCGTCCACGCCACGCAGATAGCCGTCATCCGCCCGGCGCCTTGGGATGTCAAAATAGGCTATCCTTGGCGGTGTCTCGGTTACCCGATCAATGATGTCCTCACGCAGCCCGGCCAGATCGGCCTTGTTTTCGCCCTTGCGGGGGATCAGAATCAGATCGGCCGACCGGATCGCCTGCGCCCCCTGAAAGGTCACGTGATTCGGGTTGCCGGTGCCGATGCCAATCAGGCTCAGGTTAATCATCTTCGAACTCCGCCAGCGGCCCGTAAAGGATCAAGGCCGGAGCCGTGCCGATCTCGGATTTCAGCTGTTCGGCCAGGGCACCGATGGTGGCGCGCGTCAGCTTCTGATCCGGGGTCGAAACAGATTCAGCCATCAAAGCAGGCGTATCCAAAGGCAGGCCGTGTGAATGCAGTGCTTCTGCCAGAAGCGGGAAAGTACGTTTACCCATGAATACGACAGTGGTGGCCTGAGAATCGGCCAAGGCTGTCAGGTTCAGGTCGTCCGGCAACGCGCCACTGACGTCATGTCCCGTCACGAACTGCACCCGCCGTGCGGTCAGACGACGCGTCAGCGGGATGCCTGCAGCAGCAGCGGCAGCCACCGCAGACGGTACGCCGGGGATGATCTCGAATTCAATGCCCGCATCACGAAGGGCAACAAGCTCTTCTTCAAGCCGCCCGAACATGCCGCCATCGCCGGATTTCAGCCGCACGACATGTTGGCCGGTCTGGGCGTAGTCCACTAGCAACCTGCTGACATGGTCCTGTTTGGGCGAGGGGCGACCTGCCCGTTTGCCCACGCCCACAAGATCGGCGTCCTCGCGCGCGTGGCTCAGAATCGGCCCGCTGCTGAGGTCATCGAACAAAATCGCATCGGCTTTTTTCATCCTGTCGACGGCCTTCAGCGTCAGCAACTCCGGATCGCCGGGGCCCGAGCCGATGAAAGAGACAAATCCGCTCATGCAGTTGCCTCCGCAATCAGGTGAAAGAACGTACCTGTGACATTGCCGCGAACGGAGCCGGTCTGAGGTCCCTCTGCGCCTTCGGCATCAAACACACGGGCCAGCGGCGGGTCAGGCTGATCCACGATCGAGGAATAGTGGAACTCATGCCCGCGCAGCGCTGCATTCTGTGCAAATCCCGGCATCGTGGCCAAAAGTTCGGCCTTGCGATAGCCTAGGTTGAATTTGCGTTTTTGGTACGACGTCACCAGCCCCAGCAGGCCAGCCATTTCATGCCGCACGCCATCCTTGTCGATCAGCGCATGACCCAGCGCCATGTATCCACCGCACTCGCCATGCACAGGCCTTGTTTCCGCGTGCTTGCGCAGACCCGCGAGGAAGGTTTGGGCAGCAGCCAATGTCCCGGCATGCAGTTCAGGATATCCGCCGGGAAGCCAGACCAGATCGGCATCCGCCGCCGGGGCTTCATTAGCCAGTGGCGAGAAGGGTAGGATTTCGGCCCCGGCGGCGCGCCAGCCTTCCAGCAAATGTGGATATGTAAAAGAAAAAGCCGCATCCCGTGCCAATGCAATCCGCTGGGCTGGAGGGCGCGGCAGCGCGTCTGACGATGGCCCAATGGGGCCTGAGGAAGCCGCCCGTTTGATCGCCTCGAGATCCACATGTTCGCGCAGAAATGCGGCATAGCCCACGATGGCGCTTTCCAGATCCGGGTGTTCGACTGCCTGAATCAACCCCAGATGCCGCTCGGGTAGGGTCAGATCGCCTCGGCGCGGCAGAACACCCAGAACCGGCAGGCCTGCGCGTTCCATCCCCAGCCGGGTCAGGCGCTCGTGCCGCGGGCTGGCACAGCGGTTTAGAATGACGCCGGCAAAGGGCAGATCGGGGTTGTACATCCTGAACCCTAGCGCGGTGGCCGCCGCAGATTGCGCCTGGCCGCCGACATCCAGCACCAACACAACCGGCCAACCCATCCGAGCAGCGGTCTCGGCGCTGGACCCATGACCCAACTCACCCGGCTTGGCCACGCCATCGAACAGGCCCATCGAACCTTCTGCCACCACGATGTCGGCGCCTTCGGCCTGCGCGGAGATCGCGTTCAACAAAGGATCGCCCATCGCCCAGCTGTCAAGATTGAACGAAGCCCGCCCGGACGCGGCTCGGTGGAAGGCGGGGTCGATATAGTCCGGTCCGCTCTTGAACGGTTGAACGGTCAGGCCATCCTCGGCGAACGCGCGCAACAGGCCCAGCATGACCGTTGTCTTGCCCGTGCCCGAGGACGGTGCTGAAATCAGAAGGCCCGGAGGGTTAATCATCACCATGGCTCCAGCTTGACCAGGGGCTCTCGGCGCTTTGCGGGCGATAGCGGCGGTCGTAATCTTTCGAATACAGGCAGCTTTCGTCGAAACCTTCGCCTGCCAGTGCCGGACCGACCATGATCAACGCAGTCCGCGAGATGCTGTCATCCAGCGCCGCTTTGAGCGTTCCCAGCGTCGCGCGGATGATCCGTTCATCCGGCCAGCTTGCGCGATAGACCACGGCGACCGGACAATCGGACCCATAGGCCGGGGTCAGATCGGCAATGACATTGTCCAGATTGCCGATGGACAGGTGAATGGCAAGTGTCGCCCCTGTGCGTGCGAAATTCTCCAACGTCTCGCCTTCGGGCATGGAAGATGCACGGCCCGGCGTCCGGGTAAGAACCACGGATTGCGCCAGCCCGGGCAGAGTAAGCTCGGTTCCCAAAGCCGCCGCAGCCGCCGCAAAGGACGGAACGCCTGGGGTTACGCTGACCGGGATGCCCATTTCCTTGAGGCGGCGGATCTGTTCCCCCATCGCCGACCAGACCGACGGGTCGCCCGAATGCAAACGGGCCACATCCTGGCCGGCCTGATGTGCGGCCTCGATCTCGGCCATGATCTGATCCAGATCCATTGGCGCGGTGTTCACGATCCTTGCGCCTTCGGGGCAGTGGCCAAGAATTTCTTCCGGAACCAGGGAACCCGCATAAAGGCAAACGGGGCAGGATGCGATGATGTCGCGCCCGCGCAGCGTCAACAGGTCGGCGGCGCCCGGTCCGGCGCCGATGAAATGAACGGTCATGTCTGTCCTCCGATGGCTATGGCGCAGGTCGCCAGCCGGTCGTCTGAAATCTGTCTGGGTGAAAGCAGCCGCGCACCCGGGCCAAAAAGTTTTCCGGCGGCCGCCAATGCGGATGCTTCGGCCACGCTTCCGGTGCCATAGGTTGCGCGGCTGCGGTTCGAGCAGGTGAGTGTACGTTGACCGGCCAGATCGGCGGCGGCAACGAAATGCAGGGGAAGCGACAGTTCTTCGGCAAAGGTCGTCAGGGCCGAATGGCCTTGCTTGTCGGCAACGGTTGCCAGGGCGGCGACATCGTGGTTTGCGGCCGCCGCGTCAAATACGGCGCGCAAGCTGTCAACCGTGGCGGCGGACGAGAATCCCAAACCGGCAACGATCATAGCGTCACGCTCCACTGCACGACCGGATAGGCGGATTTCCAGCCGCGGCGCGGTCCAAGCGGCGCCGACTGCGCGAGTTCGATCCGCAGAAGCTCTCCGCCCAGTTTCTCATGCCACTGGGCCAATGTGGCCTCGCTTTCCAAAGTCACGGCATTGGCAACCAGGCGGGTTCCGGAAGACAGGTTCTGGTGCAGCCAGTGCAGCAGGTCTGGATCAAGCCCCCCTCCGATGAACACCACGTCGGGCAGTTCCAACCCATCCAGCGCAGCGGGCGCGGTGCCATGGATGACGTTCAGCCGATCCTGACCCAGTGCATCGGCATTCCGACGAATGCGCTCAGCCCTGTCAGCACGGGGTTCAATGCTGGTTGCGGTCAGGGTCAAATCGCACATCAGCCATTCGATGCTGATCGAGCCGGTGCCCCCTCCGATATCCCACAGGTGCTCGCCCCTTTGCGGAGCAAGCGCCGAGAGTGTCAGCGCGCGGATCGGGCGTTTGGTGATCTGCCCGTCCGTCTCGAAGATGTGGTCCGGTTTGCCAGACGCCTTGGAAAGGGCAGGTCCTGCACCGGAAACTTCCAGACCGACGCAGACCGGGTGGTCGAACGTACTCAACAGCGCCTCGGTCAGCGTGACTGTTCGGGTGTTTTCGCGCGGACCGCCAAGCGCCTGCATCACATGCAGGGCCGAGTCGGCAAAGCCTGTCTCGGTCAGATACCGTGCCAGTTCCGCCACGGACTTTCCGTCACGCAGCAACAAGATCGCGTGCGCTCCCGGCGCCAGATGAGGACGCAAACGGGTCAGCGGCGCGGCGTGCAGGCCGAAGGTCAATGTGCTTTCCAAAGGCCAGCCGAGCCGGGCAGCGGCCAGCGAGAAGGTGGATTGGCCGGGCAGGGCGGTCCATTCACCGGCATCGAAATTGCGCGCAATGACCGAACCCGCGCCAAACCAGAACGGATCGCCCGAGGCCAGAACAACCGTCTGCCGGCCACGCAATCCCTTCAGGATCGGCAGCCCTTCCGAGAACGGCACAGGCCACTCGACACGTTCCGCCCCTGTTTCGGGCAGCAATGACAGGTGGCGCGGCGGCCCCATGATCACTTCGGCCCGGTCCAGCACTTGACGGCTGGTTGGCGACAGGCCATCAAACCCATCTTCGCCCAGTCCCAGAACGGTCAGCCACGGAGATTCAGACATGACAACCCTCCTGATCCTTGGCGGCACGACCGAGGCCAACGCGCTGGCCAAAGCTGTTTCGCAACAAGGGATTGCGGCTGTGTATTCCTACGCTGGACGGGTGGAAAACCCGCGTCCGCAGCCCTTGCCGGTAAGGGTTGGCGGTTTCGGCGGTCCGGAAGGTCTGGCCGCCTATATCCATGAGAACGCCATCACCCATGTCGTGGACGCGACCCATCCATTTGCGGCCCGGATGAGCCGGAACGCGACCGAGGCATGCGCCGCGACGCGGACGCCATTGGCCGCGTTGACTCGCGCGGCCTGGGTGTCGCAGCCCGGCGATGTCTGGCGTCACGTGCCCGACATGGCTGCCGCCGTGGACGCATTGTCCGGCGATGCTCAGCGTGTCTTCCTTGCCGTTGGCCGCATGCATCTTGAAGATTTTTCGACCCGACCTCAACACAGTTATCTGCTGCGCCTTGTGGATGAGCCCGACACTTTGCCCTTGCCGAATGCAGAGGTGGTCGTCGCCCGAGGGCCGTTTACCGAAGCCGACGACCGGGCGTTGATGCAGCGCCATGGTACGCAGCTGGTCGTGTCCAAGAACGCCGGCGGCACGGGCGCGCGCGCCAAGCTGGACGCGGCGCGGGCGCTGGGCCTGCCCGTGCTGATGATCGACCGCCCGGTTCTGCCGAAGCGGACCGAGTTTTCGCAGGTCGCACAGGTTCTGGACTGGCTGCTTCATCCCTGATCCTTATCAGGGGTGAAGCGCGGCGTGTAGACGATCGGTGCGCCGTTGCGTTCGATCACACGGGTGCGGGATGACCCCACGATCACCACGGTCTGCATATCCGCCATGTCGGGCGTGGCTTCGGCCAATGTCGAAATACGCATCTGTTCATCGGCCCGCGATACGGCGCGGGCGAACAGGATCAGACGTTCGGGCTCACACTCTTCACGCAGGATTTCCAGCGTCTTTACAAAGCCTTCCGGGCGGGACTTCGAGCGTGGATTGTAAAAGGCCATCGAGAAATCCGCCTGTGCAGCAAGGCGCAGGCGTTTTTCGATCAATGACCATGGTTTGAGGTTGTCGCTGAGGTTGATGGCGCAGAAATCATGCCCCATCGGGGCGCCCGCGCGCGCGGATGCAGCCAACATCGCCGTGATCCCCGGCAGCACATCGATCTGAAGATCGCGCCATTCCACGGGGCCGTATTCCAGCGCTTCGAAGACGGCTGCCGCCATGGCAAACACGCCTGGATCACCCGAGGACACAACGACCACGCGTTTGCCTTCTGCGGCCATTTGCAACGCGTGTTGCGAGCGGTCGATTTCGACCCGGTTGTCACTGCCATGCAGCGTAAGGCCCGGGCGCTCGGCAATACGCGCCACATATGGGATATAGCCCACAACATCGGTGGCTTCGGCCAGTGCGGCCGTTACTTCCGGCGTAACAAGCGCCTCGTCACCCGGCCCAAGACCGGCAATTTTGACCCAGCCGCTCATGGTCGCCGCCCCTGACCGTGCACGACGATGATCGAGAAATACGGGGTGATCTTCTCGCAGGCTTCGGACAGCTTGGTCACCGTCTGGTTTGGCATCTGCGCATATTCCACGATCCATGCCCGGTCATACAGGCCAGCGGTCTTCAGGGCGCGTTTCACCTTGTCGATGTTGCGCCCGATTTTCATCACGACCAGTGCATCGGTTTGAGCCATGCGTTCAGCCAGCGTGTCTTCGGGCAGAGTGCCAACCAGCACGGTCAGAACGTCATCACCCCAGGTGATCGGGTCCCCTGTCGCTGTCCAGGCTCCGGACATGCCGGTAATGGCGGGTACAACTTCGACCGGCGCGTCTTCGCGCAGGCGACTGTAAAGATGCATGAACGAGCCATAGAAGAACGGATCACCCTCGCACAGAACAACCACGTCCTCACCCTGTTCGGACAGGGCCCTGAGATGCTTGGTGCAGTCTTCGTAGAACGCCGCCAGCAATTCGTTGTAGCGCGGATCTGTGACCGGGATCTCGGTGGTCACGGGATATTCCATAGGGAACTCGATCGCACCTTCGGGGATCATCCCGTTGACGATCTTGCGGGCCTGGCCGCTGCGACCGGGTTTGCGGAAGAACGCCACATGCTTTGCATTGCGCAGCAGGCGATCAGCCCGGACGCTCATCAAATCCGGGTCGCCGGGGCCAAGGCCCACACCGTATATGGTGCCCATCTTCATTCCGCCCGGCTTGCGATGGCGTTGACGGCCGCCACCGTGATGGCGCTGCCGCCCAGACGACCTTTGACAATGCAGGACGGCACCGGTTGCGCCTGCCACAGCGCATCCTTGGATTCCACCGCGCCGACAAAGCCAACCGGGCAGCCGATGATCGCGGCAGGGCGCGGGCAATCCGGGTCTTCCAGCATGTTCAGCAAATGGAACAGTGCGGTGGGCGCATTGCCGATGGCGACCAGCGCGCCCTCCAGATGCGGCCGCCACAGCTCCAGCGCAGCGGCGGAACGGGTGTTGCTCATCTCGGCGGCCAGCGGGCGTACGCGTTCATCGTGCAGGGTACAGATCACTTCGTTGTCGGCGGGCAGGCGGAAGCGGGTGACGCCTTCGCTGACCATGCGCGCATCACACAGGATCGGTGCACCGTTTTCCAATGCAGTACGGGCCGTTTGCACGAAGCCGGGCGAGAAATGCACGAACTCTTCCAGCCCGACCATACCCGCGGCGTGGATCATGCGAACGGCAACCTGCTCTTCATCGGCATCAAACCGGGCCAGATCAGCCTCGGACCGGATGGTGGCAAAGCTCTCCTTGTAGATCGCTGCGCCATCGGTTTCGTATGTATAGGGCATCAGGTGAAGTCCATGGTCATGAGTGTTTGGGGGTCAAGCCCGCGCTGGCAGGGCTCATCCCCCGCGCGGCCCTGTTTGACAAGATCAAATCGTCCGTTATCGCCTACCAATGTGATGTCCGCAGTACCCATGCGAGCGCATCCCTTGCTACAGCCTGAAACATGGAGGCGTCCGGAAACCCGCGAAGCCAACGCCCGGGCGATGTCGCGCGTCTCTGCCTGCGCCTGCGGGCAGAACGGCGCGCCGGGGCAGGCGTCGGTGGTCATCAACGGATCGGTTCCATCTTCGACAAACGCCGGGGCAGGTATCGCCGCCCCGCCTTCCAGCAGGATCAGCCGCCACGGGGTGACGCGCAGGGCGCAAGCGCCGCTGTCCTCGATCAGGTCATACAGCTTGCGCGCAGGCAGCGACCCAAAAGCCGCGCCGTACAGGGCGCCCAGTTCACAGCGGCCCGGTTGAAGCTTTGCGCTAACAGAACCGGGCGCACATCCCTTCCATTCCTGCGGCAGGGCGTCGATGACATGCGCCATGCGGCGTGTCTCGGGTGTGTAGGTTTCGGCAAACCACATTGCCAGCGCGATCACGTGGTCAATGGCGTCGGTCTCGGTCACGCTCCGCCCGGTTTCGCAGCCATCGGCGCGCAGGATCAGGCCGCCTGCACCGGTTTCCAGACGAATATCAGCCGAATCCGACGCCAGCAGACGTTCGCGGCCCGTGTCGATTGCAAAGCCGAACTTTGCCGGCAGGGCCGGCAGCTCCGCAAGCCGATCAATCAGTTCATGGGTCAGTCGAGCAGTCAAATCGCCCGCCTGATAGAGCGGCGTAACCAGAATATTGCGGCGTATTTCGATACCGGGTTCCGCATCCAGCAGGTTCAGCGCGGCAAGCTCTTTGAGCAGAGGCTGATGGTCTTCCTCTTCCACGCCCCGCAATTGCAGATTGGCGCGATTGGTCAAATCGATCGAGCCGTTGCCAAAGCGGTCCGCCAGATCGCACAGTCCCAGTGCCTGATCGGCCTCCAGACGCGCCAGCCGGGGCCTGACCCTGACGACCAGACCGTCACCGGACATCATCGGACGATGGGCGCCCGGGCACCAGCCCTGAACAATTGGTGCACTCATCTCAATCCCTCCAGATCAGCCCGGATAGAGTTCCGGCGCGTGTTCCAAAGCCCGGCCTCAAGCAGCGCGCGGAACCGGTCCTGCATGGCCTGGCGCGCCTTGGGATTGGCCTCTTGCAGGAACGCGTCGACCTCTTCGTTGCCCAGAGTGGCATCGTGGTAGAGGTCAAAAAGATGTGGTGCGACCGTGCCAGACAGATGCGCGAAAGAAGCCATATGATCCAGCGTTGCCGCGATTTCAGCCGCCCCCCGGAAACCATGGCGTTGCATCCCGGCGATCCAGCCGGGGTTGGCGGCACGGGCGTGGACGACTCGGCTGATTTCTTCGCGCAAAGTACGGGCACGCGGATTTTCGGGGTTGGTATTGTCCAGATGGTAAAGCTGCGCGGTTCCGCCGGCGATCTTCTTGGCGGCGGCAAAACCCGCCTCGTGTGTGGCATAATCGTTGGCCAGAAGAAGATCGGTTTCGGTCAGGTCCTGCAAGTGGACAAAGCTGTCCGCATTTGCAACGCGTTGGGTGATGCCGTCCTTGTCCTGCGAGATGTGTTCGCCTTCCAATGCAAAAGAGCTGGCCTCAAGCCACGCTTCACCGGCCTGCGCACGGGCCTCGTCGGTATACACCTCGGAAAGTTCGGTCATATTCACGCCATAGCTTCCGGGCGCAGGTCCATAGACCCGCGCTGCCGGCTCCTGCCCGGCATAGGGGTTCCAATCCGTTGCCTCATCACGCGCGGACAATGCGCGCACCGCTTGGCCAAACAAAGCGGACAGCGTCGGGAAAACATCCCGGAACAGGCCCGAGACCCGCAGGGTCACGTCCAGGCGCGGGCGGCTCAGGTCGGTAATCGGCAGAACCTCGATGCCGGAAACCCTCTCGGACCCTTTGTCCCACACGGGTTTGACGCCCAGCAGGTGCAGGGCCATGGCGAATTCCTCGCCCGCCGTGCGCATCGTGGCTGACCCCCACAGATCGACGATCAGCCCCTTCGGGTAATCGCCTTCTTCCTGAAGATGGCGCCGCACCAGTTCTTCGGCCAGTTTCACACCCTGAGCATAGGCCGCACGGGTCGGAACCGACCGCGGATCGGTGGTGTAAAGGTTCCGCCCGGTGGGCAGAACATCTGACCGGCCACGATAGGGGGACCCCGAAGGCCCGGCATCAATCCGCTTGCCTTCGAGCGCTTTGATCAGCGCGTCGCGTTCGGCGTGGGCCGAAGGGGCCGGATCGAAACTGCCCGTCACCTCGGGCACGCGCCCGAAGATGTGCAGCCCGTCGCCAAACTGACTTTCCTTGATGTCACAGACAAAGCGATCGATGCGGGTGATGGCCTCGGCGGTGCAGGTTGCCTGATCGAGGCCAAGATCGCTTTCCAGCCCTATCGCCTGCGCTTCATCACGGATATCTTCCTGCAAGCGGTCGCGGCGTTTGGGGTCAAGCCCGTCGGCGTTGGAAAACTCATCCAGCAGCGATTCAAGCCGCACCATCCGATCCGGCGTGCCGCTGTCCTTCATCGGGGGTGGGATGTGGCCCAGCGTGACGGCTCCGATCCGGCGCTTGGCTTGCGCGGCCTCGCCCGGGTCGTTCACAATAAACGGGTAGATCACTGGCAGATCGCCGATCAGCGCCTCGGGCCAGCAATCGGCTGACAAGGCGACCGATTTTCCGGGCAACCATTCCAGCGTTCCATGCGCGCCGATATGGATCAGCGCATCGGCACCCAAGCCTTTGCGCAGCCACAGATAGAAGGCGACATAACCGTGGCGCGGGGTGCGCGAGAGGTCATGATAGTCGTCATCCCGCAGCTCGGGCGAGCCGCGTTCGGGTTGCAGCGCGACCAGCGCCTTGCCGCGCCGAAGCGCGTTGAAATGGAAGGCCCCATGGGCACAGGCCGGATCATCTTCGGGCGCGCCCCAAACGGTGTGCAGATCAGCGCGCAGGGTCTCGGGCAATTCCGCAAGCGCATCCTGATAATCCCCGAGCGACCACGAAATCCGTGCGTCCAGAAGAGTGTCGGCAATCAGCTCGCCTGTCGCGATGTCATAGCCTTCTTCGTCAAGATCGGACAGCATCGCCTCGGCCGAGGCCAGCGCGTCGAGGCCAACCGCATGGGCCATCTGCCAGTCTTTGCCGGGATAGGTGGA
Organism: Ruegeria sp. HKCCA0370; assembly: GCF_013033705.1. Lineage (NCBI taxonomy): Bacteria > Pseudomonadati > Pseudomonadota > Alphaproteobacteria > Rhodobacterales > Roseobacteraceae > Ruegeria > Ruegeria sp. HKCCA0370. The sequence continues at coordinate 65,028 of NZ_WQEP01000005.1, forward strand.
CAGGACCAACGCAGGAATCTGATCTGCCTTGGGTTTGTCGTTCAATGCAAGCCAGCCCGATACACGGTCGATGATCGCTTCGATCCGGTCCGGTTCGGGCCGATGTGCAAAGCGCGCGTATTCCAGATGCGGATCGCGTTTGCCGGGTTCCTTGAAAGACGCGATTCCCGCCGAGATCCGTCCATCCACCTCGGGCAGTACCACATGCATGGCAAGATCGGCCGGGGACAATCCGCGTTCCGCCTCGGCCCAGGCTTTGCGGCGGGAGGTGGCGAGAGCGACCTGAAACACCGGCACGCCTGCCGCGTCCAGAGGCGACGTTCCCGACGCGCCTTTTCCCGAAAACGAAGTGGCGTTGACAATGGCCGATGGGTTCAGCGCAACAACATGTTCCCGCAACCAGTCGGCGGCCACAGGCGCCTTGAGAGACGGGGCAAACAGGCCCACCGCCTGGAATCCACGGGCGCGCAGGCTGCGGATCAGGACGGCGATCGGGGCGGTGTCTGCCGAGGTCAGGTAAGCGCGGTAAAAGGTGACGAGGATTCGTTTGGCCTTGCTTTCGAATGCGGTTTCCACCGGGATTACGCCGCGATCCGGACACCACGTACCACATTCGGGCAAGGTCTTGGCGCCCATCACCGGACCGGCATAAAGCCCCGCCGCCAAAGCCATCTGTGCCAGCGCCGCCTGTGCCGCGACCTCGCCGCCGGTATCGCACAGATGCGCCAGACGTCGCAGGGTCGAGACCGGCAGGGTGGAATAGTCATCCAGCCGCGTATCCTCGCGCCCGTCAGCGGGCAGTACCGCCAGCGCGATGCCCTTGGCCTGCGCCAGCGCCAGAACCTGCTGCAACCCATAAGGCCAGTAGGGGACGCCGCCGATCAGCCGGATCAGAATGCCCTTGGCGCCCTCCAGCGTCTGCTCGACATAGGTATCGACCGACAACGGGTGTTTCAACGCCGTCAAATTCGCCAGCCGCAGGGTCGGCATTCGCCCTTCCGGTCCGCCGCCGCGATGCCAGCCAGCCGCGAAAGCCCCCAGATCGCTGTCCGAAAAGGACAGCACCACCAGATCCGCCGGGCTCTGGCCCAGTTCGGTTGGGGTCTCGGTTTCCTCGAGCCCGTGGCTTTCGCGGAAGACGACGTGCATGTGTCTTACTCGGCAGCCTCACGCACACCCACGAGGATTTCGCGGATTTCCGCCTCTTTGATATCGTCATGCTCGGCGATGACGACCAGACGCGAACGACGGTCTTCACCGGGTTCCCACGGGCGGTCATACTGGTGACGCACGCGGGCACCTACCGCCTGAACCAGCAGGCGCATGGGTTTGCCCTGAACGGCGGCATACCCTTTGACGCGCAGGATGTTCAGTTCATTGGCGAGGCGTTCGATATTGGCGACCAGTTGGGCCGGATCGGTCTGCTCGGGCAGCTCGACGATGATGCTTTCGAAATCGTCATGCTCGTGATCGTGATGGCCGTCGTGATGCGAGGGGCGGGCGTCCATGTCATCCTCGGCGGCGGCTTCCAGACCCAGCACAACGCGCACGTCCACGGCACCTTCGGCCACTTCGACGACGGGCAGGGGGCGCGGCGCCTCGGCGGCGATGATCTCGCGCGCTTTGGCCACGCCTTCGGGGCCGGCGAGGTCGGGCTTGGTCAGCAGGATGATGTCGGCGCACGAGATCTGATCCTCGAACACCTCGGACAGGGGCGTTTCGTGGTCGATCGAGTCATCGGCCATGCGCTGGGCGTCCACCGCTTCGACATTGGGCGCGAAACGGCCTGCGGCCACAGCCTCGGCATCGGCCAAGGCGATCACGCCGTCGACGGTGATCTTCGAGCGGATGTCAGGCCAGTCGAATGCCTTGAGCAGCGGTTTCGGCAGGGCCAGACCGCTGGTTTCGATCAGGATGTGATCCGGGCGCGGCTCCAACGCCATCAGGGCCTCGATGGTAGGAATGAAATCATCTGCCACGGTGCAGCAGATGCAGCCATTGGCCAGTTCCATGATGTTTTCCGCCGGGCAATCAGGAATGGCACAGGATTTCAGGATGTCGCCATCGACGCCCACATCGCCGAACTCGTTGACCACGACAGCAAGGCGCTTGCCCTGTGGGTTCTGCATCAGGTGACGCACCAAAGTGGTCTTGCCCGAGCCCAGAAAGCCGGTGATCACTGTGACGGGGAGTTTTTCGAGGTTCGACATGTCAGGCTCCAATCGGGGGAATGCGCGAGGCACAGTTCTTGCGAAAGTGTTCGGGGCGTTCGCGCCATTTCACCAAACCATCTTCCGTGGCCAGATACTTGGTCGCGCCGTCGACGATGACGTCGACATGATCTGTTTCGTTCAGGTTTTCATACACGAATGTCCAGCGGCCCGGCCCGCGCAACACGATCGAACAGCCTTGATCGCAGTTTGACAGGCATTCAACGGCTTTCAGGGTGACACCGTCGGGCAGGTCTGCCTGTTCCAGGGCCTTGTGCAACAAAGCGCCCGGGCGTTGCGCATCATCTTCGACAGGCAGGCCGCGACGGCAGGTAGTACAGACCAGCAACTCGACTGGTGCGGTCTCGGTCATGTCTCTCATCCCCCCAAATCCTCTTCGCGGGGGACGGGGTTTCATGCGGGCCACAAGTGGTCATGGACCCGACACCGGAACACCCCGCCCGGTTTCAACTTCGGTTGTTGGCAGGTCTCCCGGCTTGCGGATGCCAGAGGCGGGCCTCTGTCGGATGTCCCGCCTTCCCGGCTTTCGGGCCAGTGGCATTGGGCATCCTCTCCGTTCACGGTCGCGGGGGCGGCTGCGTTTGGCGGCAAGACCGTTGACGCATTCCCTTTTCATCGGCTCTCACCGACACCAACGAAAGGGACATGCGGCACCGCTGGCCTGCTTGTCAAGCGAGTCGCGTGCAACAATGATGCAGAGGCATGGAAAGCGACCTGTGGGCGTCGATGGGCGGCATGGTGTGCCGGGACCCAGCCTGAGGTGGGCCCGGCGACGAACGGTATTTCAGCAAGGGGCGTAGACTATGGTGAACGGGTGCCTCGGCTGAACCTGTCCAGATGATGGGAAAAGACCACCGAACACCCTGGATCCTCTTGCGCTAATAGATGACGTTTATCATGAGCAGCGAGACGACCAGAAACAGCGCCGTCATTATTCCGCCGGAGCGGACGAAATCCATCACCTTGTATCCGGCCGGACCCATGATCAACGCGTTTACCTGATGGGTTGGGATGATGAAGCTGTTCGAGGTCGATATGGCGACCGTCAGGGCAAAGACGGCCGGGTTTCCACCCGCCGCCACCGCAATCGATACCGCCAGAGGCACCAGCAGAACCGTGGCCCCCACATTGGACATGACCAAAGAAAAGGCCGTCGCCAGAATGGCGATGCCGGTTTGCAGCGACCAGAGCGGCCAGCCGTCCAGAATTATCATGATCTGCTGCGCGATCCACGCGGCCGTGCCTGTGTTCTGCACGGCTTGTCCCAAAGGTATGAGGCAGGCGAGCAGGAATACGGTGTTCCATCCGACCGCGCGGTACGCCTCGTCCACGCTGAGCACACGGGTCAGCATCATGCCCACCGCGCCGGTAAGAAGACAGAGTGAAAGCCGGACGTCCGTGAACAGGATCAACGATAGCGAAATGGCGAAGAATGCCAGGGCCCAGCCGACTTTTTGCGGCCTCAACTCGTCCTGAGGAAAGTCCGTCGTCACAACGACGAAATCCGGATCTCGTTTGATCCGCATCAGGTTGTCCCATCTGGTATGCGCCACAAGCATGTCGCCCGCCTGAAACTTTTCGAGCCCGATCTGAGTGGATTCGTGATCCTCGGTCTCGACATGGCTCAGCGTCTCTTCGCCGCGGTGAATGGCCAGCAGCGACATCCCGTAGGTCTTGCGAAACAAAAGCTCGCGGGGGCATTTGCCGATCAGCTTGCTGTCGGGCGTGATGACCACCTCGGCCACGCCTGCATTGGTTGGGGCGAACTCTTCGACGAAAATGTCCAAATCCGGAAGAACGGTCAGCCCGTATTTCTCGGCGAACTTCTCGACCTCCCAACGGCGGCCGACGATGGCCAGCCGACACGGCGCTGCTATTTCCGCTGTCAAAACCTGAACCATCGAGGTTTTGCCGCGATAGAAGGTGGAAATGATGTACAGGTGGTTTTCGTGGTTGATGTCGGCCAGAATCTCGCCGACCAAAGGGCTGTCCTCGGGCACCACGACTTCGAACACATCGGCTTTGAGGCCATAGACCCTTTGCAGGTACTCCTGTGTCCCTTGTCCGGTACCCGTATTGTCAGGCCCTTCAGCCTCGGGCAAAACCCAACGTCCCAACAGCAGAAAGTAACCAATTCCCGTCAGGATCAGAACCGCACCGATCGGCGTGACCGAGAACAGGCCGAAGGGCTCCATTTTCTGAGAGGCCGGCAGACTGTCATTTGCCGTCAGGATCAGATCGTTCAGCAGGATAAGAGGAGACGACCCCACCATCGTCATGGTGCCGCCCAAAATGGCGCAGAATCCCATCGGCATGAGCAGGCGCGACAGTGGTATGCCCGACCGTGTGGAAATTCGGCTGACAACCGGCAGAAACAGAGCAGCGGCGCCGACATTCTGCATGAACGAGGATATGACGCCAACGGTGCCGGAAATGATTGGTACAACCCTGCCTTCGGATTTGCCGCCGTATTTGAGGATGACGGCAGCCACCTTGTTCATGATCCCCGTCTTGTCCAGACCGGCCCCGACGATCATGACCGCAATGATCGAGATGACGGCATTGGATGCGAAGCCGTCGAACAGAAGGGTGACATCCGCCAGATTTCCCAGCCCGGGCGCGTAGCTGAGCAAGCCTATGAGAACCAGAACCAATATGGCGGAAAGGTCGATCCTTATGATCTCGGAAACGAACAGAAAAACGGTGAAAGCCAGCAGGGTGCAAACGACCCCCATCTCGAAGGTAAAGGCAATGTGTTCCACAATACGTCCAGAACTTTTTCTTTGTTAGAGTCCTAGTTCATCCTTCCCGAGTTGTCATGAAGTTTCGTTTTTCGGCGATGGTGAGACATAATATTGCTCAAGGGCTGTTGTTTGAGCAATGCTTTCGGGAACCCCGTTTGACGAACACGTCAGAAAGAAGGATTGGACAAATTGCATGAGGCAGCCTGCACGTTTCGAGCGGGTGCGATGCCGTTCCAACCAAGTCGAAGCAGCACAGGTAATGGCAGGTCAATTCCAGCCATGGACGACAGACAATCCGACAGCTTTGTTTGCGGCACCATTCTGCCGCTGCCTGAACCGCTTAAAGGGCCTGCTTGGCCGTCCCTGATCGCAATCTGACTACAAGAATGGTATACATCTGAAAGGGCCGGAACAATGGTTCAGGTCACCAATTCTGAACATTTCGAGATGAAATTGCCAAGGAAGTACGGCGAGGTGTTGCCTGAACGCAAGCTGGCGGCATATGCCAAGAATGCTCGCAGTCGGATGGAACAGAACCAGATCGCAACACGAAAAATCCAATAGTTGGTTGGATATTGAACCTCGAGGAGGGAAAAAGTACCGCAAGTCATTGGAGGTACTGGAGGCGAGTACCGGACCCGCTACCGTTTTTCTAAGCCATTGAATACCCAAAGTTACCGGGAGCGAGGTTGGCTTGTGTGTCTCACTTTGTGTCACACAAGCTGGAGATTGGTGCGGGTATTGTCAACGCCCAAAAAGAGATGGCAAAAGGTGCTAACCTCTAGTGTCAAAGTCTGATGGGCTAGATACTTCCCAGAGGCCCGGCTAAGGAGCCAAGCAAACAACACGGTCAGAAGTGAGGGGTATGGGGGAAGTGGGTTCGACAAAGAAGATAGATAGGTGCGCGCAAAAATATGTCGGATTTTTGTAATGAACCAAGACCGGAGCCAAGAGTTTCTGAGGCACATCAGGCAAGCTATAGAAGAGGCTAACCTACCCGATCAAGGTGCGGCGCAGTCTTGGGCTTTCGAGCCGTATCTGCAACTTAACAATGAGCAAGCGCAAGGTAGATTGGATACCACGCTAGATTGGCTTTGCGCGCAGTGGCAAGCAAGCTATGCGCGTAAACGCAATCAACGAGAACAGCAAAAGTTCAGTGACTGCGCAGGGACTGTGCTTGTCAATGTGTTGCGGGCCCATGTAAAAAAGTGCGGAATGTCCGTAGGAATAGGACGGCAGAAGCAGCGCCTTGATCGTGAGAGCAGGTACAGACCGGCATACATGACTGCCCATCGCTTCCGCATGGCACTTGATTGGCTGTTGAGTACAGACCTTATTTGCATCACCGCGGATGGATACCAATACGGGGACAATGCACAGCTCACCCGTTTTGCAATGACTTCAAAGTCGATACAGGCACTGTACACAGAACAGTTGACCATAAGTGCCTTCAAAACTGCAGAGCCAGATGAGGTGCTGATACTAAGGGATAGCGAAAAGCAACCCATAAAGTATCCTGACACCAGACAGACCCATGCCATGAGGGCGGCACTTCACTTGATCAATGAGGTGAATGGGCAGGCCGACATTACCTCAATAAAGCCTTTGGGGTACAAAGACGTGAGCGAGGATTACGCGGACCTAGCGTTTTCAGAGAATGCAAAATACATGCGCCGCATCTTCAACAACGGCAAGTTTGAACAGGGTGGTAGGTTCCATGGAGGATGGTGGCAGTACGTGCGCAAACATGTGAGGCGTACGGTGAGGATCAATGGTGAGGAAACTGTAGAAGTCGACTACAGAGGCTTTAATCCTGCAGTACTATTGGCAAAGGCAAATGCCACTATACCCGCGGACCCATACTCAGCAATAAAGGGTGTTGCTGCCAGTGACATACTTCGTGATCATGCCAAGTCCACATTGGCTGCTCTACTTAATGCCCCGACCAAACACATCGCCGAGCCTAGAGGATTTGATGAACGCAAGCATGGAATGACTGCTATCGAATTCCGGCAAGCCGTTCTGGATGCCTACCCAATGGTCGGGGAATTGATTGGCCAAAATGCGGGCTTAAAGCTGCAACGCGAAGAAAGTGATCTGGCAGAGAGTGTCATGCTACACTTTGTCCAACAAGGGCATTCGATACTGCCTATTCATGATGCTTTTATCGTGCAGGCGCATCTACTGGACGAGCTCGTTTCTGTCATGAAAGAAAAGTTTTACAACCAGTATGATCAACTCCCAGAAGTGACAGTAAAAGCTTCCGCGATAAAATCGGGATGAGTGCAGCTTCCCTTTCCAACTGATACTCAACCATTACCGGGGCGAATAAGAAGCCTTTGTACATCTCGCGCAAATTGTCGTGTTTGCGAGCGCTACCTAATTTCCCGGGTAGTTTGCCCGTATGGAGAAGCCTATCACATGAAGCCCGTACAGCTGGGAATTGGGCGCAACCATAAAATGATTGGGCGGCCTAGAATTCCACTAGGCGCCAAGTTAAGAAATTGAAAACACGCCACGAGGGGAGCAGTCAATGACAACAGTCGATATCACGCCGTCACCGAGGGTTCTCAGGATGTTGGGTCAAATTGACTTCGCTCCTTGGCAGTGCCTGGCAGAACTCGTCGACAACTCAATTGACGCGTTTATCGACCAGTCCCGCGATGGCAAGCCCGCCACTGACCCGCGGATTTGGATCCGTCTGCCCAGCGATACCGAGCTAAAGGCCGGTAACGGGGAAATCTCCGTGCTCGATAACGGCATCGGCATGTCGCTTGAAACACTGCAGGACGCCGTAAGGGCAGGGTACTCGGGAAACGACCCGGTCGAGAAAATGGGCCTGTTCGGGATGGGCTTCAACATTTCAACGGCACGGATGGGCAGGCGAACAGAGGTCTGGACGACGCGGCCGGAAGATCCCGAGTGGATTGGTCTCGTCATAGACTTTGACCTCTTGGAAAAGCAAAAGACATTTATTGCCCCGGTGCAAACGCGAGCCAAGTCCGAGAAGGAGATGGCGGACGGTGTTCACGGTACCGAGATCAAGATCTCGAGGCTCGAGGCAGACCGGGTCCGCCCGCTCATCTGGGGTATCGGAAAGAAAAGAACCCGCGACCGGCTCGGCAAGATCTACGGGCGCGTCATGCAGCGGCTTGATATTAAGCTGAACTACGATGGTGACGTCGTGAAGCCCATGAAGCATTGCGTCTGGAGCGAGACGAGGTCGGTTGAAACACAAGCTTTTGGTAGGGTCCCGGCCAGGGTCGAGATCGACAAGACGCTCGACTCCCGGAAATTCTGCTCGACTTGCTGGGTGTGGCTACTCGAGAACGAGGACGTGTGCTCGGCCTGTGGACACGATGAGAACGTCGTAAAGAGGACTAGGCGCTTGAAAGGGTGGCTCGGGATCCAGCGGTACTTCGACAAGGAAAATTTCGGGATCGACCTGATACGAAACGGGCGTGTGATCGAGGAACTGGACAAGTCCTTTTTCACTTTTCGCGGTGTCGACGGGGACTCTTTCTTGGAGTACCCGATCGACGCCATCCACTGGGGTGGTCGTATCGTTGGTGAACTCGAGATCGATTTCGTTCGCGTATCGCACCAGAAAGATTCATTCGACAAGCTCGATCCCGAGTGGAAAAAAGTTGTGGAGCTCGTCCGCGGGACATCGCCCATGCAGCCTCAAGTCGCGACCCGCATGGGCATGGCCAAGAACGATAGCCCCATGGCGCGCCTGTTCACGGGTTATCGAAAAAGCACTGCAGGCCTCGCGGCTCTTGTACCGGGAACGGCCGAGGGAACCGGGCTAAACTCAGGCCTCATCAAGGAGTACGTGGACAAGTTCTACGAGGGTGATCCCGACTACCAGGAAGACGACAAGTGGTACGAACTCGTCGAGCAAGCGGAAAGGGCCAAGCGAGGCGGTGGAAGCGGTGCCGACAAGTTTGCCGGCAAGTTCCCGATTGCCGGGAAAAAGACAACCACCGACATCGACGATTCGGGCGTAAAGCCCGATCCACAGGCACGTGGGGATGCACCGGTAAACGGCAAGCAGCCAAGCACGGCTAAACCTGAACTAGACCTATCGCTCTCCCAGAGTTACGAGCTTTCTGAATTGCCCGGTGATGTCGTCGTCAAGGTTTCGGCCTTTCGCCACAAGGCTGACCTCGATGGCCAGCCTTTCCGCGTGAAGCCGGACGGGTACACTTTCCGCTTCGATTACAACGGGTCATCCCCCTACTTCGAAGAAAGCGTGGTTACACCGGCTGATTACCTCTTGGTCGACTTGGCCCATCACTTTCTTACCTTGTCCGCCGAAACGCCGAGAAACTTTCCCGTTTCGCGGGTAAGCCGAATGTTGCGTGAAAAATACTTCCCCGAAGAGGCGGGTGACGTGTCGCGTGCTGCTAGTGTCGCGTCCAACCTCCTTGAAGGGTTGAAGCTCTTCTTGGACGAGAAGCTTCCCAACGCTGCGCCCATCGAACCGGGTCAATTGTCACAGCACGAGCTAGAAAGCATAAAGCGGTCCGCATACAAGTCTGCCTCCCTTTCGCCTGGCGAGGTCGAGGAACTTGTCCGCAAGGGCGAGTTCGCCCGCTTCGTTTCCGAGGACTACCTAGCCGAGCTGGTTAGAGGATGGCCGAAGCTCGTCATGGATGGCGCGTTTTTTGACCGGCCTTACGAACACCTCTCGCCGGACCAAAGAGAAGACTCCGTGCTGCAAGTCATCGAGGGCCTAAACGACGCGACCTGGCTGGTGGACGAAGGGGCATCCGCCTTGAACAAGGACCTAGATTGGCGCTTGAGATTCGCGCGCGCGCTCGCTTCGCTCAAGCTGCTCGAGTCCTGGAAGGCGTAGATGCCCGGGTTCGTAAGCGTTGAAAGGTTGGCCTACGGGCCATGGCAGGCATTCGAGCGCATGATTGCGCGACTTGCCAAGCACGCCGGCTTCGAGGACGTTGCCCTCGTCGGCGGTTCGGGTGACCACGGCGCAGACGTCGTGGGTGTCATGGAGGGGCAAAGGTGGGTATTCCAAGCGAAATACCGCACGCACGGAAGTGTCGACGAGGCAGGCGCAAAAGAAGCCGCGTGGGCCCTCGGGAAGTACGACGCGGTCACTGCGGTCGCAGCGACAAACCAGGAATTCTACCCGGGCGCCTACGACTTCATCAAAGCGCAGGAAAACGCCGGCATCGACCTGCGTGCCTGGAATGGAAACCACCTGCTGCAATTCTACGATCAACTGCCATCGGTTTCGATGGAGAGGCGCGAGCCGAGGGACTACCAGCACGAGGCGATCAACGCGGTAGAGGCTAAGAGGGGACGGGGCGACAGCCGCGCGCTCGTGTTGATGGCAACGGGGCTAGGAAAGTCCATGGTTGCCAACCAGCTTATCGCTCAGGAATTCGCCAGGAACCCAAGGCAAGAAGTCTTGGTAATGGCCCACATGAGTGACCTGGTTAAGCAATTGGAAGTCTCGAGTTGGGCGCAGCTGCCCAAGGAGTGTTCCACGCACCTTTGGACGGACGGCGAACGACCCGCATACCCGGGCGGCGTCGTATTCGCCACTTGGCAATCCGTTAGCTCGGCGATCAATCGAGGGGATGACCTAGCAGGTAGGTTCGGCCTGGTGATCGTAGACGAGGCTCACCACGCACCTTCCGAGAGCTTTAGCAGTCTAATTGCACAGCTGGAACCAAACTTCCTCGTCGGCCTGACAGCGACCCCTTGGCGCGGAGATGACAGGGATATCACCGAGCTTTTCGGCGACCCGGCGTTCTCCATGGACATCGTTGATGGCATGCAGCGCGGGTTCCTGGCGGACGTCGACTACCGGATGCTCACCGACGGTATTAACTGGGAAGAAGTGTCCCGGGCATCTCGGCAAGGTTTCACTATAAAGGACCTCAACCAAAAACTGCTTGTTCCGGAGCGCGACCTCGCGATGGTCAAGACCATTTGCGAGAAAATGGCTGAAATGTCCGACCCGCGCGCCTTGGCTTTTTGCCGGTCCATTGAGCACGCAGAGCGACTTAGGCCACTATTCTCGGCGCAAGGGGTGAGAGCCGCGCTGATGCATAGCAGGTTGCCACGTGAACAAAGGTTCAAGAACCTTTCGGCGTTCCGCATGGGCGAGATCGACTTGCTGATCTCGATCGAGATGCTCAACGAAGGCATCGACGTGCCGGATGTCAACTTGGTATCCTTCATGCGGGTAACCCACAGTCGGCGTATTTTCCTACAGCAACTCGGCCGCGGCCTGAGGGTGAACGATAAAAAGGACCGGGTTCTCGTACTCGATTTCGTTGCTGACATTCGGCGACTTGCGGCTGGCTTGTCGATGAACCGCGATGCCGAGGAAAAAGGTTCGGGCATAGAGATCGTGCGGTACCGAGACGGCGAAATCGTGAAGTTCGACAACGATGAACCCGCGGAATTCTTTAACAAGTACCTCGCGGATGTCGCGGACGTCGAGGACGCCGAAGACGGTGCTCGTTTGCGCTTCCCGGGTGGAGAGGACTTTTAATGCAAGATATTCAATCTCTCGAGCCCGAAGCGCAGGAGTTGCTCCAAAAACTGAAGACCTTGGCAGGCAAGGGGCCCGTGGAAGCGATGGGCCATGGCGACACGAGCGTGGGAATGACCTTGCTTCACCATCTCGACGTGCCGATGACATCGCTTTCAAAGGCCCAGTACAAGGGAGTCGTAATAACCGCTAGGCGGGGTAGCAAGGCCAAGGATTTGAACCGGGTTAACCTATTTGCAAAGGTCCCTGATTGGGACATCAGTTCTTGCAAGAGCACCCGAGAACTACTTGATAAGTGCGGATATGATCGAGACGGGGAGCGCCGCTTGAATTGCACGGTACGTGCAAGGCTTCCGAACAGCCAAGGCCTGTTTCTCGAGGTTGATTATGCCAACGGTTGGCTACGCGAGAAGCAAATCTTGCCGGAAACGGGAGCGCGAGACCTCGTTGCTTGGAACATGTCGGATCTCGAGCAACGCTTGATCCAAAAGCAGCCAGCATCGGCATGGATCGTCGCGGTTCCCAGCAAACAAGTTGGCAAGGACTATTTTCACTATCGGTATGTGACGTTCACGGCTCGGCCACGAGTAAGGGAACTGGGCCGGTTGCTTGAGACAGGAACCGTTACGGTCGATCACCTAATCAGCGACCGGGGCGGGAAGACTGTTGAGAAAGGCCCGTTGTTTAAGATCAAGCCAAGCAACGTGGAAGCGCTGTTTCCTTCTTCGCCTAGCCTTGATCTACTGAGGATATAGAGGCTTTCACGAAGTCCGTAAGCAAATTTTTTAAGAGGTGGAGTGTAGTCTTGGCGAAAATACCGGCTTACCCTTGAGAATTTTGTCTTGATGGTGGCTCTCAGGCCTGGACCGCTAGCACAACAATTGGTAGTTTGATTGCACGGCTGAGGCATATATGGTCAGAGGCCAGGGAATCGACCGGGATCTAGAGGAAAACGTGAACAACTTACGAGACAATAACTCTTTCCAAGGTGTCGCGGTCGATGACGCCGACAACCCGAAGCGCAAAGGCGGTGGAGATCGCCTGCTATCGGTGGTAGACCTATTTGCCGGTTGTGGTGGTCTGTCGCTTGGATTTGAGAACTCGGGTTTTACCCCAGTGTTCGTAAACGAGCTCAACGATGATGCCCGGGCGACTTACTTGGCGAACCGTCACCATAGCCTAGGCGGTATGCGTTTCGCTGAAAACGAAGACCTGCATTGCCAGGATGCTCACGAGCTGGTGGGCAACCGGCTTCGTAAACTGGAGGCAGACTTGGCGGCGCTTCCTGAGCTCGGGTATTCGAAAGAACGCGCTAGGTCTTGGTCTAAAGGTGGCGGTAGCAACATCGACGTGTTAGCTGGTGGACCGCCCTGCCAAGGTTTCTCTGGAATCGGTATACGCAGGTCATACGACGTTGACAAAAAAGAGCTCCCGTCAAACCAGCTCTACGAACAAATGGCAAATGTCATAGAGGAGCTGCGACCTCGCATTTTCCTGTTTGAAAATGTTCGAGGGCTACTACATGCCAAGTGGACGAAGTCGGGTGGTGAGCTAATTTTCCCTGACGTGTTGAAACGCTTCAAGGCAATCCCCGGTTACGAAGTTCGTTGGTCGCTGGTGCATGCAAAGGATTACGGTGTTCCCCAGAACCGGCCAAGAGTTCTCGTTGTTGGAATACGCAAAGACGTGTTCGAAGCGTGCAGTTTTCTGGAACCGTCGACTTTCAAAAGCGAGCATGTTTTGCGCAAGGGAGATGCCGTAGAAGCTGGGTTTCTGCCGGCACCACGTGCCATGTCATTCCCTCACCTAGAGGATTTGCTTGGCGATTTGGTGGATCCTGAAGTGGATGCGCTCCTGAGAAGCGGCGAGTATCCGAGTGGAAAGCTCGAGTCGCTTGTCTACCCATCGCCGAAACCGCTTACAGTCATTCAGCGCCGGCTTAGGGCCAAACCATCATGGATGCGCGGGAAGAAGCTCGCACTCACGGAGCAGGAATACAGTCGGCATAATCGGCGCGTAGTCGCAAAGTTCATTGCCATGCATGCAAACAACGGGGAGATTCCTGAGGAGTTTAAGACCAAGAAGTTCGCACAGAAGTTGCTTCCTGCCAGCTGGGGAAATGGTGAACCGACCATAACTGCGACATCGCTCCCGGATGACTACGTTCACTTCTCGCAACCACGTGTTCCAACAGTTCGGGAATGGGCGCGGCTGCAACTTTTCCCGGACTGGTATCAGTTCCGTGGCAAGCGAACTACCGGAGGACTACGACGCGCTGGGAATCCTCGTGAGGGCGTGTTTGATCGGGAAGTGCCGAAGTATACCCAAATTGGAAACGCTGTTCCTGTCGGCCTAGCAGAGGCGGTTAGTGCTCACTTTAGGCAGATATTGGAAGAAGCTGTCGGTTGATTGGCAATTCTACGTGATCGAATTTAGGCAATCGACCAAGCTGGTTAAGTTCGAGGCGCAGGTATTTTAGGCGTAGAGGAATGTGGATACGAGAAAACCAAAATGCCGTTAGTCAGATCCTCTAAATCGAGCAAATTAACTAGGTCTGAGAAGTTAAGGATTTCACACCTTCGCGTTAATTTATTGAGTTGGTTCGACAAGAACGGACGTGACCTGCCTTGGCGCTCCCTTGATGCAAATGAATTCGAGAGAATCTGTGTAGAGGTTCTATTACAACGGACGCGTGCTGAAACCGTGGCGGGCATGTATCGAAATTTCTTCTCTCGATATCCGAGTTGGAATGCCATTGCCCTAGCGCCGGTAGAAGAGCTCGAGTGTGTTCTGAAGCCAATTGGCTTGTGGAGGAGAAGGGCACGTTCGCTTCGCGCGTTGGCATCCTATGCCGCAGAGCAAGACGGTCATTTCCCTTCAAATCCCTGCGCACTCGCTAAGGTTCCAGCCGTTGGTCAATACGTGGGCAACGCGATTCTACTCTTCCAGCACGGTCAGCCTAGGCCGTTGGTAGACGTCAATATGGCAAGGGTTTTGGAGAGATATTTGAGACCTCGCCGGCTTGCGGACATTCGTCACGACCCATGGCTCCAAGAGGCCGCTCATTGGCTGGTTAAGTGTGCCAACCCAATTCGGGTCAACTGGGCTGTTCTGGATTTTGCAGCGGGGCTATGTAGAGCTAGAAACCCACGTTGCAATGAATGCTGCATGCTGAAAAAGTGCGATTTTGCAGGTAGAGTGCTGCTCGGCTAAGTTGTGTAGTGTTGATTTCAAACCGCCTATGCGGCAAATTTTGAATCTATAGAAATGCTGAGACATTTACTGAGCCGAACTCGAATAAGCGAAGTAGGGGCGAATGTTTAGTCTCGGTCTCTTCGCAACATCTCCAAGGCATCGGTTGCTTTGGATGACAACTCTCCATTCTCCTCCGATTGAATTTGTCTAAGACGTTCTATAGCCATCTCAACGTCATAGAATTCCGCAACCAAGTCCCGATCAATCTTCCAATAATCTCCCGCAGACGAGCGCACCATCTGCTTCAACGCATGAAGGAAAAGCACTAAGCCAGCGTCAGTAGATACTGAGTGACTAACTCTTGCTCTGACCAATTCAGGGTTTTCAGAGGCATCTCTCCAGAAGAGCAAACAATTGGGCAACGAGTGCAGTTCGAGTAGTGAGCCATGATCAGCGGTGTCTTGAATGCGCTCCACAAGAATTCCATTCACGGTTCGCAACGCATTCTCGTCGAGCATTGGTTCTCTTTCCCGCTGTCCCCGACCAATAATTCCATGGTCAAACAACTCTCCTCTAAGCACGTAGCTGATCCAGCCAATTGAGGTGCCGTCACTTGCAGCGTTTCTCAATGCAAGTTCGCGATGTTCAGGACTAAGCGGCCACAACAGAGGCCGCAATGTCCAGCTGGCCATTTGATAAGCTGTTGCCCCAAAGAACGAGGCGGGTCCAAGGTTACGATCCAATTCATCGGCTGAGTTAGCCAAAACCGAGATCAAACCGATGCGTTGTTCAGTATCTAAGCTAGCACCGCGAGCTTCCGCACGTAGCCTGTCCAGCAATCTCTCTCCCGAGTTTGTGCCCGATGGGTCCGTTCTTTGCGAGTGCTCTAAAAACGTTGATACCGCAACTTGCGGATTGTTTTTGGCGTCTTCGATGAATGTAGCAAACCCTTGATCAGTAATTCCGTACCTGCCTTCCACCAGGTCAAAGTACTTACGCCAGTGTTCTGGGCTACTCAGTCTACGGTTTCTGACAGCAGCATCTGCATCTTCTTGGTCCCCGAACAGTGATGGAGTATCGTCAGGCGTTGGTACCATTGAAATCCCTGGTAGCAGGTTCTCCAAGACCGACAAGAGAGTATCCTGTTCAACCCCAGCAGTTTCACAAGCTTGAGTAAGGTGTTGACTGAACAAACCTGTTGGCCCGTCCCCCCACATCCGTTGAGGCCTGTTTACAAAGTATTCCTCGCAATACCTTCTGCACCATTCGTACAGTTCTGGAGTCTTTAGACGTAGGCAAGTGACCAAAAGTAGATCACCGGCGTCCACGCTTCCTTGAAGCATGGACCACCCAAAGCTCAATGAGTTTGTGATACGCGCTATATCTCGCGGCGTGTCGAGAAATAGTTGTCGTGCTCCAGCCCAAATAGCAGAGCGCACACTATTGGTCTCTTCTTCGCTAAGGTCTCCGAAAACAGATTGCAGTTCTTCTGCCAGAGCACGCGCAAGGTCGTAGGAGTTGCACGCGGGTACATTCACTTGCAGTTGGACGATTTTCTCCAAGTAGGCGTCACCGTCTACGCCCAATACTGTTCGGACAGAATTAGCCACCTGTTGTCTATCGTATGCTACCAAAAACGTAACATGTGGAAGATCAAGCGTTGAGCGCACAAGCCTCGCCATTTCGACAACTTCAGTTGGATCAAGCCGGTCAAGGTCATCAATTACAATTAACACCCTTACTTTAGCTTTTCTTAGAGCCCTTTGCGCAGCATCACGCAGCTCATCAAGAGTGGCAGGCTTATCAGAAACGAGTCCAAGGATCTTCCCTAATCCTGAAAATGCGGCTACCACAGGCGCAAGCCAAGGAGCGACCGCAAGCCCAAATGCGGTGGCGGTCGCTGCGCCCACAGTCAAACCCATTTCAACGCCTTTGATGGCCCGCCCGTACAAGTCCAGTGTCTTGATAGCACGATTGAGATCACTGGTTCTTTTCTTTCTAGGGACGCTACGACGAATGCCGTTTGCAACTGCGGGTAACAATCCACGCAACAATGCATCCCTATTGCCAATGAGCCAAGGTGAGTACGGCAAAACTACAGCGTGGACGTTGTGATCGCCATTCCGCAGTTTTTCTTTTAAGGCGTCTCTTGTTAGGTTGATTAGGCTAGTTTTACCTGATCCCCAAGGGCCGCAAATTCCAATCGTAAAACTACTTGAACGATCATAGTCTGCTACTACTCCTGCTAACCCCTCCGCAAATGGCGAGAAGGCAAATTTATCCTCATCAGTTTTAGATATGGGTGCGTCGGGGTTGAGTTGAGTTGAGGCGTTACTCACGAATGACCTGCAGAAAAGCTTAAGGATATAAATCAATGCTTTGCTATGCTTTTGAACGGCGCAGGTCAAGCACGGCAGACTAAGTTTGGCAGGCAACAATTTGGCGTATATTTAGCAATGGCGATCATTCGTTCGGACACGAGGGTTCGCATCAAATCTAAGTAGAAAATAACATTGAGAAGAATTTGGAAAGAAGACAGATTGAGCTGCTTTCGCTACAGGATTGCAAGCCTCATGCTTGGCTTGTCCTTTGGTCGGCTGGGGTAAAAAATTGGTGCTTTTTACTTCAATAGGGGACTGAAAGCGGCAAGGTTCGGCCTTGCCACTTAAACACAAAAAGCCGACTTACGATGCAGTGGATCCGAGATGCAAAATATTTTGTTCAATCTGGTAACTGTCGATTGCGTCTTTCAGTTGGGTTAAAGTGTACCCTTCCTTGTTGTAGACCTCTTGCGTTACGCCAGATCGGGCGTGGCCAACTATGCACTGAACAATTGGCTCAGATACTCCGGCTTGGCTTAGTCGCGTAACGATAGTGTGGCGAAAGCTGTGAAACACTAAACCCGGTTCCTTGATTCCCAACTTTTTCAGGAAACTCTCATTACACCAGCGGCCTAGGTTGCGCCCATAGCCACCATTCACGTTGTAGCTGTATTCAGGGAAAAGTCTTTTGCCTGGCTTTCTACTCTCCACGAAATCCAAGAATCCCATGCGAAGCAATTCGGCGTGTAGGGGTACCTTGCGTTTCCCTGCGTCAGACTTAACGCGTTTATTGTTGTCATCTCCTTCATCGGTGATGTTCAGATACCAAACACCGTAATCCTGCTGCACATCAGCAGTTTCTAGTTGGCATACCTCGTTCAGGCGCGCACCAGTGAACATTCCTAGCAGCATACCCCACTTGTGGCATTCCTTGCGCACCAGCCCAGACGAGTTTTCTGTTAGTTCTTTGTAAATCGTACGGGCGTGGTCGGGCTTGAAGGGTTTGCGCTCGGTGGCGCTGTTTTTGGCCTTTGCCACCTTCATGCCGTCGAAGAGGCTATGCGGTGAGTATCCGTGTCGTTCGGCCCAATCAAAAAACCCTTTGAACATCTGTATGTGGCTATTGATCGTTTTGGGGGCGATCTTCTTCTGACCCGGCAGCTTGATGACGTCCATCAAAGGCATGTTTTTAAGTGCGGGCTTGGTGTTTCGACTGGATGGTAGGGCTTGCAGAACCTTTTTAACTTCGTTCGCATCCTGCTTCGTAATCGTGCCCAGCAACCTGTCTGGCCCGAAGTACTCAATAAGGATGTTCAAGTAAGCGCGGTTCTGACCGATTGTTTTTTCAGCCCACTGACGCGAATGTTCCGTGATAAAGTCATCAATTGCCGTGCCTATTGGCGAAGAGGCGGGGAGCGTCTTGGCGGGCGGCGATACAGTAACGGCTGGGGCGTCTTTATAAGAATAGTGTTCAAGGCGTTCTACGACCTCCAGAACGCGCCTGAGCATATCTCTACGCCCCTTTCGCCACTCCCGGCGAAGATCCATCTCGTTATCTTCCCAATCCTGTGGGCTTATTTCAGAGGCTTTGCAAAACGCATTTCTGTCGAGATAAAGGTCAGACAGTAGGTCCTCGCCTTCTGCAGCGTTTTCATGGATATCAATCTCTTGCTGCATCGCACTGATTGATCCATCTGGAAAGCCTTTGTCGTTTAGCCGTTCCAAATACTTGTCGAGCGAAGCCTTGAAGTACCGATGCACCATTGATCGGATTTGGTCTTGTCTTAGTCGGGGCACGTTAGTTTGATCCGGTATTAATCGACCGCAAGATGCAAGAAAGCGCGCCAGATCACCAGCCCTATGCGGGCAGTGAGTACGCAGCGATATTCTTACAGATGTTCTCTTTTGCTCAGAGGACGGAGGGATAGGCCACCGGAAGTAATAAACGCCGTGTCTTGAAAGGCTTAGGTAGGATGACTGCATCATTGTAGGTGTGTCCCACTTTGTGTCACACCCGAGCACCACAGGGCTAAGTCAATGATTTAGAATAAAATGGAGGCGAGTACCGGAATCGAACCGGTGTACACGGATTTGCAATCCGCTGCGTCACCACTCCGCCAACTCGCCTTTACAAGTAAAATCAAATACTTGCCGTGGTGTGCGTGGGGTTTTAGCAGCTTTCCCAAGGGGCGTCCAGAGGATTGCGCGCAATTTTGTCGACGAGATTGAAATTTGCCGAAGCCCGCAACCGCAAACGCATGGGCGTAGGGGGGTTGCGTCAACAGGGCCGTTGCTGGGCGTTTCAGGATGTGGCAAAAGCCGGGTAACTTTGGGAATGACTCGAGAGATCCTATGACAGATTTCGCTGCCCGGCGCCGCACTATGGTTGATACGCAAATCCGGCCTTCGGATGTTACAAAGTTCCCGATAATTGAGGCGATGTTGAACGTCCCGCGCGAAAACTTCGTGCCTGACGCACAGCGTGAGGCCGCCTATGCCGACAGTGTGATCGATCTGGGCAACGGGCGCTGTATGCTCGAGCCGAGAACGCTTGCTAAAATGCTGGATGCGCTCAACATTTCGAACGACGAGATGATTCTCGATATCGCTCCGGCGACGGGGTATTCCACTGCGGTTGCCGCGCGTATGGCCCAGTTGGTTGTTGGTGTGGAAAGCGACGACTCGCTGGCGTCCGAGGCGCAAAGCCTGTTGGCTGAGGCCGATGTGGACAATGCCATTATCCACGCCGGTCCTTTGGATCAGGGTGCGGCTGAGCACGGTCCTTACGATGCGATCATGGTGCAGGGCGGTGTTGAACGGATTCCCGACGCGCTGTTGGATCAGCTCAAGGAACATGGCCGGATTGCATGCCTGTTTGTTGAAGGCAATCTTGGAACTGTGCGGATCGGTCGAAAGACCGGAGGCCGGGTCAGCTGGCGGGATGCGTTCAACGCCAGTGCACCGATACTAGAGAGCTTTTCGGCGGAGTGTGCATTTTCGCTATAGTTCGCCGATAGATTCTGCTGGCGCCTTGATTAGTTGAAAAGAAGACCGCAAACTGCCTTCAGGGCAGTGTAATTTCGTTTGAGAGGATTTCGGTATGCGTGGTTCAGCGACAGGCAAGCTGGTCAGGGCATTCGCAGTGACCGCAGGACTTGCCATCAGCGTTATGCCAGGGCGTCCGGTGTGGGCTGACAACATAACAGACGCCTTCATCGGCGCGTATAATACAAGCGGCTTGCTGGAGCAGAACCGGGCGCTGCTGCGCGCGGCAGATGAAGACGTGGCAATCGCGCTTTCTGCATTGCGGCCAATCATCAACTGGACTGTACAGGTCAGCCAGGATTATACCCGGTCTCGGACCAACAATGTGGTCACAACGACCGAGCCGTCCCGGTTTTTCACCGGTCTGGGGCTAACTCAGCTTCTGTATGATGGTGGCGCTTCGGTTCTGGGCAAGCAATCGGCGCAGGAGACGGTTCTGTCGACCCGGCAAACCTTAATCGACATTGAGCAACAGGTGCTTATCCGCGCTGCAAATGCTTACCTGGGCGTGCTGCTACAGGAAGAAACAGTCGCAATTCGCCAGAACAACGTGGATGTTTCGGCGGAAGAGCTTCGCGCATCGAATGATCGCTTCGAGGTTGGCGAAGTGACGCGCACGGACGTGGCGCTTTCCGAGGCGCAGTTGGCAAGTTCTCAAGCTGATCTGGCGGTCGCTCGTGGTGAACTGAGCATCGCGCAGGCTGAATACGTCAATGCGGTCGGCAAAGCGCCAGGGAGGACGGCCGGTCAACCCAGCCTGCCCAATCTGCCACGAAGTGAGGCAGAAGCGATCAGCCTCGCGCAACGCAACCACCCGGCGATTCTGTCGGCGCAGCATCAGGTCCGCGCTTTTGATCTGATTGTCCAGCAGCAGCGGGCCAACCTTGGGCCGAATGTCAGTTTGAACGCGGATGCGGGTGTGCGTGAAAGCTATGACAACAACGACTATGTGAATGACGCGACCGTGTCGCTGGACTTTACACAGCCGATTTACGCCGGTGGCCGGTTGGCCGCGAATGTACGGCGCGCTATGGCAAACCGGGATGCGTCTCGTGCGAATCTTCTGAACGTACAAAAGAATATCACACAGGGCGTTACGGACCGGTATGCAGCGTTTCAGGCAGCCAGTGCCAGCCTCAGGGCATCGACCGAACGGGTTCGCGCATCGCAGGTGGCATTTGATGGCATCAGGGAAGAAGCGACCTTGGGTGCCCGGACCACTTTGGACGTTCTGAATGCTCAGCAAGATTTGCTGGACGCGCAGCTGGCCGAAGTGGCGTCGCGAACGGAACGATCCCGCGCAGCGTATCAGCTGTTGCAGGCGCAGGGCCTTTTGACGGCAGAACGTCTTGGCCTGGCGGTTCAGATCTATGACCCGACTTTGTACTATAATCTGGTCAAGAAAGCCCCCGCGCGTGTCAGCAAACAGAGCAAGGATCTGGATCGAGTCCTCAAAGCGTTGCGTCGGGACTAACCGGCAATACTATTTGTTGTAGGGCTCGGATTGTTTGGCTACACTCGATCCAACGATAGAGCGGTAGAGAACAATGTCTGATAATGTCGTGAAAGCAGGGATCGAAGACGTTCTGTCTTCGGTCAAACGTCTGGTCAGTGAAGACAGTCGCGGTAAATCCTCCTCGGATCAACAGGGTGCAACGCGCAAGCCGGGGCGTTTGGTGCTGACGGACGCGCTGCGCATCAGCAAACCCGCTCAGCCCGAGATCATGCCCGCCAAGCCGTCTCCTGATGTTGCCGACTCGGCCAAGCCGATGCTGCTGCGTGCCTGCGACATCGTTAGGGCAGGTGATCCTGCCAACACTGCGGATGACGCGACCGAGGGACATTCCGCGGAAACCGGCTCAACCGATGATCCCGCGATCAGTCTGAGCGCCAAGATCGAAGCGCTGGAAGCGGCGATTGCGCAAACCGAGGATCAATGGGAGCCGGATGGCGACAGCGCAGACGCCTATTCCGGCACGCCGACGCATTCCCTGCCGTGGAACGTCGAAGAGGAGTTTGCGGCCGCAAGGACCGTCGTTCTGACTGATCAGGAAGATACGGACGATCCTCAACCCGAGTCCGCTTCGATACAAAACGCAGAGTTCATCCGGGCGGGACGACCGGCTGAATCCGATCGTGCCACTGAAGTCGTTGAAGACGTTTCGACAACGGATTTGGATGAAGAAACATTGCGTGAGCTGATCGCGGAAGTTGTCCGCCAGGAGTTGCAAGGCGCGATGGGCGAGCGGATCACGCGAAACGTGCGCAAAATGGTTCGGCGGGAAATCGCGCGCGCGCTCACCGCGAAAGATCTGGGATAAGATTCAGCCGCGCTGCGGTGGCTGGGCCAGGCTCAGCATCAAGTCAAGATTCATGTGGCGCTCCAGATGATCGGCCAGATCATCCAGCGCCTGCTCTACTCCATCTTCGTAGGCAATGTCCGACGTCACGCCCAGCGTTGACAAATAGCGGGCACGAAATGCGTCTGACGAGAAAATTCCGTGCAGATAACTGCCCTTGACCCGGCCGTTGCTGCTGGCGGCGCCTTCTGGTCTGCCTTCGACCTCAAGCCATGCGCGGGCGCGGTCCGGGCCGTCGGTATGGCCCATGTGGATTTCGTATCCGCTGACCGGTTCTCGGTCTGGTAGGGCATGGGCGGAACGCAGGATGACCTGTTTCTGCCCGACCATTACGGTATCGACGTTCAGCAACCCCAATCCATCAACTTTGCCCGGCCGGCCGTCCACGCCATCAGGATCGGAAATGGTCTTGCCCAGCATCTGATAGCCGCCGCACAACCCCAGGACATGTCCACCGCGGCGAACATGTGCATACAGGTCGATATCCCAGCCCTGTGCACGAAAATAGCTCAGATCTCCGATCGTGGACTTGCTGCCGGGAAGTAGAACCAGATCCGCATCGCCGGGCAGGGGACGTCCGCCTGGAATGACCTCGACGCTCACGCCGGGCTCGGCAGACAACGGATCGAGATCGTCGAAATTGGCCATACGCTCCAGTTGGGGCACAACGACCTTGCACGCGCCGCCGGTATGGGAACGGATGTCCATCATGTCTTCGGCCGGCAGTTTCCAGGCGTCGTGAAACCAGGGCACAACCCCAAGGCAGGGCCAGCCTGTTCGGGCCGAGATATCATCACGGCCTTCATCAAACAAGGACACGTCGCCCTTGAAACGGTTGATGGCAAAACCCCTGATCTGCGCCACGTCGCCTTCGTCCAGAACGGCCTGAGTCCCAACGATCTGCGCAATCACCCCGCCACGATGGATGTCCCCGACCAGAACAACAGGAATGTCCGCTGCTTGGGCAAATCCCATATTGGCGATGTCACCTTTGCGCAGGTTGGTCTCAGCCGGGCTGCCAGCGCCCTCGATCAGAACCAGATCAGCGTCGGCGCAGAGCCTGTCAAAGCTTTCCAGCGCTGCGCCCAGTAGCTTGGATTTGTCCTTGCGATAGTCACCGGCCTTCATCGTGCCGGCGCGCTGTCCCTGAACGATAATCTGCGCGCCGGTATCCGTCTCGGGTTTGAGCAGAATAGGGTTCATGTCCGTGTGTGTTGCCCGCTTTGCCGCGCGGGCCTGAAGGGCTTGTGCGCGGCCAATTTCGCCACCGTTTTCGGTGACGGCTGCATTGTTCGACATGTTTTGTGGTTTGAACGGCGCGACCCGAAGGCCCCGGCGCGTGTAGGCGCGCGCCAGCCCCGCCACCAGAACCGATTTTCCGACATTGCTGCCGGTCCCTTGAATCATGATGGCGCGAACCATGCCTTGTCTCCTATAAGTCTGGGCGCAGATGATCTGATTTGAGCCGAAAGGGAAAGCCCCGGATGAATACGCCTGCGCATCTTTTGATCGGGGCTGCCGTGTTCGCCCGGCCGCCGCAAGGGCCTGTCCTCTGGGCTGCGCTGCTGGGAGCGTTATTGCCGGATCTGTCCCTATACGTGATGGCGGGCGTATCCCTGTTTGTTCTGGGCATCCCCGAGCAGGTGGTCTTCGGGCAGCTTTACTTTTCCCCGGCGTGGCAGACCGTATTCGCCATAGACAATTCCTTTATCCTATGGGGGCTGGCATTCCTGCTGGCAGTCTGGAGAGGTTGGCATGTTCTGGCTGTCGGTGCAGCGGCGGGTCTGTTGCATCTTGCGACAGATTTCCTGCTTCATGCGGGCGACGGACGGCCACAGTTCTGGCCCATCAGCGACTGGGTGTTCCAAAGCCCTGTCAGCTATTGGGACAGCGACCATCATGCTTTGTGGGTGGCACCGGTGTCAGCCTTTGTCTGTCTGGCTGCATATGTTCTGCTGTGGCAGCGTGGATTGCCGGTTTGGGGCAAAGCCCTATTCGCAACCATGCTGGCGGCTGAATTCTGGGTGGTGCGTCAATGGTTGTTGTTCTTTTGAGCCATTGGCTTCATACCTGACGATCAGGTATAGAAAAACGCGCTCTGACAGGCAGAGCGCGTTTGTTCAATCCAAATCTACCTTGGTTCAGGCAGCTTCGGCCTGCTGTGCAGCGTTGCGGCGTTCGCTTTCTTCCCGCGACAGGGCGACCGAGGTACGGACGCCGCGTCCAACGAATTCCATCAATCCGCTTACAACCCGTTCGTTCGGGTCAATTCCTGCGCAGGACAGAACTTCGCGCCCATCGCGCGAACGCGCCCAGCGGGCGATTTGTTCGGGGCCATTGCCGTATTTCTTGTCATCGGCGATAGCATCATCAAGCGCAGCCAGGACAACGGCCGCGAAAAGTTTGCGCGCACGATTGCCTTGCTCATTGTTAAAGGCAGTGCCGTCAACGAAATCTCTCATCTCGTCTTCCTTGTTGTTCTTGCTCTTGCATTTTCGGCGTGAGGGTCCTTATGACCGATTAGGTGCGATTCGGATACAGCTAAAATGCATAGTTGCGTTGCGTCACTTGCATGGCTCGCTGCACCTGCAGCACTAGGTGTCGTTGTCTTGTCAGGTGTGATCCCGCCAGATATAGGGACCGCAACTGATGCATCAACCGTTTGTGAAGGATTTATGTAATGCCCAAGATAAATGGGAACGAAATTCGCCCCGGCAATGTGCTTGAGCATAACGGTGGCCTGTGGGCAGCGGTCAAGGTCGACCATGTTAAGCCGGGCAAAGGCGGGGCTTTTGCACAGGTAGAACTGCGCAACCTGCGCAATGGCTCGAAATTGAACGAACGCTTCCGCTCGGCGGACAAGGTCGAACGCGTGCGTCTGGAGCAAAAGGATCAGCAATTCCTGTATGAATCCGACGGAATGCTGGTGTTCATGGATTCAGAAACCTACGAACAGATTGAATTACCAGCAGAATTACTGGGTGACCGCCGTCCGTTTCTGCAAGATGGCATGACCATTGTTGTCGAATTCTACGAAAGCGAGGCGCTGAACGCGACGTTGCCGCAGAAAGTGACCTGCAAGATCGTCGAGACCGAACCGGTGGTAAAAGGTCAAACGGCGGCGAACTCTTTCAAGCCCGCGGTGCTGGACAATGGCGTGAAAGTCATGGTTCCCCCCTTCATCGGCCAGGACGAAATGATCGTCGTGAACACGGAAACGATGGAATATTCCGAACGCGCGTGACGTTTCGTCACGTTACGCATCAGACCGCGCAGGCGCCCGCCGCGCGGTTTTTTCTTATGCGTTGGGTCGATAGCGATAGCGGGTTGGATCCGGGCCGAACAATTCCAGCATCAATTCGTATTTGATACGATTGGCGCTGACCTGACGATAGAATGCGATCAGAAAGGCAGTGGGTCCCTGAATGCGGCTGAGCCCACTGGTGGCGGCCACCACGGTGCCCACATCCGTTTTGCCCTGCAAGACCAGATATCCCCCCAGCATCAGGATGCCGACGGTGCCGGCCCCGTTGATCACGCTCAGCAGGAACTTTGCCGAAAGTTTCCACAGGAACATCCGCCGCCGCGTGTCATAAATGTCATCGAACATGATGTTGATATCCCGCTCAACGGCTTCGATATCCTCGGTCGTCAGTCGGTCGGTGGCACCGCGCAGAATGCGAACCCGTTCCGCCACGAAAGTGTTCACTTTGCGCTGCGAGACCAGAACGATGATGATTTGCGGCACGATCATTGACAACGCAATCAGCCCCAGACCTGGTTGCGTGGACGAGATATAGCCGATGACGCTGATCAGCGTTCCAATCTGAACGACCGGATCCGAAAAGGCTCCACCGGCAAACTTGCCCAACTCTTCGGCTTCGGCCGAAATGGCGGTGGTCATGGTGCCTTTGCGCAGGCCTTCGTCTGAATCCTTCAGGTCGGTCGAACGCCAAAGCAGGCGTTGGCGGATCAGCCGGATCATGTCTTCGCCCAAGGTTCCGGCGCGATAGCCCAGTACCCATTTCAGGGCGAGGCTCAGCAGGATGACGGCCATCATGCCGATGCCCAGTTGGATCAGTTTTTCGGTCCCGACATCGTCGGATGTCAGGTGGTTGACGATGTCGCGCTGAAACTCAAGCGGCACGGCGGCAAGGCCCGCAATTGCGACGGACAGCATGATGAGGATGATCTGCCGCCCCGCACTGGCGCGCCAGATCGCGGAATAAAGTCGAAACATGCGGGTATCCGGTTCGTCCTGTTTGCCTGCACTTTGGCAGTGCAGGACAACGGGTTCAAACTTTTCGATACAAGCTGATGCGCGGGTCGTGCCGATTTGGCAACAAGGTGGGCTCAGTCCTCCAGGCGCACCGTGGCGTCTCCGGCCTGCATCTCAGGGCCTGCGCGATCAAATCGCAGATACGCGATCCCGTTTCCGCCGGCCTGTGTGTACAATGTTCCGACAGGTTTGCCATTTGCACTGATCTCGGTCCCCACCGGGGTCGAGCCCTGGACAACGACGCGTCGCAGACCTTTGCGCAATTCGGTCTTGTGCTTCATGCGCGCGGTCACTTCCTGCCCGACATAACATCCTTTTTTGAAATCCACGCCATTCAGCGCTTCGAACCCTGATTCCAGGATGTAACTGTCCGGGGTCAGTTCAATGCCTGACTCGGGAATGCAGTGCCGGACGCGCAGTGCATCCCAGTCGGTTCCATCATCACCTTCGGGTTCGGGGGAGTAGTTGCGCCAGCCCATGTCCGGGTGGCGGGGATCGGGCAGGACGGTTTCCGGCGCGGCTCCGGTGCCACGTTGCAGGTTCAGATCGGTTCCCTCGATCGTCACATCCGCACGCAGCTTGTACATCGTCAGACGTTTGACCAGATCATCCGCAAGGTGTTCGGCCACATCCAGAAGAACTCCGTCGCCATCTCGTTTCAGGAAGAAATCCGCCAGGTACTTTCCCTGCGGAGTAAGCAGAGCGGTGTAGACCAACCCGTTGTCCAACCCCTTAATGTCGTTGGTAATCAGATCCTGCAAAAAGCTTTCGGTATCCGAGCCGGACAGGCGCAGAATGCGGCGGGTGGGCATGGCTTGGTCCTCGTCATTTCCTCAGGCCTCGTGATATAGGAAGTTCCGATGCCAAGACCAGAGGTTATCAGACGTGCCCGCGCCTATTACCGTCGTAATCCCGACCCTCAACGCCGCCGATGCTTTGCCCGAATGTCTTGGGGCTTTGATGGAAGGGGTGCATGCCGGGTTGATTCGGGAATTGATCATCAGCGATGCCTGCTCAACCGATCACACGCCGGATATTGCGGAAGAGGCCGGTGCGACGGTCGTGACCGGCCCACCATCCCGAGGCGGCCAGCTGCGCCGAGGGTGCGCGCAGGCCAAAGGGGATTGGCTGCTGATTCTTCATGCGGATACAGTGCTGCAACAGGGGTGGAGCGAGACCGTCAGCGCCCACCTGCCTTCAGCCAAACCTGCCGCGTTTCAGCTGGCGTTCCGCGCGCGCGGGATTGCGCCGGCCTGGGTGGCTGGCTGGGCCAATCTGCGCAGCAGGATGCTGGGATTGCCCTACGGAGATCAGGGATTGCTGGTTCCGCGTCACACCTATCAAGCGGCAGGCGGGTTTCCCGACCAGCCGTTGATGGAAGATGTGGCTTTGGTGCGCGCGTTGCCAAAGGTAACTGTTCTGAACACACGCGCCTTTACGAGTGCGGAGCGGTATGAGCGGGCGGGGTGGATTCGGCGCGGTGCTCGGAACCTGTGGACTCTTCTGCGTTACTTTCTTGGGGCTGACCCGCAAGCTTTGGCGCAGACGTATCGTCGCTGAGCGTGGTGCGCAACTCGACCACGGATTTCCCTAGCCGAAACGGTGCCGCAAAACTGACAAGGCATAGGGCCACGATTTGCAGGACAAGAATATGAGCATTGTCCTGTAGGTATTCCCATTCTTCTTTCAGCTTCCCGACCTGCGCGATCAGGTCATCGTAGCTCTGCGCAAGTATCAGGTAGTCGCCCGCAATCGCGGGAACCTTGCGACGCATGTTGTCAATTGCGGTCTGTGTGTTTTCGTCCAGTGATGTGAAGACAAGGAACTGGTCGATGTCAAAGGCATCGGCCTTGGCGGCCATGTCACGTATTTCGTCCTTTTCGTCCTTGGACTGACCCCCAACCAAGAAGTGAAGCCCCTGTAGGGGGGCCACTTCGTTCGTGACCGCGATGAACAGGGGCAGTTCCGAGTTGCTGGCGGTCGAAGCCGAAAGGAATTCAACCTTTTCGCATAAAACGGCGGAATCCGGATCATAGGCCGGATCACAGAACCGCAGGCGGAACCGGGCCGCATCCCTGTCAAATGCCAGCGTCGCGGCATAGGCCACGTCGATCTGTCGGTCCAGTCGCGAGCTGTCCGAGGTGTAAAGCCCGGCCAAAACAGCCACCAATGCCCCGATGCCACCCAGCACAACCCATACCAGATCAGCCAGTTTCCACGCCCGGTGCCCTGCCGGTTTGCGAAACAGAAAGGCAGTGCCGATTGAGCCGATGACAAAGAACAGGATCAGCAGCGGCAATTGATTGTCGGTCACAAAACTCATGCGTCCAATCTTAGGACCTGTGACCCGTCCTGCAACAGGGATCACGGGCAGTTGTAACGTCTTACCATATCCCCATACTGTAGGCAGCGCAGGGGGGGACTTCGATGACCAAAGAAATCGTTCTTATCCACGGAGCATTTGCCGGACCTTGGTGCATGCAGGATTACGCGGCCTTCTTTCGGGGCCAAGGTTGGACGGTTCACGTTCCTGCCTTGCGTTACCATGACGGTGATCCGAAAGCGGACCCCGACCCGGGTCTGACCGATACCAGTGTCATGGACTACACCAATGACATCGCCGATTTTGTACAGGGACTGGACCACAAACCTGTCATTTTGGGGCATGCCATTGCTGGGGTGGTGGCGCAACAAGTGGCGTCTCGTGGTTTGGCCAGTGCCATCGTTCTGATCAATCCCAATGCGCCTTGGGGCACCTTGCCCGAGACCGATGATGAACGGGCTGTACCGCGCACCTTGATGGAAGGCGGCCCATTCTGGAAGCAGCCGATGCGGGTCGGGTTCGATTTGATGGCCCCATTCGCCTTGAACAAGATGGATGAGGCGCAGCAGCACGCTGTATTCGATCAATTGGGCGCGGAAAGCGGGCGCGTGATGTTTGAAATGTTCTTTTGGATGTTCGATGACCATCACGCGATCAAGGTTGATTTCGACAAGGTTGACTGCCCGGTTCTGGTGGTCTCGGGAGCAGAAGACAGGGCTGTTAACCCCGATACCTGCCGCGCACTGGCAACGCGCTATGGGGATCGCGGAACCTTTTTGCTGGTCAAAGATCATGCGCATTTCCTGTTCATGGAGCCGGGTTGGGAAGGGCCGGCCTCGAAGATCGAGAAATGGCTGACAACCCAGGTGATCTGAAACGGGCTTGACAACGATCCACCCTTTGCAGACATGGCGCCAATTGAATGGGGCAGTTGACCCTTTTGGCGCGAAATCTCTGCGGGAAAGGTCCGGACATGACCCTGTTCGTTGTCCTTATTATTCTTTCGGCTGCTTTGCTGCACGCGGTGTGGAATGCAATCGTGAAGACAGCGGCGGATCGAACCACCATGCTGGGTTTGGTCGCTTTGGGTCAAGTGCTGCCTGCGGCGGTCATGGTGATGGCCCTGCCGCTGCCTAACCCAGAGAGCTATGTTTACATCCTGCTCTCGACCGTTGTGCATTTCGGCTATTACTTCATGCTGGGAAAAGCCTATCAGCATGGTGATCTGAGTGTGGTCTACCCCATCGCCCGTGGAATTGTCCCGGCGCTGGTTTCGCTTTGGGCAATGGCCTTGGTCGGAGAAGTGCTGCCTTTTCAGGCCTGGACCGGTATCGCCCTGATTGCCCTGGGTATCCAGCTGAGCAGTTGGAAAGCTCTGTGCTCGGGCGTTGGGCGCAGCGCACTGATGTTTGCGCTGGGTACCGGGTTCTGCATTTCGGTCTATTCGGTCGTTGACGGGATCGGTGTTCGGCTGTCGGGTAACACGCTCAGCTATTGGGCGTGGGGTGCGTTTCTGCACCTGTTCATTGCCGGATTTGTCGGGGTGCGGAAACGTGCGACCCTGAAAGACCTGCCAGCCAAAGTGTGGATGATCGGCATTCTTGGCGGGCTGGTATCGATGACAGCTTATGGTCTGGTGCTGTACGCCAAGAACTTCGCACCGCTGGGCGCGGTTTCGGCGCTGCGGGAAACTTCGGTCATCTTTGCCGCACTGATCGGGTTCGTATTCCTCAAGGAAGGCAACTGGGCGCGACGGATGGGTGCCGCGGTGCTCATGGCCGTGGGTGTCGCCCTGATCGGATTGGCGGTCTGATCCGGCTGAAAAGCCCTGGGCGACAGTGATATTTCTGGCTTAGCGGCCGACCTGAAACGTGCTTTGTGGCTTCCAGTGCATGGTGCCCTTGTCGCTGCTTACACATCGCAGCAGGCGTTCCTCGCGCGTGTTGATCGTGTCAGTCACGGTGTTGTCGCCAAAGATCACGATGAAGGAATCCGGGGAATAAGCCAGCCCCTTGTAATAGCAAAACCGTGTTTCCGCCCCGTCCGGGATCGGAGATGCCAGGCTAAGCGTCTGTTGCGCCGGGGCCTGGGTTGCCAGCATGGCAAAGGCCAGCCCATAGGTCAGTGTTTTCATGTCGTCCTCTCGTCCTGCAAATCTGTTGTCGATCAAAAAGGGTTTGGACGCCCGGACCTCAATCATGGTTTCTTGTTTCAGCAAGTTTGAACGAGATCAACGGGTTAGGCAACGAAAATCCTACACGCGCAGCGACAAGCCAAGGGGGCGATTTTTACGGTCGGTCACTTCTGTGGTAACATGGCCGCATTGTTTAAGGAGAATTGAGAGATGTTCAGACCCTCTGTGCAAGCGATTATGGACGTCATGTCCCAAAAAGGTTTTGTGGTTTTCGACACCCCCACTGTCGATTGGAACCTGAACATAGTGGGCATTCGCGCCCACCCGGTTTCACCCAAGAAATTCGATGATGTCATGACGGTGTTCCACCGGTTTCTTGGCGTTTGGGATATAGCGTATTACCCGATGACGGCCGATCCCAGCGATCACTACCTGAAGAACCCGATAAACCCGGATGGGACGGCCATTCTGGCGCCGGGGCAATATCGGTCCTGCTACAAGATCGATATTCATAAACGAGGCCGGCCCGGAGGCCACAAGGCGCTGTGTCAAAGGCTGGGAAACGTTACCGTGTTTCGGGACAACAACAGGGATGGAAACCTGAACCTTGTTAATCCTCAAAGCGGGATGTTCGGCATAAATCTGCACAAGGGGCCAAACAACGGTGACGATGACACTGCGAATACGATCTATTCCGCCGGGTGTCAGGTATTCGCCGATCAGCGTCACTTTGCCGAGTTTCTGCTGAAATGCGAAGCCGGGCGCGATGCGTTTGGCAACAAGTTCACCTATACGCTGCTGGATCAGGCAGATTTCGAATAAGGCTATGCTTTGCGAAGGTTCTGCAAGCGCCGGGGCAGGACAGGGGCTGGGGGCGTGCCCGGATTCTAAACCGGGCCTTGGCCCTAGGTCTCGACCTCGGCCTGAAGATCGCGGAAATACCGGATGGTTGCGTGCAACCCTTCTTTCAGTTGCACTTTGGGCTCCCAGCCCAGCAGGGTCCGCGCCAGTGTGATATCGGGCTGGCGCTGCTTCGGGTCATCCTCTGGCAATTCCTTGAAACTGACAGGGGTCTCGGCCCCCACAAGGGCCTGCACTTCGCGGGCCAACTCGTTCATCGAGAATTCGTTAGGATTGCCCAGATTGACCGGGCCGGTCACGTCCGCGCCGGTCTCCATCAGCCGGATGAACCCTTCGATCAAATCATCCACGTAACAGAAAGACCGGGTCTGCGTACCGTCCCCAAAGATCGTGATCGGATCACCCGTCAGGGCCTGCATGATAAAGTTCGACACGACGCGCCCATCTGCGGGGTGCATTCTGGGCCCGTAGGTGTTGAAGATGCGGGCGACCTTGATCTCCAACCCCATCTGCCGGTGATAGTCGAAGAACAGCGTCTCGGCGCAGCGCTTGCCCTCATCATAGCAGGATCGCGGGCCGACCGGGTTGACGTTGCCCCAATAATCTTCGGTCTGCGGATGGATGGTCGGGTCGCCATAAACCTCGGAGGTTGAGGCCTGAAAGATCTTGCATTTCAGCCGCTTCGCCAGACCCAGCATGTTGATCGCGCCGTGAACGCTGGTCTTGGTCGTCTGCACCGGATCGTGCTGATAATGCACGGGCGAGGCCGGGCAGGCGAGGTTATAGATCTCGTCCACTTCCACAAACAGTGGGAAGGTCACATCATGGCGCATGAACTCGAACCGCGGGTTGTTGTGCAGATGGTCGATATTGCGCTTGGTGCCCGTGAACAGGTTGTCGACGCACAAAACCTCATGCCCCTGATCCAGAAGCCGGTCGCACAGATGCGAGCCGAGAAACCCGGCCCCACCGGTTACGAGAACACGTTTTCGACTGTCATAAAGGCGGGCCATTGCAAATCCTTAATCGTTAAATCCAAGCCAGCTTGTCACACGGAAGCCGGTTCTTGGTTTGATTAGTAAACCGAAGATGTTTGAATTGCAGTAGATTTTGGTTTTTTGAGGGCGCGTGTGGTGTTGGGGTGTCCTTGTTCATCCTTTGCGTGGGATGAATGGTCGCGTAGGTGTGTGGCTCACCTGCATGGGCGGGCGCGTTCCTCACCATTGTTTGAACCGATCTTGGACTGGACAGGTGTTCGCATCCATTCTGGTTGCAGTGCTCGTTAATTCGAATTGTGATTGCAGGTTTGGCACTTGAGACACATGAATTTTGGCGCTACGCAACAAGCATAAGTTGAAAAGAGAGGGATTATGAAGAGACTATCTCATCACGACGGAAGTTGGCGTGATTTGCAGGACAACTGGGCTAAGCAATGCCGTGAATTTGAAGAAGACTTTGTTTCGTATGTACCTACAACCATGCCTATGCTCGGCGAGCAGATCGTCGATTGCGAGAATGAAAAATGGAGTGGTGTCTATGCCGTTACCAATGGCGAAAATGAGTACGAAGCTATTTGCTTTCTAAATGGTGCCTTCATTCCAAAGTTTACAGGAAGGGTGCTGAGAGTTAGGCATCTCATATTGGCACCGAAATACGATTTTGGTGATTATAGTGAAGATCAATATGCACGGCTGCTTGCGAACGTTTTCGAAAGCGTTTTGAAAGTTTCCGATTCGGAATTGAAGTGCCCACACGTAAAGGTTCACTTCCGTAGCCCTGCTGACGTTGCGATTTTTCGTGAATTTGCCACGAAATTGGACAAACTGAGTCATTTTTCTACTGTTAAAATGGTAGGGTCATGGCTATTTGTAAGCAAAGCGTAACCTGTGCAAGGTATAGTGTTACGTGGAAACATTGGAGAGGCTGCTATGAATGCTAACCAACGGGAAGCGCAACTTTACGGCGCGTTCCTTCAGTCCATCAAGTCCGCTGGGATAGAGAATTTGAAGAAAACTACTCTGTTCATTCGAAATGTGGATCGCGGCGAACAAGTAGATCAAAAAGCGGCCTGAACCTTTTGTCAGGCTATACGAAAGGCTCAGCGAGTGCTGAGCCTTTTTCGTTTAAACATCCAACTCCTCCACAAACCGCGCGTTTTCCTGAATATACTGGAATCGCAGTTCGGGCTTTTTGCCCATCAGACGCTCGACCAGATCGCCGGTCTCGCCGGGTTCGTCCTCATCAATAGTGACCCGGATCAATTTCCGGGACGCGGGGTCCATCGTGGTCTCTTTCAGGTCCTTGGCGTCCATCTCACCAAGACCCTTGAAGCGGGACACGTCGATCTTGCCCTTGCCGCCCAGACCTTTCTCAAGCCACTCGTCGCGCTCGGCCTCGTCCAGGCAGTAAACGCGTTTGGCGCCTTGGGTCAGACGATACAGGGGCGGGCAGGCCAGGTACAGGTGGCCCGCGTCGATCATCGGGCGCATCTGGGTGAAGAAGAATGTCATCAGCAAGGACGCGATATGCGCCCCGTCCACATCCGCGTCGGTCATGATGATGACCTTGTCATAGCGCAGGTCGTCGAGGTTGAACTTGCTGCCCAGCCCAACGCCCAGCGCCTGCGTCAGGTCGTTGATCTCGGCATTGGTGCCCAGTTTCGAACTGGCTGCGCCCAGCACGTTGAGGATCTTGCCGCGCAGGGGCAGCAGGGCCTGCGTTTTGCGGTCGCGCCCCATTTTGGCCGAGCCGCCCGCCGAGTCGCCCTCTACGATGAATAGTTCGGTGCCTTCGCGTGTTGAACTGGAACAGTCCACCAGCTTGCCGGGCAGGCGCAGTTTCTTGGTGGCCGATTTGCGCTGGGTTTCCTTTTCCTGACGGCGGCGCAGGCGTTCTTCGGCCCGCAGGATCAGGAAGTCGAGGATCGCGCCGGCGGATTTCGTGTCGGCGGCCAGCCAGTTGTCGAAATGGTCGCGCACCGCGTTTTCGACCAGCCGCTGCGCCTCGACCGTGGCAAGGCGGTCTTTGGTCTGACCGACGAATTCCGGCTCGCGGATGAAGCACGAGACCAGCGCGCAGCCCCCTGCAATCAGGTCTTCCCGCGTGATCTGGGCGGCTTTCTTGTTGTTGATCAACTCGCCATAAGCCTTGATCCCCTTGAGGATCGCGGCCCAAAACCCGGCCACATGAGTACCCCCTTCGGGCGTGGGGACGGTGTTGCAGTAGGATTGGATGAACCCGTCGCGCGAGGGCGTCCAGTTGATCGCCCATTCGACCTTGCCGGGGGTTCCGAATTTCTCCTGAAAATCCACGGTTCCGGCAAAGGGCTGCTCGGCATAGGTCGACGAACCATTCATCGTCTCTTTCAGGTAGTCCGACAGCCCGCCCGGGAAGTGGAAGGTGGCCTCGGTGGGCGTCTCGCCGTCATCGATGGCGGATTTCCAGCGAATCTCGACGCCCGAAAACAGGTAGGCCTTGGACCGGATGGATTTGAACAGGCGGGCGGGTTTGAACCGGTGGTGGCCAAAGATCTGGTCGTCAGCGTGGAAGGTGACTGTGGTGCCGCGCCGGTTGGGGGCGGCGCCGACCTTTTCCACTGGGCCCAAGGGGACACCGCGCGAGAAACGTTGTTCATAAAGTTGCTTGTCGCGGGCCACCTGAACGACCATCGAATCCGACAGCGCATTCACCACCGAGGCGCCCACGCCGTGCAGACCACCCGAGGTCTGATACGCTTTGCCCGAAAATTTGCCGCCCGCGTGCAGGGTACACAGGATCACCTCGAGTGCGGATTTGTCGGGGAACTTGGGGTGCGGATCGATCGGAATGCCGCGCCCGTTGTCGCGCACGGTCAGGGCGTAATCGGCGTGAAGTTCCACCTCGATCCGGTTGGCATGGCCTGCCACTGCCTCGTCCATCGAGTTGTCGAGGATCTCGGCCACCATATGGTGCAAAGCGCGTTCATCCGTGCCGCCGATATACATACCAGGTCGCTTGCGGACCGGTTCCAAACCTTCGAGCACCTCGATCGAGGAGGCGTCATAAGTTGTGGTCGCTTCTGGCGTCAACAGATCGTCGGGCATGGGTGCTGCTCTTGTTTTTGAGTTTCCCCCATTATGGCAGGTGATGTGGTCCGGGGGAAGAGGGGCGCGAGGTGTTGTGGACGGATTGAAGGCGTGG
This sequence comes from Ruegeria sp. HKCCA0370, assembly GCF_013033705.1. NCBI lineage: Bacteria > Pseudomonadati > Pseudomonadota > Alphaproteobacteria > Rhodobacterales > Roseobacteraceae > Ruegeria > Ruegeria sp. HKCCA0370. The sequence continues at coordinate 101,229 of NZ_WQEP01000005.1, forward strand.
GGCCGCGGGATGCTCGCACAATGTGGCGGCGTCCCGATTGGCGGTTTTGCTTGAAACCACCACCCCTGGCCGTGGCGCGGGAAGGTCCCGCACTGCCATTGTCGATAGATGGTCAGGGCCTGTATTCCGGGCCGCATATTTCACGACAAACCCGTCCGACAAAACCAGCGACGCGACAAATACCGTTACGCGATCGGGTTGAAGTCAGCCTTGCTGCGTCTCCGGCTCATTGACGGAATCGCTTTAAAAATATATCGTGAAGGAAGAATCCCAAAGTATCTATCTATCAGTTCCAAGCGTTCAAGAGTTACGTTTATTTCGTAATTGGAAGGCTGCTATGGCTACGTTTCAGGACGTTCAAGCAGCAGTGCATGATATTGCTGCCCGTTTGAATGTCACCCCAGAGCTTGCTCGTGCTGCGCTGATTAACCCCGTGTTGGCGCTTGAGGAGCTTGGGTTCGAATTGGACCTGTCTGGCCGACTTGAGCTGGAGGACAGAGCGCGGTTCTCCAAGAAACAGATCGTTGAACGCAAAAGCTTGCGGAAGAAGATTTTCGCCGCGTCCGGGCATGAATTTGATCCCGGGCAGGAACACGATCTTGCTGTGGTACTTTTCGACGAGTTGAAGCTGGTCGATGAGGCTTCGAAACGCCCTGACCTGTCTCCCTTGTCCTTGCCGATGCGAAAAGTGCGCTATTCCACCTCCAAAGTGAAGGTGGCCAGGGTCAAGGCATCGGAAATCGCGCGCCGATTTCCCGGGAAAGCCAAAGGCAAATCCGTCGCCGGGATCGATCCAAGTTTGATCGAGCCCGTGAAGATTCCCGACCCGCTGGAAGCACTGGGCAAGGCGCACAAAATCATCGCTCCGTTACTTGCCTACCGGCAACTTGATGCATCGACACCGCGCTTTGCGACCGAGGCGCTGTATCGTGCCGTGCGAACCGGGAAACGTAGGCTGGTCAATATCACGCCCCGCGCCGTTGTCACCGGCACTGCTTGAAGACACCCGGGCGCGATTCCCTCGCGCCGTCACACCGAGGACGTCAGGATGGCAAATACAAGAGGATATCAAGTTGTCGTCGAAGCCTCGGAAGAGGTCCTGCGAAAGGTCATTCGGGGGGCGTGGAAGTCCGCGGAATGCGACGATGATCCCGGCGATGAAGGCCGCATTCCCGAATTCATGGATGTTCCCGCAGGTGAAACCTTTGGCGGTTTTGTCGTAGCTGACGGGTCGGTTCAGATTCCCGAAGACCAGTTGGACGCCAGCTTGCGCCCGGACATCACCGGTGCCGAAATTCAACTTGGTGTCCTGATCCAGATCGAAATCGAAAACCCCCCGGTTCCATCGGCGCAAATGCTGACGATGACGGCCGATCTTGCTGCGGCTGCGCCGATTGGTCTAATTCCCGGGCGTCAGGATGTGGGATGGCTGTTGGATGGCCTGCCTCGCAACCAGGTGTCCGCCACGCTGACCAGCGGCGATCCGATTGCGTCCAATATCGAGTTGTTCGCAAGCGAATTCGTGGACAAAGCTTATGAGAACGGCGGCCCCGGCGGACCGATCGATCCGGCCTTTCCCTCCATCCCCCATGTCATCGATGAAACCGAGTTGCAATTTGCCTTGGGAGCGTTGACGACGGATGTCCATGCGGAAATCTTCAACGACGCCTCGGATGCGGCGCACGATATTGAAACCACCGTGTCAGGCGGTGACATAACAATTTCGCTGCCGGTTTATCTGCGGATGTTCAACATTGTCGTTGGGCCGACGGTACAGCTTTTTTTCAATCCGCAGGACCCCATGGGGATCGAAACGCGGATCAACATCACGGCACCTTTCAGTCGGGTCGGTTCGGAATTCCGCACGGATTTGAACGCTGCCACCGTTACCGTGGACGCGATCAACCCTGCCGGTCCGGAATATGGGCCAGAGGGTGACAATTACATCGACAACCGTGATCAACTGGCGGCGATCCCGTTGGTCGCGATTGACCTTGACGCCCAGATATCCAGCGAACTGGTGTCGCGGGGGCAGGAATTGGCCAGTGGGCTGGGCGAGATTACAATTGCGGCCCCGACAGTAGCCGAGATCGAAGAATTCATCGGCGACTTTTTTCATCAGGATCTTGAGGCCCGCGATTTCGTTTACATCTGGGGACCAGAGGCAACGGACGAAGAGTTTGAAGTCGACAGCATCACCGTCGGCGTGACAAACGAGTTTCTGGCGATCGCCTTGAACGATGATGGCGGCGGTGACGTAGGCGGGCTTGCCAATTTCATTCCTGCTGACAGGGATTTTGCAATTGCCATCAGCGCGGCCCAGGTCGAAGCATCGATTGAAACGGCGCGCATCGAAGCCGAATTGTCGGATGATGACCTTCCGAAGACCTTTACACCTGACGGGCGCGAAGTCCGGCTGACCGATCTGGACGTGAGCCTCAGGGCGGGGGCGATCAGAATATCGGGCAAGGTGACGGTCGTAGACGCGATCCTGGGCAGTATTGATGTGGATGCCGACTTTTTCAATGATGTCGGATTGCGCTGGCAGCCGAACGGTTCGTTGGGCCCAACCGGTGGACAGCAAATGGATCACTTTGAAATCGACAGCGATGTCGATCCCGAAGAATCCGTGTTGCTTTGGGTGCTGACGGCAATCGCCGCGATATTGTCATTCGGCGCTTTCGGAATTCTGGGCGCATTGGTCGTTGTGATCGTGGCCCTTGTCGTCCGGGGAATTGCCGAAAGCATGGGCAGTGAAATCCTGTCAGACGAAGTTACGAATACGGTCACGGGTATCACCGGCTGGCCGGAGAACCTTGCCAGGATCGGGCGGGTCGAAGCGGTTTTCTCTGACCCGATCGTGATTGATACCGACGGTCTTGAAATTGCCGGAGATTTCACGGTTATAAGCAGTTGCGAAGCCACGGATGTCGTCCCGGCGGATTCGGGCGGGGCACGGTCGGGTGCGGCCGCATCGGCCATGTCGCTTGCGGCTGCGAATGAACATCCTGACGCGGGGTACGAGTGGTTGCCGGGTGACGGAACACCGGCCGCGGTCTTGCCCTCGATTCAGCATGTCTATGCTGCAAGTGGTGTCTACACCGCAAAACATGCGCTGACGATCAACCAGCCGGGTGGCGCGCGCAGTCGCAGTTTCTCGCTTGTTACCGTCGAAAATGTGCCGCCGACAGTGGATGCCGGCCCTGATCTGACGGTGCAGGAGGGTGAAGAGGTCACTCTGGTCGCACGGTTCCGAGATGTCGAATACCCCGACACCCACGAGTCCATGTGGTATTTCGGTGATCACCGCGCGCCCAAACCCGGCGTGATTTCTGAAACCAATGCTCCTCCTGCGGCGACAGGCACGTCGACCGTGACCCATGCCTGGTGCGACAATGGCGAATACACCGTCACGGTGCGTATTCGCGACGTCAACGGCGGCGAGGCCATCGACACCTTGCGTGTCACCGTCACCAATGTTCCGCCCGAGGTCGAAGCTGGCCCGGACCTTTATGCCTATGTCTGCACACCGATCACGCTTGTCGCCGATTTCCGGGATCCCGGCTGGTGCGACACGCATACGGCCAAGTGGGATTTCGGCGATTGCAGCGAACCCCGCACGGCCCTGATCGAGGAAACGAACGAACCACCGGCAGCCGAAGGCACGGCGACCGCCTCGCATATCTATGAAAACTGTGGTGACTTCCGGGCCGTCTGTACCGTCATGGATGACGATGGCGCCTTTGGTCAGGACGACCTGACCGTCCGGGTCGTGCATTTGCTGAACCCCGGTTTCGAAGATGGTTTCCGTTCGCTTCCAGCGGGCAATGTCGGTCGGTTCTGGACACCCTATGCATGGCTGACCGACTTGGCAGCCTTTCACGCCGGAAAGGGAAATCCCGTTCCGCAATTGGCCCCGATCCCCGCCGATGCCTTTGACTGCGAAGGTTGCATCGTCCGGACCGGGGACAGGTCCCAACGGGTCATCGCACAGCGCGGCCTTCGTGTCGGGCTGTGGCAATCGCTGGGCTCAAACCCGGGATGGGATTATGAGTTCTCGTGTTGGTTCGCGAAGGAGGCTGGCGACGCAGGCGGCTATGCTTTGGGGTTGGATCCGCGCGGTGGTGATGATCCGCGGGCGCCCTGGGTGGAATGGTGGACCGGCGATCTGGACGGTGCCTGGCGGCAATTGCGGGGCCGCGTGACGGCGGAAGCCGAAGCCGTGACGGTATTTCTGGAGTTCAGTGGAGATGATCCGCGCAACGATGCGCTTGGCTATATTGATGATTGCGCTTTCATCGCGATTCAGCCGCATTGTCCGGAGCAGCCGAAGCCCGATCCGGAAATTCCCCCGCGTGAACGTTGCATTGATTTTCGCGGCCAGAAACTGCCTTCCCGCCATCCGGTATTGAACGTCGGCGGTGTGCGGTTCCTGCCGACCAAGGGCAGCGTTCTTCAGATCATTGGCGGGTTCCAGCCGCAAGGCACACCCAAACTGTTGCTTTCCATCGCCGGTGTCTTTGCCCATCTGCCGGTCGTTGCTGACTGGGCCCGCCTCAAGCTGAGCTTTGCTGGCGGAAAGCCCATAACGATCATCGCGCTTGATGCGGCGGGCAATGTCCTGACGACCCAGACAGGAACGCAGCAGCAGGGGGTACAGGTCATCGAGATTCAGGCGAGCGGTATGATGACCCTCGCCATGCGCGCGCAGGAAGCGGCGTTGATCGAACTGTGTTTCCGGCCGGAACACCCGCGCAGTACGCCCTCGGCAGAGCCTGAACCGGGGCCCGGCATTGTCGTGAATCCGCGCTTCGATCGTGCCGTCGCACCGGCCATGTTCAGTGCAAGGACGACCACGGAGGACAGAACCTTGACCGAAACCAACAGCCCCCATCCGTTCGGCCTGTCCGAGGCGGCTTGGGGCAAGCTGGACACGCAGCTGCAATCGGAATTGGCGAAGGCCGCAACAGACGGCGATGATGGGAACTCGGTGCAGGTCATATTGCGCTTGGCGCCAGACACCGAAGGCAATGCGCCCTCTTTCCGGCGCGCCGAAACGAAGGCACGCGAAGATTATTTCCGCCGACGCACACGGCCCCTGGTCGGTACCCTGGAAAACCTGGGCGGTGACGGGATTGCCGAACTGTGGCTGATAGACAGTGTTGCCGTTGAACTTTCGCCCGGGGCCATCGCGACAATGGCCAACGATCCTTCCGTGGTGATGATCACCCATTCCACCAAACGTCAGGCCATTCCTGAAAACCCCATAAGACCATGATCTAAAGGAGCACGAAATGTCCGAGTTAAGCCGGGAACACGTTGATCGCTTCGAAAGAGCGGAACGTCGTGAAATCGAGAAGCTTCGTGCCGAGTTTGGCAGCGAGTCCATTTCGAAGATGGACAGCATTATCTTGCGCGACCTCTTGGCCAACCGAAAAGAGGCGCGCCTGAACGCCCTGCTTGGCCAAACGGAAACCGCCCAGCTTCCCCGGCATCGCGTGCTGGTCTCGCTGCGCAGCGGCAGGGCATCGCCGGATCGCCCGCCCCGTGCGTTCGACCGGCGCCAGCGCCGCCGTTCGATCATGCAACACCGACGCCATGGTGAAGACGTGGTGGGCAAAATCGCCAAAAGCTTTGAAGAGCGGGGGATTGAAGTCGAGCGGTCGTTTTGGCTGACTCACAGTCTGGTTGTCCTTGCCGATGATCAGCGCATTACGGATATCGCAGGGCGCGCCGATGTCCTGAAGATGGCTCATTGCAAAAACCAGATCCTGGTCGACCTGGATAACAGCCGTCCGCTGATCAATGCCGATGTCGTGGAAGCCAGCGGGATCAACGGTGCCGAAGTGGATGTTGCCGTTCTGGATACGGGCGTGGACCAGACACATCCCGAACTTGCCGGGAATTTCGGCACCCAACAGGATTTTACCGGCGAGGGGTTGGGCGACTTGAACGGGCACGGTACGCATTGCGCAGGCGTTGTCGCCAGCAACGGCGCGACGTTCCGTGGTGTCGCCACGGGGGCGGTCATCCACGACTACAAGCTGCTGGATCAGTTTGGCAGCGGGAACGCTCCCAACTGCGTTGCGGCAATCCAACAGGCCGTAGCAGACGGGATGGATGTTCTTTCCAATTCCTGGGGCTTTTCCCACAGAAACGGCAATTGGGTCGATCCGGACGGAACATGCGTTTTATGTGTCGCCGCTGATGCGGCTTCGACCGCCGGGGTGACCTTTGTGGTGGCCGCGGGCAACGAGGGCAATGACAGTTGCGGCACTTATGACACGCGCATTCGCTGTCCGGGTATTGCGCAGAGCGTGATTACCGTCGGCGCAAGCGATGACAGCGACAACATGGCCGGTTTCTCCAGTCCCGGACCAACGCCGGATGGACGCGACAAACCGGATGTCACCGCCCCCGGCGTGGATATCGTGGCATCGCGATCGGCGACCGGCAATGACATGAATGGCGGCGCGACGGTGATAGATCCGCTTCATCTCGAGGCCAGCGGCACCTCGATGGCCTGCCCCCATGTCGCAGGGGTCGCGGCGCTGATGTTGCAGCGAAACCCGACACTGCTGCCGGCTGACATCAAGGCAGTTCTCATGGCCACCGCCGTCGATATCGGCGCACCGACCACGCAGCAGGGCGCCGGGCGTGTGGATGCTCGGGCGGCGGTCGGCTCGGTCTGATTTGGATATTTTTGAACGGAGGATACGAACGTGGCAGACTATGAACAGCGGATGCAGCCGGAAGAGGGTGCAAAGGCAGTCGAAAAACTGGCCGAAGATGCTTTGGCGGGTTTCAAGGCGGACGCCAAGAAGGAATATGCTGAACTGGTCAAGCAGTACGAGGGCGCCAGTGCAACGGTTGGTGTTTTTGGTATGGGGTCGGTCGACGTTTCGGTGATGAGCGGTGAAGTTCTCATCAACCCGAGCCAAAAGCGCAAAGGGAAAGGCCGGGGCGTCGGCGCGATTTCACCGGAAGCACTTGTGGCCATATCCGAAGGCAGGATGACCGTAATGGACGCTTTCCACCGTGGTGAGATTGTCGTTCGCGCCGAGTCCGCAGCATTGCACGAGGGCTACGACAGTTTCATCAGGAACTCCGAAGCGGCGCTCAGGTCGAAGCGTTTGCAGAAGACGCTGGCGCAGTTCCGCAAGATTGCGGATGTCTGACTGGTTGCAAGACGAACAGGTCCGGGCCACGATACCCCAGGTTGAAGCATCCATGTTGGATGCCGTCGCCTCGGACCAGCCGGGATTCGAAGAGATAGCCCACTGGCTTATCGGGGCTGGCGGGAAACGGTTGCGGCCAATTCTTCTGCTGCTTACCGCGCGTAACCTAACCGACACAGAAGGCCGCAACCGCGCAATTCAGGCGGCGGCGGCTGTCGAAATGATCCATGTGGCGTCGCTCTATCATGACGACGTCATGGACCGGGCCGAACTTCGGCGTGGAGCGGAAAGCGTGAACCGTCGCTGGTCTTCGCCCATCGCCAGCTTCGCCGGAACATTCATTCTGGCCCGTGCAATAAACCTGTTGGAGTCCATCAGCCCAAAGGCCTCTGAGCTGGCTGGCAAACACTGCGCTGCGCTGTGTCTGGGGCAGTTGCGCGAAGCCGAAAACGCCTACAACGCCGATTGGACCATTGAAGAGCATCTTGAAATGCTCGAGGGCAAGACGGCCGAGCTGTTTGTTCTCGCCGCATCGTTGGGGGCGATGTTGGCGGACGTAAGTGATCAGGATCGAGACGCACTGATCACCTATTCAAAGTGCCTCGGCCTTGCATTTCAGCTGCGCGACGATGTTCTAGACTACATTGCAAGCAGCGTGGAGCTTGGAAAAGGGTCCGCCTCTGATCTGCGCGAAGGGGCCTATACGATGCCGGTGCTCCTGTGCCTGGGTCAGAACGGACAGGCCGCCGATGAATTGCGGGCCAGGTTGAGGCTGGCTGAAATGCAGGATGCGGATATTTCGCGTGCTGTGGAAATCATTCGCAATTCGGGCGCGATTGAAGCCACGGAACAGTTGGCGCGGGACAAATCCGAAGCGGCCGTACAGGTCATCTCGGGGCTGGATGATCATGTGCTGCGCGCCTCGCTGGCAAACCTCGCCCGGCTTTCGGTCGAAAGGAGGGCCTGACATGGACGGTTACGGCCCTTTTGCCGAGGATCTGCCGTTTGCGACACCTGCGGAGGCCGCGGTCGAGACATGGGACGCCGTCATTGTCGGTGCGGGGCCCGGCGGCAGCGCTGCCGCCATCGAGCTGACGCGGAGAGGTCGAAAGGTCATTCTGATCGACCGTGAGGATTTCCCTCGGGACAAAAGCTGTGGAGACGGGATCACCCGGTCCGGTATCTCTCAGCTGAAACGTCTCGGTATTCTACCTGCGCTTACAGATCAGCAGGAGGTCGAAGGTGTGCGTGTCCATATGCGCAACAGGGGCCACCGGGATTTTCGATACGAGGGAGAAGACGACTATGGGCTGGTTGTACCCCGTTTGATACTGGATGACTGTCTTTTGCGTCAGGCCCGCGCGGAAGGAGCGGCTTTCTTGCCGAAATGCCGCGCCGACGATCTGGTAACGGATGAAAGCGGGACTGTCACAGGTGTCACCGCTCGGATGCAGGATGGCACGACAGCGGTTCTGACCGGGTACATTGTCATCGCCGCAGACGGGGCCGCGTCTCGATTGGCGAAAGCAGCGGGATTGCGGGAAACACCGGAACAAGGCTATGGCACCGCGCTTCGCGGTTATGTCGATGGCTGCGGAGACACTCCGCCACTGCTGGAAATAATGCTGCCGTTGACTGATGTTACGGACCGGTATTTGTTGCCGTCCTATGGCTGGGCGTTCCCAACGGGGAAGGGAACTGCAAATGTCGGTGTCGGGCTGTTTTGCAGGGCGTTTGATGCCAATGTCAGGACATTGTTCGATCAATTTCTGGACGTGCTCCGCAAGGATTATCCGGAATATTCGGGCATTCAGTTGTCCGGCATGACCTTGGGGGCACCGCTGAGATTCGATTTCGCACCGGAACGCGCCGCCCATTCGGGTCTGTTGCTGGTTGGGGACGCCGCCGGTCTTATCAGCCCGTTTACAGGCGAAGGAATTAGCTTTGCGCTGGAATCCGGTGCGCTTGCGGCGCAAACCACTGATCGGTGCCTCCGCACCGGGGCAGGCCCCTGGGTGGCGGCGGAAGACTATGCGCTTCTGCTGGGGGATCGCTTTGCCGGGTACTTCACGCTCGGGAACCGCGCAAGCCGCCGATACGAGTTCATCTGGCGCGTGTTGGACGATACGTTCGAAAGCGAAAAGCCGGTCCACAACATGCTGCGCCGCGCCGTTTTGGTGCCTGAAGGCACTGGCGGTGATGTGGAAAGCGCCATGTTGGACGATGTGTCGCCCCTTGTGCGAGTGCCCGAGATGCCGCTTGGGGACGACCTGCGCGATGTGGGTGCGCGCCTCAATCACATCGTACGCACCGATTGGCCGTTTCTGACGCGCATGTCCTTCGCGGGCAAGCGGGCTGACATGGTTGCGTTTCGACCTTCGCTGTTGCTTTTGCTGACGTCCTATCTGGGTGATGTTGAGGCAAAACGACGTCGTGCCGCGGCCACGGCGCTGGAGCTCGCGTATCTGGGGTTTCTTGCCCAAAGCGGCATTCGAGGGATCGAGGCTGCGGCCGCAACAGCCGACGCCACGGCCAACTGGGGCGACAAGCTTGGGATACTCACAGGTGATTACCTTTTGGCGAAGGCGCACGAAGTCGGCGCACGGGACTGCCCGGATCTGGTGCCATCAATCCTGAGCGCCATGGCCTCGGCCTGTGAAGGCCGAGTGTCCGAGCTTCGGACTGCATGGCACCCGGATATGGCTGTCAAAAAGCGCATCGCGCAGATGCGGCAATGCATGGCTGCATTCTTCCGACTGCCTTGCGAACTCGGTGCGATGCTTGCCGAACAAAACGATCTGTCAGGTGCCCTTCGCGACTATGGCGAGAATCTTGGCCTGGCTTACCTGCTGACCGAGGATGAACTTGCCCTGGACCGCCCCCCGGGCAGCACCCCATTTGCGTCAGACCTCTCGAGCGGCCTGTTCAGCGTGCCTGTTCTCGAGGCAGCCCAGCGGCAAACGGGGGGCGCAGCGGCCCGTGCTTTCCTCAGTCACCGCGACCCAGCGCGGTTTTTGGCAGAGCTTTCTCCGGCCACGCGCCATATCAAGAGGCAGCAATTGCCCGAAGAATACCGCGATCAGGCAATAGCGGCGCTAAGCCCCGTGCCACGGGGCGGCGTGGCAAAATCGCTTTCGGCGCTTGCAGGTTACGCGGTAAGTCGACAGGTCCCAAAACGCCGCGTGCTGTAAAAGTGTGATCCAGGTTCCGAGGTGTCCCGCTGTCGGTCAAAAGCGCAGTGATCCACGTTTCCTTACCTCATGCGCCGGATGCTTCACTCAGGGGCAGGGGGTATGTGTGGACAGCCCATGTTTCGGACGGAGGGTTCAGGTTCCAACCGGCTGCCATGAGCATGCCGCCTAGGGCGATTTCCACCCGTGGTTCAATTTGGTTCGATAATGTCGACACAGCGCCTCGTGGATGACCGCCTCTTCCGCGGCGGTTCCCCAGTGGAGGATCCGGTTGATGGACATATGAGCGAGGCTTCCCAGAAGGTCGGCCAAGCTGTTTCCCAACCGGCCATCCTGTTCTTCTCGCTGAAGGCGTCCAATATCCGGATAAAGCCTGGCCGCACGAGCGTTCCAGCGCGATGGCCGCGAATGAATGCCTTTGCCTACACCGAGTTCACTCAGAACAACGCATGCACTTTTCCATTCCTTTCCAGTAGCACGACGCGCAATCCGGCGCGACGCCGGGCCGCCCCCGTAGTTTTGTGAACAGCGCTCGGAGATCGCCAGCCGAACACCTGTGGGCAGTTCCAAATCTTCGAACAGGGCATCGATACTGGCGGCTGACGCCATCCACCGTCTGGACCGGCTGATCTTCGGATCGTTGAGTACGTCAAGCGCAGTGATCGAGTCGGCGCCGAATATCCTCTCGCATGCGCCGAGCCCCAGTTCTCCGCCGTAGCGCGCCGTTTCAGGCAGGTATTCGTCAACAAGAAACCTGTCCACCAATCCACCGGCCGTTTTCTGCAAGTGAACAAGCACCCGGTTCCTCAGAACTCTGTCATGATCGTTTGAAAACTTGATGCGGAGGCGCAGTTCAAGTTCCGGGTCTGCATATCTTACGAAGAACCAGTTCTCGATCAGGTTGCGTTTCTGCCAAAGCGTCAACCTGTTCGATTGCAGTTTCAGGAACTGTTCCAGCTTTATGGCATCCCCGAAAAGCCGCAGATACAACCATGATCCGGCCTCATCAGTGCCGTGCCCCAGCGGTTGCCATGCGGTCGGGTTGGCATCGTATTCGACAAAGGACGTATCAACGGGCTTTGCTGGGGCATAAACCAGTTCAGAGGCCAATCGACCATGCGGCGAGTCGATCCACCAATCCTCGGGCGCCGGAAGGTACTCGCAGATCGAAAGCGGCCCTTTTTTCAACGTCTTGATCAGGTTGGCAGTGGAAAAAGGGTTGTCCAGATCCCATGGCGTGGCCATGTCGCTGGCCTCATCCGTAGGGGCCACATATCGCGGCAATTCCAGTTTTTGTCGGTTTGCTTCCAGCCAGAATTCCGCTTTGCCTGACCTGACCACCTCTGTCGGGATACAAAGCCGCCACCGTTGCGGTGCAAGGACCACATTTCCAGCACAGACCCTGGGCAGCCGGTTCCGATTGCTTTGCGATTGCCACGACCAGATCACCGACGGTTGCCGCATGTGCATGGCGATGTCGATGAGCAGAAGATAGACAGCGGGCGCCCCGGGAGGGCTTTGGTGCGCAGCATGCAGCTGTGGAATGACCTCGACGCCTTGGCTGCCCCAGAACAGCCGGAGCCGACTGCCATCGTGACGAATCCACAGATCGTGCAGCGGAATCCTCTGTTCGGACGGTAACCCGCTGTCGCCGAGGATCTCGATGACATACCGGGAAAGGCTGGCGCGCCTCAGGATGTTTGATGACCGGGGGTCCGTGGCGCACAGGATGTCTGCTTCGACAATTGTCGAATCCTCTTCACGCGTGGGGCTGTGTTGCATCAACGCGTCTGCGATCAACTGATTTCGCCTTGAGAAACGGCCGAAAATCGCCTTGGGCCCGCCCGGAAAAATTCCTTCCGGATAGGCCGTCCAGACGGGGTTGTGCCCGGAACTGCGTCCTACCTTGCTCAGAAGAACGCCGTCCTGGATGGCGAAAGGGGGCTGGTCCGTGTTGCGGGCATGCAGGATCTCGATATCCTGCGCGCAAAGCACCCACTTGCGCGCGTCCCAATCGGGTTCCAGAGGAAATTCCTGAAGGTTTTGCCTGGGGGCGTCACTTGACGACTCCGTACCTGTAACGAAATCCATTCGCAGCGGCATGCCGAGATATGCAAGCCCGCTTTCGGCATCCACGGCCTGACCCAGCAATACGGCGCGGTCACCGTATCGGTCAAGGAAACGCCGTTCAAATTCCAGAAAACGGTTTGGCTTTGGCACGCGAAAGCCGATCTTTTCCAAAATGTTCCATGCGTCGGTCAGTGCCTGCACCGCGCGCAGTGGAGTTTCCAACGTGCCGACGCAATGCGCATCGACATGCAGAAAATCACCTCTCCAACTCGGGGCGAAAGAGTCAGCTGTTCGCCCCAGTTGCTTTAACGCGATCATCGAAGGGGTTTCACGCGCGGCATCAAGAGCATGCCCGAGCGCCGCCAAGCCTCTCTTTTGACGGGCGGTCATATCTCTTTCCAGCCGCTTCAGGGTTCTGGCGGTTGCGTCATGCCCCAGAAGTATTGGGTCTTTCTGTGGAATCAGAGCCTCGGACCGACATAGATCCGAGATTGTCACGGCAGATTTGAAAGGGCGGTCTTTGAGGGCCGTTTCCAGATCGGAAATCGGGACGGAATCGACATCAAAGATGAACTCTGCCAGATCGGAATCCGCCGCTGCAATGATCTGTTCGTGGTTCCAGGGCCCGTCGAGATTACCGTTGGTTATCCAGTGCAGAACGTCCTGTTCCCACCAGGCCGATGGATTGCATCGCACCCTCGTTCTTTGCGTCTCGGCGAGTCCGGCGGCAATATGGGACAAAAACCCACAGTCCAGATCCATATCCAGATGGTGGTCTGCCACGGTGACGATGTCCTTGCCTGCAACAGGTATTGCCGTGCCCACTGCCGCGAATGCGCCGAACGGCGTCGGGCGAAAACACATTCTGTAAACAAACCGATACAATGTGCCGAGGACTGCGGGGGAGAGGCCTTCGCCTTTCTCGATTTCCCGCATGACCTTCGAGAAAAACCCGGGTCGTGCTATGAACAACGACAAGGCAAAGGACGGATCGCGAATTAAATCTGAAGCACGCTTTTCCAGATCCTTTTTTCGGGTGCTTTTTGTGACTCCGCCAAGATCGTGCTTCGGTGAACGCGTACATACACGAATTCCGAGGAACGGACGAGAGCTGTGCGGTTCCGGATGGGACGGGCAGTGGACATTCTGTTCAATATCCAGCCCCATGAACTTCAGATATCCGAGGTAACCCGGGTCACTTAGGGCAAGCAGTGCCAACAAAACGCCGCTCGACCCGGTCAAAAGATCCGTCGATTGAAACGTCTTCCAGCCTGCGCCGATCGCGGGAAGCCCGTTCGGGCTCAATTCCCGTTCAACGAGGGACAAAAGCCGTTCGGCGTGCTTTTCAATCAGAGGATCGACGTCAGCTTTGGAATAAAGCGATCGAATGGCAAGGGCCATCACCACAATTCCGGCATCGCCATGGCACAGCCCGCCGTCATTGATACCCGTCTCATGAAAAGGTCTGTCGACGCAGGATATCAGAACCCGCGATGCGACATCGCGTATTTCGTCCTCCATACCCACCAGCCTCGCCGCCGCGAGCGCGGTGTATATGATGCCAAGGTCGCCATAACACCACGCAAGACGTGACGGTACCTCCCAGGCATGACTGAGCGCTGACATGCAGGGAAAGCAGGATGACAGGCCGCTGTCTGAAAACGCGCCCTGGTGCGAAAGCAGAAACAGGACCGCGTCTTTGAGGTCTTCGATGTGTCGTGGCGTGAACGCGTGCCGCCGACCCAGGCGGGCCAGAGCCAGAACGGCGCCGGGAGAACCATGCGCCAGCCCCATGTTGACGAGGTACCGCGTTGTTTTCAGGGGGCCGGTCTCGTCTTCCGGTGAGGAAAAAGGTTCTGTCCACGCAAGCCCCCGTTCTGTTCGTGCCGAGTGCCTCCAAAGCTCCTCTGACAAACGCAGGCACAGCGACTTTCCCCCAAGACGGGCCGTCCGGGATTTCGGTTCGCACAGAAATACGGATATACCCGCAAGACCGGACACGTGATCGAAGTGCCCCATCCAGGGGGCTTCGAGAAGGCGTTGCGCAACCGAACGCAGGGCACGGTCAAGCGCCAGTTGCGCTTCGGGATCGTGTGGATTGGCGTCCAGAGCATGACAGGCCAGCAACCCAAGGCCGGCGCGGCCATCGAACAGAGAAACAGGGGCTCCGCGCAGGTCTCGGTCGCAAGCCCAAATGGTCGCAAGGCGACGTGACGCGGCGGATCGCACGCGATCATCATTCAGAAAATTGTCTGCCGCCAACAATGCCAGCGCCTCTCCGGCGACGGCGCTTCCCAGTCCGATTGCATCAGTTCTGATCGGGGCCGCAACAATCGACCCTGCAATGGACTGTATTGCCGCATCAATCCGCGTTGTCGAAATAGACATGGGCAAAACAATCTTCCCCGCCAAACGGGATTTGTCATTCAGCAGGCGTTTGGATGGCACCCTTTGCTGCTGGCACGGATGCTGCACCAGTTCTTGCAGCAATTTTTGGCCCAGCTGAACGTGCGGCGCGTCGGAGCGCCAACGCTGCCGGCGTCAACGAAGCCGAAGGCAGGACCGGTGGACGTGGGGTTGAAATCAGAAGAATGATTACCCAGCTCGCCCAGGGATTCGATGGATGTCAAAAGCGCGTCCACGCGATGTTCGACGGTTTCCAGCCTGTCTTCCGGGCCTGGTTCCATGACGCG
The DNA here is from genome assembly GCF_013033705.1 of Ruegeria sp. HKCCA0370. Classification (NCBI taxonomy): domain Bacteria; kingdom Pseudomonadati; phylum Pseudomonadota; class Alphaproteobacteria; order Rhodobacterales; family Roseobacteraceae; genus Ruegeria; species Ruegeria sp. HKCCA0370. Next base: position 116,361 of record NZ_WQEP01000005.1, read on the forward strand.
CATCAACTGGTCGAGGCGCTGCTCGATCGCGGTCAGCCTGTCATCGACAGACCGGCATTCCGGATCTGTCTTTTCGCTTTCGGTGTATTCGTGTTCTTTGCGATTGTCGTTTTCGTCAGCACTCATTTCTCTCTCCGGAATCTGAGGTGGTCGAATAGTCGACTTGGGACCGCCTGTGGAAAAACGTGTCGTTCAAATATCAACTCCGATGGAATCGGAGCGTCTTTGTAATGAGAGATTTCAATAATATACGAAAATGACCGTTTTGTCATGAAGCCGTCAGAACAGCGCGCGGATACCTTGATGGCATTGCACACGATGCATGAGCCGGTTTCAGTCAGGCGAACCGGCGCGGTCCGCTTTGCCTATGGTCCTGTGCGTCAGCCGTTGTCCGCTTCTTTCAGCCCCTCGATCTGCAAATCGAACCCGGCCTGAATATGGGCGGTAAAGGTTTCCAGTGCTTCTGTCACGTCTCCGGTTTCAATCGCGTCGACAAGCGCCTGATGATCACCCAGAGACTGTGAGATATCGACATTTTCGATTGCGGAAAACAGGTGAAAGGCCATGGCCTTGCCCCAGATCATGTCGAACATGTCCAGCAGGAACTTGTTTCCCGCTTCAACCATGAAGGCGCGATGAATGCGCCGGTTGGCAATGAAATAGTCGCGCGTCGTAGGGTTGGTCAGGTTTTCCTCACGACGAATCAGCTCGCGCAAACCCTCCAGAACCGCGGGGTCTGCGTGGGCCGCAAGAATCCGGGCGGCCTGACCTTCGATCGCGGCGCGGGCCTGATACAGTTGCCGGACTTCGGCTTGATCCATGCGTGCCAGCCGGAAACCACCGCTTGCGGCGACTTCCAGAACCCCTTCGGTTTCCAGCCGCATCAGGGCTTCGCGAACCGGGGTGCGGCTGATGTTCAGTTCCGCTGCCAGCTTTTCCTGAACCAATCGATCTTCGGCAGAGATCTCGCGGCTCATTATGGCTTCGACCAACTGATCATAAACCTCGTCCGCCAGCCGTCTGCGCTGTGTTTTTATCTGTTTCAGAGCCACTCGGAGCCTCTCTTTCCGTGTTTTGTGAATTCTGTATTCAAAAAAGCATCTGGTGCCAAGGCGAATGGGCTTGCTATTGTCCGTGTACTGTATACAGTATACAGACGCAGTTGAACAGGGAGCTCTTCATGTGTGGAATCGCTGGAAGGATTCTTACCGCACCCGGGCAGGTCGGGGCGGACCTGGTAGACCTGATGGATGCGCAGGAACACCGTGGCGCAGACAGCACCGGGTTTGCAGTTTATGGGCCGCGACGAGACACCGGATATGTTTTACGAGGGATGGGATTTGACAAATCCCGGCAGGATGCTGACCTGAATGCGTTTGAGGCGGTGTTGAAGGATCACAGCTCTGGCTTTCTGTCCGATCCGAAGATCGTAACCGATGAGAACCGGCATTATTGCTTTCGTGCGGAAATCTCGGACCCGACTGATTTGCAGGCCTGGGTGCGGGATGCAGATGAGCTGACGGACCGGTTCGAAGTGCAGTCCTGCGGCCGCAGTCTTGAGATCATCAAGGACATCGGCGGGGCCGAAGCGGTTGCCGAAAAGCATGGCGTGCGCGACATGATCGGCACCCATGGTCTTGGCCACGCGCGGCTTGCGACGGAAAGCTCGGTTCTGCCCAACGCTTCACACCCGTTTTGGGCGCGGCCGTTTTCGGATGTGGCGATCGTGCATAACGGCCAGATCACCGACTATTTCACTTGGCGCGACAAGTTGAGCCGAAAGGGCTATCGCTTTCTGACCGAGAATGACAGCGAGTTGATTGCGGTCTGGGTCAGTGACCAGATGAAAGCGGGCCTGACGATGGAACAGGCGCTGAAAAAGTCGATTACCTCTATCGACGGGGTATTCACCTACATGATCGCAACGCCGGACGGGATCGGATTTGCCAAGGATCGGTTCGCGATGAAGCCGCTGGTGGTGGTCAATCGCAATGGGGATCTGGCCGCCGCGACCGAAGAACAGGCTGTTCGTCGCGTGATGGCCGAGGAATGCGACGTTATCAACTATGATGGCCCATCGCTGACCGGCATCTGGGGTGTCGGCAACCGGAGCCTGGCAGCATGAGCGAGGTAGCAAGACAGATGGATGAAATCGTCATCGAAGTCGGCAAGCGGCACATTCGTGAGGTGAACCGGGATATCATGGCAGCCTGCGCATCAGGACGGCCGATCCGGGTTGTCGATACGCTGTCGCGACACAATCTGGGCGTGGGCCTGCCGGATAATGTGGACATCACTTTCGAAGGTTCGGTGGGATACTATTGCGGTGGACTGAACACTGGCGCCAACATCTCCATCGAACGCAATTGCGGGTGGGCCGTGGGCGAAGGGATGGCCAAGGGTCACATCACTGTCGGTGGCTATGCGGGCATGTCCTGCGGGGCGGCGATGATTGGCGGCACCATTCATGTCAAAGGTGATGCCGGGCCGCGTGTCGGTGTTGCCATGAAGGGCGGCAACATCGTGGTCGAGGGCAAGATCGGATACCAATCCGGTTTCATGGCGCATGCGGGCCGCATCATTGCGCTGGGCGGTGCGGGTGAATCCTGTGCGGACGCGTTGTGGCAAGGCGAGGTTTGGGTCGCAGGCGAAGTCGAAAGTCTGGGTGTGGACGTCTCGGTGATCGAACCCACTGCCGAAGAGGTGGCCGAGGTCGATGCGATCCTTGATCCTCTGGGGCTTGTCGACAGCTCTCGTAACTGGCGCAAAATGGTCTCTGGCCAGCGCCTTTGGTATTTTGAAAGCAGGGACGCAAGCGCATGGCTCATGATCTGAGTAAACCTTATGAATACCCGTTCGAAGTCGCGTCAGAGGAAGAAATACGGTTCCGCGACGCAGGCGCGGTCGATGGACGACCGGCTGGTGTGCCTTCGTCTTATGATGAAGGGGGATCAACTCGCTGGACGCCCGAGGCGATATCGGAAGTTCACGCATTGGCGCAGCTTGGGCGGTATCAGGTGCGTGGCTACAACACGTTCAACAAGCAGTTGCCGACATTCGACGATCTGACATTTGTCCCGGCGACGATGACCCGCCTGCCGCTTGAAGGATACCGCGAGAGCTGCGATACGACGACGGTTCTGGGCGGCGGGCGCGGATTGGTGGAACGGCCACTGGAACTAAAAATCCCGATTTATATCGCATCGATGTCTTTCGGCGCGCTCTCGGCCTCGGCCAAGGCGTCGCTTGGTTATGGTGCCTCGAAGGTGGGCACCATGACCTGCACCGGCGAAGGCGGCATGCTGGAAGAGGAGCGCGAGGCCTCCCAACGCCTGCTCTACCAGATGTCGCCCGCCCGCTATGGGGTCGATCTGGATCACCTGCGCCGCGCCGATGCGCTCGAACTGGTGGTCGGGCAGGGGGCCAAACCGGGCACCGGCGGTTTGCTGCTGGGAATGAAGGTCAGCCCGCGGGTCAGCGAAATGCGCACTTTGCCCGAAGGGGTCGATCAGCGATCCACCATCCGGCATCCCGATTTCCTTGGGGCCGACGATCTGGCCGTCAAAATCGAGGAATTGCGGATCGCCACGAACTATCAGGTGCCGATCTTCATCAAGATGGGGGCCACGCGACCACGGTTCGACGTGGCCGTGGCTGCAAAGGCGGGCGCGGATGTGGTCGTGGTGGACGGGGCCGAGGGCGGCACCGGTGCGTCACCCGAGTTGCTGCTGAATCACACGGGCATACCGACCATGAGTGCCATACGCGCGGCACGCGAAGCGTTGGATGAGTGCGGGATGAGCGGCAAGGTCTCGCTTGTCGCCGCGGGGGGTATTCGATCAGGTGTGGACGCGGCCAAGTGTCTGGCGCTTGGGGCGGATGCTGTCATGATCGGGAATGCCGCGATGGTCGCGCTGGGATGCAATACTCCCAGATATCTGGACGATTACCAGGCGCTGGGAACATCGCCGGGGGCGTGCCATCACTGCCATACGGGCTGTTGCCCGGTTGGGATCGCAACGCAGGATCCTGACCTTGAGGCGCGTATGAACCCGCATGCAGGTGCAGAGCGCGTCGCGCGGTATCTGACCGCGATGACAATGGAGATCACGGCGCTTGCCAAGGCCTGCGGCAAATCTTCGGTGCACAATCTGGAAACCGAAGATCTGCGCGCGCTCAGCTTTCAGGCCTCGGCCTTTACCGGCGTCAAGATGGCGGGCATCGACCGGGCCTTCGACTGGTGAGGATCGCACTTCTTGAGTTGACCCTTCATCCATTGCCGCTGCTTGAGGGGCTGCCGCGTACGGCCCAGCAGATCCGCGCATGGCTTGAACCACATCTGCCCGAAGCCCGATTTTCCACGGTGGATGTGGTCGACGGCGAGGCATTGCCTCAGCTCGGGGATTTTGATGGGGTTGTCGTCGGAGGGTCCGAATTCGGCGTCTATGATGACACGGAGTGGATGCGGCCCCTTCGCGATTTCCTGGAGTTGTGCCGGGACCATGCCAAGCCGGTCTTCGGCATCTGCTTTGGTCATCAGATCATGGCGGATGTCTATGGCGGCAAAGCCGAGAAGGCCGAGATCGGCAATGTCGTCGGCGCGCGAGGCTTTGACTATGGCGGGAGCAGCGTTGATGCCTTTGTCTGGCATCAGGATCAGGTCACGCATGTTCCGCCTTCGGCGCGGGTGACAGGGTCGGCGGATCACTGCCCAGTAGGGGCCTTGGATTATGATTTCCCGGCCCTTTCCGTGCAATTCCATCCCGAATACCGGGCAAGCCATCTGCGTGAATTGTTCGTGCGCGGGCGCGACGTGTTTCTTGCACCGCAAGAGGCGGATGAGGGGCTGGCCTCGATTAAAGCGGCACATGTGTCGAAGGATCTGGCCGCCGCGCAGGCGGTTGACTTGTTTCGCAAGGCCTGCGGTCGGCCGTAAGACCTGAAAACCCGCTTGATCCTGATCAATTCCGGCTTTGAAACACTGTGTATACTGTATCCATAACGTGGTGGAGGAGGCCGCGAGATGTCGGGATACACAGATTTCTTTCAGAAAATAGCACGGATTGTCAGTACACCTAGGGATGAAAACCTGAGTGACAGAGAGCTTTCGGACCTTGGCTTGTCCCGCGCGGATCTGGCCATGTTGCGATCGGGCGCACCACAGGCACGAGAGCGTATACTCACAATGGCCGGACAATTCGGACTGACCGAGGCAGACCTGAACGCGCACCCGGAGCTGGGGTTGGAACTGGCGGAAAAATGCGGGCACTGCCTTCAGGCCGAAACCTGCCGTGACGCAATCCGGGCGGGAGCGCGTCTTCCCCAGGGCAAATGCCCAAATGCTGGAATTTATCGCGCCCTCTTGGATGGTTAGCGTCCGCTGGGGCTTTCCTTCGGGCTCAGCTTTCTGCGGCCGCTGATCTTGAACCGGTCCGCGGTTCCAAAATCCTTCAGCCCAACGCCTGCTGCAAATTCTGCAAACACCGGGGCGTGCTTGAACAAATGGCCAGAGCATCCGCCGGCGAACAGCACGTTTTCATGCTCGGGGTGCCAGTCGACAATGAAATGTGTATCCGGGGTCAGAATTATCTGGTTGAACTTGGAATCCACGACACGTTGCCCCTCTAAACCCGGAAGCCGGTGGCGGATATAGCTGCGTGTGCGGCCAAGCGTTTCCTGGCGGATCAGCCGTTCATCATTGTCCAGATCGATCTTGTCCGGGATGACAACCGCCGCCTTCACGCCGGATCCTTCGGACGAGGGCAGACCAAATGACCCTTGCCCGTGATCGATCCAGCAGGGCATCCGGCTCATGTCGAAATCCTCCGACCCGTCGGGTGTCGAAGTGTAGAGGACATTGACGCCGACCACGGTCGAGATCGGCTTGATCGTTCTGGGAAACATGTCGGCCATCCATGGGCCGGTCGCCATGATGATCAGATCGGCCTCGAGCGGTTTGCCGTCAAGCATCGGACGTTCCGATCCATCCGTGGTGACGCGACCACGTTGTACTTTGCCTCCTGCCTTTCGGAACAGATCCAAACCGGTCAGAACGCATCGATGCGCCATCAGCATTCCGGCCTCGGGTTCGAACAGCGCATATTCGATGTCGGTGACCTTGAACTGAGGGAACCGCGATTCGATATCCGACCGACCGAATTTGTAATTGGGCACCCCGACCCGGTCGAAAGTTTGTGCGGTTGCGTCTTCCCAGTCGCAATGTCCCGCCGTCGCCAGAATCAAGGCGCCGCATTCATACATCAGGTTCTGGCCGCTTTCGGCTTGCAGCTCCAGCCAGCGCAGGCGGCTTTCGCGCGCCCAGCGTGTATAGAACTCGTCCCGTCCGGATATGGCGCGAATCACTCGGTTGTAATCTGTTGAAGATGCACGGGAATGTCCCGGCTCCCACCTGTCGATCAATGTCACGGCCTCGCCGCGCCGTTGCAGTGTAAGCGCTGTCATGACGCCGACTATGCCGCCTCCGACAACGATGACCGAGCTTTTGGACATGGCGCAGATTTTCCTTGTTTCCTGACTGGCTTTGTGAATACTGTATACAGAATACAGCAATTATAAAGCTAAAAACAGGGAGCACGCGCAAATGAGTTCGGGGTTTGATCTGCCCGAGGGCACACATACCGTCATTCTTGGTGTCGGGGATCTCAACGGCATCATGCGTGGCAAGCGCATTCCGGCCAGCCATTGGGATCATGTCTGCAAAAGCGGCAATGCCTTGTCGATTGCGCTGCTGGCGATCGATATGACCTGCGACGTCTGGGATACGCCTTACGTCAATTTCGACAACGGCTATCCCGACATGCATGTCTTTCCGATGACAAAGCCTGTCGCTGTCCCGTGGGAACCGGGCGTGGCCGTCTGTTTTGGCCGCGCTGAGGGCATGGATCACAAACCGGTGCCGATCGATCCGCGTCAGGCTTTGGTGCGGCAGGTGGACCGGGCCCGCGACATGGGGTTCGAGGTGAATGTCGGCACGGAACTGGAATTCTATCTGCTGGACCCGGAAACCGGCCAGCCCCGCGACACGGGCATCCAGGTCTACGGCCTGGGCCGCGCCGCCCGTATGGAACACATCGTTGGCCCGATCCGTCAGCAGATCAACGAATGTGGCATTCCCATCGAACAGTCGAACCCGGAATATGCAGCTGGCCAGATCGAGGTGAACATTCGTTATGGTGAAGCTCTGGCAGCTGCGGATCGTGTCGTTCTGTTCAAATCCCTGATCCGCCAGTTGGGGATCGCGCACGACTATCTGGCGACTTTCATGCCCAAGCCGTTTTTTGATCAATCGGGCAACGGGTTTCATACGCATTACTCGTTGTGGAAAGACGGCAAAAACGCCTTTGCCGACAACGGCAAGATCAACGACACCGGAAAATCCTTTATCGCAGGCCTGCAAAAGCGCATGTGCGAGACGGCGATTTGCGGCAGCGGCACGGTCAACGGATATCGCCGTCGCCAGCCCTATACGTTCTGCCCGATCAACGCGAGCTGGGGCTATGACAACCGGACGGTTGGTATCCGTGTCATCGAAGGCTCGGACAGTGCCGTGCGGGTGGAAAAGCGCGATGCCGGTGCAGACGCCAACCCGTATCTGTTGCTTGCGGCCGAGATTGCCGCCGGGCTTGACGGGATCGAACAGGGGCTGTCCCCTTCGGAACCGACGACAGGCAACGGGTACGAGGAAGGGATCGGAGATCCAATTCCAACCGATTTGCCAACCGCCATCGATCTGGCGCGCGGATCGGAATGGCTGCGCGATGTCATGGGCGAAATGCAGTGGGAACTGGTCCTGCAACAGGCCGAGCGAGAGCTGGAATTCGTCAATCAACAGGTCACACAGGTCGAGCTGGACCGCTACCTGAGGGCGTTCTGATGCACTTGGGCAAGGTCGCTGGAACTGTCACGGCAACTGCCAAGGATGCCAGGCTGGTCGGAGCAAAGCTGCTGGTGACGGATCTGGTCGACAGCAAGGGCAGCCTGATCGATCCCGCGCGGGTTGCGGTCGATACCTGCGGCGCTGGGGTCGGGGATACGGTGCTGGTTGTCAGCGGGTCTGCCGCCCGCATGGCGGCCGGGCTGTCCACGACCCCCGTGGACATGGCCATCATCGCGGTGATCGACCGCGTCTCGACGACCTGAATCACACTACGCGAAACATCTTTTTTGGAGGAACAGAAAATGGCGAAACCAGTGGCGGGGCAGATGGCCCTGGGCATGATCGAAACACGCGGCCTGGTCGGCGCGATTGAAGCCGCGGATGCGATGGTCAAGGCAGCCAGCGTTGCCATCGTGGGTCAGACCAAAGCTGGCGGCGGGCTGGTGACGACCCTTGTGCGCGGCGAGGTCGGCGCGGTCAAAGCCGCCACCGATGCAGGCGCGACAGCGGCCAACAAGGTGGGCGAGGTGGTCTCGGTTCACGTGATCGCACGGCCGCATGACGAGCTTGAGGCAATCATCGACGGGCTGGGTGCCGGGTCGTCGGCCTGATCAACCCCTTTGAGGAGGTACCATGTCAGCCGGATTCGAGGATTTCACGCGCGCGGTGACACGTGGCGCGACACGGGATGCACCCGTTGCCCAAAGGTTTGAGCGCATTGCTGTATTGGGTGGCGGCCCGGATGCCCGTCTTCTGGCAGCGCTGTGTCTGGCGGAAGGGGCTGAGGTTACGCTGTTTTCGGCCTATGGGGCGGAACTGTCACTGCTTGCGCAATCCTCGGGCATCGGTATTCGCGGCGAAGGGCCTGTGGGCACGTATCAGGTGGACCGCGACGGGCCTTCAATCCGCACCACGGCAGAGTTGGATGCAGCAGTGCGGGACGCGCAGGCGATCTTTCTGACCGGGCCGATCCACAAACAGCGCACCTATGCGATGGTGCTGGCCGATCATCTGCACGATGGGCAGGTGCTTGTTCTGGCGCCCGGTCGCTCTTTGGGCGCGGTCGAAGCGGTTTGGATGCTGCGAATAGGCGGCTGCACCGCCGACGTTACTCTGGTCGAGGCGCAGGGCCTGCCATACTGGTATCAGGCCGAAGGTGCGGGCCTGACCCTGACGCAGGCAGCACCGATGGCTGCTGCGACTTTGCCCCGAGGCCGCGCGGACGTTCTTGAAGCGCTGCAACCCTTTCTTTCGAACATCCAGCCGCTGGATTCGGTTCTGGCCTCAGGCTTTGCCGATCTTTCCGCAGCGGTCGAGATTCCGGCGTTGATCCTTGGTGGCGCGGGGCTGGGGTCCGGTGGACCAGAGGTGCCGATGGGCGGGGTGCCGCTGGAAGGCAACCGGACATTCTCTGCGCTCATAGGGCCGGAGCAGCATGAGGTGATCCACGGGTTGGCTGGCGAAAGGCGGCAGGTCGCAAAGGCCTTTGGCGTTCGAAACCTGCCCGAGACCGATGACTGGATCGCGACCTATGCCGGCGCCGAGCGGGGGGCGGGCGCGCGTCCGGTCCCGGATCGGCAGGCCGCGCGCCAATTGATGCGCGACGGCGTCTTGGGGTCATTGGTGCCCCTTGTTTCCGCCGCACAGCTTGCAGGTTTGACTGCGCCTCTGACGGAAAGCCTGATCTGCATGACAGATCGCATCCTGGGTGCTGACGTGGCCGCATCCGGGCGCAGGCTGGAAACCATCGGCATTTCCGCAGGCGATGTCGATCAGGCCCGCCGTATCTTTGACACCATTGCCACCGGAGCCTCGTGATGGACGCTGATCTGAAATCCATCGCCGCCGCACGGCGCGCTGCTGAAACGGCTTTCGAAGCCTATCGCGCCTTTCTCGGCACCGACCCGGCACAGGTGGATGCCATCGTCGATGCCATGGCTCGGGCGATCGAACCTGAAGCCGAACGGTTGGGGCAATTGGCGGTCGAGGAAACTGGGTACGGCAACGTAGCAGACAAGCGGGTCAAGAATCTGTTCAACGCCTTGTCGGTCGCCGATTACCTGCGGGATGTCACGACGCTGGGTCTGTTGTGGCGGGACGATGCGACAAAGATCGCGGCCTTCGGAGAGCCGATGGGTGTGGTCGCGGCGCTTATCCCGGTGACAAATCCGACCTCCACGATCATATACAAGGTTCTGTCTGCGGTGAAGGCGGGAAATGCCGTTGTCTGTGCCCCGCATCCGCGCGGCGTGGAATGCGGGAAGGAAACCGTCCGCATCATGGCGCGCGTTGCCGAACAGATGGGCGCACCCAAAGGGTTGATACAATGCCTGGACGCCGTGACCATTCAGGGCACCGCCGAGTTGATGAAGCATCGCCGCACGTCGGTTGTCATGGCGACAGGTGGCCCTGCCATGGTCAAGGCCGCCTATTCCAGTGGCAAACCGACGCTTGCAGTCGGGGCGGGGAACGTGCCGTGTTACGTGCACAAGTCCAAGGCGCGCGATCTGTCCGAAGTTGCCGAGATGATCGTGACGTCAAAAAGCTTCGACTATGGCACGGCCTGTGTCAGTGAGCAGGCCGTGGTCGCCGATCCTGAAATTGCACGCGATCTGCGCCATGAACTGAAACTCAAAGGCGCCTATTTCTGCACCCCGGCCGAGGCTGATCGGCTGGCTCGGGTCATCTTCAAGGGTGTTCAGGCAATGGATCCCGAACGCGTCGGCCAAAGCCCTCAGGCGCTGGCCGATGCTGCGGGGTTCTCGATTCCGCCGCGCACGCGCTGTCTGGTGTCGGAAGAAACCGAAGTGGGGTGGCAACGCCCGCTTTCGGCTGAAAAGCTGAACCCGGTGCTGGCCTTTTACGAGGCGAAGTCCACCGATCACGGCATCGAACTGGCGCAATCCATTGCCAAATTCGAAGGTTGGGGACATTCCTCGGTCATCCATTCCGATGATCCCGAGGTGGTCGCTCGGTTTTCCACCGTGCCCACGGGGCGGGTCCTGGTGAATACGCCTGGGATCATGGGCGGCATGGGGTACTCCACCGACCTTGAACCATCCTTCATGCTGGGTACCGGTACGTGGTCGGGGTCGATCACCTCGGACAACGTCACCGCCCTGCATCTCATCAACATCAAGCGGGTTGCGTATGAAAGCAGACCCTGGCGCGACATTTACGAGGAGTATGGCGCATGAGCGAGATCACGATCCGGGCGCTGATGCAGATCGACAACCTGCAACCGAAATTCGCTGCCTACAACGGCGCGACGGTGCAAGGGTCAGTGCCTTTGTCCGGTGACACCGTGCTGATCGGAGAGTTCGCGCCGGGCAATGGCGTGTTCTCGCTGATCGACCGGGCGCTCAAGGCGTCTTCGGTCGAAGCGACGACGCAGATGGTCGAGCGCGAATTCGGCTTCTTCATCCTCCGCTCACCTTCAAACGCCGAAGTATCCGCTGCACGGGACGCGATGCTGGCCGAACTTGGGGCTTCCATGACAGACCGGTTGAAGCCTGCCATCAGTTCCACGCAAATCATCACAAGTGTCGAACCCTATCAGGCGCAGCTTTTGAACAAATGGCGCAAGGGCGCGTTGATCGTGCCGGGGCAGACGTTGGGGATCGTGGAATGCGCGCCGGCCGCATATATCTCGATTGCCGCGAATGAGGCCGAAAAGGCCGCCGAGATTGACATCGTCGAAGTGCGCGCGGTGGGGCGGTTTGGCCGCTTGTTCATCTCGGGGTCTGAAAATTCGGTCAAAACCGCCGTCGAGGCCGCGACGCGTGCAGTCGAGGCGGTGGACGGGCAGGGCGGCTGATGGCAACCCCACGCGTCATAGGCTCGGATGCGGTCGAAGATGCGCGCCGCCGGGGCAGGATCGTATTCGAGGTTTTGCCGGGTGACATCGTGACGGCTCTCGCGCGTGAAACCGCAGAGCGTGTTGGTATCGCCTTGGTGGATGGCCCGCTGGAGAGACCGAAACCGCCGCGTACGGACGGTGCTGTTTCCATGCGCCGGGTGCTGTATCGTCGCTCACCCAAATGGGTTGCCCCTTCGCGTGCGCCGCGCAAAGCCCGCAAGCTGGGCAAGCTTGCCTTAATCGGGGCAGGGGGTGTTGGCGGCAATATCGCGCATCTGGCGGCGATGGCGGACATAGCCGATGAAATCGCGCTGATCGACATCACTCCGGGATTGGCGGCTTCTACCGCGCTGGACCTCAATCATACGTCCGGGATCACCGGTGCGCGGGCCCGATGTGTCGGTGGCGAAGCGATGGATCTGGTGGCCGGGGCGGACGTGGTTGTCGTTACTGCCGGACGAGCCCGCCGTCCGGGCATGACACGTGCAGATCTGATCGATGTGAATGCCCGCGTGATCCGTCAGTCAGCCGAAGCGATCCGGTCAGCCGCGCCAAATGCCATCGTGATCGTGGTGACCAACCCGCTGGACGAAATGACGGTCGAGATGCTGCGTGCAACAGGTTTCCCCCGCGAACAGGTTTTGGGTATGGCAGGAACTTTGGACAGCAGCCGGTTTCGCAACGCGCTGGCGATGGCCGCGGGTGTCACGCCTGCGGACGTCGAAGCCTTCACGCTTGGCAGCCATGGGGACGAAATGGCCCCGATCCCCAGCCGAGCCAGGATCAAAGGCCGTCCGCTGGATGTATTTCTGTCCCGCGAACAGATCGAAGCCTGTGTTCAGGATGCGATCACCGGGGGCGGTCAGGTGGTTGCGCTTCGGAAGTCAGGCTCTGCAACGATAGCTCCGGCTCATGCCTCGATCGAATTGATTGATCACATTCGGGGCGCGCGCACGGGCCCGGTTCCGGTTTCGGTCATGCTGCACGGGGAATACGGCATCGACGGTGTCGTGCTGGGCGTGCCAGCCCATCTTGGTGCAGGCGGATTGGTTGAGGTCGAGGAGTTGCGGCTGACCGCCGAAGAAAACGCGGCATTGCAAAACGCGGCTGAAGCGATCCGGGTGAGGCTGGGCCTGTGACCCTGCGTTTTTGGAAATCCGGCGGACGGTTTGAAGAGGTGGCCTCGTACTCTCGGGCCAAGCGCATCGGCCCCTTTGCCTGGGTTGCCGGAACAACGGCCATCGAGCCGACGGGCCGCATCCACGCGCCCGGGGACGTTGGTGCGCAGACCTTTTACATCCTGTCACGCATCGAGGACGCACTGAAAGAGGTTGGCGCCGAACTGCGACATGTGGGGCGGGTGCGCGCCTACCTGACCGATCTGTCCCAAGCAGGCGCGTTTGCGCAGGCGCATGGCGAAGTTTTCAAGGGGATCGATCCGGTTCTGACCGCCGTTCAGGCTGGGCTGACGCAGCGGGGGCTGATGGTGGAAATCGACGTGGATGCCGTGATCCACGATGAAAACGGCGAAATCAGCGGATTCTGAACATGAGTCTTCAAGAAAGGAATTGATCGAACCATCTTCTTGTGTACTGTATACAGAATACAAGAAGGCATAATGAGACACAGGGAGCTAATGTGATGATCAAGACAGCGCTGCTCAGCGGAACATGCATCGCGCTCATGGCCTCGGCGGCCGGAGCGGAAATCAAGGTAGGATTCATTGGGTCGCTTTCCTCGGACACCGGATTGTCGACGCTGCGCGGGGCCGAGATTGCGATTGAAGAGCTCAACGCAAATGGCGGCGTGATGGGCGAACAGATCACCCTGGTCTCGGCGGATACCGGACAGGACCCGACCGAGGGCATCCGGGCCTATGAATATCTTGCGGAAACGGAAGAGGTTGATTTCATCATCTCGGGCTCGATTGACGATGTGTCTCTGGGATGGCTGCCCCGCATGCAGGAATACCGGATTCCGACGCTGGACACCTGGACATCCTATATCGGCATCATCGACATGGTGGTCGAAGACCCTGAAAGCATGGCGCCCTATTTCATGAACATCGCCTCGGATGAGGCGCTGGCCACGTTGTACATCAACTTTGGCGCGGATGTTCTGAAGGAAAAGATGGGGTGGGATTCCGTTGTCATTCTGGCGGAAGATACGGCCTTTGGCGAGGCGATCACCGGCCTTGTCACCGAAGCGCTTGCACCAGTTGCGGGTATCGAGGTCAAGGACATCATCACTTATGACGTTGCCACCGTCGATTTTGCTCCGATCTTCAGCCGTGCGCAGGACACCGGGGCGGACTTCATCTATCAGGTCTCGTCGGTCAATTCGCAGGTTGTGTCATCGCAATACGTGAAACTCCAGGTGCCGATGGCGATGACGGGCGTGAACGTCGCTGCGCTGGGTATGGAGTATTGGGAAGATACGGGCGGTGCCGGTGGCGGTATCTCGACCCTGTCTCCGATCCCTTCGGTCGGGTTTCGGCTCGATCCGGCCAGCCAGGAGTTTGTCGATACCTATCAGGCGAAGTATGACAGCCGCCCGCTGCTGCCGCATTTCAACGGGTTCAATGCCTATCATGGGCTGAAACAGGCGATGGCCGCAGCCGAAGAGGCCGGCGGTTTCGACAATGTCGAAGGCTGGGCCGATGCGATGAAGAAACAGGATCTGGTTCTGGAACTGGATGGCCAGCTGTGGCTGCGTTACGCCTTCTGGGGCGATGACGAAGTAGAGCCCGTGACAGGCCGGACTTACCCGCACAATATCCGTTTTGACCTGTCCGAGCCGTTCGACGATGCCGCGCCGTCAATGGTCGTGGTCCAATGGTACGAGGACGGCACCGCCGCCGTTGTCTATCCCGAGAAATACGCGACGGGTGAATTCACCTTGCCAAGCTGGGTCAAACAGTAACCTGTCCGTTCGCTTAGCTTGAAATGGGTGCGCGGGTGCGCGCACCCGCAGCCAGGGATCCTTACATGTTGCAAATACTGATCCAGGGGCTTTTGCTCAGCGGTCTCTATGCGCTTATCGCAATGGGTTTCACGCTGATCTTCAGCATCGGTCGGGTCCTGAACCTGGCCTACGGTGCCTATCTGATGGTCGGCGGGTACATGTATTTCTGGGTGTCCCAGACGCTGGGAATGCCAAAGCTGATGGGCGTTGCGGTGGCCGTGGTTCTGGGCGTTCTGATGGGGGTTCTGAAATACCGCCTGGTCGTCAAGACCCTGAAAGGAGATCACGTAGCCGTCGAAATATCGACGCTGATCCTGGCGGTCGTGATTCAGGCCGGGATCGTTCTTGTCTTTGGCGACAGCAGCAAGATCCTGCTGCCGATCGTGCCGGGCGTGATCAACGTGGCCGGAGCGTCCGTCACCTATAATATCCTGATCGCAACGCTGATCAGTTGGGCCGTTTTGCTGGGCCTGTATGCCTTTGTCCGCCTGACCCATACAGGGCGGGCGATGCAGGCGGTGTCGATGGACGCCAAGGGGGCCGCGATTTCAGGGATCGACCCGGATCGGATCAACCTGATCACATGGGGTATCTCAGGGGCACTGGGTGCGATGGGCGGCGTGTTTTTCGCCAGCTATACGCAGCTTTCGCCGTCAATGTGGGTTGCACCTTTGATCATCTCGGTGGCCGTCGTCATTGTGGGCGGTATCGGATCGATCATCGGCACGCTGGTCGTTGCTCATATCGTCGGCTTTCTCGAAGTCATCGTTGTCGCCACCCTGGCGCCGGAACTGCGCGGTGTCTTCACCATGCTGCTGATCATCGGCGTGCTGGTGACGCGACCGCAGGGCCTGTTCGGCCGCGAGGAGTTGTAACATGGGTCTGCGCTGGTTTCACTTTGTCCTTTGGGGCGGCCTGATTGCGGGGATGCTGCTGCTGCCCCAGGTCGTTTCGAACGGGACGCTGCGCACGATGATCTTTGCCAACTATCTGGCCATCTTCGCCATCAGCTGGGATGTGCTGTCGGGCAGGACCGGGTATGTGAGTTTCGGGCATCCCTTCCTGATCGGTATCGGGGCCTATACGACTGCCATCCTGACCAAACGGTTTGACGTGCCGGTCGAAATCTCAATCCCTGTGGCCGTGTTGGTCACAATGATCGCAGGCCTAATTGTGTTGTTGCCCGCTCTGCGCATTCGCGGTAGCTACTTCGCGCTGGTCACACTGGCTTTCATGGAACTGCTCTATCAGCTGGTTCAGGTGATCCGCCCGGATCTGACCGGCGGCACACGCGGGATGTCGGGAATTCAAACTCTGACACGCGGCGCTGCAAACGGCTACTACCTGTCCACGGCCCTGATGCTCAGCGTGGCGGTCAGCATGTGGCTGCTGATGAAAACCCGGCTGGGCACTGCACTGGCCGCCATCGGAATGAATGAAGAAAGCGTGCGCGGTTCGGGGCTCAGCACCACGCGGTTGAAGGCCTTTGCGTTTCTGACCAGCGCGTTCATCGCCGGTCTTGGCGGGGCGTTCTATGTCCATTACCTGGGCTCACTCGCGCCCCGCGCGCTGTTTGACATCAACTTTCTTTTCACCATCATCGTGGCGGCATTGCTGGGCGGAACATCGACCATCATCGGCCCCATGATCGGTGCGTTCTTCATGACGTTCCTTCTGGAATACCTGCGCCCCGTGCTGCCCGGGGCTGAACGGTATTTCGTCTACGGTGCCATCGCACTGCTTCTCTACATGTATCAGCCAAAGGGATTGGTTGAACTTGTGCAACGCGGCTTTCAAAGACTGCGGAAAGGGGGGCTGGCATGACCGTTGCGCTGAAAGTTTCCGGTCTCGTCAAACGGTTCGGCGGGCTGGTGGCCACGAATGATCTGTCCTTTTCCCTGCAAGAAGGAGAGTCGCTGGGCCTGATCGGTCCGAATGGCGCGGGAAAGACGACGGTATTCAGCCAGATCATGGGCGAATTGCGGCAGAACAGCGGTACGATCGAGCTGTTCGGCAATGAGATTTCGGCACTGTCGACGCCTCAGCGTATCCGGGCCGGGGTCAGTAGAACCTATCAGATACCTCGGCCGTTCGGCGACATGAGTGTTGCAGAAAACATCAGAGTGGGTCTGATGCCGGACGACATATGGCGCATGATCGTTTCGCGGCCGGATACGGACAGGGAAAAAGAGCTCGCGCTGAGTGTCGGGTTCACGGAAAGGGATCTGAGCCGCTCACCCGCCGAACTGGCAATGGGTGATCTGCGCAAGCTCGAAATGGCCCGAACCATGGCCACCGCACCGCGTGTCATGTTGCTGGACGAGGTGTTTGCAGGTCTGACAGTCGGTGAAATCGCGCAGATCTCCGATCTCATACAATCCATGCGCAAGGACGGGATGACCTTTTTGATCGTCAGCCATGATTTGCCGGCGCTGGAACCGCTGATCGACCGCGCCATCGCCATCGAGCGGGGCACCATGATTGCCGAAGGCGCGTTCAGCGACGTGATGAACGACACGGCCGTTCAGGCCTCGTATCTGGGGAGCGTCTGATGTCCTATCTGGAAATCGAGAACCTGTCCGCGTTTTACGGCAAGGCCCGGGCGTTGACCGATATTTCGATCACGGTGCAGCCCGGTGAGATTGTCGCCGTGGTCGGCCCGAACGGTGCAGGTAAATCCACCCTGTTGGACAGCATCATGGGTCTTGTGAAAATCGAAGGCGACATCCGCTTGCGCGGGCACAGCCTTGCCGGTCGAAGCCCTTCGGAAATCGTGCGTCACGGGGTGGGCTATGCGCCCGAGCGGTTCAACCTGTTTCCCTATATGTCCGTGCGCGACAACCTGATGGTGGGGGCCTTCACGGCACGAGACGATATCGAAAACAACCTTGAGATGGTGCACAGTCTTTTCCCGCGTCTGCAAGAACGGGAAGGGCAGGAGACGTCGACCCAATCCGGCGGGGAAAGGCAGATGGTGTCCTTTGGCAGGGCCTTGATGACCAGCCCGGAACTGCTGCTTGTCGATGAGCCGACGATCGGTCTTGCCCCGAAGATCTGTCACGAGATTGCCGAAGTCGTCCGTCAGCTGAACAAGGAATACGGGCTGACCGTCGTCATCACGGAACAGAATGCCAATTTTGCCCTGTCGCTTGCCAGCCGCATCTATGTGCTGGAGTCCGGGCGGATGCAGACGTCGGGTACAGCTGACGAATTGAGAAATGACAAACGCTTGCTCGAGGCCTATTTCGGCGGCCATTGAGTGGCGTGGTTGGCAAGCCGGGCAGGTGCTGTCCGGCCATTCGATGGCGGGTGATTTCAGTTTCAGCCAAGTGCGGCCAGAACCTCGGTGCTCACGTCGATGCCATGGGCTTCGGCGGCTGCCCGTTTTGCAAGGCGACCGTCCCCCGGAACCCGGGCGGATCCGTTGCCGGAAATCTCGGCGCAGATGCGGGCGACATATTCGTTGAAGGCCGCGTTGCCGAACCGGGTGGGATCGATGGCAATCAGGGTAGCACCACCTTTGATGTTCAGGGCGCCGAAGGATTCGCGTTCTTCGTTGTCCACGGACAGGGTCCCACCGGCCAGCGCGGCGCCCAACACCTCAACCATGAAAGCGATCGCGGCTCCCTTATGCTCTCCGAACGGCAATAGGCTGCGGGTTTCAAGGATGGCATTCGGGTCTGTTGAGGGCTCGCCTTGGGGATCAAGACCGGCAGGGCGGGGCAGGTCGTGCCCCTCGGCAGCGGCCATGCGGATATCCATGAGGGCCACCATGGACGAGGCCTGATCCCAGACCACGGGCGCGTCGCCGTCACGCGGGCAGGCAAAAGACATGGGGTTGGTGCCAAAAACCGGGCGAACCCCACCTTGCGGAACCACCATGGACAACGAGTTGATCACGGCAAAGGCCACCAATCCGGCTTCGGCCAAAGGTTCGGTGTCAAACCGTAACGCACCCAGATGGTGGCAGTTAGCACAGGTGAACGCGGCAATCCCGTTTTCCCGGGCCATCGCGATCAGGTCCTCGCGGGCTGCTGCCGCTGCAACCTGATAATACCCGTTGTCGGCATCACAGCGCAAAACGCCCGGGGCAACCTTTTCGGTCTTGGGCTTCGCGTGCCCGTTGGCATAGCCGGACGTGAAGCTTTGGACATAGACCGGCAACATGCGCAACCCGTGACTGCGCGGGCCGTCCCGTTCAGACCGGGTGACGATATCGGCAAGTACATCACTGCTGCGCGAGTCCGCTCCGGCAGAAACAAGAACCGATTTGGCCAAGTCCCGAACTTCGGCAAGTGAAAGCGTTTTTGTCGGTTGTTCGGTCATCCGTTCGAGTCCAGTCTTTCTGTTTTCGCACTCAAGCGCGCGGGCGTGTGTTTGCGGGATCGACAGCACATGTGTCGATGACCACGGCGTCGCGCATCTCATTGTGGACCAGCACCTGCATTTTCGTTCCGGGCGCCGTCATGTTCTGTGGCACTAGTGCCATCGCAATGTCGTGGTTGCAATAATAAGAGAACCCGCCCGAGGTGACACGGCCGATCAGCTTGCCCTGAGCATAGACACCCTCGTCAAACATCACCGATGTTTCGCCAAAGGGCAGTTTCAGCGTGACCAGCCGCCGGTACGTGCCTTCCTTTTTCTGTTTCAAAAGAGCGGCCTTGCCTGTGAAGTCGCGACCTTCGGTTACCACGAACCGATCAAGGCCGGCCTCGTATGGGGTCATGTCCTTGCAAATCTCGCGATTGATGGCACGATATGATTTTTCAAGGCGCATGGATTCCAGTGCCTCAAGCCCGAAAGGTTTTACACCGGCCTTCAACAGCAGGTCGACAAGATGGCGGTTGTAACCGACCGGGTGATGAAGTTCCCACCCCAGCTCGCCGGTATAGGACACTCGAAGCAGATGAACGCCCTTGGCGTACCCCACTTCACCCATTTGCGCAGAAAGCCAGGGGAAGGTTCCGTTCGACAGATCATTGTCGGTCAGCGGTTGCAGGATCTCTCGTGCCATGGGGCCTGCCAGAGCGATCACGCCCAGTTGTTCTGAAACATCTTCAAGAATGACAGAGCTGTCATCGGGCAGCAAACGTTGCAGTTGATCCCAGTTGTAGGCGCACCAGTTCGGGGTGGAGACCAGGTAAAAATCATTCTCGGCGTA
Organism: Ruegeria sp. HKCCA0370; assembly: GCF_013033705.1. Classification (NCBI taxonomy): domain Bacteria; kingdom Pseudomonadati; phylum Pseudomonadota; class Alphaproteobacteria; order Rhodobacterales; family Roseobacteraceae; genus Ruegeria; species Ruegeria sp. HKCCA0370. Next base: position 136,242 of record NZ_WQEP01000005.1, read on the forward strand.
GCGGGCGACCGTGTATTCCGCATCCATGCCGCCCTTTTGGTTCAACAAAAGCGACAGGGTCATTCGCCCCACTTTGGGCAGCCTGTTCGCCATAAGGCCATCCAGCCATTTGGCGGCCCCCGGTCCGCGCACGGTGAACTTGGTCATCGGCGACATCTCGATGAACCCGGCCACGTCACGGGTGGTGCGCACCTCTTCCTGAACGCGTTCCATGTGGTTGGTGCGTCGGAAGGAATGTTCCGGAACAGCTTCCTTGCGCGATTTGGCGAACCAGCGCGGAAACTCATATCCGTTGAAGCTGGTCCAGACGGCGCCATGCGCGCTCAGCAGGTCGTAGGACCCCATCGTTTTCATCGGGCGCGCGCCGGGAAAATCTTCTCCGGGGATGTGCGCGTTCATGTGGGTGCCCCACGTTTCGCGCACCTTGTCCATGGTCCACCGTTTGGACGCGTAATCCGAAAAACGGCGGGGGTCGAGTTCGGACATGTCCATGCCCGGATCCCCATCGACAATCCAGCGGGCCAGACGTTCACCAACGGTTCCACCCCACAATATGCCGCCGGGCATGCCTTCGGCCAGCCACAGGTTTTCATGCCCCGGTGCGGGTCCCGCAAGCGGCAACTCGTCCGGTGTCATCTGGAACGGACCTCGGGTGTTGGCCTTGATACCCACCTCACCAAGTGTTGGAACCCGCTCGATGGCACGCTCCCACTGCGTTTGGACCGCGTCGAAATCTTCGGGCAAGAGGTCGGCGCCAAAGTCAGGCGGCACGTGATCTTCGGCGAATAGCTTGAGGTCTTTGGTGAACTCATAAGGGCCGAACTGAATGCCGCCCACATCTTCGCGCAGATAGGCGCCGTAATCTTCATCCCGCAGGATCGGGAACTCGGGCAACCCTTGTGCACGGCGTTCTTTCAGCAGCGGAACGGTGTCCGTTGTCCAGTATTGGTGAACGATTGGAATGCAAGGCAGATCCAGGCCAACACGGCGCGCGTTTTCGCGGGCATAGTTTCCGGTCGCGAAGACAAGATGTTCGCAAGTGATCTCACCCTGATTGGTTGTCACCTTCCAAAGACCGTTTTCCAGTTTTTCATAGGCCAGCGCTTCGGTGTTCTGAAACACTTTGGCGCCTTTCTCGCGCGCCAGCCTGGCCATTGCCATGGTAATGTCGGCAGGGTTCACATAGCCGTCCTCGGTATGCAGGATGCCGCCGCGAATATGTTCCGATTGGTTGAGCAGAGGGTGAAGCTCGGCGATTTCCTCTGGCGTCAGCAGTTTGCAGGGTACACCGGCAGCTTCGGCAATCGAGACATAGGACAGGAACTCGTCCCAGCGTTCCTGCGTATTGGCGACGCGCAACTGACCCACCTGGCGCAGCCCGACCGAAGCGCCGATCTTCTTTTCGACTTCGGAATAGATGCGGATGGTCTCCATCGTCATCTTCGAAACGTTGTGGGACCGCACAAAGGTGACCAGCAGACCTGCCGCATGCCAGGTGGAGCCGGAGGTCAATGTGGTTCTCTCAAGCATGACTGCATCTGTGCATCCATGCTGCGTCAGACCATAAAGAACCGAAGCCCCAACGCATCCGCCTCCTACGACGACAACCTTGGCATGTGACTGCATTCGACGCATTCCTTCCTGAGGCTGTTTTCGTTTGCAGAGGGTCAGTCAAAACGAAATCAGCGGGCTGAGAACTGATTGAACTGTTTACGTGAATTCCGCGTCAGGCAATTCGAAAAATTTTCCGGTCCAGCTGAGTTCAGTTAAACCATGATCGGATTTGCCGATGATCTCGCGCATTCTGTGAGGCGGTGCGCAAAAATACCGGCCATCTCTTGTTTGGAATTGTTGTGTTAGCGCAAACTGTACTGGTAAGGTCTGACATCGGCTTGGGGTGCGCTTTGTTGCGCCCGCGATCCGTGCGGCATACGAAGGGGGAAATCGCGTGTATCTCGGTCTGGATTTGGGGACGTCAGGTCTTCGGGGAATTGTGGTCAGCGAAGAGGGCAAAGTCGTCGCCGAAGCCGAAGCAGGTGTCGTGACATCCACGCCGCGCCCCGGTTGGTCAGAACAAGATCCGTCCGATTGGGTGGAAGCCTGCCAGAACGTCGTTGCCCAATTGCGCGCGTTGAACGGTGCTGCATTTTCTGCGGTGCGCGGCGTTGGTCTAAGCGGCCACATGCACGGTGCCACGTTGCTGGATCGGGATGGCAATGTGCTGCGGCCCTGTATCCTTTGGAACGACACGAGATCAGCGCAGGAAGCTGCGGAGCTGGATGGTCTGCCGTCGATGCGCGCGATCACCGGGAACATCGTTTTTCCGGGCTTCACCGCACCCAAGCTGGAATGGGTGCGCGGGCATGAGCCTGACATGTTTGCGAAGACATCCAAGGTGTTGCTTCCGAAAGATTATCTGCGTTTCTGGCTCACCGGTTCCTATGTCAGCGACATGTCCGACAGCGCCGGTACGGCGTGGCTGGACGTTGGAAAACGTGAATGGTCAGACACCGCGCTGGATCTAAGCCACATGCGCTGGGACCAAATGCCAGAGCTGGTAGAAGGCAGTGCGGCAGGCGGAGAACTGCGGTCAGAGATCCTTAGGCAATGGGGCCTGACCGGGCCCGTCGTGGTTGCCGGTGGGGCCGGTGACAATGCGGCGGCGGCCTGCGGTATCGGAAGTATTGGCGAGGGCAGCGGATTTCTTTCCTTGGGCACTTCGGGTGTGCTGCTGGTCGCAAAGGAAAGCTATGCGCCCGCGCCGGAAACAGCTGTTCATTGTTTTTGTCATGCGGTTCCGGATCGCTGGATTCAAATGGGTGTGATCCTGTCGGCCACCAACAGTCTCAACTGGCTGTCGCGTCACCTCGGTCAACCCGTCGGTGCGCTGGCGTCGACCCTGCCGGAATCGGTGAAGGGGCCGTCAAAGATCACCTTCCTTCCGTACCTGTCCGGTGAACGGACGCCTCATAACGACAGCGCCATACGCGGGGCATTCCTGGGGCTGGATATCGCATCGGAACCCGCTGATCTGACGCAATCCGTGACAGAAGGGGTTTCCTTTGCCATGCGCGATTGTTTGGAGGCGCTCAAAAGCACGGGCACCAATCCCGAAAGTCTGCTGGTCGTCGGTGGCGGGGCGCGGTCGCGGTTTTGGCTGGAAACGCTGGCCACGGTTCTGAACACGCCGCTTGCTGTGCCCGATGGAAGTGGGTTCGGCGCAGCCATAGGCGCAGCGCGTCTTGCTGCATGTGCGGTGGACGGCACCGACCCCAGGGATGTCATGCTGGCCCCGGAAGTCGCTGAGCGTGTTGAACCACGTGTCGAGCTGTCCGGCGCATATGAGTCGGAATATCAGCGGTATCGCGAATACTATGCTGCTTTGTCCCCTTTGGCCGCGCGCTGATGGCTGATCCCAAACCCAGGCCTGTCGAGCAGGTCCTTCTGGAAGACGGCAACATGTCCGTTTCCCTGTTGAACTATGGCGCGATCACGCGAGGCTGGTGGCTTGGCGAAACACCTTTGATATTGGGCTACGAAAACCCGCAGGATTACCTGTCGGACCCGTTCTACCTTGGCGCGATGGTCGGGCGAGTGGCCAACCGCATCGGCGGGGCACAGTTTGCATTGCAGGGGCGCGTTCATCACCTGACATCAAACGAAGGGCCGACCACGCTGCATGGTGGTCCGAGCGGGCTGTCGCGCAAATGCTGGGATATCGTGAAAACTCATGCAAATCAGGTGGTTCTGTCCTTGACTTCACCTCACGGTGAAGGCGGTTTTCCCGGTGAAGTCAAATTCGAGGTGCATGTCGAACTGGCCTGTCCGCGTCTGATCTATACAATCAGCGCGCGCCCGGATCGCCCAACGCCGATCAGCATCACGCAGCACAATTATTACACTCTGGGCTGTCCTGAGGATATCCTGGACTGCCGGCTCAGGCTGAGGTCGAGCCGGGTGCTGGAGCTGGACGCGCGTTCCGTTCCTTCTGGAGACATCTCCGCTGCCGGCGAAAGTGTGCCAGATTTCGCGTTGTCCCTCACCGTCGGGCCAGAGGGGCGCGAGCTGGACCATTATTTTGTGTTTGATGACGGTGGAACCCATGATCATCCGGTCGCAGAGGTCACGGCACCTTCGGGATTGAAGATGAACCTGTATTCAGATCAACCCGGTGCACAGGTCTATGCCGGAGCACATCTGTCAGGCCGATTTAGCCCGTGTGCGGGGCTGTGCATTGAACCGTCAGGATATCCGAACGCCGTGAATGTCCCCGCGTTCCCGACCGTCATCCATACGCCGGACAACCCGTATCAACAAACTCTGACACTTGAGATTTCCGAGGAACGATCATGAGACTTCAGATTGCAGCACATGCCGTAGGCATCTGGATGTCGCTTTCAGTTGCTCAGGCGCAAGACCTTGGTCCGAAACCTGAATTCATCGAACCTGACTTTTCAAACGCAGAGTTGGGGCAACTGCTGTTCTACGATCCGATCCTGTCGGGCAACAAGAACATCAGCTGCGCAACCTGTCATCATCCGAAGCTGGGAACGTCCGACGGGCTTTCACTGGGTATCGGCGAAGGTGGGGCTGGGCTGGGTGGTCAGCGCAAGGTCACACAAGACAACAGACCCGAACAGCGCATTCCCAGGAACTCGCCCGCGATGTGGAACCTCGGAGCGCTGGAATTCACGACGTTTTTCCATGACGGTCGTCTCGAGGCGGATCCGTCACAGCCCAATGGCATCAGAACCCCGTTGGGGACGCATATGAGGCCGGGGTTCAAATCGGCTTTGGCGGCGCAGGCGATGTTTCCGGTGCTGTCACCTGACGAAATGGCGGGGCACTATTCCGAAAACGAGGTTAGCAAGGCCGTACGTCTCGGCCTGCTGACCCAAGAGGGTGGCGCCTGGGATCTGATCGCCGCGCGTGTGGCGGCGATACCAGAGTATCAAAGGCGATTTGATGACATTGCGCCCGGAGAAGACATCTCCTTTACCGCAATCGCCAATGTCATTGCCGATTTCATCGCGTTTGAATGGCGGGCTGACAACAGCCTGTTTGATCGTGCGATGCGAGGCGAAGACACGCTGCCCGAACAAGCGCAGCTGGGGATGGCGCTGTTCTACGGAAAGGCTGGATGCAGCGCCTGCCATTCCGGCTGGTTCCAGACCGATCACGGGTTCCATTCCATCGCCATGCCTCAGATAGGCCCCGGAAAATCAGCCCGTTTCGAAAATCATGTGCGGGATGACGGGCGACTGCGCGTCACGGGCGACAAGGATGATGCGTTCGCATTCCGCACGCCTTCGCTGCGCAACGTGACCCTAACGGCGCCATATGGCCACAGCGGTGCCTACGCACGGCTTGAGGATATCGTGCGCCATCATCTGGACCCGGTTTCCGCGTTGCGGAACTACGCCATCGAAATGGCTGACCGGCCAGAGTTTTTCGGGGCAGAGGATCAAAAGGCTTTGCTTGATCCCCGGCATGTCGAAGCCATAGCTGCGTCAAACGATCTGGCGCCCATCGACCTGAGTGATGACGAGGTCGATGCCATCCTGAGTTTTCTGGGCACGCTGGAAGATCCGGCTGTGCGGCTGGGTGTTCCCCAAACGGTTCCCAGCGGATTGCCCGTCGATCAGTGATCAACGGCCGAGGCGGATCACCTGATTGGCATCTACCTTCTGCCAATCTCCATGTTCACCATCAGGCCAGATCACCCGTACTTCTGCGGTTTCGAGGTCTCCTAAACCAAAGTGGTGGAACCCGGCAATTCCGCTGGCGTGCCCCCCGCCAATGGTCACTTCACGGGTTTGAATGCCCTCGGGCGTCCTGACCTCGATAAAACTGCCGACTGCCTGTCTGTTGGGGTGGCTCTGGCCGAGATCAATCATGAGCCAGTTGCCGGTCGTCGGTTCATTCTGAAAAACCTCTAGGTCCGAGCCACGATTGACCACCACCAAATCCAGCCACCCATCCCCGTCGAAATCCGCCAGGGCCCCGCCGCGGGACTTTGCCATGGACGCGACACCAGCCTCTGATGCTGTTTCGACAAACTGACCGGTGAAGGTCTGCATCAACAGATTGTTGGGGTCGTTCTGCGCCGCGTCGGGCATCTGCTCGACATTGCCTTTGGCGACGAAAATGTCGTCCAGCCCATCATTGTTGACGTCCCCGAACTGTGCATGCCAGCCGGTCGAGGGGCGGCCGTCTCCTCCTGCATGTGGCCTGTGTGCCGTTGTTCCACGGTCGTAAGTCGCATCCCGCCATGTCGGCCCATCTGATGCAGGGTCAAAAACCTGGTATTTCTGGTCCCCCATGGACGTCAGATAAACATCGGAAAACCCGTCACCGGTCAGATCCCGCGAGGCGATCCCCATGCCCCAGATCGAATAGGGTAGCCATCCATCGGCCTCGCTGTACAGGCGCGGGGTGTCTTCCATGGCCCACAATTGCTCTTGCCCGCCACGCACATAGTAGTGGCGGTCATTGCTGACACGCAGATCCGCGCGACCCGTGCGCGCCCAGTCGGAAAACAGGATCGACAGGGAACAGTGACCGGGTTCCAAACGGACAGGATCGCCGTACTTTTCGCCTTGGGGTCGGTACAGAAGCGTCGGCCCGCAAGCCTCAAAAGGTCCATCCGGATTGCTTCGGTCGACATAGGTTCCAAAGGCCAGCGTTGGCAGGGTTTGCCCACGTTCCCAAGTGGCGGAAAAGCCGGTGGTCCAATGGTCCTGAGATTGAAAACTCAGTGCCGTGAACGGCTCGAACGCGCAGTTCGGTTTGCCGCGCAGCAACAGGTCTTTGCCTACGCGCAAAACCGCAAGATCCAGGAACCCGTCGCCATCAATGTCCACCGGGTATGCGCCGGTCACACCGGTCAAGGATAGATGGCCGGGCGTATCCTGAAGAAAACGGACCTCTGTGTCGGATGTGTTGATGAACAATTGCGCTGGGTTTGATCCGCCTGCCACGAACATTTCAGGGCGGTCGTCATCGTTGCAGTCGAAGACCGCGACACCCCCGCCGACGAAATGTTCCCAGCCGCCATCGTAAACATGGCCGGGGGTTTCCACCTTTTGAAAGCGGGGTGGAACGGTGTCCGCAGCGGCAGCGGAACCTGCCGCAAGCAAGATTGCCATCTTAATTCGCATGAGCCGCCAGTTCCCTGACCTTCAGGATAGAGACTTGTTCAATTCCATAAGCCGCTGCCCCTTTTGCCCACATTGAATCGCCCCAGTGGTTGACCTTGATTTCCGGTAACGGCGCGTCGACGCTGACGACGCCGTTTTGGACACGTGCCATCACCTCGTCTGAATGCAGATAATCAAATCGGCCTCTGGCGCCGGACAGGATAATGCACTCGGGGTCGAACAGATTGATCAGGTTCGAAACTCCCATCCCGAACATTTGGCCCGCGCGGGCCAGAACGGAAATGGATCGGGCGTCGCCGGCTTTTGCTGCTGCAAGTATATCGACAAGAGTGCGGGGATCCGTTGCTTCACTGGCGATCGTGGCTTCGCGGATCAGGGCGTATTCCCCCACATAGGCCTCCAGGCATCCGCGCTGGCCGCACTGACACAAGGCACCGTCCAACTGAACTTTGAGGTGCCCGAATTCTGCGCCGCATCCGCGTTCACCGCGATAAAGCTTGCCATCAAGGACGATGCCCAGGCCGATGCCATGTTCGATCGTAACAACCAAAAAGTTCTTCAGCCCCTTTCCCAACCCAAAAAGCTGTTCCGCCTTTGCGACCAGATTGGCGTCGTTTTCGATGAAGGCGGGGCAGGGGAGCACCTTGGACAACAGCGGGCTCAAATCCACATTTCGTTCCGTCAGCGAAGATGACCAATGCACAAAGTTCTGATTTGCATCGATAAGGCCAGCGATGCCGATGCAGACACCTGACAAATCGGCAAGGGATCGGTTTGCCGAGGCGCAGGCCTGATCAAGCACGCCGCGGATATTCTTGGCAAACGCATCCGGGGCCATGCGGGCTTGGTCCAGCGGATGCGTGTACGAAGTGATTTCGGTTCCTTCAAAATCCACGAGAATGACTGAAACCTGCTGGCGGGCGACTTTCACGCCCGCGATCAGATGTGACGCGCCATTTAGTTTCAGCTGTACCCGCGGTCTGCCGCGGCGCGCTGATTTGGAAGGTGTTTCGCTTTCTATTTCCGCAATCAGACCGGCAGACAGCAGATCGGCAGTGGCGGACGTGATGGTCGCTGGGCTGGTCTCCAACGCGGTGGCGATGTCGATTCGCGAAATGGTTCCTGTGGCCCGGATTTTTTCCAGAACGCGCAGGCGAGTGACGTTCCTTTGGTCCGTGGCATTTGAAGAAGCTTTGCTTTTCAGCATCTTGCCCTCGCGAATCTGATCCCTGTTTCAACCTAGGTGGTTTTTTCAGTTACCGATAGCATAAATATTTTACCGACTGAAATAAATATGCTACTCAGAATTATCGGGGCCACGAATCATGAAACGATGGCTCAATGAAACCGGGAGGAAATCATGAAACGAATTCTCAGCGCCTCTGTCGTGGCGGTCCTGATGGGGACAGCTGCATTCGCAGAGCCCACGGTCGGCGTAAGCTGGTCGAATTTCCAGGAAGAGCGTTGGAAGACCGACGAAGCGGCGATCAAGGCTGCACTGGAAGCGGGCGGTGCGGAATACATCTCGTCGGATGCCCAATCTTCTTCTGCCAAGCAATTGTCGGATATTGAAAGTCTGATCGCCCAGGGCGTTGATGCGCTGATCATCCTGGCGCAGGATTCCCAGGCCATCGGCCCGGCAGTGCAGGCGGCGGCTGACGAAGGCATTCCGGTCATCGCGTATGACCGTCTGATCGAAGATGACCGTGCCTTCTATCTGACATTCGATAACGTTGAAGTCGGCCGCATGCAGGCCCGCGCGGTGTTCGAGGCGATGCCGAAAGGCAACTATGTGATGATCAAGGGCTCGCCCACGGATCCGAACGCGGATTTCCTGCGCGGCGGTCAGCAAGAGATCATCCAGGCCGCCGTTGACAGCGGCGATATCGTCATCGTGGGTGAAGCTTATACCGACGGTTGGTTGCCTGCGAACGCACAGCGCAACATGGAACAGATCCTTACCGCGAATGAAAACAACGTCGATGCCGTCGTGGCCTCGAATGACGGTACTGCCGGCGGCGTTGTTGCAGCACTGACCGCGCAGGGCATGGAAGGCATTCCGGTCTCGGGTCAGGATGGCGATCACGCGGCGCTGAACCGGGTTGCCAAGGGTACGCAGACCGTTTCTGTCTGGAAAGATGCGCGTGAGCTGGGCAAAGCTGCCGGGGAAATTGCAGTTGCGTTGAGCAACGGAACAAGCCCCGAGGACATTGAAGGTGCCATCAAATGGACTTCGCCCGGCGGAACCGAGATGAATTCGGTCTTCCTTGCGCCTGTACCGATCACCAAAGACAACCTGTCCGTCGTGGTCGATGCTGGCTGGATTCCGTTGGAAGACCTGTGTCAGGGCGTCGAAAACGGCCCTGCACCCTGTAACTAAACCAAGTTCCAAACCATAATATCTCTGGCCCGCAAGGGCGGGCCAGAGATCATAGCTGAACATGAAAGATCGGATATGACCGAAACTTCGTCTCAGCCGGTACCCCAAAAAGCAAAGGCCAACCTGTTTCAGCAACTGGAACTGGATATGCGGCTATTGGGCATGATCGGCGCCTTCATCATCCTGTGCATTGGCTTCAACATCGTGACGGATGGCCGCTTTCTGACGCCCAGAAACCTGTTCAACCTGTCGATCCAGACCGTCTCGGTTGCGATCATGGCCTGCGGCATGGTGTTCATTATCGTCATGCGACACATTGACCTGTCGGTTGGGGCGCTGCTGGCGACCACATCTGCCGTGATGGCGATGACCCAGACCGAGCTGTTGCCCAACGTATTGGGAATGGGTTTGAACCACCCGGCGACCTGGGCGATCACGTTGGTGGTTGGCCTTGTGGTCGGCACATTGATCGGCGCGTTCCACGGTTGGATGGTGGGGTACCTGACCATCCCAGCCTTTATCGTGACGCTTGGTGGTTTTCTGGTCTGGCGCAACGTCGCCTGGTACATGACTGACGGCCAGACAATCGGCCCGCTGGACAGCACGTTTCTGATGTTTGGCGGCACCAACGGAACCTTGGGAACAACCGTCAGCCTCCTGTTCGGCCTTGCCGCCACGGCTGTTGCGATCTGGGCGTTGTGGAGCGGTCGCCGGTCCAAAGCGGCTCATGGGTTCCCTGTCAAGCCAGTCTGGGCCGAAGCGACACTTGCCGGGATCGTTGGCATTGCCATCATGGGCTATGTCTTTATCGTCAACAGCTATGCCATCCCGACACGTCGGCTTGAACGCATGTTCGAAGCGCGGGGCGAGACCATGCCGGAAGGGCTGGTTGTGGGATACGGCATCCCGATTTCGGTCCTGATCCTGATCATTGTGGCGGTGACGCTGACCGTCGTGGCCCGCAAAACCCGCTTTGGACGCTATATCTTTGCAACTGGCGGCAACCCGGATGCAGCCGAATTGTCTGGCATCAACACCCGTTTGATGACCGTCAAGATCTTTGCCCTGATGGGGTTTCTCTGTGCACTGTCGGCGGTTGTGGCCTCGGCCCGTCTGGCCAACCACTCGAACGATATCGGAACGCTGGATGAACTGCGCGTGATTGCCGCCGCCGTGATCGGTGGAACGGCGCTGTCCGGCGGCATCGGAACGATCTACGGCGCAATCCTCGGCGCGCTGATCATGCAGGCGCTGCAATCGGGCATGGCCATGGTCGGCGTTGACGCGCCGTTTCAGAACATCGTCGTCGGCACCGTCCTGGTTCTGGCCGTCTATATCGACATCGTCTATCGCAAACGTCTGGGGGCGAAATGATGCAAGCACAAGAAACACAAAACCGGGCTTCGGGTCGCGGATCGGGCCAGCCTCCGCTGGTGGAAATGCGCGATATCTCGATTTCTTTCGGGGGTATCAAGGCGGTAGACCATGTGTCGGTCGATCTCTACCCGGGCGAGGTCGTGGGCCTTCTGGGCCACAACGGGGCCGGCAAATCCACCCTGATCAAGGTTCTTTCGGGCGCCTATCAGATGGACCATGGCGAAATCCTGATCGACGGCAAGAAGGTCGAGATCAACAACCCCCGCGACGCGCGCGCCAACAATATCGAGACGATCTATCAGACGCTGGCGCTGGCGGACAACCTGGATGCAAGTTCGAACCTGTTTCTGGGCCGCGAAATGGTCACGCCCTTTGGTCTGGTCAACGACGCCGCGATGGAGGCGGAATGCCGCAAGATCATGGCGCAGCTGAACCCGAACTTTCAGAAGTTCAATGATCCGGTCTCGGCCCTGTCGGGCGGTCAGCGTCAATCGGTGGCCATTGCACGGGCGGTGTATTTCAACGCGCGTATCCTGATCATGGACGAGCCCACGGCCGCACTTGGCCCGCACGAAACACAGATGGTGGCGGACCTGATCCAACAGCTCAAGGCGCAGGGGATCGGGATTTTCCTGATCGACCATGATGTACACGCGGTGATGGAGCTGTGTGACCGGGCCTCGGTCATGAAGAACGGGCAATTGGTTGGAACAGTCGATATCGCAGACGTCACCGATGACGATCTGTTGTCGATGATCATTCTGGGCAAAAAGCCCGGCGAAAAGACGGAATGAGGTAAGCGAAATGACGAGCGGTTTTTTTCAGGGAATTGAAGAAGTCCAATTTGAAGGCGAGGACAGCAAGAACCCGCTCGCATTCCGTCACTACAACCCGGACGAGATCATCTTGGGCAAGCGCATGGAGGATCACCTGCGTTTTGCCGTGGCGTGGTGGCATTCCTTCGCGTGGGAGGGCGGAGATCCGTTTGGCGGCCCCACTTTCGAGCGCCCCTGGCATCCACAGGATGACATGGGCCGCGCCAAGATGAAGGCCGATATCGCGTTCGAGATGTTCCAGATTCTGGGACAGCCCTATTTCTGCTGGCATGATGCCGATATCCGACCTGAACAGGGGAACTTCGCCGACAATCTGCGCACGTTGAACGAGATCACCGACTATATCGGTGAAAAGATGCAGGCATCCGGCACCAAGCTGTTGTGGGGTACAGCCAACATGTTCAGCCATCGCCGCTGGATGGGCGGTGCCAGCACCAATCCCGATCCCGACGTCTTTGCCTTTGCTGCCGCCACGGTGAAATCCTGCATGGATGCCACCCACAAGCTGGGCGGAGAAAACTATGTGCTGTGGGGTGGGCGCGAAGGGTACGAGACGCTGCTCAACACCGACATGAAAACCGAGCTGGATCATATGGGCCGGTTCCTGAACATGGTGGTCGAGTACAAGCACAAGATCGGGTTCAAAGGTGCGATCCTCGTCGAACCCAAACCGCAGGAGCCATCAAAGCACCAATATGATTTCGATGCCGCGACCTGCATTGGTTTCCTGCGCAAATATGGGCTTGAGAATGAGGTCAAACTGAACCTCGAACAGGGGCACGCGATCCTGGCGGGGCACAGTTTTGAACATGAGATTGCCGTAGCCGCGGCCGAGGGGATGCTGGGCTCCATCGACATGAACCGAAACGATTATCAATCGGGTTGGGATACGGATCAGTTCCCCAACAACACCCCCGAGGTTGCGCTGGCCTACTACCACATCCTGAAGGCGGGTGGGTTTACCACTGGCGGCACCAATTTCGACGCCAAGCTGCGCAGGCAGTCGATCGATGCCGAAGATCTGATCGCCGCGCATGTGGGCGGTATGGATATCTGTGCCCGGGGCCTGAAAGCAGCGGCAGCGATGATCGAAGATGGCGGATTGGAACAGGCGCTGGCTGATCGGTACGCGGGCTGGAATACGCCCGAGGCGCAGGCAATGCTGACCTCTGGTCTTGATGAGATTGCAGCGCGGGTGCTGGCCGAGGGTCTCAATCCAGATCCGCGCTCGGGGCGTCAGGAAATCCTCGAGAACTACGTGAACCGTTTTGTCTGATCCCTGTGGGTTCAGCCGATCCGTAAAATAACCTGTGTACAATGCCCCGGAAACGCGTGAGTTTGCTTCAGCGTTGGCCGGGGCTTTCCCTTGCTGGGCGCAACGGCATCAAAGGCCCGTCGGGGTCGAACAGGTGGGGCGAACAGGGTTTTGGCGGATCAATCGGCAGGCAAAGCGGTGTTTCTGAGCGGCAGTCTGATGCTGCATGTGACACGCATGTCATTGACCACCAGCATTGGCCTGATGGCCATTTTTGCCGTCGACTTTGTCGATATGATCTTCATCTCGATGTTGGGCAACGATGCGCTTGCGGCGGCGGTGGGCTATGCCGGTACGCTGCTGTTTTTCACCAACGCGATTAATATCGGATTGTCGATTTCCGCCGGGGCGCTGGTTGCTCGCGAACTCGGGGCCGGGCGGGCTGAACAGGCAAGACACTACGCGTCCAGCGTGGCCGTTATTGGGCTGATTGCCGGGCTGACGACCTCGGGACTGGTCTTGTTTAACCTCAGCTACCTGCTGTCCTTGCTTGGTGCGGAAGGAGAGGTTCTGAGGCTGGCGACGCGTTATGTGTCGATCATCCTTCCGACCATGTTCGTGATGTCCATTGCGATGACGGCGATGGCCGTGCTGCGCGCTCATGGCGATGCGCGGAGGTCAATGATGGCCACGATCTACGGCGGAGTGGTGAATGCAGTTCTGGACCCGATACTGATCTTTGCGGTCGGGCTGGGGCTGGATGGCGCCGCTATCGCCTCGGTCCTGGCGCGGCTGTGCATGCTGGGGGCGGCGTTGTGGCCAGCGCATCGGGTGCATCGGGGATTTGCGCGCCCTTCACTGAAGCAGGTTGCAAAGGATTTGCGCCCCGTGCGGGCGATTGCAATTCCAGCGGTTCTGACAAATGTCGCCACGCCGATCGGCAATGCAATCGTTGTGCGGGAAATCGCGCAATATGGAACGGACGCGGTTGCGGGCATGGCGGTGATCGGGCGCCTTTTGCCGGTGGCGTTTTCGGTTATCTTCGCTCTGTCCGGCGCGATAGGGCCAATCATCGGACAGAATTTTGGTGCCGAAAAGTTCGATCGCGTGCGTGCTGCCTTTCTGGCAGGGATCAAGTTCACCGCCATTTATGTCGTTTGCATGTCGGCCATTTTGTTTTTGCTGCGCGCACCGATTGCGGATCTGTTTGCTGCCGAGGGCGAAACCCGCAGTCTGATCTATCTGTTCTGCGGCCCGTTGGCTTTGGCTTCGTTCTTCAATGGCGTGATCTTCGTGACAAATGCCAGCTTCAACAATCTGGGGCATCCGGTCTATTCCACATGGATAAACTGGGGTCGTCACACTATCGGCACTTGGGTTTTCGCGACGATTGGTTCACAGATCGCCGGCGCATCCGGCGTTCTGCTGGGGCAGGCGTTTGGAGGCGTCATCTTTGCAGTCATAGGCTGGGTTATGGTCGCGCGCGTCGTGGCGCGGTTGGAGCGCTCACAAGCGCTGGAGCCCTTTTCAGATCAAGGTCGGCTCCATTCACTGTTCGGGCGTCGCGGCTGGTGATCAGGTCGGATCAGTTCCCCTGATTGCGTGCTTCCAGCCGTTCCAGATTGACCACGGTTGACAGCATCAGGCGGTCATGGCTCCAGTCCTGCGTTTGCTGGATCGACGCAGACCCCAATGCAAGAAGGGTGGCGAAGGTCAGCGCCATCCCAAGGAACAGAGCGGGCAGGGTGGGCACCGCCGGCTGTGCATCGGTCAATGCAAGCACGCGCTGACGCAGCACGCGCTTGGCCTTGCCGCCCGTCACAAACGCAACATTCAGAACGCGAGGATTGTTCGCCGAGATCGTACGCGCGCAATAATCCAGCAGGCAGGAAGTGTATTCGCGCGCATCGATCCGTTTGCGGGCCACCACGGACTGGTCACATGCCAGTTCACGCAAGCGGCCGAACTGATATTTGAGCATCAGATAGGCTGGGTTCCAGAACAACAGCGGGCGCAGCATTTCAAAGCCCAGTTCCCATTCCACGTCACCGGCCCGAACATGCTGAAGCTCGTGCGCCAACGCAAAGCGCAGTTCGTGCGGGGTATCCAGCAGGTGGCTTGGCAGAACGACATGGCGACGGCGCAATCCGCGCACGGCGAACGGAACGGTGATGCGATCCGAAAGACGGATGTCAACCTTGGCCGACTGCCGCCAAAGAAAGCTGGATTTGACTGTCTGACGGATCATCGCCGCGTCCCGCAGAGCGCGGGCCGCAAACACGGCGGCGACCAAAACAAGCAGCGTCACAAGGGCAGTGATCACCGGCTGTTGCCCCGACAACGCAAGATCCACCCACCGTTCACGGGTGTTCAGCAAGGCCTCGAACTGGGTGGCGGGCATGGCGATATCGCCGCGCAGATAGGCGGCAACGGCGATGTCGCCAAGCGCCATGGCGCTGCCCGGCCATGCGTAAGAGGCGAATGATGACACGCCGAACGCAAGAAACGGGCTGATCAGTACGCACACGCACAGCGCCTTGATCGCACGCAACTGCGCGACATAGCTGTGGCGCAGGGCTGTTCGGGTCAGGGCTGCGCGGGCCGCCAGCCAGATGACGGCTGACAAGGCCAGCACGATGTTGAGTTCGATAAACGTGTCGAGAACCGGTCTAACCGCTGTCATTTTGCAGTCTCCTTTCTACCAGTGCTCGAATTTCCTCCAGGTCGGCTTCGCTCAGCCCCGCATCATCGACAAGCCGGGCCACCAGTGTGGCGGGTGTGTCGTCAAACAGAGTGCGGGACAGGTTTTGCAGAGAGCGGGCCTGATATCTGTCCTTTTCCAGAAGCGGCGTATAGATCAGGGTCTTTCCTGTCTTGCGGCTTTCCACAAAACCTTTCTCGTCTAGGATACGCAGGATCGTGGCACCGGATGTATAGGCCAGATTGCGTTCCGAAGGCAGGCGGTCCAGGACATCTCGCACCGAGCCTTGCCCGAGGGCCCAGAGCTCGTTCATGAACTCCAGTTCAACCTCGGTCAGCAGATTTGTTGTCTTTTTCTTTCGCATCGATCTCGGTGTTGTCATGTTTAGTATGCCTGCCAGACAAGCATCCTTTCGCGATTTCTCAAAGTCTAAACTTTCCAGAACACAAAAACGCCCCAGCCGATAGACAGGAAAAGAGGTGTCCATACCGGCTGCCCGACAATGCCCAGCCATGCGAGGAAGATATAGGCGGACCCCAGAAGGGTGATGAAAAGCCGATCGCCCAATGTGGTTGTCAGCCCCAGTACACCGCGCCGTTCTATGCCATCGCGATACTTGAAGCCCTCAAGAACGCCAATCAGTGCGATGGCCGAAAAGATGCCGACAAATACGGCAAGTGTCGCCGGGGTCCAGGCCATCCAGAAATCGGGCCACAGTGGTGCAGTCCAGGAAAAACCTTTTTCCTCTTGCTGGCCGACACTGCCCCATCCGGCCTGCTGGGCAAGGGTCGTGGAAGGCAGGAAAAGAAGGGTAAGAAGAAGTTTACGCATATCGAACCTCACACACGTCCCATCGCGAAACCACGCGCGATGTAGTTGCGGACAAACCAGATGACGATGGCGCCGGGGATGATGGTCAGGGTGCCGGCGGCGGCCAGCAGGCCCAATTCGTACCCCGCGCTGGACGCGGTGCGGGTCATCACGGCGGCGATGGGTTTGGCCTCGACCGCGGTCAGGGTCTTGGCCAGCAGCATTTCCACCCACGAGAACATGAAACAGAAGAAGGCCGCCACGCCCACGCCCGCTTTGATATTGGGCAGGAAGATCGTCACGAAGAAACGCGGGAAGGAATAGCCGTCGACATAGGCGGTTTCATCCAGCTCTTTTGGAATTCCCCGCATGAAGCCTTCCAAAATCCAAACTGCCAGCGGCACGTTGAACAATGTATGCGCCAGCGCCACAGCCAGATGCGTGTCGAACAGGCCGATCGAAGAATAGAGCTGGAAGAACGGCAAGGCGAAGACCGCTGCCGGGGCCATCCGGTTGGTCAGCAACCAGAAGAACAGCTGCTTGTCACCCAGAAACCGATAGCGAGAAAACGCATAGGCAGCGGGCAAGGCGACGCTGACCGAAAGCACCGTATTCAACGTCACATAGGTGATCGAGTTGATATAGCCCCAATACCACGTCGGGTCCGTGAAGATGGTGATGTAATTCTCCAGCGTAAAGGTCTGGGGGAACAGGGAAAAGCCCGACAGGATTTCGTTCGTGGTCTTGAAGGACATTGCCACCAGCCAATAGATCGGCAGCATCAGGAACGCGATATAGAGGATCGGGATGAGAGACCGCTTCTTCATTGCGCGTCATCCTTTGTCATCAGAGTGTAGAAGAGCCACGAAACCAGCAGCGTGATAGCGAAATAGATCAGACTCATCGCAGCCGCAGGGCCAAGGTCGAACTGCCCCAGCGCGATCTTCACCAGATCGATCGACAGCAGGGTGGTCGAGTTGCCGGGCCCACCCCCGGTCAGCACGAAGGGCTCTGTATAGATGTTGAAACTGTCCATGAACCGCAGCAGGACCGCGATCGTCAGAACCGTCTTCATCTTGGGCAGCTGGATGTAGCGGAACACCGACCAAGGGCTTGCCCCGTCGATCTTGGCCGCCTGATAATAGGCATCCGGGATCGACACGAGGCCTGCATAGCACAGCAACACGACCAGAGACGTCCAGTGCCAGACATCCATAACGATGACGGTGATCCAGGCCGAAAGCGGCTGTTGCGTCATGTCATAGTTGATGCCCAGAACGTCATTCAGGAAATACCCCAACAGACCGATTTTGGGCAGGGTGAAGATGTTCCACATGGACCCAACGACGTTCCACGGGATCAGCATCGGCAGGGCCATCAGCACCAGACAGACAGGCACCCAGAAACCTTTGCGCGGCATCGACAGGGCAACGATGATGCCAAGAGGCACTTCGATGATCAGGATCAGGAAAGTAAACAGGAACTGTCGTCCAAGTGCGGCCTGAAACCGGTCCGACCGCAGGATCTGTTCGAACCAACCCAGGCCTTCCCAGAAAAACTGGTTGTTACCAAAGGTTTCCTGCACCGAATAGTTGACCACTGTCATCATCGGCACCAACGCGTTGAACGCGACCAGTGCCAGCACGGGCAGGACAAAGAACCACGCTTTTTGATTTTCTGTTCTCATTGGGCCCGCTCCTCGGTTGCGATCCAGCCGTCGCGGTAGACGCGGGATTGTTCGGGTTTGAATTGCAGGAAAACCTGTGATCCGGGTTCGGGCACGCTGTGTTCGGTCACGGCCTTGAGGGGGGTATTGCCGACCATCGCGCTGACCACAAAGTGGCGACCGATGTCGGAAACCTTGGTCACATGCGCCGGGATGCCGGTCTCGCCGAAGCCGACATATTCCGGGCGAATACCCAGATCGGTACGGCCGCCATCACCGTGAATGGGGCCTTCCAGCATGACTTCGTGCCCTTCGAACAGGGCGCGGTCGCCGCGCGCCTCGCAGGGCAGCACGTTCATACCTGGCGAGCCGATGAAATGGCCCACGAACGTGTGCTGCGGGCGCTCGAACAGCTCCACCGGGGTGCCGATCTGCACCACTTCGCCCTCTTGCATCACCACGACCTCGTCCGCGAAGGTCAGAGCCTCGGTCTGGTCGTGGGTGACATAGATCATCGTCGCCTTGACGCGCTGGTGCAGTTCTTTCAGCTTGGACCGCAGCTTCCATTTCAGATGCGGGTCAATCACGGTCAGAGGTTCATCGAACATCACCGCGTTTACGTCGTCGCGGACCAGGCCGCGACCCATCGAGATTTTCTGCTTGTTGTCCGGGCTGAGGCCGCTGGCACGGGTGTTCAGCATGTCGGTGACATCCAGCATCTCGGCGATCGCATCGACGCGGCGCTTGATCGTCGCCGGATCGACGCCGCGGTTCTTCAACGGAAAGGCCAGGTTTTCGCCCACGGTCATCGTGTCGTAAATCACCGGAAACTGGAACACCTGTGCGATGTTGCGCTGATCAGGGGGCAGAGCGGTCACGTCACGGTCGTCGAACAGGATCTGCCCTTCGGACGGGGTCAGCAGGCCCGAGATGATGTTCAGCAGCGTGGACTTGCCGCAGCCCGACGGGCCCAGCAGGGCATAGGCCCCGCCATCACGCCAGGTCACGTCGATTTCCTTCAGCGCATAATCCTCGGGGCCTTTTGGCGACGGCATGTAGCTGTGGCGGAGGTTCGAAAGTTTGATCTGTGCCATGTCAGGCCACCCTTTTGCCGTCTTGGCCGAAATACCGGCAATGGACCGGGTTCATGAAGAATGTGTGGTCCTCGCCCACCTGATAGGGATGGACTCCGGCGGCCAGCGACACCCAGGCGTCCTCGCCATGCTGGAAATGCGCGCTGGAATCCGAACCCGAAAGCTCGGTCACGATCACGCGGCCGGTCAGTTCCACGTCCGCGTCAGACGTACGGAACGGCGTCACACGATGCGGCCGCACCGCGACCATGTAATCTCCGTCGGCCATGTCGGTGACGGCCCAGCCACCTCCACCGGCCAGTTGCGCCTGGGCAGCGGAAACGGTGATGCGTGCGACATTGATCGGGGGGTCTGAAAAGACCCGCGCGGCGGCGATGTTCTCGGGGTTGCGATAGATGTCTGCGGTTGGCCCGAACTGGGTTACGCGTCCATCTTCCATCAGGGCGGTGTAGCCGCCCAGCAGCAGCGCCTCTTCGGGCTCGGACGTGGCATAGACCACCACGGCCCCGCGCCCGGCGAACAGCTCAGGCAGTTGCTCGCGCAATTCCTCGCGCAGCTTGTAGTCCAGGTTGGCCAGCGGTTCGTCCAAGAATACCGCGCGGCTGTCCTTGGCGATGGCACGCGCCAGCGCGGTACGCTGCTGTTGGCCGCCCGACAGTTCGTGCGGACGGCGGTGCAGCATCGGGCGCAGTTGCAGCAGGTCGGCGGCCTCTTCAACGCGGCCTTCGATCTCGGATTGCGCCATGCCTGCCACGCGCAGGGGCGAGGCGATGTTGTCGAATACGGTCATATGCGGGTAGTTCACGAAGAACTGGTGCACGAGGCTGATTTTTCGCTTCTGCGTATTCAGCCGTGTGACGTCTTGCCCATCCATCAGGACCTTGCCCGAGGCGATCGGGTCCAGCCCGGCCATCATCTTGATCAGCGAGGTCTTGCCCGAGCCCGTCGCGCCCAGCAGCACGTTGAAGTGGCCTGTTTGAAGGGTCAGGTTTGTGGGCTTGATATGGATGACGTTGCCGACCCTTTTGGTCGCGTCTTGAAGTTCGATCATGTCCGTGGGTTCCGGTCCTTCAGTGCAATGCACTGGTCTTGAGGTGGGGGTGCCTGACGCGGCACCCCCGGGTTTCAACGGCTTACTTAGACTGCCAGCGCTGAACCAGTTCGTCATAGTTGACGGTCTGGCCCTGCGGCTTTTCGTTCTCAAGCTTGGCCTTGGGCGAACCCGGCTTTTCCAGCCAGAAAGATGGGTCCTGCGGCTCGTTCAGGCGCGGACCACAGCCGCCGTAGACACCGGCGCTTTCATCCGCGGCCTGCATTCGGGCCATGGTGATGTCCATCTCTTCTGCCAGACGATCCATCGCCTCTTGCGGGGTGAAGGCGCCCGAGTTCACGTCACCGATCTGCTGCCACCAGATCTGGGCCAGCTTCGGATAGTCCGGCACGTTGATGCCGGTCGGCGACCATGCCACGCGGTCAGGTGAGCGGTAGAACTCGACCAGACCACCCAGCTTGGGCGCGCGTTCGGTGAACGACTCGTGATTGACCGAGCTGTCGCGGATGAAGGTCAGACCCACATGGGACTTCTTCACATCGACAGTTTTGGAGGTCACGAACTGGGCATAAAGCCAGGCTGCCTGGGCACGATCCGAGGGGGTCGATTTGAGGAACGTCCAGGACCCCACGTCTTGGTAGCCAACCTTCTGGCCTTCTTCCCAATAGGGGCCGTGCGGGCTGGGCGCCATCCGCCACAGCGGCGTACCTTCGTCATCCACGGTGTTGTTGCCTTCGGACTTCGGCTTGACCATGTCGGCGGTGAAGGCCGTGTACCAGAAGATCTGCTGGGCCACGTTGCCCTGGCTAAGTGCCGGCAGTGATTGGTAGAAGTCATAAGACGCGGCACCCGGAGGCGCATAGGCCCGCAGCCATTCATCCCATTTCCGGATCGCATAGACCGCAGCCGGACCGTTTGCAGCACCACCGCGCGACACCGAAGCGCCAACAGGGTTACAGGTGCCCGCTTCCATGCGGATGCCCCATTCGTCGACAGGCACACCGTTCGGTTCGCCCTTGTCGCCGGCACCGGCCATCGACAGCCAGGCATCGGTCATGCGCCATCCGAGGTCGGGCGCGCGCTTGCCGTAATCCATGTGGCCGTAGATCGTGGTACCATCGACTTCTTGCACATCATTGGTGAAGAACTCGGCGATATCTTCATACGCGGACCAGTTGACCGGAACGCCCAGATCATAGCCGTACTTTTCTTTGAACGCGGCTTTGTTCGCCTCATCATCGAACCAGTCCTTGCGGAACCAGTAAAGGTTCGCAAACTGCTGATCGGGCAGCTGATACAGCTTGCCGTCCGGTCCGGTGGTGAACTGAATGCCCATGAAGTCATCCAGATCCAGCGTCGGCGAAGTTGTCGCGGCCCAGTCACCGCCCATCATGTCCGTCAGCGGATAGGCCAGCTGCAAACGCGAATGGGTGCCGATCAGGTCACTGTCGTTGACATAACCGTCATACAGGTTCCGACCCGTTTGCATTTGGGTTTGAACGGCCTGAACCACTTCACCTTCACCCAGAATCTGGTGGTTGACCTTGATGCCGGTGATTTCCTCGAACGCCTTGGTCAGCACCTCGGATTCGTAGGAATGTGTCGGGATACCTTCGGACAGGACGTTGATTTCCATACCTGCGTAAGGCTGTGCAGCTTCGATGAACCACTGCATCTCGGCCATCTGTTCGTCTTTCGACAAGGTCGATGGCTGGAATTCGTCGTCGATCCAACGTTGTGCTGCGGCTTCGTCGGCCCAAGCAGGACCGTGCCCCGCAATGACGGCAGCCGCCGCCACTGCGGAAAGTAGATGTCTCCGCATCTGTCTCCTCCCAAAAATTATGGTTCTCCGGCGGAAACCGGATGACGGACAGCATCAGCGATTTCTTGCGTATGTGTCAAACTAAAAATTTAGTAATTGACGTTCAGGCACCCCGGAAGAGGTGGCGCTGAACTCGTTTGCCAATTTGTGAATTCGTTGTAAGCTAGGATTGTCATTGCAAAAATTACCGCTGAGACGTGCGGCGCGAATTACGAAAAACGACTTGGAACAGTGAGGATAGGCAATGTCCCGAAGTCTGTTGAAGTACACGCGTGTTCTGGAAATCGTCGGGGACACAATCAAGGTTCGGGTTCCGATCCAGAACAAAGGAGAGCCGGCTGTCCGGTTCAACGACCTCGCTATGATCGAGACGGTGGATGGCCGAAAAACACTGGCCCAGACGATCTTCATCGACCGGGATGTCGTCACGTTGCAGGTGTTTTCCGGCACCAAGGGCATATCGACCGAAGCAACGGCAACCTTTCTCGGTCACCCGATGCAGACACCTTATTCGGCCAACATTCTGGGCCGCGTGTTTGATGGCGCCGGTGTGGCCATTGATGGAGGCCCCGACCTGTCTGCGGAACCGCATATCGATATTGGCGGACCGACCGTCAATCCGGCGGAACGCGCGGTTCCAAACAGAATGATCCGCACGGATGTGCCGATGATCGACGTGTTCAACACATTGGTCGAGAGCCAGAAAATTCCGATCTTCTCGGTTTCAGGCGAGCCGTTCAACGCGTTCCTCAGCCGAATCGGTATTCAGGCCGACGCGGATATCGTGATCTTTGGCGGGCTGGGGCTGATTTTTGACGACTACCACACGTTTCGCACCTCGTTCGAAGATGCGGGTGTGTTTTCGCGTACCGTCATGTTCGTCAATCAGGCGATGGATCCTTTGGTGGAACGTCTTCTGGTGCCGGACATGGCATTGGCAGTGGCCGAGAAGTTCGCTGTGGAAGAGGGCAAACGCGTGCTGGTCCTGCTGACGGACATGACCGCCTATGCTGACGCGATGAAAGAGGTCGGCATCAGTCAGGAAAGGGTGCCATCTCAGCGCGGCTATATGGGGGACCTGTATTCGCAGCTTGCGCGCCGATACGAAAAAGCCTGTGACTATGCCAAAGGCGGGTCGGTCACGGTTCTGACCGTCACGACCATGCCCGGAAACGACGTGACCCACCCGGTGCCTGACAACACCGGCTATATCACCGAAGGGCAGTTCTATCTGCATTCCGGCGTGATCGATCCGTTCGGCAGCCTGTCGCGCCTCAAGCAGAACGTGATTGGCAAGACCACCCGCGAAGATCATGGGCAGATCATGAACACGATGATCCGTTTCTATTCTGAAAGCCGCGATGCCGCGCAAAAACAGGCGATGGCCTTCGACCTGTCAGACTATGATCACCAATTGCTGAAATTCGGCGGCCTGTTCCGGTCTCGGTTCATGGACATCAATGTTTCGATCCCGCTAGAAGAGGCGCTGGATCTGGGTTGGAAGACGCTGGCAGAGTGTTTTGCGCAGGAACAGTTGCTGATGAAGCAGGCATTGATCGACAAGTATTTCCCGAAGGATGTCAATGGCGCGGTTGCAGCTGAATAAATCGTCGCTTGCGCGCGAGCAGACGCAGCTGAAAAGCTATGAGCGGTTCCTGCCGTCGCTGGACCTGAAGCGACAACAGTTGATGGCTGAACGGGCCCGGGCCCGGGAAGAGGTCGACCGCCTCGAGCAAATGGTGCAGGCGCTGGTGCAGCAGGTTGGTGAAAAGCTGCCGATGCTGGCCCAGCAGGGTGTCGCTCTGGATGGGCTGGTCAAGCTCAAGGACTACAAGGTCAAAGAGGTCAATGTGGTAGGGGTCAAACTGCCTGACCTTGATCGGATCGAAGTGGCGGTGCGCCCGTATTCCGTTTTGGCCAAGCCCCATTGGGTCGATGCCGCTGCGCTTTTGCTGCACGACGTCATCGAAGCGCGGGTGCGGGTGAAGATTGCCGAAGAACGCGTTCGCATCTTCGACAAGGCGGTGGCCACCATCACCCAGCGGGTCAACTTGTTCGAAAAGGTTCTGATCCCGCGCGCCAAGGCCAACATCAAGAAAATCCGCATCTACCTGAGCGACGAACAGATGCAGGCCGTTGTGCGGTCGAAGATCTCGAAACGCAAACACGCGCAGGAGGCTTTGACATGAGCGTTGCGCGTCTGAAAAAGATGTCTCTGATCGGGCCTGCTGCCCGAAAGGCGGAAACGCTTGAGGCGCTTCAGGCCCTTGGTTGCATGCATGTTTTGCCCCTTGTTCCCACGCCGAAAGAGCCGGAAAAGATCAGTGAGCGCGATGCAAGAGAGGCGTATAAGGCATTGCGTTTCCTTGCAGAAGTGCCTGACCCGCGCCGCCAGGTCCAGCGTGCGCCTGATTTCGACATGGATCGTTTCGTGCGCGAGGTGACCGACCTCATGCAGCGCGTTCGGGATACGATGGACCGGCGTGACTTTCTGGCGCATCGCATAGCCCAGGTGCGACCTTGGGGGGATTTGGATTTTCCGCCGACCGATGCGCTGGCTGGCAACAGGCTGTGGTTCTATCAGCTGCCGCTGAAGCACCGGGATGCATTGTCCGAGGTCAGATTCCCCTGGGCGATATTGGAGGAAGACCACCGGTACCTGTATGCCGTTCTGATTTCACCTTACGAACCCGATGATGGTGTTCTTCCTGTTCCGCGAACCCATGTCGGTTCGCTGCCGGTACACGAGCTTGAGGCCCAGTTGGAAGAGGCCGAGATCGCCCTCGAGGCGTTGGAAGCCGAACGCGTGGCGCTGACGCGCTATCTGACATTGATGCGCCGGAACCTGTCCGTCGCCGAAAGTGCCGCCGAGCTTGCCCATGCAACGCAGAAAGTGCGCGACGAAGAGGCAGTGTTTGCTTTGCAGGGGTGGGTTCCCGTGGATCAGGTGGATGCTGTTCTTGCCATGGCAAACGCCAAGGGTTCAGCCGTCCTGATTGAAGATCCGGGGCCGGGCGACGCGCCTCCGACCTTGCTGGAGCAGCCTGAAAACCGCAGGGCCGCTGTCGATCTGGCGCTGTTCTATCAGGTGCCCGGATATCAGGACTGGGACCCCAGCGTCATCGTCTCGGCGTCCTTTGCGATCTTCTTTGCCATGATCGTTGCGGATGCCGGGTACGGCGCCGTCATCCTGCTGGCGGTGCTGGCCTTTTGGAGACGGATGGACCGCACCGCTGGTCAAAGATCCTGGCGTCTGTTCGGCCTGATCATCTCGGCTGTTACGATATTTTACGGGGTCATGGTGGGCAGCTATTTTGGGGTGTCACCGGCTGGGAGCTCGATTTGGGCAAGGCTCAAGGTGCTGGATTTGAACGATTTCGGCGCGATGATGATGGTCTCGATCGTCGTTGGCGTTATCCACCTTGTCCTGGCCAACGCACTTGCGGCCCGCGCGGCGTGGGGGCAACGCAAGGCGGTTGCCAATTTGGGCTGGATTGCGGCCCTGATCGGCGGGTTTGCCCTTTGGCTCGGCTACATGAACGGCAAGTCGCCGGTGCCGGGCGCAGCTATCCTGAGCGCCGGCATCGTGGCGATTGTCCTGTTTTCCAGCGAGCGGGTCATCCAGCGGCCGATAGACTGGATCTGGCGTTTGCTCGAAGGGTTTCAAAGCCTTGCCGGGGCGATGGGCGCGTTTGGGGATGTTCTCAGCTATATGCGTCTTTTCGCGTTGGGCCTTGCTTCGGCCTCGCTGGCGATCACGTTCAATGATCTGGCGGTGTCGGTCATGCAGGCCCTTAGGGGGCCGGGCATTCTGTTTGGGCTGCTGATATTGATCATAGGTCATGTATTGAACTTCGCGCTCGCGATGATGAGCGGCGTCGTGCACGGTTTGCGTCTCAATTACATCGAATTCTTTAAATGGGGTCTGCCGGATGAAGGCATCATCTTTCGTCCATTTGCCCGCAAGGAGGTTCAGGAATGAATGAGCTTGTTCTTACACTGGGTTGGCTGGGTATTTATGCGCCAATGGCGTTGGGGGCTGCAGCCAGCGCTATTGGGTGTTCGATCGCCGGTATGGCCAGTATCGGGGCCATGACGGAAACCGAGGGCGGCTATGGCCGTTTCGTGGGTGTATCCGCGTTTCCCTCAACGATGGTCATCTATGGGATCGTCATCATGTTTACCCTGAACCGCGACGTGACACCTGAAAACGCAGGCGGTCTGTTCGGGATCGGCATCCTGTCGGGTATCGCACTGATGTATTGCGGCATCTGGCAGGGTCGGGCCTGTGCGGCTGCGATCAATGCGACCAAGGAAAAGCCCGAGATTTTTGGCCTTGCTCTGGCCCCTGCCGCAATCATCGAAGGGTTTGGTGTTTTTGCCTTCGTGTTTGCGTTGGTCATCAGTGCGGGGATCAGCTGATGGCACAAGACAGAACGATTGCGCATGGGGTTGACGCGCTGATCGACAAATTGCGCAACGATGGGGTTGCCGCTGGTCAGGCCGAAGCCGAGAAGTTGCGCGCAGAAGCAAAAGCCGAAGCCGCGCGCATCGTGGCAGAGGCAAAGCGCGAAGCCGAGGAGTTGAAAAAGAAAGCCCGCACGGAGACAGATAATTACAGGGCTGCCGGCGAAGAAGCATTGAACACCGCGATGCGGGATGCCGTGCTGACCATGAAGGCAGGTCTGACGGATCGCTTCAAGGCAGATGTCGAACGCCTTGTAACCAAAGAGATGTCCGATCCCGAGCTTCTCAGGCAGATGATCCTCGAGGTGGTAGGCCGAGCCGGGGCAGGTGCAAACCTGGACGGCAAGGTTTCCGTTATCCTGCCTGCCAGGGTCGCCACGCAGGAAGACATCAAGCAAAACGCCGATGACATTCAATCCGGCAAGCTGACAAAATATGTTCTTGGGCTGACTGCGAAGATGCTGCGCGAGAATGTCGAGTTGCACGCAGCCGATGACGTGCAGGAAGGCATCCGCGTTCGCGCGGAAGATCAGGGTGTTATTCTGGACCTGACGGATAAGGCGGTGGCATCGCTGTTGATGGAGCATCTACAGCCCCGGTTCCGCGCCGTTCTGGAGGGGGTCATCCGCTGAGATGTCAAAGCAGGACCCCTATATCGCGTTGATGTGCAGCCTTCCGGGTTCGGAACGGTTGTTCGTTGCCAAGCAGCCGCCCCTGTCACGTATCAGGCTGGACCGTCGATTGACGGCTTTGACACCGGAGGACAGCAAAGTTCTGAAGATCCTCGAGCACGCGTTGAGCTGGAGTGCCTACGACATGGATGTCTCCGACGCTCAGGCGATCCAGCGCTGCAAACAAGCGATGCTGGACATCCCTCAGCCCACCTTGCGCAAACTCTTCATGGAGCGCATGGAACTGCGCTCGGTGGTTGCGGCATTGCGATTGAGAAAACGCGGAGAACCAGCGCCTTCAGGCCCGTTCGGAGTCGGACGATGGAGCCGCCACATCCCCGCCAATTGGGGTGATCCCAGCTTTCGGCTGGAACGGCTCATGCCCTGGATCAAAGAGGCAACCCAATTGCTTGAAAACGAAGATCCGCTGGGTCTGGAACGTCTGCTTTTGTCGATAAGCCACAAGCAGCTCAAGCGGCACGCGGCTCGTCACATGTTCGATTTCGAGGCGGTCGCCATCTACGTTCTGATCTGGAACATCTTCGACCGCTGGGCGCAAAGCAGCGCTGCGGAAGCCGCCAAGAGATTTGAGAAACTGGCACAACAGGCCATGGCCGACTTCGCTGATGTCGATTTTGAGGGAGCAAGCGCATGACAGCCCCAATCTCAGCCAAACATTCATCGACCGCTCGCGTCGTCCTGGTTCAGGAAGGGCTTGTGCGGATACAGGCCAATCCGGACGCGACCGGTCGCCCCGGTCAACTGGTCAAAAACGAAGTGGTTTACATATTGCCTTCGCGTTCCGGCCCCGGTGGGCGTCAAGAAAGGCTCAAGGGCGAAGTGCTGCGCGTACGTGGGGATATGGCGGACGTTCAGGTCTATGAAAGCACTGATGGGGTGGCGGTCGACGACCCGGTGGAGCAATCAGGTCAGCTCTTGTCAGTAGAGCTGGGTCCGGGGCTGCTGGGGCAGGTGTTTGACGGGTTGCAGTCGCCTTTGCCCAAGGTGGCGGCAGCATTTGGTACCTTCCTGCCGCGCGGCGCAGATGTCGCGCCCTTGGATGAAAACGCGAAATGGTCCTTTACGCCGTCCGTGAAGGTGGGCGACACGGTCACTGCCGGGGACAGTATCGGAACGGTGCCCGAAGGCCATTTCAGCCACAAGATCATGCTGCCGTTCAACTGGACCGGTGCGTACAAGGTGGTCTGGGTGCAAAAAGGCGCGGCCACGATCCATGACATCGTGGCCCGCCTGGAAGACGAAGACGGTGGCGAGCATACGCTGACGCTTTCGCAGAAATGGCCTGTTCGGAGACCATTGCCGGAAAACATCCTGAAGCGCGCACTGTCCGAGCGGTTGTATCCCACGGAACCGGTTCTGACGTCGCAACGGCTGATCGACACGTTCTTTCCGATTGCACGCGGCGGCACCGCCTGTATTCCCGGGCCGTTCGGTGCGGGCAAGACCGTGCTGCAAAACCTGATCGCACGGAATGCGAAGGTTGATATCGTGATCGTCGTGGCCTGCGGCGAACGTGCAGGTGAGGTGGTCGAGACCATCGAGGAATTTCCGAAGATGACCGATCCAACCACCGGTGGCAGCCTGATGGATCGGACGATAATCATCTGCAACACGTCATCCATGCCGGTAGCCGCGCGCGAGGCGTCGATCTTCACCGGGATCACGTTGGGGGAATACTACCGCCAGATGGGCTATGATGTCTTGTTGATCGCCGACAGCACCAGCCGGTGGGCGCAAGCCATGCGCGAGACCTCTGGCAAGCTCGAAGAGATCCCGGGCGAAGAGGGGTTCCCAGCCTATCTGGAAAGTTCGATCAAGGGTTTGTACGAACGCGCCGGGGCGCTGAAAACGAATGACGGCGATCTTGGCAGCCTTACGCTGATCGGAACGGTTTCGCCTGCTGGCGGCAATTTTGACGAGCCGGTAACCCAGTCAACCTTGTCGACGGTCAAGTGTTTCCTCGGGTTGTCATCCGAACGCGCCTACAAGCGGTTTTATCCAGCGGTCGATCCGATGCTCAGCTGGTCTCGGTATACTGACCAATTGTCCGACTGGTATGACAGGAACGCCGAGCCGGGGTGGACAGCCAAAGTGCGCACCCTGTTGGCTCTGATCGAAAAAGGCGAACAGGTCGATCAGATGATGCAGGTCACCGGGGAAGAGGGCGTCACAATTGACGACTTTGTAACCCAACAGAAAGCCTTGTTCGTCGATATGGTTTACTTGCAACAGGACGCATTTGACACAGTCGATGCGACAGTGCCGCTTGAACGGCAGATAAAGACGTTCAAGCTTGTGTACGATGTGACGCAATCCAAAGCGGTCTTCTCGGACAAAGCCGAAGTGAGGCAGGTGTTCACGCAGCTGGCCGGGCTGATGAAAAACTTTCACTACGCGGCAGAAAACACACCCGAATACAAATCCATCTGGCAAAAGATCGAAAACCTGTGCCGAGAAAAGTTCGGAGTGTGAGACTGGTCACGCCGAATTATTCCGGTGATCCCCGTAGGCTGGAAAAACCGCGCGTTGCAGAGGTTGCACTGGCTTGTCGTATGCAGCGATCCATGCCCTTGTGATGCAAAACCGAGTATTCGGAGCTGACAGTGAAGAAAAAAGCCCCAAATACCCATCGTGAAATGGAATTGCTGGACGCATTGCGGCGTCTGGGCGGGGCAGCGCGAAGCTCTGATCTGGTGAATGTGCTGGGTGTGTCCGAAGAAACGGTACGACGTGCGATCAAGTCCTTGTCCAAGGCGGGCACGATCGAACGGGTTCATGGTGGCGCCTACCTTGCCGGGGCGCAAGGGGATCCCGGTTTCTTTCGCCGCATTTCGCAACATGCCGACGAAAAGCGTCTGATCGCTTTGCGTACGGCCAATATGGTGTGGGATCAGATGACGGTTTCCTGGATGTCGGCTCGACCACGGCCTTTGTCGCCGAGGAATTGCGCCGGGCCAACTGTCTGACGGTTGTCAGCAATTCCATCGGCGTTGTGCAGACATTGGCAGGGATCAACGGAAACCGTGTGTATCTGCTGGGCGGAGAACTGCAAAGCGATGAGCGGGGCACCTTCGGCTACGTCGCCCAGAGGCAGTTGCAACGATATGCGTTTGACGTTGCGATCCTCAGCACGGATGCCACCTCGGACAGCACGGGGTTTCTGTATCACAGCCCGGCAGAGGCAGATCTTGCCACGGTCGTGGCCGGTCGGGCGGATTTTCTTGTCATGGCCTCCGCGCATTTCAAATTTGGCGACAAGGCCCCCTATGTCGGGCCGGATCCGCGTCTGGTGTACATGCTTGTGACAGACGCGGCACCGAAAGGGGCGATGGTCAAGTCCTTTGACCGCTGGGGCATCGACGTACAGGTTGCGACAGCAGGGAAATCTCATGCGGCGTGACACAAATCACGCACCAGCAAAGACCAATCGTCAGATCAGAAAACAAAGACTGAGGATGCGATGAAATGGTAGCCCGTAGGGGAATCGAACCCCTCTTTCCAGGTTGAAAACCTGGCGTCCTAACCGATAGACGAACGGGCCACTTGGTAGTGACGCAAGCACAAGTGGTAGCCCGTAGGGGAATCGAACCCCTCTTTCCAGGTTGAAAACCTGGCGTCCTAACCGATAGACGAACGGGCCACGCTGGCTTGTGGAGGGCCTTTTACGGTTTCACCGTGACCCCCGCAAGCCGAAAAACGCAGGGATGAGAAAGTTTTTTACGCCGTCCGAGCGAGACGTCAATTTGCCTCTGCCGCGTCCTCGAGCCTGAGCTGCACGGATTGCCGCCCGCCCCAGGTGTTCACCTCAAGCCGGCCTGCAAAATGAAAGCGTGCGCCACCATGATTTGATAGTCTCTCGCCCATCGGACCGTCAAAGGCACCAAAGGCAATCGCATCCAGCCCACCACCCATGCCATCGGACAATGACAACTTCAGGTGCGTTTCCCCGACACGTTTGGCAAAACGCACCTGAAGATCCGGAAGCGCGTATCGCGGGGCAGGGGCTCCGGCACCAAACGGTCCGGCCTGTTCGATCTGTTCGACAAGATCCACTGTTGCGGCACCTGGCATAAGGGCGCCTTCCAGCTTCATATCGGCAGGGCCGCCCTGACCTGCGCCTTGTTTTGCCAGCAACTCGCTGAGGCGTTCCATCGCAGGTTCCAGTTTGTCGCGCATGACGGTAAGTCCAGCGGCCATCTTGTGACCGCCACCCTTGACCAGCAACCCTTCGGCCGCGAGCCGCTGGATCGACGCCCCCATATCCACGCCCGAGACCGAACGCCCCGAGCCTTTGCCCTCATCACCGTCAAAGCCGATTACGATGGCCGGACGGTTGGCGGTTTCCTTCAAACGAGACGCCACGATGCCCACCACACCCGGATGCCAGCCTTCACCGGCGGCCCAGACCAGCGGTGCGTCGAGTCCGCGACCCTCGGCCTGCTCCATCGCGGCTGCGCGCACGGCGTTTTCAATGTCCCGGCGTTCTGTGTTCAGCGCGTCCAGACGTTCGGACAGGGCTTGTGCCTCGTGCAGGGAATCCGTGCTCAGCAGGCGGGCGCCCAGATCGGCCTGCCCGATGCGACCACCCGCGTTCACGCGGGGGCCAAGCAGAAAACCCAGGTGATAGCTGTTGGGCGCCGTATCCATGCGCGAGACATCGGACAATGCGACAAGTCCGGGGCGCTGCCTTTGGGCCATCACTTTAAGGCCTTGTCGAACCAGGGCGCGATTGGCGCCGATCAAAGGCGCAACGTCAGCCACGGTTGCCAGGGCCACCAGGTCCAGCATCGATATCAGGTCAGGCCCCTTTGCGCCTGCCGCGCGCAGCTGGCGCCCTGCTTCGACCAGCATCAGAAACACGACACCCGCCGCGCAGAAATAGCCCAGATCACCGCTTTCATCCTGCCGGTTGGGATTCACGACTGCAACGCAATCCGGCAGGGTTTCGCCGCCGAGGTGGTGATCCAGAACAATAACGTCCGCCCCCGTGGCCGCGGCAATCGGTTCATGGCTGAGCGTGCCGCAATCGACGCAAATGATCAGGTCGTGGCTGGTTGCCAGTCCCCGCATTGCCGGAACATTCGGACCATATCCCTCATCAATCCGATCCGGCACATAAAGCGTCGCCTGCAACCCCATCTGTCGAAGCCAAACCAGCAGCAGCGCGGCAGAGCAGCCGCCGTCAACATCGTAATCCGCGAACACCGCGATTTTCTGGCGATGGCGTACGGCGTCCAGAAAACGCGCCGCCGCCGTTTCCATGTCTTTCATGTCACGGGGATCTGGCAGCAGCTCCTTGAGCTTGGGGTCCAGAAAGCCGCGCGCCTCCATGACAGGCACGCCACGACGGGCCAGAACCTGACATACCGCACGCGGCAGGTCGGTCTGTTGAGTCATCATCTCGGCAGCCCGCTCCAGCTCGGCTTCCGGGCCAACCCAGCGCCGCCCGGTCAGTGATTGTTCTACGCCAAGAAAACCCATTGCCTGCCCCTTGTGAACCAAGGCCGGATCCTTTCGGACCCGGCCTTTTCATCTTTTCCCAAATACTCCCGCCGGAGGCAACGGCGCAAGCCGTTAGGCGTTATCGTGTGGCCAGGTGGGGGTGCGATACGACATGCGGCGTACGGACCCGGTCTTTGAACGCATCAGCAGCGTCGTGGTTTCCACCCAACCCGGCTCGCGCTTGATGCGCGGCAACAGAGAACCGCCAGTTACACCCGTTGCGGCAAAGATCACATCCGCGGTCACCATCTCATCGCGCGAATAGACCCGGTCCAGATCGGTGATGCCCGCCTTGGCAGCACGGCCCCGCTCGTCATCGTTGCGGAACATCAGGCGACCAAAGATCTGCCCGCCCATGCATTTCAGCGCGGCAGCGGCAAGCACGCCTTCGGGGGCGCCACCCTGGCCCATATACATGTCGATACCGGTCACTTCGCTTTCTGCGCAATGCATGACACCTGCCACGTCACCATCGGTGATCAGGCGGATCGATGCTCCGGTTTTGCGCACTTCGGCGATCATCGCCTCGTGACGGGGGCGTTCCAGAATGCAGACGGTGATGTCCGCAGGCTTGCAGTTCTTGGCCTTTGCCAAGGCTTCCACCCGTTCACGTGGAGACATGTCCAGATTGACGACACCCTCGGGTAGGCCCGGACCAACGGCAAGCTTGTCCATGTAGACGT
This sequence comes from Ruegeria sp. HKCCA0370, assembly GCF_013033705.1. Taxonomy (NCBI): domain Bacteria; kingdom Pseudomonadati; phylum Pseudomonadota; class Alphaproteobacteria; order Rhodobacterales; family Roseobacteraceae; genus Ruegeria; species Ruegeria sp. HKCCA0370. The sequence goes on from NZ_WQEP01000005.1 coordinate 169,738, forward strand.
CGGGCGCATGCAGCATCGAGCCGCGCGGGCCCATGGCAATCACGGTCAGCGCGTTGGGCATGTCCTTTGCGGTCAGCGTTGTGCCTTCCAGCGGATCCAGCGCGATGTCCACGCCGGGGCCGTTTCCGGTGCCGACCTCTTCGCCAATATAAAGCATCGGAGCTTCGTCGCGTTCACCTTCACCGATCACCACGACGCCAGCAATGTCCAGCATGTTCAGCTGTTCGCGCATCGCATTCACAGCGGCCTGGTCGGCGGCTTTCTCGTCACCGCGCCCCACCAGCGAAGCCGAGGCCAGCGCAGCCTGTTCCGCCACCCTTGCCAGCCCCAGAGACAGCAGGCGGTCGTTGAAATCGGTTTTGGCAGCACTCATTGTCATGTATCCTCTGGTCATTTAAGCCGTTTCTATCGGCATAGCTTGCGTTTCATACAGGCCGCAAGTTCAAACCTCTTCAATCCGCAACGCGACGGGGGCACCGGCAACCACATCCGTTTCCCGGAACCGGTCCAGCGCAACGTCCAGCGCGGCGCGGGTGGTTTTGTGGGTAACGATCAGCACAGGCGCCGTGCTTTCTGCATGGGCATACTGGCGCATCCTGTCTATCGAAACGCCGGCATCGCCCAGAATGGCTGCAACCTTGGCCAGTGCGCCCGGTTTATCCAGTAGACCCAGCCGCAGATAATAAGGCGCAGGCAGGCCCGTGACGGCCGGGGCCGCGGCCTCAAGCGAATTGGCCGGTCGGCCAAAGGTCGGGATTTGCAGCCCACGTGCCAGATCGCACACGTCGCCCATCACGGCGCTGGCCGTCGGGCCTTCACCCGCACCGGGGCCACGCAGAACAACCTGTTCAACCGCGTCGCCTTCGATCACCACCATGTTGGTGCCGCCTTCCAATTGCCCCAAGGGCGAGTCGCTGGGCACAAGGCAAGGCTGCATGCGTTGTTCCAGCCCGCGCGCGGTGCGCTGTGCCACGCCCAGCAGTTTGATGCGAAAGCCCATATCCTCGGCCTGATCGATATCGTCCAGACTGATGTGTTGAATGCCTTCGATCTCGATCCCGTCAAAATTTGGCTTTGTGCCAAAGGCGATCGAGGCCAGCAAAGCCAGTTTGTGAGCGGCGTCGATGCCACCCACATCCAGGTTTGGATCGGCCTCGAGATAGCCAAGCTCGGCGCATTCGTCGAACAGGGCGTTATAGCCCTGACGCTGCGATTGCATCCGGGTCAGGATGTAGTTGCAGGTGCCGTTCATCACCCCCATGACGCGGGTGATTTCGTTACCAGCCAGCCCTTCGGTCAGGGATTTGATCACCGGAATGCCGCCAGCAACAGCAGCCTCAAAGCGGATAACACGCCCCGCGGCCTCGGCCTGTTCGGCCAGTTCCTGCCCGTGAATGGCCAGCAATGCCTTGTTGGCGGTCACGACGTCTTTGCCGCTGGCCAGCGCGGCTTCGACCGAGGCCTTGGCCGGACCGTTTTCGCCGCCCATCAGTTCGACATAGACATCGATATCGTCACGTTTCGCCAGCGCAACCGGGTCGGTTTCCCAGGCATAATCCGACAGGTTCACGCCGCGGTCCTTGTTCGGATCCCGCGCAGATACGGCCACGATTTCAATCGACCGGCCCGTGCGCGCCTTCAGCAAATCTGCATGGCGGCGAACAATCTTGACGACACCCACGCCGACAGTTCCCAAGCCCGCAATTCCCAGCCGCAGTGCCTGTGTCATGTCGTGGGTTCCTTTCCGCTCGAAACTTGTCTGAATTCGGACGCCTGCCCGATCAGCGCTGCCTTATCGGGTTCAGGCCAAGGGTGCAATCCGTCACCGGGGGATTGTCGAGGTCAAATGTCACGCTTTAGTTGGTTTGCGCGTTTTGCAACGCCTGGGCCTTTTTCGCCAACGCCTCGCTGCGCTGCGTCAGGTCTTCCTCCACCTCTGCGGCCTGGCTTACGGGATCAATCGAAGGCCCCAACGTTTCCTGCACCGGAATAAGACGCGGGTAGGGGGCCGATTTGACCGAGGCCGGTTCACTGCCTTCAAGTTCGGGAAAGTCTGAACACCCGGCAAACACAAGAATAATAGGCAGAACAGGCAGCAGTTTCATGTGGCACGCTTTTCGGTTTCGTTCGTCCTTTCGTGATGCACCTTTTGCCGACGCCGATCAAGCGGGGTTCTATATGAACATTTGTTCAGATACTGTGGGCGCATGGCACGTACTCAAGGCTCCCACTCTGATATCACAGGCCCGCGCATCCGAAAGGCGGCCCTGAACCTGTTTGCCCGCCACGGCTATGCCGCGGTTTCGATGCGGCAGATCGCGAAAGAGGTCGGCGTTCAGGCGGGGGCGCTATACAATTACACACCGGACAAGCAGAGTTTGCTGTATCGGTTGATGCGAGAGCATATGCAGGATCTGCTTTCGGCGCTCAACGCGCTGGAGCGCTGCGATGACTGCCGGCAAGCGTTGCGCCGATTTGTCGGTTTTCACATTCGTTTCCACCTGCAACGCCCAGACGAGGTGTTCATCGCCTATATGGAACTGCGCAACCTCTCGCCCGAAAACTTCGCTGAAATCGAAGACCTTCGGCGCCAATACGAAAACGCGCTGGAGGACATTCTTCACTCTGGCCAGCAGGCTGGTCAGTTTGCGATACCGGACACCAAGATCGCCACGCTGGCGGTGATTGCCATGTTGAACGGTGTGATGACCTGGTACAGGTCCGGAGGGCGGCTGTCACTGGACGAGGTCGAACAGATTTATTGGAACATGGTGCATAAGGCGGTGACAGCCTGACAGGGCCAGACCGTCACTGTGTCAGTGCGCAGGGCGAATGAAGGTCCCGTTGCGCAGTTCGCGAAACGCTTGTTCCAATTCGGCCCGCGTGTTCATCACAATAGGCCCGTGCCATGCGACAGGCTCATTGATCGGAGCCCCCGAGATCAACAGAAACCGCACGCCGTCGGGGCCAGCCTGAACGGTGATTTCGTCACCCGTCCCAAAACGCACAAGCGTGCGGTCACCCGACATATCCCGGATATTCACCTCTTGCCCGGCGACCTCTTTTTCCAACAGCACACCGGACGTGCGTGACGCATCTGCAAAAGCTGCCTGACCTTGAAAGACATAGGCGAAGGCTCGGCGATAAGTGTCGATGCGGAAGGTCTTCTTCACACCCGCAGGAACCGAGATGTCCAGATATTGTGGATCTGCCGCGATGCCGTCCACGGGGCCGGTTTTGCCCCAGAACTCTCCGACAATCACACGAACGGTGGTGCCGTCGTCATCAGTGACTTCGGGGATATCCTTGCTTTGAACATCCTGATAGCGCGGGGCAGTCATCTTCTGATCCGAAGGCAGGTTACCCCACAGCTGAAACCCATGCATCTGCCCCGAGGTGTTTCCCTGCGGCATTTCCTGATGCAGGATGCCGGACCCCGCCGTCATCCACTGCACGTCGCCCGCGACCAAAGTGCCGGTGTTGCCCAGCGAATCCGAATGCTCGACCGATCCGGCCAGAACATAGGTGATCGTCTCGATTCCGCGATGCGGATGCCAGGGAAAACCAGCCTTATAGTCCTGCGGGCGTTCGTTCCTGAAGTCGTCGAACAGCAGGAAAGGATCAAGTTCGGACGGGTCCTGAAACCCGAATGCGCGGTGAAGTTTCACGCCAGCCCCTTCCATCGTCGGGGTGGCCCTGCGTGTTTCCAGTGTGGGTCTAAGGGACATATTCGCCTCCGGTTCGTTTGATCAGCATGTAACCCCTGCGTGATTGCGGTCAATCAGCGTTAATTAACCGGAGCTGTGCAAATTTGCTAAGCAACCAAAGCCCTGTTGTTTCCCCTGGAAAGTCGCTAAGTCGAAGCGGAACGGACAGGAGACATCCATGCAGGACGAAGTGCTGGCAACGATTCAGGCATCATCCCCCAGACGGTGGATCGGAGTAGGGATGCTGTCGACGGTTGGGGTGCTGGTCACATACGTCGCTTTGGCATCGCCGCCCGAACCGGCGTGGCAAGTATTTCTTTTTGCTGTAGGGGGCGCGTCGCTTTGGCTGGCCTATCGTGTATGGCACGCGACCCAGGACCATATTGAACTGACACAGTCGGAATTGCGTACCGGGTCAGGTCAAATGATCGCAAAGGTGGCTGATATTGAGTCGGTGGATCGCGGCGTATTCGCGTTCAAGCCGTCAAACGGCTTTCTGGTTCGCACCAAGCACAAAGATACGTACCAATGGGCCCCCGGATTGTGGTGGCGGATTGGTCGCCGGGTCGGCGTTGGCGGCATGACGTCTGCCGCCGAAGCCAAGTTCATGTCAGAAGTCTTAAGCGCTATTATCCACGCAGACGACCGGAGGGCGCACTAGGTTGCAGGCGACCTTGGTGGAAAAGCGGGGACGGGTGAAGATGAAGTTTTGAAAGTTAATGCCGGTCGCCAGATCCCAGCCAGGTTTAAACTGAGGAATATACTCGTTGGATGTTTCCACCAGAATGACCGTGTCCTGATCCGGCATCGGCGGCAGACGGTTTTCGATTTCCTGAATGTTGTTGTCGTTCCATTCCGTGTCATAGCCGCGCACGGTCGACCAATCCACGTAGTGGCGGTTGTCGTTCTCGTCAAAACGGATCAGAGAGACACGCATGCGCACTTCAGACCGGTTGTTGACCATTTCGCCCATAAGTTCGTGAAGCGAGTCGATGTAAACATCAGTCACAGCGGCCGATTCACGTGAGATCAGATCGCTGACCGTATAGGCAGCTTTCAGGTTCGACGCGCTTTGACGAAATCCCTCGAATGCGGTGAACGTAAACGTAATCGTCCACAACAACAGCGGGAAGATCATGATGGCCTCGACGGTCAGAATACCACTTTCGTCCTGCTTGAAGGCCTTGATGCGGTTTTTCACGTTTCTGAATACAAACATAGCTTTACCGTGGCTCCTGCACGAATGCGGTCGTTGCGGTCACTGCATAGTGGCCGCTTTCGTCGACCACTGTGTTTGCGATGATCGAGCTTTCCAGAACAGGATCGATACGCAGGCAGGCCCGCAAAATCATCAACTCGTTTGAGGCCCCGCTTTTGAAGTCGAGCACTGGTTTGGGGTCTTCCGAACTGTCGGTGCAGGGTATTTCGTCCGAAAGAACGATGCCATTGAATGCATTCTGGCGAAGCATTTGCAGCCGCAGGTTGGTTTTACAATTCTTGATACCGGAAATGTCGCAAATCCGGTCCTTGATTACATCGTGGCTCCAGTTGGTGCCTGTGCCCAGACGGATATCCCGAACGACCAGATCAACACCCCGTTCCAGCGCGGCGTGCTTGGTGGTGATTATCGACATCTCTCCACCAATACCAATGAATGCCAGGAAAAACGGAATGATCATGACAAATTCGATCGTCGCGTTCCCGGACTCGGATCGCTTGAAAGTACGGAGTTTTGACAGTGATTTGCGGATCATTGCGTCAGCCTCAATTTGCGGATGGACGAAGCAATCGCAGTAAACGCCTTGTCCAGATCCAATCCAGCTACATTGTGAACATGGCTGTCCGAGCTTGCGCAGGACTTGATGGTATTCAAGCCGCTGGTGGGGGCCTCGAAAGCGATGCCATAGATGATGACACCCTTGTCTTTGGCCGCGCCGCAGATGCTGGTCGTGCGCGCGTTCTTTGTGGAAGATCCCACTGATTTTCTGAGGCCGTAGTACCAGTTATTCTCGTGGTTGCTTTGCCAATAGAAGTTGTTCTTGGCGTTCCACCACAGCGAAGCTCGGGCAAAAAGCTCGGGATAGGTCAGGCGAGTGGCGGTGCCAATCTCTTCGTTAGAGGAGTTTTCATTGGGTGGATTCCCAAAAGGATGGCCTGCCGTGACATAGCTGCCGTTTTCTTCTGTATGTTGCATCCAGACCCAACGATCCGGGTTGGTCGAATAGCGGATACTATATTCACCCTTTTTCCCGTCGGGTCTTTGATAGTCAGGGTTGAACCAAACTTCAGTCAGGCCACTACGCGCGGACGAGTCCAACATGTACTGCGAAGTGTTTTGCCCGTCGGTCATTACGATTACGACCTTAAGCACGTCCGAGTCATAAGATTCCGGGCGCAGAGCGAATTTTGCAGGAACCTTGTTTTCGGTGGCCAAGGCATTGATCACAGGCTGGAATGACGGATCCAGCATGCCGACACCCCATTTCATGCCTACGTCGATGGATGTGTTGCCACTTGCGGTCAGGGCATCGATGCGGTTGTGCAGATATTGGACATTGTCGGTGACAGCTGTAATTTCACTGCCGCTGCGAACAGGGCATACGAAATAGGCCGGGGGCTGTTCTCCATCGGTTGAGACGCCATTGACGTTTGCCGAATTGTATCGCCAAGGATCGAAATGCCCAGTGCGCTGATAGAAGGTATTCGGGCTAAGCGTCGCAGATCCGAATTGTCCGGAAGTAAAGTTCACGCAATGGGAATAGTTGTGCTCTGAGGTCACGTTGGTGAATTTACCCAGTATGTCCTGCCCGGCATTGACCTGAGTGGCATAGGGGACAATCGACATCGAAATCTTCGTTTCACCAGATTCCTCAAGCATTTTGGTGACAAAGCCCTTCGCCGCAGTTCTCAAGACTTCGATCTTCGACTTTCCGGCGGTCGCAGAAGACCTTGTCATGGAACCGGACATGTCCAGAACCAGCGAGATTTCAACAGAACCGATGGACTCTATGGCAGTGCTTGCTGCTTTCATATTCAGTTCGGTGACTTTTCCGAACCTCATGAAACGCGTCGGAACAACTGCATTGGCGGTCGCGGCCACTTTTCTGGAGCCAAACCCTTCGGTGACGGTCACGGTTTTCTCAAGATGGCCCAGCCCGGCCTTTTCCATATAGGCGTCGACAACATCCTTGGGTGGCAGCTTTTGGTCAAGATCTGCTGCAGCAAGCACCGCGCGGTCCAGCGTGGATTGCAGGCTGGCGCGGTCGCGCTCGTACGTCATCAGATCCATCGCCATGCCGGTAATGGCCAGCATCAGGATTAAAATGAGCAGGGTGAATATCGTAAAAGTGCCGTCTTCTTTTCGGGCAAACAGCCGCAACCGGGAAATCTTGTGTTTCGGCTTCGAGCCGTCGTTCTGAAGCGATAAAATTATCATTTGATGACTCCGCCTCGCACATAGAAGTCGTGCGCCAAAGAAAGGAAATTCCGGTTAAATTTAATTTTCAAACGTGGCGTGAATTGGGCGAAAAAGGCTTGGTTTTGGCCTTTTTGCGTACTCAAGGGGTATAATTTTCACGTTTTCCCCTGGTCTGTCGATGAAATGAAGACAATCAGTTAAGCGATTGACTGGATTGGGCGACTCACCATCAGGTCCTCAAGTCTCTGTTAAGAAGGTGATGAAAAAAAGTGCATTGTTTGATTGCAGCCAGACTTGAGTGGTGCGACAAAACGTCATGACGTTTCGTCATCCAGCGGTACGGAGGATTTTATGACCGGCATCCAAGAACCAAGCTTTCGCGAGAGTGTTGACCTGATGTTCAACAGGGCGGCCGCCCTGATGGAACTGCCGCCGGGGCTGGAGCAGAAAATCCGGGTTTGCAACGCGACCTATACAGTTCGGTTCGGTGTGCGTTTGCGTGGTGAGATCCATACGTTCACCGGGTACAGGTCCGTCCATTCCGAACATATGGAGCCGGTCAAAGGCGGCATTCGCTATGCCACTGCTGTGAACCAGGATGAGGTCGAAGCGCTGGCTGCGTTGATGACGTACAAATGCGCTCTTGTCGAAACGCCTTTTGGCGGATCGAAAGGCGGGCTTTGCATTGATCCGCGGAAATACGAAGAACACGAGCTGGAGCAAATCACACGACGCTTTGCCTATGAACTTGCAAAGCGGGATCTTATAAACCCGTCGCAAAACGTTCCCGCGCCCGACATGGGAACGGGCGAACGCGAAATGGCCTGGATGGCTGACCAATACGCCCGGATGAACACCACCGACATCAATGCACGGGCCTGTGTGACCGGCAAGCCATTGAACGCAGGTGGTATCGCTGGGCGGGTTGAAGCCACCGGACGTGGCATTCAGTACGCTCTGCGCGAATTTTTCCGTCACCCCGAAGACGTCAGGGCGGCAGGCCTGTCGGGCAAGCTGGACGGCAAGCGTGTTGTGGTGCAGGGGCTCGGCAATGTGGGCTATCACGCTGCAAAGTTTCTGAGCGAGGAGGACGGTTCACGCGTTGTAGGTATCATTGAATGGGACGGCGCGCTCTATAACCCGGATGGTATCGACGTCGAAGCCGTCCGCCAGTGGATCGTCAAGCATGGCGGCGTCAAGGATTATCCGGACGCGACTCATTCAGCGGAAGGCACAAGCGTTCTGGAGGCTGAGTGTGATATTTTGATCCCGGCTGCCCTTGAGGGTGTCATCAACCTTTCCAACGCCGAGCGGATCAAGGCACCTTTGATCATCGAGGCAGCGAACGGCCCGGTCACCGCTGGCGCGGATGAGATTCTTCGCAAGAAAGGTACCGTTATCATCCCGGATATGTATGCCAACGCGGGTGGTGTGACGGTGTCTTATTTTGAATGGGTCAAGAACCTCAGCCACATTCGTTTCGGCCGGATGCAGCGTCGGCAGGAAGAGGCGCGACATGAACTGATCGTCAGCGAGCTGGAGCGGCTGGACCGTTATCTGGGTGACGCGTGGTCGATGTCTCCGGACTTCAAAGCAAAATACCTCAAGGGTGCTGATGAGCTTGAACTGGTGCGCTCGGGCCTCGACGATACGATGCGTATTGCCTACCAGTCGATGCGTGAAGTGTGGCACAGCCGCGACGATGTCGAAGACCTGCGTACTGCGGCCTACATCGTGGCGATCGACCGCGTGGCCAAAAGCTATCGCGCCAAGGGGCTCTGAAGCAGGCGGGCGGGGTGATCATTTCGCCCCGCCGGTACGCGCCGTGGCTTGAATGTCGATGGCGGCCCGTTAGTTTGACGGATAGTAGACACTCAGAGAAACGAATCCCGGAGACCTCCATGTTGCGTATAGCCATTGTCGCGGCTCTGCTGGCCACCCCTTTGGCCGCTCAGGAAACTAAGGAACAAAGCTGCAAGTATCAGGCGGATGTGGTGGCAGCGATCCAAAAGGCGCGGCTGGACCGCGTGAAAGAACGAGATGTGGCGCAAGCCGTGGCTGATAGTGGCCCGACATGGCCCGAGAACTACAACGCCGCGATTCCGCTGATCACGCCGTGGGTCTATGAACAAAAGATGCGCGACGTGCGCAAAAAGGATCTGGGCGCCGCTTGGCTTGAGCTGTGTTTGCAGCAATAATCCACAGCCCGGACATTTCCCTGTGGACAAACGCGCGCCTTCCCCTTGGCGCGCTTTCCTGTTTCTGTCAGGTTTGACCCATGTCACTGCCCCCAGGATTTCTGGATGAACTGCGCACCCGCCTGAGCCTGTCTCAGGTCGTCGGGCGCAAGGTGATTTGGGATCAGCGCAAATCCAATCAAGGCAAAGGTGACATGTGGGCGCCTTGCCCGTTTCATCACGAAAAGACAGCCTCATTCCATGTCGATGATCAGAAGGGGTTTTATTACTGCTTCGGCTGTCACGCCAAAGGCGACGCGATCAGCTTTGTAAAAGAAACGGAAAATGTTTCGTTCATCGAAGCGGTGGAGATCCTCGCCCGCGAGGCTGGCATGCCGATGCCTGCGCGGGATCCGAAAGCACAGGAAAAGCAGGATCGCCGCAGTCAGCTTGCCGATGTGATGGAACAGGCGGTGCAGTTTTTCCGCTTGCAGCTGAAAACAGCGGCGGGGGCAGAGACACGGGATTACCTGTCGCGCCGGGGTTTGGATCAAAGCGCGCTGGATCGGTGGGAGATCGGGTTTGCGCCGGACAGTTGGCAGGCGCTTTGGGATCACCTGCGCGGCAAGAGCATCCCAGAGGAGCTGATCCTTGGCGCCGGGCTGGCCAAGCCTTCAAACAAAGGCAAAAAACCCTATGACACATTCCGCAACCGGATCATGTTCCCGATCCGGGATCCGCGTGGGCGCTGCATTGCATTCGGTGGCCGCGCGATGGATCCGAATGACAACGCGAAATACCTGAACTCGCCCGAGACCGAGTTGTTCGACAAGGGGCGCAGCCTTTACAATCAAGGTCCGGCGCGGCAGGCGGCGGGCAAAGGGCAGCCGCTGATCGTGGCCGAAGGGTATATGGACGTGATCGCGCTGGCCGAGGCGGGGTTTGGTGCGCCGGTTGCGCCTTTGGGAACGGCCATTACTGAACATCAGTTGCAACTGCTCTGGCGGATCGCGGATGAACCGATCATAGCGCTGGACGGGGATGCCGCGGGTCTGCGGGCGGCCATGCGGGCGGTTGATCTGGCACTGCCGCTGCTGGAGGCCGGAAAATCCCTGCGTTTTGCCTTGATGCCCGAAGGCAAGGACCCGGACGATCTGTTGCGCGCCGAAGGGGCAGGGGCCGTGAAGGCCGTTCTGGAAGGGGCCGTGCCGATGGTCAAACTGCTGTGGCAGCGCGAGACCGAAGGAAAGGTATTCGACAGCCCGGAACGCAAGGCAGCACTGGACAAGGCACTGCGGGACAAGATCAAGCTGATCCGAGATCCCTCGATCCGCTCGCATTACGGTCAGGAAATCAAAGACCTGCGCTGGCAACTGTTCCGCCCCCGACGACAACCTCAAAACCGTCCGTGGCAACCGCGGGGAAAATGGCAGCCGCAGCAGACCGCGACACCGGGCGCGCGCAGTTCGTTTCTGGCCTCTTCGGAAAACGCGGATATCCAGCTGCGTGAAGCCGCTATTCTGGCGATTTCAATTCTGAATCCCAAGGTTGTTGTCCAATTTGAGCAACAGTTGGAAGAAATGGAATGTCACAATCCTGACTACGCGGCGTTGCGCGATGCTGTCCTGCGTCACGCAATTGATGATCCGGACAACCTGAAAGACCACATTATCGCATCAATGGGGCCGGACGCCCTTGAAAACCTGCTGACCCTTCGCCATGTGGCAGTCATCCCCTGTGTGTCCAAGCCAGGCGACGTTGAAAAGGCCGAGATGACACTGGCCGAGGAACTCGCAAAGATCAAAGCGCTCCGGGGGTTGGATGCCGAGATTGCCGAAGCGGCGGAAGAACTGTCCGATCTGCCCGATGAGGCGCTGACATACCGGCTGGCGCAAGCCGCCGAAGAGCGCAACCGCACGAGTCGAAGCCAGAACGAGGATAGGGCCGTTTTCGACATTGCTGACAATGGGGCGCGAATCAATCGTGACGAGAAAGACGCGTTTGCGGCGATCATGTCTGGTATCAAATTCGAGCGGAAACGCCGATAAGTGGTGTTTTCGTAAGGCACTGGAAAAGAAAAACGGGTAAACGGGTGGCCGAATCACTTATACGCGCTAATGATTCGGCTGAGACGAATCACCCATCCCTGCAGGAGCATTGAATGGCCGCCAAGGATACGAACGAAGACCGCAAATCCGACGAGCAGGAACAGGAAATCTCGCTGGACATGAGCCAGGCGAACGTCAAGAAGATGATCGCCGAGGCTCGCGAGAAAGGTTACATTACCTACGACCAGCTCAATCAGGTGTTGCCGCCTGATCAGGTCAGTTCGGAACAGATCGAAGACGTAATGTCGATGCTGTCCGAGATGGGCATCAACATCATCGAAGATGAAGAGGCCGAAGAAGAAGAGAACAAAGGCTCGACCGAACTGGTTGCCGCGGAAAGCAACCGTGAGGTTGCACTGGCCGGTTCCGGCACTGAAAAGCTGGATCGCACCGACGACCCTGTGCGCATGTATCTGCGTGAGATGGGGTCGGTCGAACTGCTGAGCCGCGAGGGTGAGATCGCGATTGCCAAGCGGATCGAAGCCGGTCGCAACACGATGATTGCGGGCCTGTGTGAAAGCCCGCTGACCTTTCAAGCGATCACCATCTGGCATGACGAATTGTTGTCCGAAGACATTCTTTTGCGGGATGTCATTGATCTGGAAACCACGTTCGGCAACCAGTTGGACGAAGACGGTGACGTTGAAGAGCCGGTCGTCGATACCTCGGCCGTGCAGGCGAATAAGCCAGCCAAGGATACCGGCCCCGAGCTGGATGCGGATGGCAACCCGCTGAACAACGATGACGATGACGACGAAGACGATCAGGCCAACATGTCGCTGGCCGCGATGGAAGCGGCGCTGAAGGATCAGGTCCTGACCACGTTGGAGCGTATCTCGACCGACTTCTCGATGCTGTCTGAAATGCAGGACAGCCGGATTTCGGCCACGCTGAACGAAGACGGTACGTTCAGTGAAAAGGACGAAGAAACCTACCAGAAACTGCGGGCTGAGATCGTCGAGCTGGTGAATGGCCTTCACCTGCACAACAACCGGATCGAGGCGCTGATCGACCAGCTTTATGGCATCAACCGCCGCGTCATGTCTCTGGACAGCGCGATGGTCAAGCTGGCCGATCAGGCACGCATCAACCGCCGTGAGTTCATCGAAGCGTATCGGGGACGTGAGCTGGATCCGAACTGGCTGGCCGAGATGGCTGAGAAGCCGGGCCGGGGTTGGCAGATGTTCATCGAACGCTCGACCGCGAAGGTCGAAGAGCTGCGCAACGACATGGCTCAGGTCGGCCAGTATGTCGGTCTGGATATCTCGGAATTCCGCCGCATCGTGCAGCAGGTTCAGAAGGGCGAGAAAGAGGCGCGGCAGGCCAAGAAGGAAATGGTCGAAGCCAACCTGCGCCTGGTGATCTCGATTGCCAAAAAGTACACCAACCGCGGCCTGCAATTCCTTGATCTTATTCAGGAAGGCAACATCGGCCTGATGAAGGCGGTGGACAAGTTCGAATACCGTCGTGGCTACAAGTTCTCGACCTATGCGACCTGGTGGATCCGCCAAGCGATCACCCGCTCGATCGCAGATCAGGCCCGCACGATCCGTATTCCGGTTCATATGATCGAAACGATCAACAAGCTGGTGCGCACGGGCCGTCAGATGCTGCATGAAATCGGCCGCGAGCCGACGCCGGAAGAACTGGCCGAAAAGTTGCAGATGCCGCTCGAAAAAGTGCGCAAGGTGATGAAGATCGCCAAAGAGCCGATTTCTCTGGAGACGCCGATTGGCGACGAGGAAGACAGCCAATTGGGCGACTTCATCGAGGACAAGAATGCCGTGCTGCCCCTGGACAGCGCCATTCAGGAAAACCTCAAGGAAACCACCACAAGGGTTCTGGCCTCGCTCACCCCGCGCGAAGAACGGGTTCTGCGGATGCGTTTTGGCATCGGTATGAACACCGACCATACTTTGGAAGAAGTCGGCCAACAGTTCAGCGTGACCCGCGAACGGATCCGTCAGATCGAGGCCAAGGCGCTGCGGAAGCTGAAGCATCCCAGCCGTTCACGAAAACTCCGGTCTTTCCTGGATCAATAAGAACAAAGATCTATCAGAACAAAGGCGCCCCGTCAGAGGCGCCTTTTTTGTTCACATTGGCTGGTTCTCGCATCACGTTGGCGCGAATGCACAAGGCCGGGGCGGTGTGCCTTTCTATATCGTTCTTGTCCACTCATGGGACAGGCCGGGGCGAGGTTTTTCAGGCTGATGACCCCCGGCCAGCTGTCCGAATGGGATGTTCCACTCGGGTCTTGAAGGCGCTGGGCGGTTGACCTGTCCACCGTTTGAAGGCGGTCGAAAAAGCAGCCTGATCGGCATAGCCCAGCGCGTATGAGATTTCAGACAGAGTCATGCCATTTGTGATGAAAGTCTGGGCCAGATCACATCTTAGATCGTCCACAATATCGCGATAGCTTGTGCCTTCTTCCTTGAGACGTCGACTGAAGGTTCTGAGGCTCATCCCCAGATCAGCCGCCGCATCTTCGGCTTGGAGGATTGCGCCGGGCAGGGATCGGGTGATCAGACCTTCGACACGGGCGCGGGTCTGGTGCTTGGGGGGTGGTTTTTCGGCCAGCAGACGTTCACCGTATTCCAGCAAATGCTCCCGCAGCTTGGGATCATAGGTCGGCACTTTCAATTCCAGCGCAGATAGCGGCAGAATGATCTCAATCTTTTCAGCGCTGAAAACCACCGGGCAGCCTGCCAGCTTTTCGTAGGTTTTGGCGTGGCTTCCAACTTTGTGCTGAAAGCGCATCTCGATCGGGTGCAACTTCACCTGCGTGAGGTTTCTCATCCTGGCCAGCGCAGCGAACAACAGGAATTCCGTGCGCCGATGATAGCGGGCAAAGCTGGCATCTTTCCAATCGGCCTCAAGGGCCGCGAAGTTACCGGCAACACGGAAGCTGAGCCCGATGGCCGGATCGATGATGCCGTGAAAACGGGATAGGTTTTCCATCACCTGCCTCAAATCGCGTGAGTATTTACTGATATACCCCGTCACGGTCGAGGCCGACGTGACCTCGAGCCCAGTGCGCGCCGCAAATGTGATGTCACCAACGGCGTCACAGGCGTGCCGGATGAAAAGGGCCTCTTTATGTGCGCTGTAGACTGCGGCAGGGGGCGCGATATCCTGCTGACGCATCCCGGCCTGTTTCAATACCCGCTGGGATACTTTGCTGTTGCCGGTGTGGCGATCCAGTGCCTGGATCAAAAAATGTAGTCGGTCGATATCTACATCCATCGTGGTACAACACCTTACGTTCTCAAATACACTAACAGTTTATCAGGGAAATCCCTTTGTTGACTTTGGCTTTTGGCAGAAAGGATTTTGCACTTGAGTACTACTTGTTGGCAAGTTCTCGAAAGGTTTTGACCGGAACGCGCATGAAGTGTAGCGCGCGGCTGTCCAAATCAGCTTTGTTGCCGGGTCGGGACCTTTATGGGGATGAGGTCAGAGCCTCGGAGAAATCACCAATCTCTGCTCAGGGCTCCCCGGCACGCTCTTTTTCCCGCAGGTGACGCGTTGGTCTGCGACACCGGGCTTTGGCCTGCTGATCCGCTGTCAAGGCTGGCTCACACCGGATCACGCTATGTACCAGACGGGCTGAATTGATCGTGAGGCACCCTGTGCACGCGGTGAAGTTCGACTAACCTATTCAGAGGTCACTATTTGGAACAAGCAATCAGGGAAGAAATTACCATGAAACAGTCATACACTTTCGCCGCGTTGGCAGCCTTGGCCTTCAGTGTTCCATTGACAGCAGATGCTGCGCGAAACGGATTTCGAACGGAACCCATAAACGCCACTGATTTTGAGGTCATCCCCCGCGGCGACATGCGTACCGAAGGCTATTGGTGCGCGGCCGCAGATTATGCGCGCCGAACCTTGGGATTGGGTTGGACGGACCGGATTTACGTGCTGCGGGGGTACGGGCCCAGTGTCACAACCGGTCGCAGAACAGCGGTTCAGTTTTCGATCAAGCAACCTCAAACGGTTGATGTGCAACCAAGCAGCTTTGTCTCGTTCGGGTTTCAGCCTGGCAACAGTGAATCTGTACAAGGTGCGAATGCACGGTGTAATTATCGACCGTTCTTCAACGACTGACAAACGCGCAGGATAGACACGATGCAGACCGAGTTCGTTTTGCACACCCAAGGACCGGGGCTGTACGAACTCACGTCCGACGTTCTGCAATGGCTTGAACGGGTGGCGAAAGATGGGGTTTTGACCCTGTTCGTTCGCCACACTTCCTGCTCATTGCTGATCCAGGAAAACGCGGACCCCGAAGTTCAAACAGATCTTAAGGCGTTTTTCGAACGGCTGGTTCCGCCGTCAGACAACCCTGCCATGTCCTATCTGCGGCACACCTATGAAGGCCCGGACGATATGCCTGCGCATATCAAGGCCGCGCTCTTGCCGGTTTCGCTGACGATCCCGGTGTCACAGGGACGACCTGTTCTGGGAACATGGCAAGGGATTTACCTGTTTGAACACCGCACTGCGCCGCATCAAAGGAAGGTTGCGGCGTATCTGGCCTGACCCACTATTTAGCGGTTTGAATTTCCGACTACCCAAACCCTAGCGGCTGCCCTATAGTTGTGGATAAGTAAGCCGCAGCGCTTACAAAAAGAGGCCGAACATGGGACGAGGAGACGGCGGATGCGCTGCCCGTTTTGCGGAAATATCGACACTCAGGTGAAAGATTCACGCCCGGCAGAGGACCACGTGGCAATTCGCCGACGCCGGTTCTGTCCGGCCTGTGGCGGACGGTTCACGACCTACGAACGTGTGCAACTGCGTGATCTGGTTGTCATAAAGACCAATGGTAAACGCGAAGATTTCGATCGCGACAAGCTGGAGCGTTCGATCCGTATCTCGATGCAGAAACGCCCCGTTGATCCCGAACGGATCGATCAGATGATTTCGGGCATCGTGCGCCGTCTGGAAAGCATGGGCGATACGGATATCCCGTCCAACAAGATCGGTGAGATCGTTATGGAAGCTCTGGCGCGGATCGACACTGTCGCCTATGTTCGCTTTGCGAGTGTGTACAAGAATTTCCAGGCGGCCGATGATTTCGAGGAGTTCGTCCACGAACTGCGCCCGCCGCAGCCTTCGACTGACGAGTGAACGAAACAGATAAGCGATTCATGGCGCTTGCCCTGTCTTTGGGGCGGCGCGGTCAGGGGACGTGCTGGCCGAACCCCGCTGTGGGGTGTGTCATCGTTCGTGATGACCGGATCATTGGGCGGGGCTGGACACAGCCGGGTGGCCGCCCTCATGCCGAGACCGAAGCCTTGGCTCAGGCCGGGCAGGGTGCGCGTGGTGCGACCGCCTATGTAACTCTGGAACCCTGTGCCCATCACGGCAAAACGCCACCCTGCGCCGAGGCCTTGATTGCGGCAGGTGTATCCCGCGTTGTGGCCGCTGTCGAAGACAGCGATCCGCGCGTGGCCGGGCAGGGTTTTGCTATGTTGCGCGAGGCGGGGATTGACGTTGTAACTGGCGTTCTTGCGCAACAGGCAGAACGGGATCTGGAAGGCTTTTTCCTCAAGACTGAACAAGGCCGGCCTTTTGTGACGCTGAAGATGGCCAGCAGTTTTGACGGGCGTATCGCAACCTCGACAGGGCACAGTCAATGGATCACCGGACCGCAGGCACGTCGTGTGGTCCATGCCATGCGCGCACGTCACGATGCGGTTATGGTCGGGGCAGGGACGGCGCGCGCCGACGACCCCTCGCTGACCGTTCGGGATCTTGGCGTTGAGCATCAACCCGTCCGCGTCGTGGTGTCCCGCCATATGGATATTCCTCTGATGGGCCAGCTGGCGCGCACAGCCTCAAAGATACCTGTCTGGCTCTGCCATGCGCATCACCCGGATGCAGAACGTGCACAGGCGTGGGAAGGATTGGGGGCAAAGCTGATCCCCTGTGCGTTGAAAGATCATCATATCGATGCGATGGATCTGCTTCAGCAACTGGGTCAGGCCGGTTTGACCAGTGTCTTCTGCGAAGGCGGGGCCGCGCTTGCGGCCTCGCTGCTGGCCGAAGATCTGGTGGACGAGCTGATCGGGTTCACTGCCGGCTTAACCATCGGGGCCGAGGGCCTGGCCGCGGTCGGGACACTAGGTCTGGAAACGCTGGAGGCCGCCCCCAGATTCGAATTGATCGAGACGCAGGCGGTCGGCGGGGATGTATTGCACCGTTGGCGCAGAGCGTCGGAATAACGTCAACGCCAAAGATGAGCGTGCGTTGCGAACACGCCCTGAAGCTTTGACAGAAACCGGTTGAACGGACCGGACGGTGCCGAATACCCCAGCGCCAAGCGTTCAACAGCCACTTCGACAGGGCAGGGTTGTCTGGTGATCGGATCGAAATAGCGTGGATAGTCAATCAAGGTGGCGTGCACCAAACCCATCAGCGACGGCCGTGCACCTCGCCTGACGGGGACGGCATCCAGATCGGTGGTCAGACCCCATCCCGCATAGAAGGGCGCGCCCAGGGTCGTGACCTTCACCCCGCGCAACAATGCCTCGAAACCCAATAGCGATGTCATCGTCCAAACCTCGTCCACCTGCGTCAGCAGCGAGGCGGGGTCAGTTCGGGTCACGACAAGGTCCGCAAGTGACTCTGCGTCTATCTGGCCATCCCGCAACCCGGCTTCGACATCAGGGTGCGGTTTGTAGATCAGGATTGCATCGGGGTTGGCTTCGCGCGCCGTTTTCAGCAAGTCCAGATTGCTGCGCACCGTGTTGGTGCCCAGAAGGATCGAGGCGTCATCTTCAACCTGTCCGGGCACCAGAATTCGGTGCCCATGGGGCAGAACCGGCGCGGATTGGCCCATGTTGTATTTGCTCAAACCATCGGCCAGCAAGCTCTCGACAAGCCGTTCAGCGCGCAATTCCTGATCCGGACGCAATGTTGCGCGCTCGCTGATCAGGTTTTCCAACTGGCTGGGCTTTGTGGGGTCATAGTAGATACCGATTTCGTCGGTTACCAGCGATAGGGGCGGAACAAGCGCCGCCCCAAGTCCGCGGGAACGCAAAAAGCCGTCTTCCACACGAACGGCCCCTTCGCTGTCGCGCGCCTGACTGGCCCAGACCATGTGCGGGCGATCCGAGGCATCAGGCTGTGTGGCCGTAAAGCGCAACTTGCCATGCCGCCCGAAAATCTGTTGCATGTGCCTGCGTTTCCACAGACGCATACCGGCGGCCGTCCAACCGTGCCTGTCCTGCTGCCATGCGCGGGTCTGCGCCTCCAAAATGTCCAGAACCGTTTCCAGTTCGCAGAGCTGATCGCGAAAGGGGTCGTACCAGGTCGGGTAAAGCAGCATCGCGGCCGCGAACAGTTGCGCGCGGGTCAGGTTGCGCTGTCGGCGTTGGACTGGGAATTCATCCTGCGTCAGGCCCCAGCCGGCATAGAACGGTTGGCCGAAAACGCGCGGTTTGTGACCGACCAGAATTGCTTCAAAGCCCAGCTGCGAGGAAAGGGTATAAACCGCAACGGCACCCTCAAGCAGGGGCCAGGGGCTGATCGATTTGTCAAACCACGTGACCCGGTCTGACAGGTCCTGATCGGTGAAATGCCCCTGACGATGACCTGCCATCGTTTCTGGATGTGTCTTGATCAGAATGCGCGCGCCCGGGTTTTCCTCCTGCGCGACCACAAGCATTTCAAGAAAACGGGCACGATCGGCACCGCTTGCCGTGACGGCGGCATCGCCAACCGTCTGGTCGATGACCAGTACATAACCGGGGTCAGGTGCGGCAAGATCGGGGTCAAACGCGGAATACTTGCTGAGGTGCAATTCCCTGACCCGCTCCATCGCCGCGCGTGCGCGGTTCAGCAGCGCGGTGTCGTCCAAGGGATCAGTGTTCAGCAGCTTCTCAAGGTCGGAAGGTTCTGCCACATCGAAATGCGGGCCTGAACGGTCCAGCAAAAGACCCAAGGGCGGTTCACCGGCGCGCCCCGGGTGCAGAGACCTGAGAAAGGCATCCTCGACCCGCAGAACGGGTGCACGGTGTTTTTCGGCGATGCGCAGGCCCCGATACGCGGTCGGGCTGTTGCCCCATATGCCCACGCAATCGCCATCCTTGGGAAGACCCAGACGAATGTCATATCCGGCAAGCGTCAGAATCCGTCTCAGGCGTTTTTGCGTAAGAAACCCGCCGTTGTAGACGAACAGCCGGGTGCGCTCGGCCCCGGCTGCGCTGTCCGGATCGGGTACCATGCATCAGTTGCCGGTCAGCGTGGCGACGTTTGCGATGGGGGTCAGACCACCAGCGATCAGCGAGATCGATTTGCTCCACTGTGCATAGGGTGCTTCGGTCACATAAATCGTATCATCGTCGCGGATCACGAAATCCCGCGCGATGAACAGGCCGTTGGGGGCCGTCAGGTTCAGCAGGTAGATCATGCGTTGATCCCCCTTAAGGTCGGCGCGTCCCGTGATGCTGCGCGCGATGTCCTGGCGCTCTTTTCGCAGAATGAAAATGCCGGTTGGATCAGAGGACAGCGTTAGCAGACCACCGACCTGAGCCAAAGCTTCCAACGCAGTAAGGTCCTGACTGTCAAAGGCCACGCGAGACTGACCCCCGGTCGCGCCGAGAGCTATGTATGATCTGCTGTCTTCTTCCACCAAAATGCGGTCGCCGCCACGCAAAGCGACGTCCAGTTTCGGGTTGCGGAACAGATCTTCGTACCAGACGGTGCCCTTTTGATCCCCTCGGATCAGTGTCACCAGCGCGATATCCGACGCTACTGAGACCCCGCCCGCCTTGGACAGCATGCCAAGCAGGGAACGGGTTGGGCGTTCGATAGGATAGATGCCGGGGGTTGCGACTGTACCCGTCAGCGAGACGGTGGAACCGTCACCCGCAACGCGCCGCACTTCGATCTGTGGGTCGGGTGTCTGTTCCCGCAGCTTGTTCGTGATCAAAACGCGAAGCTGTTCGGGGGTGTTGCCCGCGGCCCGAATCCGACCCGCATAGGGGACGAAAATGAAACCATCGCTGTCGACCTGAACTTCGTCCAGAATGGTCGCCGCACCGGTTTCGCCGGACAGCAACCCATCGTCCACGTTTTCCCATATGGTCAGGCCGAGCACGTCACCAGGGCGGACAGTGTCGGCGGTCAAGGCCTGGGCGCTGCTGAACGAGGACGAAAAGCCAAACTGAGGCACGGCGGATGCAAGGCGTGTCACGCGGTCATCGACTTCGACGACAAACGCGTTGCCGCCATTCTGGACTGCGCCCGCCAGAATTTCGGTCTTGTTCGGCCCGGATTTCGGAAGTTGGCAGGCCGCCATCAAGCCGATTGCGGCCACAAGGGAAACCCCCCGCATCCATCGCTTAGGAGAGAATTGCACTGCCGGATATCCTCAGTCTTTTGTTGTTGCGGGAAGATTAGCCGGTAAGCAGCTCAACTTCCAGTCACAGGGCGCCCGAATTGCTCGACGATTTTCAACTGTGGCGTCGGTGCCTCGTTCTTGTTCAGAAGGGCCTGATAAGGGTCACTGCTGCTGAGCATCATGTCCACAGCGCGGCGCAGCAACTGCCGCCTGCCGCGCCGGGAATAATACCCGCCCGGAACCTGGCTGGTTTCCAGCAGGAATTGCCGGTAACAGCGATAGGCGTCGACATCCGGCGCGTCTGGTTCAGCAAAAAATGCGGCGATCGACTGCTGTGATACGAAGTCGGTCTTGTCATAAACCGAACGTCCGAAAATACGCAGCGGAATACCCCGCCACAAGACCTGCTGCCCCGCAGTGGAATTCACGGTGACGGCCGAATTTGCCTCATCCAGCAAACCTGCCAGCTTTCCGCCGGGGACATAGTAAACACGGTTCTGCACCCCGTGTTTCCTGGCAATCTCAATGGCGCGCAGGTGCAATGGTTCACGGTGGTTTTCCAAAGGGTGCTCTTTCACGACCAGCTTGTGATGCGCCGGTGCGCCTTGCGCGAATCCTGCGATGACCAGTTCCAGAAAATCGGACATGCAAGAGAATTCGGAATGGGCCTGAACCGAACTGTCATGCCCCAGTTGCAGCAACACGAGGTGATAGGGGAAGCCCCCCCATCTGACGCGCGCCGTGGCAATGCTGCGTTGCAGGCGATGAACAGGCATCAGCATCAGGCGTTTGAAATACAACCGGAATTCCTGTGAAACCGACAGATCACGATGAGGCCGGAAATTGCGGTATCCCTTGTTCAGGAACATGACGAACCAATGATAGAGGGCGCCGTAGAATATGTGTTGCCGCATATCCCCCCAATGCGATGGTGGCGGGGGCGTTTTGCTGTCCGACCGGGCCAGAGCCTGCCGCATCTGGTCGACATTCAGTGACATCAGGCGCGAGTGCCCGTTTGACCCGTTCCGCTCGTACGTAACCCACCAAGGCCGCAGGTAACCTTCTTCGAAAACGTGAATTGTCAGCCCTTGAGACTTCGCAATCTCAACTGCGCGGGCGTGGACCGGTCTCGTGTCGCCATAAAGAACGATATCCGTGACGCCCTTGTCGGCAATCAACCTGTTCAATGTCTCGGGCCAATCGCCGGGCGTGTTCCGGAATGCGATGAAACTTGCCTTGTCGAACCAGAACGCCTGATCGCCCGCATTGAACCCAACCCGCCAGACCTGTGCCCCCGTGGCGCGCAACATCTGCCCGAGTGTTGAGAAAAACGGCCCGTGAGGTCCCTGAAGAAACAGGAAGACCCGTTTGTCTGAGCCTGAAGGCATTTGCGGCATCTGGACTGCTCTATTGGTATTTGTTGCCGAAACTATGCCCGTTTGGGCCTTGTACGGCAAGGCGGGGCTTGCCCGCGCGGCCCATTGGGCTTACCTCGACTTTGAAAAGTAGGCACAGGTTAGGAACTGAGGGTTAACGGAATGTTCACAGGGATCGTCACCGACATCGGCACCGTCACCGAGCTGGAACAGCAGGGGGATCTGCGCGCCCGGATCAAGACGGCCTATGACACGGCCGGTATCGATATCGGAGCCTCGATTGCCAGTGATGGTGTGTGTCTGACGGTGATCGCGCTGGGCGACGATTGGTATGATGTTCAGATCAGCGCCGAGACGGTTTCGAAGACCAACCTTGATACATGGGCCGTCGGCAAGCGTGTCAATCTGGAACGTGCGCTGAAAGTCGGCGATGAACTGGGCGGTCACATTGTTTCGGGTCATGTGGATGGCGTGGCCGAAGTGGTCGCGGTCGAGGATGAAGGCGACAGCACGCGTGTCACCTTGCGCGCACCGAAGGAACTGGCCCGGTTCATAGCGCCCAAAGGGTCGGTTGCGCTGAACGGGACATCGCTGACGGTCAATGACGTGAATGATTGCGAGTTTGGCATCAATTTCATCCCTCACACCAAGGAAGTCACGACCTGGGGCGATGTGGGTGTGGGCGATCGCGTCAATCTTGAGATCGATACGCTGGCCCGGTACGTCGCGCGCCTGTCCGAGATGTCCTGATACGTCGCGTCGGAAAACCCCAGCGCCGTTTGTGGACTGGTCTTTGCGCCCTCAGTGGTCTATTCCGCCGAGCAAACCTGCCATGTGAAAGGCTGCCCCATGAGCTTTGAAACCCCCGGACCGGTCGAGGCCCAGTTGCGTGACGCGATCAGCCCGATCGAAGAAATCATCGAAGAGGCGCGCGCCGGCCGGATGTACATTCTGGTCGATCACGAAGATCGCGAGAACGAAGGCGATCTGGTGATCCCGGCCGAGTTTGCGGATGCCGAGGCGATCAACTTCATGGCCACCCACGGGCGCGGTCTGATCTGTTTGCCGATGACGGCGGAACGGATAGATGCGCTGGGGCTGCCGATGATGGCCGTGAACAACTCATCCCGCCACGAGACGGCCTTTACGGTTTCGATTGAGGCGCGCGAAGGTGTCAGCACCGGGATTTCAGCCGCCGACCGGGCGCTGACCGTGGCGACCGCAATCAACGAACAGAACACGATGGCGCATATCGCCACCCCGGGCCATGTCTTCCCGTTGCGGGCAAAGCGGGGCGGGGTGCTGGTGCGCGCAGGCCATACCGAGGCCGCCGTGGATATCTCGCGTCTTGCCGGGCTGAACCCGTCAGGCGTGATCTGCGAGATCATGAATGAAGACGGAACCATGGCGCGCCTGCCGGATCTGGTCGAGTTCGCCAAAAAGCACAACATGAAAATCGGCACGATCAGCGACCTGATCAGCTATCGGGCGCGCAATGACAATCTGGTTGTTGAGACTTCTCGTCAAACAGTCACCTCGGAATACGGCGGTGAGTGGGAAATGCGGATTTTCACCGATCAGACCCACGGCATTGAACATGTTGTCATGATCAAAGGTGACATCACCACGCCCGAGCCGGTTCTGACGCGCACGCACGCCCTGCACGAAGCGCCGGATATCCTGGGGCTTGGTCCGAAATCATCCCGCGAGTTGCCGCGCGCAATGGAAAAGATCGCCGAAGAGGGCCGCGGAGTGGTCTGCCTGTTCCGCCAGCCGCGCAACTCGTTGTATGCGGTCGAAGATGAAGGCCCGCGCACCATCAAGCAAACCGGTCTGGGGGCGCAGATCCTGTCCAAGATGGGGATTCAGGAACTGGTGCTTCTGACCGACTCTCCTGAAACGGTGTATCTTGGGCTGGACGCGTTTGGCCTGTCCATCGTCGGCACCCGCTCGATTCTGAAGGAAGACTGAACATGGCTGAACAAGACAAACACGGAATTCTGCCGACACCCAGCTTCGACAAGCCGGTGAAACTGCTGATCGTGGCCGCTCCGTTCTACCGCTCGATCGCCGACAACCTGATTGCGGGTGCCACGGCCGAGATCGAAGCGGCTGGCGGCACCTGCGAAGTGGTCGAAGTGCCCGGCGCGCTGGAAATTCCCACGGCCATCGCCATGGCCGACCGACAGTGCAACTTTGACGGCTATGTCGCGCTTGGCTGCGTCATCCGCGGTGAGACCACGCATTACGAAACCGTCTGCAACGACTCCAGCCGCGCGATCCAGCTGCTGGGCCTACAGGGGCTGTGCATCGGCAACGGCATCCTGACGGTCGAGAATGACGAGCAGGCCGAAATCCGCGCCAACCCCGAAAAGATGAATAAAGGGGGTGGCGCGGCCGCTGCGGCCTTGCATCTGATCGCGCTCAGCCGTAAGTGGGGCGCTTCGAAAAAGGGCGTCGGATTCAAGCCGCCGTCCGAGTCCATCCTGGTGGCGGGCGACAGCAACGGATCAACGACAGCATGACCCAGACAGACACGCCGAAACCGGCAAACCGGAAACGCCTGATGAAATCCGCCGCACGGCTTTATGCCGTGCAGGCGCTGTTCCAGATGGAACAGTCGGGCCAGACGACCGAGCAGGTGGTCAACGAGTTTCTAGACCACCGGTTCGGCGCGGTCTACGAGGGCGACGAGATGCTTGAGGGCGACAGCACGCTGTTCCGCAAGCTGGTGGATGACGCCGTGAACTATCAGGCGCCGATCGACCAGATGACCGACCGCGCGCTGGTGGCGAAATGGCCGATCGCGCGCATCGACCCGACTCTGCGCGCGCTGTTTCGCGCGGCGGGTGCGGAACTGACCCAAAGCGGCACACCGCCCAAAGTGGTGATCACCGAGTTTGTCGATGTGGCGCGCGCCTTTTTTCCAGAAGGTAAAGAACCAAAATTCGTCAATGCCGTGCTGGATCACATGGCGCGCGAGGCCCAGCCCGAGGCGTTCTGACACGTTTACCTGAACCAGACATGCGCTAGCATTGTTGTCGAAGCGCAAGGAGGTTCGCCATGCCCAAACTGATCCGCCTGTATATTACGCAAGTTGCCTGGGGTTTTGTCATTTCGGCCGTGTTTGTCGGGGTGCTCTTGGCGCTGAACGTCGCGAACCTTCGCCATCTGATCACCGGGTCGGAAATCGGCCTGATCGCGTTGGTGATGATCTGGTTCATGAACGGCATCGTCTTTGCCGGCGTTCAGTTCGCGTACAAGATCATGAGCATGGCGGAAAAGCCGCAGGGGCCGCGTCGGGGAACACCGGTAGCACACAGCTTCGAGCCGGCAACCGTGAAACAGGAAGCCCATGCAGGGCGCTGATATTTCAGGGAAAGTGCGGCGGGACCACCAGTCAACCGTGCGGTTTGATTCCCGAGGACCTGTATGTACAGGTGGGCGCCGGGTAATCAGGCCAGGACCTGAACAGAGCCAGCCCCCTCGGAATTGCTTAAGGCCACCAGAATGCTACCTGTCACAAGAAGGGCAGAACCCGCCACGCGCTTAAGTAGGGTGTCTGACGGGTTCGCGCAAGAGGTCAGGCGTCAACAGTTTCGTGCAATGCCACACGCAACTTGCCGAAATGTTCATCCCATCCTTTGTCCAGGGCCAGGATCAGATCAAATGCTGCGACGCCTTGCGGCAATCCTTCGTGCACAAGCTCAAGACGTGTGCCGCCCGAGACCGGCTCCAATGTCCATTTGACCACGCTTACAGCGTCTCCCATCGGTTTGACGGTGAAGGTGTGTTCAAGATATTTTGGGGGGCGGGCGACACGGACCTCTCCCCAGATCAGCAAGTCGCCGCTTGTCGTGCCGAACATCTCAAGCTTCTGACCTTCTGCCAGTGTTCTTTCAGGTTTGTGGAACCATTCCGCCAAATGCTCAGGTTCCGTCAGATAGGCCCAAACGGTTTCCGGTTCCGCCCTGAGGAAAATCGATTTCTTCAATACGGCATCAGTCATTTTGTTTCCTTTCAATGGCTTCCTTGAGAGAGTTGAGGCGATCGTCCCAGAACTGGTCAAAAAAGCTGAGCCAGTCGAGCACTGGGGCCATACCCTGTGGTTCAAGTCGATTGATGCGTTCCCGGCCGCGCGCTTCGACTGTGATCAACCCACCGTCGGACAGAATCGTCAGGTGTTTTTTGACCGCAGCGCGGGTCATGTCGAACCGGTCCGTCAACTGCCCGATCGTCATGTCCTGTGACGAGAGCAGTCGCACGATGTTCCGGCGTGTGGGATCGGCCAGCGCGCGAAACGCGTTTTGAGTTTGGTTCTCCATAAGCAACCCCAGAAATAGTACCTTTTGGTGTCATATTAATGTAATACCAAAAGGTACTATGTCAAGACGCAAAGGCACTTTACTTTTGTTCGCTAATTGTTCACATTTTCAGCTATGACTTTGGATCTGCAACCTGGACAGAGACTGGCACGTGGGGTCGCGCGGCATCTTGCGGCGCATGGCTTTGTTTCCGTGGAGGAATTCGTGCCTGCGCGCGGGTTGCGCGTTGACGTGATGGGGCTGGGGCCAAAGGGTGAGTTGTGGGTGATTGAATGCAAATCCAGCCGTGCCGATTATCAGTCGGATTCGAAATGGCAGGGCTATTTGGAATGGTGTGACCGGTTCTTTTGGGCCGTCGACACGGAATTCCCGACCGATCTGTTGCCTGATGAAACAGGCCTGATCATCGCCGATGCCTATGATGCGGAAATCGTGCGCATGGCGCCCGAGGACAAAATCGCACCGGCGCGGCGCAAGAAGATGATCCAGAAATTTGCAACGGATGCCGCGCGCCGTTTACACGCGCTTCGGGATCCCAGGCTGTAAGGTCAGCCTTTGACCGCAAGGGCGGCTTGTACCGCAGCGCGAATTTCGTCGGCGATTTCTTCTGCTTCTTCCGGGTCAAAATCCATCGGTATTTCGATGCCGTCAGCTTCGATGAACAGGCGGACCATACCCTGATCGGTCGGACCGATTTGCAGGTTTGCCTGAATGTCGCGTTCGGTATTGATGCCCATATGTGCCTCCGAGACTGAGCGTTCCTGCTAGCGCGCACGGGGTTGAGAATCAAGTCACCTTTGCGGTCAGATGAGATATGGAAGACGCCGTTCTCAGACCCTTTCACCCCGATGACGCCGCGTGGCTGGTTGAACAGCACGGTCTGCTTTATGCGCGCGACGAAGGGTTTGATGACAGCTTTGCGCCCCTGGTGGCCAACATCCTTGACGACTTCATCGCCAACAGTGACCCCGAGCTTGAAAGAGGCTGGATCGCCGAGCAGGACGGGCAGCGTTTGGGCAGTATTTTCTGCGTTGCTGTTGACCGGAATACCGCCAAGTTGCGGCTGTTTCTGCTTGTCCCGAAAGCACGAGGGCTGGGGCTGGGAAAGCGCCTGCTGCAAGCATGTACTGCCTTCGCACGCGGGGCAGGATAGAAAGAAATGGTTCTGTGGACGCACGAAAGCCATACCGCCGCCTGCGCACTTTACAAGGCGTCCGGCTGGGAATTGACAGACAGCAAAGCGGTGCATTCCTTCGGTGTCGATCTTGTCGAACAAAGCTGGAAAATTCGGCTTTAATGCTCTTGCATTCCGCGGGCGTGTTCGGTACATCGCCCCTCACGAGTGCCGCCTTAGCTCAGTTGGTTAGAGCGCTGGATTGTGGATCCAGAGGTCCCCTGTTCAAGCCAGGGAGGCGGTACCACTTCTCCCCTTTTGAATGTGCTGTAAAGCGCGCGGGCGCGCGGTGATTGGCGTTGATTTGGTTTGGTGTCCAGACGTGACTGGCGCGCCGAAACTCAGCGCGCCAGGTTCAGTTTGAACCGCATCTTGGCCCGTTTTGCGACCGGCAGGTGCCGGTTCAGGCGTTTATTGATCAGGCCAAAGCCCCCGACAATCACCAGCGTCAGCAGGATGAAATAGAACGCCAGTATCGGGTATGGGATGAACGGGTTGAACGTCTTGTCTGCAAAGTAACTGGCGTAATACAGGGCGTCTCCGCGTTGCTGCCATGCCGGGAAGGCTGAAAAGAAGACCAGCGTTGTTGCGTGGAAAAGAAAGATCGCTTCGTTTGTGTAGGCAGGCCAGGCAAGCCGCAACATGGTGGGCCAGACGATCCGGCGAAAACGGGCCCAGCCTGACATGCCATAGGCATCTGCGGCTTCGATATCGCCCTTGGGAATGGACCTTAGCGCTCCGTAAAAGATCTCGCCCGAATAGGCTGCGGTGTTGAGGAACAGCACGATCAGCGCCCCCAGCCAGGCTGAGGTGAAGGCGTCGAACATCGGGTTGGATTTCTTCAGCGACAGGAACAGGAAATAGGCGAAGAAAAACTGGATAAACAAGGGCGAGCCGCGAAACAGGAAAATGAACCATTCCGAAGGCTTGCGAAGCCATTTGTTTGCTGACGCCTTGCCGACGGCCAGGGCCGTGGCCAGAAAAAAGCCGGTCGCCAGCGCCATGATCCCGAAATAGACATTCCAGATCATCCCCGACCCGATCAGCGTGAACTGTTCGCACAGGGTGAAGTCACTTTTGGGCAGTAGTCGCTCGCCGATACCCAGGGACCGCAGGCCGTAATCTTGAATCGTCTGCAAGCAGCTCATGCCGTGGTCTCCTTGCGCAGAAGCTCACCGCCGGACGTGGCCTGCCCGTGGGACAGTTTCCGCATCAGCTTTTCAAGCCCAAGTTCAGATACGCGCGTCATGCCGAGGTAGAAGACAAGCAGGAACAGGAAGTACCACATGCGCCAGTCGCCATGCGGATACTGGGTGAACTTGGACGTCTTGGTGCCGCCAAGTTCGCGGGCCCAATAGACGATGTCTTCGATCCCCAGCAGGAACAGCAGCGGAGTGGCCTTGATGAGAACCATCCAAAGATTCGACAGGCCGGGCAGGGCATAGACCCACATCTGCGGCACAAGGATGCGCCAGAAGGTCTGACGACGGGACATGCCATATGCTTCGGCGGTTTCAAGCTGCGCGTGGGGCACGGCGCGCATTCCACCAAACAAAACGTTTGCCGCAAACGCCCCGAAAACAATTGAGAAGGTAACGACGGCCAGGAAAAAGCCGTAGGTTTCATGCACCCATTCCGGTGCGGTCCCCAATGGCAGCTTGGCCGCCTGACAGACGATAAAGTCATTTCCCTGCCGGATCGGGTCGGTCCATTCGGGGCACAATATCTTGTGCCGCGTCCATTCGAATGCCTGATCCAAGGCTATCACGAAAAACAGGAAGAAAGCGATGTCCGGAACACCACGCACGATGGCAATATACCCTTTGCCCAGCCAGCTCAGCGGCGGGAAATGTGATCGGGCGGCCATTGCGCCAACAAAACCAAACGCCAATGCGACCGGCGCGGTCACCGCCAGCAATCCCAACACCTTGAGGAACGACAGGTAGAAGGACCAGTGCACGCCGTTGGTCAGGTAGCAGGAGAACCAGCGGAACGTTCCAAGCGTGTCAGGGTCAGCGCAATAGGAAAACATGAAGCGTCTTTCGAGCGTCGTACCCGGTTATTCCACCGGGCAGGGTTCGGCGCGATGGACGCGCCGAACCGCTTGATACGGATTAGTTTGTAACGACCGAACCGTCAGCGTTGTAGGTCGGAACGCCTTCGCCGAACCACTTGATGATCAGTTCGTTCAACGAACCGTCCGCTTTCATTGAGGTGATCGCCTCGTCGAACTTTCCGCGCAGTTCGCCATCCGACTCACGGATGCCCAGCCCGATGCCACCGCCCAGCGGAACGTCATCACCCACGAAGACCAGCTCTCCGGCGGATTCCTCAACGATCGGCACCAGGAAGTCCTTGTCGGCAAACACGGCATCGGCTTCACCGTTGCGGACGGCTGCGATGGTTTCTTCCGGAGTTGCAAACTCGACCAGAGTCGCGCCCGACTCGGCTACGTGGCCTGCTTGAATGGTGGCGGTCTGTGCGGCAACGACGCCGGTGGTGACATCAACATCCGCAGACGCACCGACATAGGCCGAGGCCGCAGGCGGGAAGTAGTTCTGGGTGAAGTCGATGACTTCGTCACGTTCGTCGGTGATCGACATACCCGCGATGATGGTGTCGTAGTTGCCCGAGACCAGGTTCGGAATGATCGAATCCCAGTCGTTCTTGACCCATTCACATTCCAGGTTTGCGCGCTTGCACAGTTCGTCGCCGACTTCACGCTCAAAGCCGTCGATTTCGCCCGCATCATTGATGAAGTTGTACGGAGGGTAGGCGCCCTCGGTTCCCATGCGGACCGTGTCGGCCATGGCGATACCGGCGGTCAGCGCCAGTGCGGCAGTGGACAGAATCAGATTTTTCATTGGTTGCTCCCCAGTTTGGTTCTGTTTTTGAAGTTAAGCCGCCTGAGTGGCGGAGAGAAAACCCCGAAGCCGTTCGGATTCAGGAGATGTGAAGATATCTTCGGGCGTGCCTTCTTCCTCGATCAGGCCCTGGTGCAGGAACACCACGTGGCTTGAAATGTCGGCGGCCATTTTCATGTCATGCGTCACGATGATCATGGTACGCCCTTCGGCGGCCAGGTCCTTGATCACCTTGATCACTTCCTGCTCCAGTTCAGGGTCCAAAGCCGAAGTCGGTTCATCAAACAGCAGGGCTTCGGGTTCCATGCACAGGCCGCGGGCGATGGCGGCGCGCTGTTGCTGCCCGCCGGACAATTGCGCCGGATAGGCGTCGCATTTGTCGCCGATGCCAACCTTATCCAGATACTTGCGCGCGCTCTCTTCCACCTCGGCCCTGTCGCGCCCCAGAACGGTCACGGGGGCTTCCATCACATTTTGCAGGATGGTCATATGCGCCCAAAGATTGAACTGTTGAAACACCATCGACAGGTTGGTGCGTATGCGCAGAACCTGTTTGGAGTCGGCGGGGCGGCGCCCGTGGCTTTCCCCGGACCATTTCACAGGCTCACCCTTGAAAAGGATTTCTCCTTGCTGGCTGTCTTCCAGAAGATTGCAGCATCGCAGAAGCGTCGACTTGCCGGACCCGGACGACCCAATCAGTGATACCACGTCACCGCGATGTGCCGTGATATCGACCCCCTTCAACACTTCAAGATTTCCGAAGCTTTTGTGAAGGTCTTTGATTTCGATAACGGGTGCAGTTTCTGTCACGGGCAGTCCAGTGGTTGGTGGTGTTGGTCCGGTACTAGGACCGAAAAAAAAGGTCAATGCAATGTGCAAATGACAGAATCAAGCGGAGAAACACCCAAATTGGCCAAAATCAGTCGACAAATTGGGCAGTCGTTGATCCGCCGTCTTTGGGGGGCGCTGGAGTGGGGACAGCCAAGTAGTGCGCCGCGGGAATATCGATCAACCCGCGTATATGCAGCAATCGTTGATCGTCGTCGCAAAGCTGGTCAATCGCGGCCCGAACAGCGCCTGCAACGACCTGCGGATTCTGACCCATCGATGTGATGTAGGGCAGGGTCGGAGTCGGAGTCGTTCTTGCCAGTTCGCGCAGTTTGGTCCCCAAATTGCTATGTTGTTGCAGCATCAGCCACGTCAGCATGTCCAGTGCGGCAAAGTCCGCTTTGCCATCTGCGACGGCTTGGGCAGACAGCGCATGCCCGCCGGTTTCCAACAGTCCGGCGGGGTGCAGGTTTGCTTGGGTCATATGTGTGATCGGGGCTGCCCAGCCGGATTGGGACAGGCTCTCATTATACGCGAACACGCCTGTGCTCAGCCCCGCCAGATCCCGGTCGTCGTCATTCCGAGACACAAAGACCGAGCAATAGTATCCGGGGGGACATCCGGGCAGGCCATAGTCCGGGGTGCCAACCAGTTGCACGTGACCATGCAATCGGGTTCGAAACGGCATGCCACAGGTTTGTGCCAGAATCAGTTTTGGGTCCCGCCAGACCGTCCACACGTCTTTGTCGCGGGTAAGGTGTTCCGGGCCTGATCCAAGTTGGGCGCGAATCAGGTTCCATAACCTGTCATTGGCGGCTTGCAGGGCAGGCATGTCATACATGCCCAGCATGGCAATCACGATTTTGCAGCCTTTTGCCGTGCCAAAGCGGAATCCACGTCACTTACGCCTAGAAGACTGACCACCAGACGCAGCAGCGAATCTTCCTCGCTTGTGCGGTGCCCATCGGCCAACGCCACGGACCACAGTGCCTGAACGACCGCAAGCCGATCTTCATAGGCAACCGCCTCTTTGATGGCTCGGGTAAAGCGGACGGTGTCCGGGGCCTCGGCCTCAAGATCTTCAGCGCGGGCGCGCAGGGCGGCGCTTTCGAACGGCGACAGGCCATAGCGTTGCGCCGAAATTCGGTCGATACGGGCCATTTCGGTATCGGAATAGTCATTGTCGGACCGTGCCAGACGCACCAGCAGGGCCGTCAGGGCTAGGCGGGCGTCATCGTCGACAAGAGGATCGGGCTGAGGCTGCGTGAGCCTGGAAAGAAATTCACTGAACATGCGTTAGATATAGCGAGCGACTAACTCACATCCAAGCGGCTTTGAACGCGTTCACGCGCAGCCTTGCTGTCGTTAAAGCTCAACCCCATGGCAACGCGGGCTTCCTCGACGATTTTCACCTCGCCTTCGTCGGTGTTTCCATCTGCCAGGACAACTTCCCATAGCGCATCCAGAGCGGCCAGGCGTTCCTTCAGATCCGTGGTCTCACGGATCAGCTTGCCGAAGGTATCGGTATCCGGTGCTGCCGCGTGAAGCTTTTCGCATGTGGCGCGCACCTTGGCTGCTTCGATCGCGTTGTGCTGGTAAAGACGGGCCAGGATTTTGTCGATCAGGCGGATCTCTTCCAGCTTGTAGTCCCGATCAGCCTGCGCCACGCGCACCATGAGCGCCCCCAGAGCAAGTTCGGCATCCGGGTCCGGAAGATGTTCATGCTGGGGCGGTCTGAGCGCCTGAAGGAACTTTTTCAACATGGCAATAGATTATTCCATATTTTGTGGTGCGCCAAGCTTAGTCTACCCGTCATAGCCCTGAATGATCACAAGATCGCCCATCGATACCGGGGCGCGCAGTGCTTTGGCTTTCTGGTATGCTTCGCTTTCGTAACAGGCAAGCGCATCCTCATAGCTGGGAAATTCGATCACGACGGTCCGGGCGCGCGCTGCGCCTTCCTTAACTTCGCGCTTTCCTCCGCGCGTCAGAAAGCGCGCACCATAAGCTGCAAAGGGTTCCGCATTTGCAGCAATGTAGGTCTTGTACGTGTCCATGTCGTCCACATCGACATGTGCAACCCAATAGCCTTTCATCAGGCTTGCCTCCTGTTCAGTTTCAAAAGCAGGGTGGTGAGAAGTGGCGGCAATTGCAATCCCACAACTTCAGGGTGATCAGTTGCGGTAGTGAATAGCGGCGTGCGCCTGATCTGTTAACCACTTGATCATCTGACGATAAGGAACCGGACCATAGCTGACGCGCGCAACCCCCAGTTCAGCCAGACGCGGTGTGCCAGGGGTGCCGGGCAGGGCGATGATGTTGACCGGCAGATTCGTACGCTCGCACAGACGGCTGATCATCGCCTCGTCTTTCAGCCCCGGAGCAAAAAAACCGCTGGCGCCCGCAGCCTCATAGGCCGAAGCACGCGCAATGGCGTCGTTCAGCATGGCCTCATCATGTGTTTCTGCCGGGGCTTTCAGGAAAATGTCGGTTCTTGCGTTGACATAGGCAGGTATGCCCGCGTCTTCGCAGGCCGCGCGCATGGCTTCGACGCGTTTGGCCTGAACCGCTGTATCGTACAGCCCGTCACCGCCGATGATCTGATCTTCGAAGTTGAAACCAACCACGCCGCAATCCAGCGCACGCTTGACGTTTTGTGCAATGCCCTGTGGATCTTCGGCATATGCCCCTTCGAAATCCAGTGTCACCGGAAGATCAACCGCTGCAACGATGCGGCGCGCATTGTCCAATGCGGCCTCAAGCGGGATGTTCTGACCGTCGCCAAAACCCTGTGCCATGGCAACAGGTGCACTGCCGGTTGCAATGGCTTGCGCGCCTGCATCCCGCACCGCGCCGGCACTGCCAGCATCCCAGATGTTGAACAGAATGACGGGGTCGCCCTTTTTGTGAAGGCTGGTAAAGGTCTTCGCGCGTTGGGATTGATCGCTCATCGGGGCTCTCCTGTCGTGGTGTGATCAACAGTTAACCCCATGAGGGCAGACCGAGTAGAGGTTTTTTGCTCGGCAGCGTCACATTGAAGTGACGGAAGCCGCATGGCCCGGTCCATGGCAAGATGGTCCGGGCCATGCTGGTGCATGGGCAAGCGGCGGTGCGTGCCTCAGGCTTCTTCTGCCGCGCCGGATACGAATTTTGCGCTGAAGTTGGCCTCACCCAAACGCTTCAACAGGTTCAGCTGAGTGTCCAGCCAGTCCTTATGGCCTTCTTCTTCCAGCAAGATGCGTTCGAACAGGGTCCTTGACCCGACATCGCCGACCTCGGCGGCCTGCAACGCGGCCTTGGTATAGAAGTCGACCGCCTCGGTTTCATCCTTCAGGTCCGCGGCAAACATGTCTTCCAGAGACCCCGCGGCGACTGGGCTTTTCTGAAACGCAAGCTCGGGCACGCCGCCAAGGAACAGGATACGCTCGATGAACGCGTCGGAGTGACCCAATTCTTCCTGCATTTCAGCGCGCATTTTTTCGGCAAGGATGTCCAGCCCCCAGTCCTCCAGCACATGGGCATGCAGCTGATACTGGTGCGCCGCCGTCAGCTCCATATGAAGCGCTTGCTGGAGGTTGGTAATCGTTGTTGCGTTGCTCATCGGAAATCTCCTGAAACTCTGAACGGCATTGAGCCTGCGAAGCAGAAATTCTGCCTGCACATACAGTTAAGAGATCAGCCCGCACAAAACAACGCGGGGTGACAGTCCGACACAGCCCAGGGTCAGACCAGGCGAGAAGTGTCTTTCGCAGCGCGTACGAAATCGCGGAACAGGGGATGCGGGTCGAACGGTTTGGACTTAAGTTCCGGGTGGTACTGCACGCCGATGAACCATGGGTGATCCGACCATTCCACGATCTCGGGCAGGCGTCCGTCCGGCGACATGCCCGAGAAGTTGAGCCCGGCCTTTTCAAGCTGCTCACGGTACTTGATGTCCACTTCATAGCGGTGACGGTGGCGCTCTTCGATCTGTGTGCCGCCATAAACTTCAGCGACTTTCGATCCCTCTGCCAGCACCGCATTGTAAGCGCCCAGGCGCATGGTGCCGCCCTTGTCGTCACCGACCTTGCGTTCGACCTTGTGATTGCCCTGCACCCATTCCTTCAGATGGTACACGACAGGTTCAAAACGTTTCTTCCCGGCTTCGTGGTCGAATTCTTCCGAACCAGCTTCCTTGATGCCAGCCGCATTTCGGGCGGCCTCGATCACGGCCATCTGCATCCCAAGGCAGATGCCCAGATAGGGGACTTTGTGCTCGCGCGCATATTGCGCGGCCTTGATTTTGCCCTCTGTGCCACGTTCGCCAAAGCCTCCGGGGACGAGGATGGCGTGGAAACCTTCAAGATAGGGTGCGACGTCTTCGTTGTCGAACACCTCGGCGTCAACCCATTCGACCTTGACCTTGACCCGGTTGGCCATGCCGCCATGGGTCAGCGCCTCGGCTATCGATTTATAGGCGTCTTCAAGCTGCGTATACTTGCCTACGATGGCGACCTTCACTTCACCCTCGGCGTTGTGGATGCGGTCGCTGACGTCTTCCCATTTTGCCAGATCAGGTTTGGGCGCAGGGCTGATCTGGAACGCGTCCAGAACGGCCTGATCCAGACCTTCGCGGTGATAGGCCAGCGGCGCGTCATAGATGGTGCTCAGGTCCTGCGCTGCGATCACACTGTCGGGGCGCACGTTGCAGAACAGCGCCAGTTTCTCGCGCTCTTTGGTCGGGATCGGCCCTTCCGAGCGGCAAACCAGAATATCGGGTGCCAGACCGATCGAGCGCAGTTCCTTCACCGAGTGCTGAGTCGGTTTGGTTTTCAGCTCGCCCGAGGCCTTGATATAAGGCAGCAGCGTCAGGTGCATGAAAATGCACTGCCCGCGCGGCTTGTCCTGACTGAACTGGCGGATCGCCTCGAAAAACGGTAGACCCTCGATATCGCCCACGGTGCCACCGATTTCGCACAGCATGAAATCAACCTCATCCTCGCCGATGGCGATGAAATCCTTGATCTCGTTGGTGACGTGCGGGATCACCTGAATGGTCTTACCCAGATAGTCCCCGCGGCGTTCCTTTTCGAGCACGTTGGAATAGATCCGCCCCGAACTGACCGAGTCGGTCTTGCGCGCAGCCACGCCGGTGAACCGTTCGTAATGGCCCAGGTCCAGATCAGTTTCGGCCCCGTCATCGGTGACGAATACTTCGCCGTGCTCAAACGGCGACATCGTCCCCGGATCGACGTTCAGATAGGGGTCCAGCTTGCGCAGCCGTACCGAGTATCCCCGGGCCTGCAACAAGGCGCCCAACGCCGCCGAAGCCAGTCCTTTGCCCAAGGACGAAACCACACCACCAGTGATGAATATAAAACGCGCCATAGTTTTTCGGCTGCTCCCGTGAGACGTCATTATCAGCTGCCCGACGGTTTCGAAAAACCGCTGCATCACGGGACTTCACGTATAAAGGATTCGCGCCAAAAGCGCAAGAGAACCGCAAGATGCTGTTGCAGTCCTCTTCCATGTTTCTAGGTTTTGTAGGTCAGTCGGCCTGCGGGATCAGCGGCGCGTTGTCGCCCTGTGCAGGCGGCAGAAGGTCATCCGCCGACGGAATTGCCGGAGTATTTTCTTCGATTGAAGCCGGAGCCGGCACGCCCAAACGGTCGATCACCGAGCTGCCCGAAGATTTCTGCGCCGCCAGAATGGTCAGCGTGATCGAGGTCACGATGAAGCAAGCGGCGAGGATCCAGGTCAGTTTGCCCAAAGCCGTCGCTGCTGAACGGCCTGTCATGGCTCCGCCACCACCGCCACCCATGCCAAGGCCACCGCCTTCGGACCGCTGCATCAGAACAACGGCAATCAAGCCTAGGGCCAAGAGAAGGTGGATGATGAGAACGACGTTTTCCATGGTGTTCCTGTACAGCGTGGCGTGTATCGCGTGGTATCTATGCAAGTTTGCCAGCGGGGGCAAGTGAGGAGTTCGCATCACCGCACGTGATATGACATATCACGTCAAAGGGACTGGACAGAACGCCGATGCGTGACGCAGGCTGCGGCCCATGCCTCATGACGACCACGACCACCCGCACGCCCTTTTGCCGCCCGAACCCGCGCTGCGCGTCAAAGCGCTGGAAACGATTCTGACCCGCAAGGGCTTAATCGACCCGGCGGCTCTGGACGAAATCACCGACACCTATCAGAACAAGATTGGCCCGCAGAACGGTGCGCGGGTGGTTGCCAAAGCCTGGAGCGACCCAGCTTTCAAGGCCGCTCTGCTGGAAGACGCCACCTCGATGGTCGCGGATCTTGGTTATTATGGTCGCCAGGGTGAACACATGGTTGTTGTCGAGAACACGCCAACCCGGCACAACATGGTCGTCTGCACCTTGTGCAGCTGCTATCCTTGGCCGTTGCTGGGTATCCCGCCGGGCTGGTACAAATCTGATGCCTACCGTGCCCGAGCGGTGCGTGAACCCCGCAAGGTACTGGCCGAATTCGGCCTCACCCTGCCTGAAGACACTTCGGTGCGGGTCTGGGATTCGACGGCCGAGGTTCGCTATCTCGTTCTGCCGATGCGTCCCGATGGAACTGATGGGATGAGTGAGGAGGCGCTTGCCGCACTTGTGACACGTGACAGCATGATCGGCACGGGCCTGCCGAAGGCCCCTTCATGACCCGCGTTCACGATATGGGCGGCCGCTTTGGAGATGGTCCGATAAATCCCGAGGCCGAGGACGCGCCGGTTTTCGCCGAAGACTGGCACGCGCGGGCGCTTGCGGTGACACTTGCATCCGGCTTTCTGGGGCAGTGGAATATCGACGTATCCCGTCACGCAAGGGAACGGTTGTCGCCGAAGGACTACGCCCGGTTTTCATACTACGAGAAATGGATTTCGGGCCTGGCTGACCTGTTGGTTGAACGCGGCGTTCTTTCTCTGGATGACTTGCGCAGTGGCGGAGAGGATGGGCCGCATCCGTTGGCGGAACGGATGCTCAAGGCGGACGCCGTGTCAGCCGCCCTGGCCAAAGGTGGACCAGCGGACAGACCTTCGAACGTGGCGGTGCAGTTTTCTGTCGGTCAACAAGTGGTCACGACCCGTCCGGCGGGAAATCGCATCGTGGATGGCGGGCACACACGCCTGCCGAATTATGCGTCTGGTGCCAAGGGTCGAATACTGCGCCTGCACGGAATCCATGTCCTGCCCGATTCCAATGCCCATGGGCTGGGCGAAGCGCCCGAACCGATCTATGCCGTGGTCTTCCCCGCTTCGGAACTTTGGACCAGCCCGGAGCATCCGGATGACGAAGTGGTTCTGGATCTCTGGCAAAGCTATCTGGAACCGGCATGAGCGGCTGCAATGAACATTCAGCCCCAGAACCGGTGTTTGCCGAACCCTGGCACGCTCAGGTCTTTGCCGTCACCGTTGCCCTGAACGAGGCGGGGCGGTTCAATTGGTCCGATTGGGCGGCACGGTTCTCGGGCACATTGAAACGCCACGGGCTCGCGCGAGAGCTGGACGGCGGCGACGACTATTTCCGTGCATGGCTGGAAACGCTCGAGGGGTTGCTGGCCGAGCAGGGCGTCGCGCCGCCTCAGGAGGTAAAAGGGCTACATGAGTCCTGGGAAGAGGCTTATCTGACGACGCCTCATGGGCAACCGGTGCATCTGCGTTGATGCCGGGCAGGGGGCTCTGCCCCCGCCGCCCGTTCGGTGCGATTCCCCCGGGATATTTTCAGCCAGATGAAGCAGGGGATCCGCTTTTCATCTGGCCATAAATATCCCCGCCGGAGGCATCGCGCGTTCGCGCGATTTTCATCTGCGGCGAAATATCGGTTTCCCTGCCGTTTGCGCCCCGCTATATGAGCCGGGTTTGATAACTCAGCGCAAAAGGACCGGATATGGCCAACGTGGTTGTTGTCGGCGCCCAGTGGGGTGACGAAGGAAAAGGCAAGATCGTCGACTGGCTCAGCGAACGGGCGGACGTGATCGCGCGTTTTCAGGGCGGGCACAATGCCGGACATACGCTGGTGATTGATGGCGAAGTTTACAAGCTGCACGCTCTGCCGTCCGGTGTCGTGCGCGGCGGTAAGCTGAGCGTCATCGGCAACGGCGTGGTGTTGGACCCCTGGCATTTGGTCAAAGAAATCGCGACCATCCAGGCACAAGGTGTGGAAATCACCCCCAATACGCTGATGATTGCCGAGAACACCCCGTTGATCCTGCCGATCCACGGCGAGTTGGATCGTGCGCGCGAACAGGCGGCCAGCAAGGGAACCAAGATCGGCACCACAGGTCGTGGGATTGGACCCGCTTATGAAGACAAGGTCGGGCGCCGTTCTGTTCGCGTCGCGGATCTGGCGGATGAGGCCACGCTCGAGGCTCGGGTGGACCGTGCTTTGCAGCACCACGACCCGCTGCGCAAGGGTCTGGGAATCGAGCCGGTCGACCGCGACGCGCTGATCGCCCAATTGAAAGAGATCGCGCAAGAGATTCTGCCGTTTGCCGCGCCTGTGTGGAAAGTGCTGAACGAAAAACGCAAAGCAGGTAAACGCATCCTGTTCGAAGGGGCGCAAGGCGCTCTGCTGGACATCGATTTCGGCACCTATCCATTTGTGACCTCGTCCAACGTGATCGCAGGTCAGGCCGCGACCGGGGTGGGGATTGGACCGGGATCGATCGACTTTGTACTGGGGATTGTCAAAGCCTACACCACCCGTGTCGGCGAAGGCCCATTCCCGACAGAACTTGAGGATGCGGATGGTCAGCGCCTTGGGGAACGCGGGCATGAGTTCGGAACAACGACAGGTCGAAAGCGCCGCTGTGGCTGGTTTGATGCGTGCCTGGTTCGTCAGACCTGCGCGACCAGTGGCGTGAACGGTATTTCTCTGACAAAACTGGACGTTCTGGATGGGTTCGAAACCCTGAAGATCTGCACAGGCTATGAACTGGACGGCGAGCGCCTCGACTATCTGCCGACTGCCGCAGAACAACAGGCGCGCTGCACCCCGATCTACGAAGAAATGCCGGGCTGGAGCGAATCCACTGAAGGCGCGCGCAGCTGGGCCGAATTGCCCGCGAACGCAATCAAGTATGTGCGCCGGGTGGAAGAGCTGATCGAATGCCCTGTGGCCCTTTTGTCCACCAGCCCGGAGCGGGACGACACCATTCTGGTGACCGACCCGTTTGCAGATTGATGAACAAAGAGCAGAAAACAGGTCTGAGCTATAAGGCGCGCCGGCGCTGGTCGTTGGTTATTCTTGTGATCGGCCTGCCACTTTACATTGTGGCGGTGGTGACGGTTCTGAACTGGCTGGAGCGCCCCCCGATATGGATGGAACTTCTGGTCTATATCGTTCTGGGCATTCTTTGGGCCCTGCCGTTCAAGTTCGTTTTTCGCGGCGTTGGCAAAGAGGACCCGGATCAATCCTGAGCCGGGCCATTGCTCGGACCAAGGCGGCTGGTCGGGCCCGGTACAATGGGCAACGCTGTGTCTTGTTTAACAACGTGCGTTTGTCTCTGGGCGCGCCATAGCAAAAGGGCCGGGGTTCACCCGGCCCTTTTTTGTCAATTGGCGCGGCAGTCAGCCTACTGCGCGCTCATCATCAGGTCGGAAGCCGATCAGGTCAGAGGCCGCAAAACGTCCGCCGCCGGCTTTTTCGATTTTTCCATCGCGCAGCAGCTGTCCGAAGGAGCGCAGGCTTTCTTCGCGATTGAACTCATCCTGCTTCAAAGAACGGACTTTGTTCATAAGTTGCGGGCGCGAGAATTGTTGCTGTCCTTCGATGAAAGACAGGTAGGCTGCGGCCGCTTCAAGCAGGTCCTGGAGCGACTGTGCACCCTGATCCTGTGCGAATTGCGCAAAACCGCCTTCTTCCGACCCGGTTTCTTCCACCTGAGTGGTCACGCGACGCGGCATCACGGGGCCATTGGATTCGCTTTGATCGTCCACGCGCTGCTCAGCAACCAGCTTCAACGGAGCCGGAGCGTCTGCTTCCGGGCGTATGCTGGTCACGTTAACTTCGGGGCGGCGCGGGCTGACCGCTGACGCAAGATCAACGCGATACTCATCAACAGGCGAGGTTTTCGGGGCCGGTTGGTCATCACGGTCGGCCTCGGTCGCGGCAACGGCGGTGCGAAGGTGCGAATAGGTTTCTCGCGCGTCGCTGCTGGAGGGATCCTCCATATGTTCACCGGTTTTGGCCATCAGTCGCGAGATATCCTGATCAGGATCGGCGTCATCCGTCAGTTTTTGGCTTGAACGACCTGCCATGTCTTTTTCGATTTCGGAAATCTCGGACAGCAGCTGAATTTCGTCCTCTTCCGACAATACTCCTTGCGCCTGATCGTCTTGCGGCTCATCACTTGGTTCGTCTTCGGATTCGATCGCCACGTCTTCGACGTTGAGGATGTTTGGAACATCTTCTTCGTCGATTTCTTCGTCGGTATCCTCTTCCAGATCCGAGAACAGGGGCTCAGCAGGAAGCTGCGCGTCGTCCGTTGCGACCTCGATTTCTTCATCCCGCAGGTGGTCGGGGGTCAGCTGCACCTGCTGTTCGGAATCGTTCTCGATGTTCGGCTCGGCGGATTCGAAGGCCTGGTTTTCAGATACTGCCGGCGCGTCGCCTTGTACGTCTTCGGCGTCAAGCGCTTGCAGATCCTCGATTTTTGCGGCCTCGGGCTGAGCAGGTTCAGCAAAGTCATCCGCATTGAGAGCACCCGCTTCGAACGCAGCGGCCACGGCGTCCACCGGGGGGGTGGTGTTGGCCAGCAGCGAAGATTCCTCGTCTTCGGAATAGGCAGTGGGGGGGACGTCCGAATGGGAAACAACGGCCCGGATGCGTTGCAGCTTTGCGGCAATGCTGTCGGCCGGCGGAGATGTGGTGGCGTCGACGGCCTCCGCGTCCGTGAACGCGGTCTGTACCTGGCTTGCTTGCGCATATCCGGGAGGGGGGGTGGTCATAGCATCTGCATTTTGCGCATGCGGGCCCGTTGCGTCAGAAGCGACCGGTGCCGGGGCTTCAGTATTTGGAGCGGCACGCAGCAGAAGCCCGGATTCGTTTTGGCTGGCTTCGACGCGTTGCGATGCGTCGCGGCGTGCGATACGGGTCAGCATTTCGGCGTCTGGTTGTGGAGGCTCTGAGCCGAAGTAACGATCATCTGCAGCAAGATCGCGGAAATATTCGGCAATGGCTTTCATCGTTTCAAAGGAATCGTCGAATCCTTCCAAAGTGCAGGAGAAGGTTCCATATGAAACGGTTAATACCTTGTTATTCTGTACCATCAGACGCACGTCCTTTACAAACTACGAGAGCCCACTTACCCGGAATCGGGAGCACACGAGGGCTCTGAACTTTATGCATGAACCTATCATTTTGTGGTCTTAATGTGTCCAAATCCGGGAAAAATGGCCAATCTTTGGAAAAATGAACCAATTGTACGCTCTGCCGATCCAATCGGGTTGTTTGGGGGTGGTTTTGTTGGTTCCGAGGACCTGAATTTGGTGCTGAACCGCGTCACTTCTGTCGTTGCAGCTGATGGTGGAGCGGCAGTCCTGACAGAATCAGGCCGGATTCCGGATGCGGTCATCGGGGATTTCGATTCGCTGGATAAAGCAACGAAAGCCAAAATCCCGTCTGACCGGCTTTTCGCCATTCGTGAACAGGACAGCACCGATTTCGACAAGGCCTTGCGCAATGTGCAGGCTCCGCTGGTTTTGGGGGCCGGTTTTCTGGGCGGACGGCTTGATCATCAGCTTGCCGTTCTGAACGTGCTGGTCAGACGTCAGGAACAGGCCTGCATTCTGCTGGGCGCGCATGAGGTGGTGTTTCACGCACCCCGCCAAATGCGGCTGCCGGTTTCTCCAGGGGATGTGGTGTCGCTGTTTCCAATGCGCCCTGTGACGGGGCGCAGCACCGGACTGGAATGGCCCATCGACGGCCTGCGGTTGCAGCCGGACGACCGGGTGGGTACCTCCAATCGCGCACTGTCGGATGTTGAATTGCAGATGGATGGGCCCGGCCTGTTGGTGATGGTTCCCCGCGCCGCACTCGATCCGCTTATGCAGGTGTTTCTGTCGGGGCAGAGCGAGCGGTGGCCCGTTCGCGAAGAATAACGTACAAACCGGCGGCGACCGTGATCATGATCCCAACCGCCGCCAGCCCGTCAGGCAGGTCGCTGAAGATTGCCCAGCCAATCAGGGTCGCCACAGGGATTTCCAGATATTGCATCGGGGCCAGCGTGGCCGAAGGTGCATAGCGCAGCGACCATGTCATCAGCAGATGTGCGACAGTTCCCAAAACTCCTATCGCGATCAGCAGCCAAAACATGTCGGGGGCGGGCAAGGCGGCTGACAGGTTCCAGATACCAAGCGGTGTTCCGATCACAAGGACAGGAACCAGCCCCACAGTTGCCATGACACCAGACACCGCCTGCAAGGAAATCGGATCAGTTTCCTTGGCGATTTGCCGCGTGACCAGCATGAACAGGGCAAATACCACGGCAACGATCAACGGCAGCAGGGCAGGTAAACCTACCTCGGCAAAGCTGGGCTGGATGACCAGAAGTGTGCCGATGAAACCGACGATGCAGGCCACGAGGCGCCGCGCGCCGACCTCTTCGCCCA
This sequence comes from Ruegeria sp. HKCCA0370, assembly GCF_013033705.1. NCBI lineage: Bacteria > Pseudomonadati > Pseudomonadota > Alphaproteobacteria > Rhodobacterales > Roseobacteraceae > Ruegeria > Ruegeria sp. HKCCA0370. Next base: position 213,674 of record NZ_WQEP01000005.1, read on the forward strand.
GAACGTATCTGCCCAGCAGCAACATGATGAACGGCATTACAAAGGCAATGGCGACGGCATCAGCCAGGGGCAGGAACTGCAACGCACTGAACATCGCGGTTATGCCGATGATGTGCAGCAGCGTGCGGATGACTGTCAGGCGCAGGATACGCCCGTGCATCCGCCAGGGCCGGCCTGTCATCATCACCAGCGGGATGAGAATCAGCGCTTGTACCGCGAACCGGGCTGCAACCAGCAAACCCAACGGTGTCGTTTCGCCCAACAGCTTTGCCATCGCATCCCCCAAGGGTGCAAGCACGCAAAAACCGAGCATCAAGAAGATGCCAAAGACGGGACGATCCTGAGTCATGCGCGCGACGCTATCTGCTTCGCGGCGCAGTGGAAAGGTCGAATGTCAGGCGTCGGGCAGGGGTTGAACCTTTGTGTAATCCGGCCCGGTGCAGGTGGGCAGGTTGTCATCCAGATGCAGCCAGCTCAGCCTTTCTTCAATAGACACGTGCAATGTGGGCTGCATTGCCTCGGGGGTCTCCAAAGTGGCGACGTAAAGATGCAGCACATCCGACATTTTGGCCGAGCGGAACGAGATTGGCGTGCCGCAATCCGGGCAAAAGCTGCGCTCGACTCCGGGCGAAGAGTTGAAGCGTTTCGGCTCTTCTCCGATCCAGCGCCACTGACCGTCACGAACCGCGAAATAGGTTGTCATCGGCGCGGCGCATTGGCGTCGGCAGCTGTCGCAATGACAGGTGACGCAGGACAGGGCAGGAGGGTCGATTTCGTACTTGATGCTGCCGCACAGGCAATGTCCACGCATTTCGACCCCCATTTGTTGCGATCTCAGCAGTTTGGCACGTTCACGGCCAATCCACCAAGCGAGGTTTCCTTGTATTTTTCGTGCATGTCATGACCGGTCTGACGCATCGTTTCGATCACCGCATCCAGCGGCACGAAATGCTCGCCATCCCCGCGAAGGGACAAAGACGCAGCGGACACAGCCTTGATGGCCCCCAGCCCGTTGCGTTCGATACAGGGCACCTGAACCAACCCGGCGACGGGATCGCAGGTCATGCCCAAATGATGCTCCAACGCGATCTCGGCGGCGTTTTCAACCTGTTCGGGCGTACCGCCCATCACGGCGCAGAGCCCCGCCGCGGCCATGGCTGATGCGCTGCCGACCTCGGCCTGACACCCCGCTTCGGCCCCCGAGATGGACGCATTGTATTTGACCAGCCCGCCAATCGCGGCCGCGGTCAGAAGGAAATCTTCGATATGGCTCTCCGAGGCACCAGGAACGTGGTCCAGGTAATAGCGCAGCACCGCAGGAAGAACGCCCGCCGCCCCGTTGGTCGGTGCTGTTACGACTTGCCCACCGGCGGCGTTTTCTTCGTTGACCGCCATGGCGTAGACACTCATCCAGTCGTTGATCGTGTGCGGCGCGGTCAGGTTCATGCCGCGTTCGGCCATCAGCGCGTCATAGATACCCTTTGCCCTGCGTCGCACTTTCAGCCCGCCGGGCAGAATGCCGTCGGTCGTCAAACCGCGTTCGATACAGGCATTCATGACGTCCCACAGACGGGCGCATCCTTTGGCGAAACTGTCGGCGCAGCCGCGCGCAATCTCATTGGCGCGCTTCATCTCGGCGATGGTTTTGCCGCTGGATTTGGCCATCTCCAGCATTTCAGCCGCGGACTTGAACGGGAACGGCACCGGTGCGCCCTCATCCGTTGCCTTGCCTTCGGCCAGTTCTTCTTCGGTCAGGACAAAACCACCACCGATGGAATAGAACACCTGGCGCAGGATCACGTCCCCCTGCGCGTCCGTGGCCATCAGGATCATCCCGTTGGCGTGTCCCGGCAGGTTGGTGTCATAGTCGAAAATCAGGTCTGTATTGGGATCGAACTGAAGCGTCGGCAGGCCGTCGGGGGTAACCGTGTGCGTCTTGGCGATATCCGCCAATGCGGCCTCGGCCTTGTCGTTGTCATAGGTGTCCGGAACAAAGCCGGCCAGGCCCAGTATGGTCGCCCGGTCGGTCGCATGGCCGACGCCGGTAAAGGCGAGCGAGCCATGCAGCGAGCCCTTCAGACCCGCAAATTCAAAGGGTGAAGCACGCATCATATCCAGAAAGCGCGCCGCCGCCACCATGGGGCCCATGGTGTGCGAGGAGGACGGGCCGATGCCCACTTTGAACATATCGAAGACAGAGAGGAACATGTCAGGTAGCTGAGCCTTCTAAGGGGTTGGCGTAAATAGGAGAGGTGTACGGTGCGGGGCCCAGACCCTCGGCCGCGATGGCCGTGTGAGTGGCGGGGCGTGTCTCGAGCTGTGCCAGGATGGTTTGCATGGCCGGGGTGTCAGGCAGCGCATACCAACTGCGATCTGCCTCGGCCGGATACAAGGCCATCCAACGCATCATGCAGGCGACATAATAGGTCAAAACCGACGGGCATTCCGCGCAAAACCAGGCTGGCGCGCGTCTTGCCAGCGCGTCCAGCAGTTGCAGGTGCTGCTTCAAACGGGGTCGGATGCCTGCACGCAGGGTATCAGCCTGTGGCGGGGTGATGTATTTCTCGGCATAGAACAGAATGCGCAGATCTGCGTGCAGCGTGTTGGACGCAAAGAACAGCCATTTCAAAAACTCGGCGCGTTCGGGGGCGTCTGCCGCCGGGGCCAGTTGCCCGTGGCGCTCGGACAGCCACAGCAGGATTGCCGCCGTTTCAAAGATCGGCCCTTGCGGAGTTTCAAGCACCGGGATCAGCCCGTTGGGGTTCAATGCCCTGTACGCCGCGCTGTCCTGTTCGTTGCGACGGCGATCGACCAGCACAGTTTCATAGGGCACACCCATTTCTTCCAGCACCAGCCGGATCACCAGCGAGGCGTTGTCAGGGGCGTAGTGCAGGCGGTATCGGGTCAACATGCGGGCAATCTATATGACAAGGATGAGGGCGTAAGACATGATTGCGACGTTTCCGATAGGAAACGCGTAGTCTTCAGGCATATTTACGCTTGCCGAACCGCAAAATGTGGTCGCAGTCGCGCGGCGCATTCCCTATAACTCCGGCAGGCCAAACTGGGAAAGCTGCCATGACCGGAGAACTGTCGCCCATCGACACCGCAAAATACGTGGCCGCATGTCGTGCCGCCGAGATGGTCGAGGACGGCATGCGCGTGGGTCTTGGAACGGGATCCACTGCGGCCTGGCTGGTCCGTCGTTTGGGCGAACGGGTGCAGGACGAATGTCTGCGGATCAAGGGTGTTCCCACCTCCACCCGCACCGCGCAGCTGGCACGCGAAGTCGGGATCGAGGTCATTTCTCTGGATCAGGCCGGGTGGCTGGACATGACCATCGACGGCGCGGATGAATTCGACCCTGACCTGAACCTGATCAAGGGCGGCGGCGGCGCGCATTTGCAGGAAAAGATCGTTGCCACGGCCAGCGACCAGATGATCGTCATCGCAGACGCCGGGAAAGAGGTGGAAACGCTGGGTGCTTTCCCCTTGCCGGTCGAGGTTGTTCCATTTGGCTGGCAAACCACGCGAACACTGATCGAAGAAGCGCTGGACGCGATGGATGTACTTGGAACCTCGTCGGCGCTGCGTATGAATGGCGCGGCCCCGTTCGTGACGGATGAAGGCAACCACATTCTGGACCTGCACCTGCAACGCATCGGCAATCCGCGTCAGATGGCCCTGATCCTCAACCAGGTTCCCGGCGTGGTGGAAAACGGCCTGTTCATCGATATCTGTGACAAGGTTATCATCGGCCACGGCGACGGGCGGGTCGAATTGCGGGATATCAACGCGGGTACCCTGGAACTGGATCAGCTGCTGAGCGGATCCCGGGAAAACCTGTTTTCCGACCAAACGGACTGAGTTTTATGCAAGCCAATCGGACAAGCGTCGGCAAAAGATCGAAAATTCCACGCCCGGGGGTTGGCACCGGGGTTTTCGCGCCCAGATATCCAGAGGATTTTTGCAAGTTGAACGAAGGAACCCGGCATGAGCTTTGACTATGATCTTTTTGTGATCGGCGGAGGCTCGGGCGGGGTCCGGGCGGCACGCGTGGCGGCGGGTGAAGCCGGTGCAAAGGTCGCGCTGGCTGAAGAAGATCGCTATGGCGGCACCTGTGTGATCCGGGGCTGCGTGCCAAAGAAACTGATGGTCTTTGCCAGTGAATACTCGGGCATGATCGAAGATGCGCAAGCTTATGGTTGGGATGTTCAGCCCGGCGCGTTTGATTGGGACATGTTTCACGGCAAACTGGTTGCCGAACTGGACCGGTTGGAAGGGATTTATCGCAGCATCCTGAAAAACAACGGCGTTGAAAGCTTTGATCAGCGCGCGCGCTTGGTGGATGCGCACACGGTCGAGCTGACTGATGGCACCCGGAAAACCGCCAAACACATCTTGATTGCAACAGGCGGTCGACCGGTGGTGCCGGACTTCCCGGGGTCGGATCTTGCGATCACGTCGAATGAGATTTTCCATCTGGACAAGCTGCCCGAAAGCATCCTGATCGTCGGTGGCGGTTATATCGCCAGCGAGTTCGCCGGGATCATGAACGGTCTGGGTGTCAAGACCACGCAATTCTATCGCGGTGCGCAGATCCTGCGTGGCTTTGATGAAGAAGCGCGTGGGCTGATCTGCGAAGAGATGCGCCAGAACGGCATCGACGTACGGCTGGGCACCAATGTGCTGGAAATGGCCAAAGATGGCGACCAGATACGTGTCAAGGCGACGGACGGCACCGAGGATCGTTTTGACGTGGTCATGTACGCCACGGGCCGGGCACCGAATGCCGATAACCTCGGGCTGGAAGAGCTGGGCGTTGAACGTGGGCGCAAGGGCGAGATCGTCGTGGATGAATACAGCCAGACCGCCGTTCCGTCGATCTATGCCATTGGCGATGTGACCGACCGGGTCAACCTGACACCCGTGGCCATCCGCGAGGGTATGGCCTTTGTGGAAACCGTCTTCAAAGGCAACCCCACGCCTGTGGATCACGCGCTGATCCCAACCGCCATTTTCACGCAACCGGAATTCGGCACAGTCGGCCTGAGCGAGGAAGAAGCCTCGGCCCAGGAACCGATCGATGTGTATGCCACTTCGTTCAAACCGATGCAGAAGGCGTTTGCCGGTGGCACGCAACGGGTTCTGATGAAACTGATCGTCAGCCAGGCCACCCGCAAGGTTCTGGGCTGCCATATTGTCGCCCCCGGAGCAGGAGAGATGATCCAGCTGGCCGGAATTGCCGTAAAGATGGGCGCGACAAAGGAAGATTTCGATCGCACGGTTGCAGTACATCCCGTTATGGCGGAAGAACTGGTGACAATGCGGCAACCTGTACGCTCCGCTTGATTTGCAAGCGCGCGCACACAAGTTACAAGTGTGCCCGTGATCACACGGGCCTAAACGAAGGAAATGATACATATGGCGGGCAACAGCGGTGGCCCCTGGGGGGGCGGAGGCTCTTCAGGAGGTGGAGGAAATCGGGGTAACAACGGGGACGGGCGACGCCCACCCGAAGGCGACGGCCCGCAGATTCCCGAGATCGACGAGCTGATGAAAAAAGGCCAGGAGCAGCTGCGCGTCCTGATGGGCGGTCGCGGCGGCGGTGGCCGTGGTGGCAGCGGTGGTCAGGGCGGTGGAGGCCCGGCCTTTACCAAAGGAACAGTTGCGATTGGTCTGGTGGCGGCTGCCGTTTTGTGGGGGCTGGCCAGCTTTTATACTGTAAAACCGGAAGAACAGTCAGTTGAGCTGTTTCTGGGTGAGTTTTCTGCGGTTGGCAATCCGGGTCTGAACTTCGCGCCATGGCCGTTTGTCACTGCCGAGGTGATTCCGGTCACCCGCGAACAGACCGAAGATATGGGCGGAGCCCGGGGCAGCGACGATGGCCTCATGCTGACCGGCGACGAAAACGTGGTCGATATCGACTATCAGGTCGTCTGGAATATCAACGACCCGGCCAAGTTCCTGTTCAATTTGCGTGATCCGCGTCAGACGATCCGCGCCGTGTCGGAATCGGCGATGCGCGAGATTATCGCGCAGAGCGAGCTGGCACCAATCCTGAACCGGGATCGCGGCATCATTGCCGAGCGCCTGCAGGAACTGATCCAGACGACGATGGACAGCTACGATTCGGGTGTGAACATCATCCGAGTGAACTTCGACAAGGCCGACCCGCCGCAGGACGTGATCGCCGCCTTCCGCGATGTTCAGGCCGCCGCGCAGGAGCGTGACCGGCTGCAAAACGTCGCCGACGCCTATGCCAATCGGGTTTTGGCTGAGGCGCGCGGTGAAGCTGCCCAGGTACTGGAAGAAGCCGAAGCCTACCGCGCACAGCAGATCAACAGCGCCATGGGTGAGGCGAGCCGTTTCAGCGCGGTTCTGGAAGAATATTCGAAAGCGCCTGATGTGACCCGCAAACGTCTGTACCTGGAGCGGATGGAGCAGGTTCTGGGTGACGTGGACAAGATCATTCTGGACGAAAACTCGACCGGATCGGGGCAGGGCGTCGTACCTTACCTGCCGCTGAACGAACTGCGCCGCAATTCCGGACAGGAGAGCAACTGATGCGTAAAGCGACCTTTATTCTGCCGATCGTTTTCATCGCGATTGTTGGTGTACTGTCCTCGATCTTCATCGTGGATGAACGTGAGCGCGCGTTGGTTCTGCAATTTGGCCGCGTTGTTGCGGTCAAGGAAGAGCCGGGTCTGGCGTTCAAGATCCCGCTGATTCAGGAAGTTGTCCGCTATGACGACCGGATCCTGTCCATCGACGTTCAGCCGTTGGAGGTTACGCCTCTGGATGATCGCCGACTGGTGGTTGATGCCTTCGCCCGCTATCGGATTTCTGATCTGGAACAGTTCCGTCAGGCCGTTGGTGTGGGTGGTATTCCGGTCGCCGAAGACCGTCTGGATCGTATCCTGCGCGCTGAAACCCGCGAAGTACTGGGTTCGGTGTCCTCGCGTGACATCCTCAGTTCAGACCGTGCCGCGCTGATGCTGCGCATCCGCAACAGCGCAATTGCCGAGGCACGTGCGCTGGGCGTCAACGTGATCGACGTGCGCCTGAAAGCGACCGACCTGCCGCAGGCGAACCTCGAGGCAACATTCGACCGGATGAAGGCTGAACGTGAACGTGAAGCGACCGACGAGCGCGCCCGCGGTAACGAAGCTGCACAACGTGTTCGCGCGCAGGCAGACCGTACCGTGGTCGAACTGGTCTCGGATGCCCGTCGGGAAGCGGAAATCATCCGCGGTGAAGCTGACGCCGAACGCAACGCGATCTTTGCCGAAGCGTATGGTGCAGACCCGGAGTTCTTCGAGTTCTACCGTTCGCTGACCGCGTATGAAAATGCGCTGCAAGGTGGTAATAGCTCATTGATCCTGAGCCCGGATTCCGAGTTTTTCAACTACCTCGCTTCGCCAAACGGACGGCGAGCACCGGCGGCTGCGGCGTCTGAATAATGGGTATGATCCTTCTGGCTTTCGGGCTGGTACTGATTGTCGAGGGGCTGGCCTATGCGCTGGCCCCTTCGCTTATCGAGCGGATGCTTGAAGCCCTGCGGGACATGCCAGAGCAAGCCCGGCGCCTGGTCGGATTGCTATGCGTGATCAGCGGTTTGGTCCTGCTTTGGGGCGCGCAACAATTGGGATTTTGACGCTGTGGTTTCACTTGCTGGTGATTTCACTGCGATCCCGAGTTGCTCGTGGGGGCAAACTGACTACATTGGTTTGTAAGAAAGGCCGAGAACAAGCGGTCTTGGCGTGAATGTCGACAAGGAGAGCTCAAGTGCAGGCGAAAGCGCGCAGTGTATCCGTCCGGTGGGACGAAGTGAGTGTTTGGATGCGGCTGATGTGGCTGGCTTTTGCAGGTTCACTGCTGTTGCTGGCGCAATCGGTTGCAGCGCAGGCCAAAAGTGAAAGTCTGGCGCCGCTGGCCGAGGAAATCAGCCCGGCAGTAGTGAACATTACCACCAGCACTTTGATCGAAGGCCAGACTGGACCGCAAGGTATTGTTCCTGAAGGCTCTCCGTTCGAGGATTTCTTTCGCGAGTTTCAGGATCGCAACGGTGACAACGGTGACAACGCGCCGCGCAGAAGCAACGCGCTGGGATCTGGGTTCGTTATCTCGGAAGATGGCTTTATCGTCACAAACAACCATGTGATCGCCGAAGCTGATGAGATACTTGTGGAATTCTTCCCCGGCGATGGCCAACCCAAGAAAGAGCTGGTGGCCAAGGTTATCGGAACGGATGAGAAAACCGATATCGCGCTGCTCAAGGTCGAGGCTTCGGGCCCACTGAAATACGTGAAATTCGGCGACAGCGACATAGCGCGTGTGGGTGACTGGGTTATCGCCATGGGCAACCCGCTTGGGCAAGGCTTTTCGGTATCGGCGGGGATCGTTTCAGCCCGCAACCGAGCGCTGAGCGGAACCTATGACGATTACATTCAAACGGACGCGGCGATCAACCGTGGCAACTCGGGCGGGCCGCTGTTCAACATGGACGGCGAAGTGATCGGTGTGAACACCGCAATCCTGTCGCCCAACGGCGGTTCGATCGGCATCGGTTTCTCGATGGCGTCGAATGTTGTCGTAAAAGTCGTGGATCAACTGCGCAAATATGGCGAGACCCGCCGCGGTTGGTTGGGCGTCCGTATTCAGGACGTAACCGAGGACATGGCCGAGGCCATGGGCCTGGAAAAGCCGGGCGGGGCGCTGATCAGCGATGTACCGGACGGCCCCGCCAAGGAAGCTGGGTTGAAGGCGGGTGACGTGATCCTCAGCTTTGATGGCGTCGAGGTGGAAGACACCCGAGGTCTGGTGCGTCAGGTCGGTGAAGCAGAAGTTGGCAAGTCGGTCAGAGTGGTCGTGCACCGCGACGGCGGAACCCAGACCGTACTTGTGACACTAGGGCGTCGGGAAGATGCGGAACGCGCTGACACTGGCGAGGAGGAACCGCAGGAAGCTCCGATTGAAGAGAACGCGGATATTCTGGGCCTGACGATTTCCCCCCTGACCGATACGCTGCGTGCAGATTTGGGTCTGGATGGTGATGCAGACGGCCTTGTGATTACGGATGTCGATGAAGCATCTGAGGCCTATGCCAAGGGAATGCGGGCAGGTGATCTGATCACCGAAGCAGGCCAGCAAAAGGTGGAAACCATCGGAGATCTCGAAGCCCGCATGGAAGAATCGCGCGAAGCTGGTCGCAAATCTCTGCTGCTGTTGGTGCGCAGGGGCGGCGATCCGCGTTTTGTGGCGCTGAGCCTCGAGAACTGATTGAACAGGCCGGGAAAACCTCCCGGCCTTTTTTTTGCGGGCCAGACCGGGTATCACTGATGCGCCAAAAAAATGAGCCATACGCAGTGATTGCGTATGGCTCAGATACAGGGAGAGGTCAGTGGACAGATATCGGGGATGATTCTCTGACCTCCTACGGTAACAAACTCACGTTAGGTCAAAGCGTAATTGATGGTCTGTGAACCAGATCACACCGGATCAAATAAGATCTGAATCAGCCAATTCTCGCAGGGCTTCAAAATCCTGGATCAGCAAACCGCCACGAGAGGCTTCGACCATGTTGTCGCGTTTCCAGATCGAGATGGTTTTGGATACTGCCTCGCGTGTGGCACCGACAAATTCGGCCAGTTCACTCTGCGACAGGGTGATGCGCGCGGCCGGGTCGTCCTGTAAACTGGACAGGTGCAGCAGCTTGCGGGCCAGCCGAATAGGCATGGGCAGAAAGACCTGCTCGTTCAATTGCAATCCCATCCATCGCATCCGCAAACCGGCCAGACGGATCATATCCACGGCAAGGTCTGGCTGTTGTCTGATCTGGTTCATAACGTCGTTGCGGCGCACGCGCAGTACACGCGACTTTTCTGCCGCCGCAATGGTGGCAGTACGCGGACCATTGTCGAACAACGCGATTTCACCGAAGACTTCGCCGGGGCGCATCAAAGTAAGTGTCAGTTTGCGGCCGCTCATTGCCAGAAAGGAAACCTCTAACGTGCCTTCCAAAATGGCATAGAGAGAGTCGCCCTCGTCACCTTGTTCAAAAAGTATTTCACCTTGGGACAGAGATATTTCGGTCGCCTGCGCCGAAAGCATTTCTCTGAGCCCGTCGGAAGCTTCGGCAAGGAAGCCGCTGGTGGGAAAGGCCGTCATGTATGCACCGATCTTGGGCAGGGTATGAGAGTGGGTGGTGGCACAACTTCCCATAGCTGGGCGCTCAAGCCAAGAATTTTGTTTGTTTTGGCAGGTCTGGCGGGTGTAAAGGCCGCTATTTCTGCTCGGGATCGTCCATATAGCGTTGCAGAATGCTGAACTGAAGCATCAGGAAGGCCATCAGCGCGATGGGAAAGCCGAAGGTCTCGATCTTGACCCACAGATCCGTCGACATGGTGCGCCAGACGAATTCGTTTGCGGCGGCCAGAACGGCGAAACAAGCACACAGACGGCGCGTGAGTATCATCCAGCCTTCGTGTTTCATCGGCAGCATTTCGTCCAGAACATAGGCCAGGTAGGATTTCTTTTGCATCAGACCGATGCCGAGGATCAGGGCAAACAGACCATAGACAAGTGTGGTTTTCATCTTGAAGAACCGCTCGTCGTTGAACCAGGCTGTGAGACCGCCGAAGAAAATCACCATGATGGCCGTGAAGATCTGCATCCGGCTGAGTTTGCCGGTCAGATACCACAGGATACCCATTGCCCCCAGCATCAGGGGGACAAAGATAATCGTGGCGATAATGAAGCCGGAATACTCGATGCCGCCGATCAGAAAACTGTCGTCGCGCAGGCGCAGGTAGATGAAGAAGAAGGCCAGCGGGGGGCCAAGTTCCAGAACCTGTTTCAGAAACGGGTTGATGTCTTTTTTGCCTGTCATCTGTACTTCCTGCTGCTTATCCGCCCATCTCAACTATTACGGCGCCAAGTGCAATCAATGCCATCAGGGCAATGCGTCTTGGGCCAACCGTTTCCTTTAGCACAAGCCAGCCGATCAGCGCAGCGAAGACTGTTGAGGTTTCGCGCAGAACGGCTGCTTCACCGACTTTGTCCAGCCGGGTGGCCAGCATGATCGCCCCGAAGGACAAAGGGGCGATGATACCGCCAGCGAGGCCGCGCAGCATCAGCGGACCAGGCGCAGGTCTGTGCGCCATCGCGCGCCACCTGAGAAATGCGTAGATCGGCATGGCCGCGCCGTCGATCATGAAGAACCAGGCCAGAAAGGTGAACGGATCGGCGGTGGCGCGAATGCCATAGGCGTCATAGGTGGTGTACAGGGCCACAAACAGGCCAGTGATGATCGCCAGTGTCAGCGCGATGCCCAGCGTATCCCTGTTGGTTTCCAGGAACCTGAAGTTGTAGGCAGCCAACCCAAATATCCCCGCCAGCAAGGTGGCCACGCCCAGCCATTGAACGGCCGAGAATGTTTCGCCGAACAGAAGATAGGCACCGATGACCGTGAACAGCGGGCCCGTCCCGCGCACCACCGGATAGACGACGGTGTAAGAGCCTTTGGTATATGCCATGGCTTGCAATGTCTTGTAGGCGATGTGGATCAGCCAGACGAGCGCGAAGATCGGCCACATATGAGGTTCGGGCCAGGGCACCACGAAAAAGGCGAAGGGGGCGGCCATGAGGCAATAGCAGGCGTCGATCGCGCCGCGGGACAGCCATGGGTCATGCCTGCCTTTTTGCAATGCACCGAAGACCGCGTGCAGGAACGCCGCCATCAAAGCCAGCGCCAATGCCAGCTGGTGTCCGGCTTCGGTGCCTTCGAGAGAGATCAGCCAGTCGCTCAAATACGCGGACCTTTTGCGGAGCGGAGAGGGTGGGGGGCTGTCTGCCCCCCACACCCCCCGAGGATATTTGGGGCCAGATGAAGCCTGGGATCAGCCTTTGTCGAGACCGGTGAGGGCGGCAGCGAATTCTTCGGGGTCGAAAGGGGCAAGGTCGTCGATCTGTTCGCCGACGCCGATCGCGTGGATGGGCAACCCGAATTTGTCTGCCAGGGCAACAAGAACACCGCCCTTGGCCGTGCCATCCAGCTTGGTCATGACCAGACCGGAAACGTCCGCCAGATTGCGGAACGTTTCCACCTGGCTCAGCGCGTTCTGTCCGGTGGTGGCGTCGAGTACGAGCAAGGTATTGTGCGGAGCAGTGTCATCAACCTTGCGGATGACGCGGACGATTTTGGCCAGTTCCTCCATCAGGTCGGTGCGGTTTTGCAGGCGACCCGCCGTATCTATCATCAGCAGATCGGCGCCCTCTGCCTGTGCACGGGTCAGCGCGTCAAAGGCGAGGCTGGCGGGGTCCGAGCCTTCGGGGGCGGTCAGCACCGGAACTCCGGCGCGATCGCCCCAGACCTGCAACTGTTCCACGGCCGCAGCGCGGAAGGTATCGCCGGCGGCGATGACGACCTTTTTGCCGGCCTCTTTGAACTGGCTGGCCAGTTTTCCAATTGTCGTGGTCTTGCCTGAGCCGTTGACGCCGACGACCAGCACCACTTGTGGTCGTTTGGGATAGATCGGCAGAGGCTTGGCCACAGGCTCCATCACGCGGGCGATTTCTTGTGCCAGAAGTTGCTTGATCTCTGTGGTCGACAGTTTGCGGCCAAAGCGGCCCTCAGCCATGTTCGACGTGACACGCAAGGCCGTGTCGACGCCCATGTCCGAGGCGATCAGCAGCTCTTCGAGCTGCTCCAGCATGTCATCGTCCAGGGTGCGGCGCATTTCCGTGACGGCGCCTCGATTGAACAGGCGGTTCAGGATACCCTTGGATTCCGGTATTTCCGGCGGTGGAGCGACAGGCGTGGGGTCAGCCGGGATCGGTGCTGGCGGTTCAACCGGTTGCGGGGCCGGGGCAGGCTCGGGCACTTCCGGAACGGGTTGCGGATCGGGCTGCGGCTGAGGGATCACCGGATCCGGAGCCGCCGTTTCCTCGCCGCCATCCTCGACGATGGCTTCCAGCCCTTCTTCAAGACGAGATGAAGATTTGAACAGCTTGTCCTTTAGCTTTGAGAAAAACGCCATACTTGGTCTCCACAGGTGTTCCCTTCACCTAATGCGGATTTGCGGCAGTTGCAAAGGGTCACGCAAACGCAAGGACAAAGCCAAGCTGAGCACCCCAGTAAAGGGGCCATACAAGATAGGGCGTCACCTTGAGGGCCGGATGGTGCGGCGGCAGCAGGAACTTCTCGGTTGCGAGGATCAGATCTGACGCGATGAAGGCCATTGCGGCGGGAAAGGCCCACCGAAGGGGACCGGCATCCGGCAGTGCCAGCACCGTGATCCCCATGCCAAGAATGATGGGGATATAGGCCAGAACGGGCCCCTTCAGGTCTCCGGCGCGGGGCGCAAGCAATGTGGCCATGATGATGCCCAGAATGATCAAGGACCATACAATCGCAGGCGCGCTGAGGATCAGCCCGGCAGAACTGATCGGCAATGTCAGGAACAGAGCGATATAGGCCAGATGCCCGGCGGCAAATGCGGCGATGCCCGTCATGAAGGTGGCATCTGTTTCGCGCGACAGCAGCGCGTCGCCTGTCGCACAAAGAGCAAGCGCAAGAACCAAGAGCCAAGGCCCACCGTTCATGATGGCCGTGACCGCCAATAGGGCGACCGATGCGGTTTTCAGTACAGTGCGCAAAGAACCGGCGGGCCGGGAGGTCAGCGGCAGGTAACCAAGGGCGCAGCCACAAGCGATCCAGAACAGTAGGGTTGTCATGTCATCTCCTCGCCGGTTCAGAATAATCTGATCTGGGGCGTGGCGTGAAATCAACCGCTTACGTTGAGTTAAGCACCTTGTGATGACCCCGATCCAACAGGCGAATGGCATGACCGAAGCGCTTCTGACAAAATGGAAACATGTTCAGGTTCCTGATGATTCTCGTGACTTTTGCCGCACATTCCGTGGCGGCACAAACGCCTTTGTCTGGCTCGGAGTTCGACAAGTATACGCAGGGCAAAACTCTGTTTTACGGGTTCGAAGGTCAGATTTACGGGGTGGAGCGGTATCTTCCGAACCGTCGTGTGATCTGGTCTTTTCTCGACGGGAATTGCAAGGAAGGTATCTGGTATCAGCAGGGTGAGCAGATCTGCTTTGTCTACGAAGACAGGTTGGATCCGCAATGCTGGGTTTTCACTCAATCCGGTGGTGGTTTGATTGCGCAGTTCGAAGGCAATCCGCAAGCGACCGAACTGTATGAGGCCGAGGATCTTGGGGAAGAAATGGTTTGTTACGGGCCGGACGTTGGCGTTTGATCAGTTTGCGCGCAGCTCATCATAATTGATCATGACATGGGTTTGGTAAGCTGTTCTGTCCGTCAACCCTTCATAATAGCGGCGCAAGCTGGGCAGTGATGCGCGCGAAACATCGATGTCATAGTAGCGATAGAGTATGTGTCCCAACTGGATATCGGCCAAAGTCAGGCAGGAACCGCACAGGAAAGCGTTTTCAGAAAGTTGCGCATCGGCGATTGTCACGGCCCCAGATGGTCAACATGGCTTAGAACAGTGATCCCTGATCCGGGGTGTCCGGCCTGGGTTTCTTTGAGGGTGATTTCGCGCCCGGACCGGTGCTGAGAACACCATCGGCGAATTCGATCTCGAGCGCCGTTTGTTTGGCGGCCTGAGCCTTGGTGGTGATCACATTCCCTTCGGCCCGGACGACTGCGTATCCGCGGTCCAAAGTGGCTTTGTAGCTCAGCGTCTCGCGCAGGCGGTCCGTCGCTTCGAGTTGCTGTTTGAGGCGGTCCAGTCGCGTGGTTTGGGCCGCGTGCATTCGATCGCGCAAACGATCGAGGTTTTGCCGCTGCTGGTCGATTTCCCTTTGGATCGGTCGCAAGGACAGGCGCGATGACAGGTTGCGCAGCGATTCCTGTCGCGTCGATATCAAGCTTCGCAGGGTCGAGGGGCGCAGATGAGCAGACAATTCCACCACTTGCAGGCGACGGTTCTGCACCCCGCGGATCAAGGCGGGCGTGAGGCGATCTGCAATCAAATCAAGCCGTTGCCTTGGTGTGTTCAACAGGCTGTCCGGGCGCGGCAGGGCGCGGGACAGATCGCGCAGCCTTTGCGTTCGGCGTTGGACGGCATCCGTTGCCGCGCGGGACAGGCGCGCAGCTTGCTCTTCGGTCCAGGCAAGCAGTTCCATACGCACCGGAACAGCCAGTTCGGCGGCCGCGGTGGGCGTCGGCGCGCGCTGGTCCGACACAAAATCAATCAGGGTGGTGTCGGTTTCATGCCCAACGGCCGAGATCAACGGTATGTCCGACGCGGCTGCGGCGCGGGCGACGATCTCTTCATTGAAACCCCAGAGGTCTTCGATCGATCCGCCACCACGGGCGACGATGATCAGGTCGGGCCGGGGCAACGCGCCGCCGGGTGTCAGTTGGTTGAAGCCTTCGATGGCGCGGGCGACCTCGGGCGCGCAGTTGGCCCCTTGAACCGCCACAGGCCAGATCAGCACCTTGCGCGGAAACCTGTCCCTGAGCCGATGCAGAATGTCGCGGATCACGGCACCGGAAGGGGATGTCACAACGCCAATGATCTGCGGCAGGTACGGCAGGGGTTTCTTGTGTTCAGGTGCGAACAGACCTTCGGATTCCAGTTGTTTCTTGCGCTTCTCCAGCAGCGCCATAAGCGCGCCCTGACCCGCGACGGAAACCTCATCGACGTTCAGGTTGTATTTGGATTGCGCCCCGAAAGCGGTAAGGCGGCCGGTGACGACGACCTCCAACCCTTCTTCGGGCACAACGGACAGGCCTGAAATCTGACCTTTCCACGTGGTGCAGGCTAAAACGTTCCGGTCGTCCTTGATGTCGTAATACAGATGCCCGGATCGGGCTTTGAACACGCGCCCAACCTCACCGCGCACGCGGATTCGGCCGAATGAGCCTTCGAGCGTCCGTTTCACCTCACCCGAAATTTCAGACACTGTGTATTCAGGGGTGTTTTGGCCCGGAATCGGGTCATCAAGCAGATCGGACATTTCAGCGCCTTGTTTCAAATGCGCGCCCAGCTTAGAACGCCGCGCAGGCAAGGCCAAGCAGATCGGAGAGCTTTCATGAATATCCTCATTCTCGGCAGCGGAGGGCGCGAACACAGCCTGGCATGGGCAGTGCTGCAAAACCCCAAATGTGATCGCCTGATCGTTGCTCCGGGGAATGCGGGGATCGCGCAGATCGCGGATTGTGCCGCTCTGGATATTGAAAACGGCGGGGCTGTTGTCGGCTTTGCCGAAGAAAATGCGATTGATTTCGTGATCGTCGGGCCCGAGGCGCCTTTGGCGGCCGGAGTGGTTGATCGGTTGCGCGAAGCCGGAGTATTGGTTTTTGGACCCTCGGCCGAGGCGGCAAAGCTGGAAGCGTCGAAAAGTTTCACCAAGGAAATCTGCGACGCGGCCAACGCCCCCACCGCAGCTTATGCCCGGTTTACCGAGGCCGAGGCTGCCAAAGCCTATACCCGCGAACAGGGCGCACCGATTGTGGTCAAGGCCGATGGTCTGGCCGCAGGCAAGGGCGTTATCGTTGCGATGGACGAAAAGACCGCACTGGACGCCATTGACGACATGTTCGGCGGTGCGTTTGGCGGTGCCGGTGCGGAAGTCGTCATTGAAGAATTCATGGATGGGGAAGAAGCCTCGCTGTTCGTTCTGTGTGATGGTGAGGACATTCTTTCAGTCGGGACGGCCCAGGATCACAAACGGGTTGGCGAGGGCGATACCGGGCCGAACACGGGCGGGATGGGCGCGTATTCTCCGGCGCCGGTGTTGAGCGAAGAGGTGGAGGCGCGCGCGATGGAAGAGATCGTGCGCCCCACCATCGCCGAGATGAAACGCCGGGGAACGCCGTTTCAGGGCGTTCTTTATGCAGGTTTGATGATCAAGGACGGGCGGCCAAGGCTGGTTGAATACAACGTCCGCTTCGGTGATCCGGAATGTCAGGTGTTGATGATGCGGTTGGGCGCGCAGGCGATGGACCTGATGCACGCCGCGGCCGAGGGCAGGTTGGGTGAAATGCGGGTGAATTGGGCGGATGACCATGCGATCACGGTTGTAATGGCGGCCAATGGCTATCCGGGTGCTTACAAGAAAGGCACTGCGATCAAAGGGCTTGAAGGCCTGCCGGAAGATAGCCGGAACATGGTGTTCCACGCTGGTACAAAGAGTGTCGATGGACACGTGGTTGCATCTGGCGGGCGCGTGCTGAACGTGACCGCCCGCGGGAACACGCTGCAAGAGGCGCGCGACCGGGCCTATGAAATGGTTGAAGCTGTGGATTGGCCTGACGGGTTTTACCGGCGCGATATCGGATGGCGTGCTTTGGAAGGTTGACGGGGTTGGGGGGGTGCCTCCTCGGCCTTGCGGCCTCCCGGCGCTGCGCGCGTTCGCGGTCGAAATCGTCCACTGGACGATTTCCTTTCAACCGCTCACCCCCCCCAGGATATTTTTGGCCAGATGAAGAGGCGGATCAGCAGTTCAGGGCTTGGGCAAGGCTTTTGTGGCCGTTGAACGGGCCCCGGTCGGATGTGATCCAGCCGTTGTCGTAGAAGACGCTGACGATCCGCGTCCAGTCGGCGCTGGCCACGATCAGTTCCGGGCGGTCGCCGCAGGTGCGCAGGCCTCCGGAAATGAAATCTTCACCGATCCTGTGGTTGGTCAATCCGGGCAGAGCCGCGATTTCGGTCAGGGCGTTGTCTTTGTAGCGCCAGATGCGCAGCGTTTTGGCCAAGTGAGGGCGATCGACATAGGCGATCTCGACATGTCCGTCGCCGTCCAGGTCGGCTGCTCCAATTGGGGCGAGCCAGCGGAAGCGGGTACCGATATGAGGCGTGGCCGCGATCTTGTCTCCGGCGGCGTCGTAGATCGCAAGTTGAGCCCCTGATTTGTTGTGGGATTCAACGACAATTGCTTCGCGCGCGCCGTCCAGGTTGACGTCTGCCAAACGCGGAGCGAGGTCTTCGAACACGCGATCCTGCGGCAGTCGAACAGTTACGACCGTAGTGTCGGTCGTGAATTCCACCGCGCCATATTCGATCGTGTCACCCAGGACGCCATGGGCGTAGCGGGTGGTTGGTTCTGTGAAGCGGGCGTCGTTGATGGTTTCCGCCGCGTCAGCCGGTTGCTGTGAGAGCCAAAGTCCGAAAGATAGCAAAGCGCCGCGTGCCCGAGATTGCCAAAAGCGACGGGGCAGGCGCGGCGCATTGTTGTGCATCAGATCTGCTTTTCAGGCATCTGAACGACCAGACCGTCCAGCGCATCGGTGACCTTGATCTGGCAGGTCAGGCGCGAGCGGGCCGGGTCGGGCTCATAGGCAAAGTCCAGCATGTCTTCTTCCATGTCATCCTTGGCCGGGATTTTCTCGACCCAGTCGGGGTGGACGTAGACATGGCAGGTCGAGCAGGCGCAGGCGCCGCCACAATCGGCCTCAATGCCGGGAATGTTGTTGTCACGGGCCCCTTCCATGACGGTCAGTCCGTTGGCGACCTCGACTGTGTGTTCGGTACCGCCGTGCTCGACATAGGTGATCTTTGCCATTGCGTGCGTCTTCCTTTTGCGATGTTCGATTTCTTCCTTAGTGAAGGCATTTAGGTCTTTCCAGCCTCATTTGCGACTCAGCGCGCCGTGTATGGACTTTCTTGTGGTTTGTTCTATTTTTGTTCTTATGCTTGTTACACCCATTCGCCCTGTGGTTTCAAACCGGGATTGGCCGCGCCCGCCGTCCTGTCTGCCTTCCAGCCAACTGGATTCCCCGCCCGAGGGCGCGCGCGTGGCTGTGGCCGGGCTTGTGATCCTGCGGCAGAGGCCGGGGACGGCCAAGGGCGTGATCTTTCTGACGCTTGAAGATGAGACCGGGATCGTGAATGTGGTGGTCTGGCGCAAAATCTACGAACGGTTCCGCCGTGCGGTGATTTCGGGGCGGTTGCTGAAGGTGACGGGCCGGATGCAGCGGGCGCATTCAGTGACCCATGTGATTGCGGAAGAAATCGAGGATATTTCGGGGATGCTGGATATGCTGGTTCAGGGCGCAGGGGCGGCCTGCCGTGACGGACAATAGCGAGCGGCTGTCTTGCCGCCTTGCGCACAGCAAGACCTGTGCGCCGATGAATGTCGGTAAGTTCTCGCATATCACGCTGGGTCAAAGGCGCTTTTCCGCCAATTCGGCATTGGTCGGTCGACTCTTTGATGTCGTGTTAGTAATGCGGGCATCTCTATGCGTCGGCCTGTGTCTGAACGCAGGCGCGACGGCACGCTACTCAACATCTTCTCAGAGTCAGTTCAGATGCCCGAAGTAACACGAAATGGATCGTTCGAAAAAACCGTCCAGCTGGATGAGAGCCAGATTGCCGGTCGCCTTGGCGAACTGTTGGAGCATACGCGTTCAAAAGGATACGTGCATACCGCCAGAATGATCGAGGAAGCGTTGAGTGCCCACTCTTTCGAGCGCAGACACCTTGGGAAAACCCAAAAATACCTCTCGGAATTGCAGCGTCTAAAGCGCAAAGAGATGACACGCTTGGTGCGGGAAACGGATGGGAAGAAGCAAGCGGCTTTTATTCTGACACCCCGGATGCGCGTTGACCACAGAAATCCTGCCGCGCTGCGCAGTGGAGCTTGGAGGAACACCCCGATGCCTTTCCCGGCGGAACCCGAATTCAAGTTTCGCTAGCCGAACCTGCCGTGGCCAAGGCGGACAGGGCTGATGATCCGCGTCAATCCAAACGGGTTTTCAACGCAGTCATCGTTTGAACAAGACTTCCTGCGCCTGTTTGTCACGATTGTCTCCTCGTAGCTCTGCGTGCAGAGCGCGTCCGGCCTGAACACCGGGGCGGGCGCCGACGGTCTTCAGCCAGCGCGCAAAGTGGGGTTTGTCCTCCAGCACTTGCTGCTGCCCTTCCCACAGGCTGGCCCAGCCCCAGATCGACATGTCTGCTATCGAATAGAAGTGTCCGGCAACGTATTCGTTCTCGGCCAGCCGTCTGTCGAGCACCCCGTACAGACGACCGACCTCGGCCCGGTATCGATCTTTGGCATAGGGCAGGTCCTGTGGCGGGTTCAGTTGCGGGGCGTATTTCAGGAAGTGATGCGCCTGACCTGCCATCGGGCCAACACCGCCCATCTGCCACATAAGCCATTCTTCGACGGCGATCCGATCACGCTCGGTCTTGCCATAGAACTGCCCGGTCTTGCGGGCCAGATACATCAGAATTGCCCCGCTTTCAAAAACCGAGATCGGTGCACCATCCGGCCCGTCAGGGTCCACGATTGCGGGCATACGGTTGTTCGGCGCAATCTTCAGGAACTGCGGGTCGAACTGATCACCTTTTCCGATATTGACCAGATGCGTGGTGTAGGGCAGCCCCATCTCCTCCAGGGCGATGGACACTTTCCAGCCGTTTGGTGTGGGCCAGAAATACAGATCAATCGGGTCAGCCATGTGTTCTCCTGATGTTGAAGGGATCATGCGGGTTTCTGCCGGTTCGGCAAGGGCCGCTTACGAAAGCGTGAGCGAAACGCAGGCCGGGCTTGACCGCAAACCGCCCGAGGCGTATGCCATCCCAGAGCTTCGTGGCGATTTGTTACCGGATTGCGGGCCACGCTAAACAACACCGCTAAAAGGTCAGGATGAAAGACCCCTTTCGCTTGGCCGCGTCTGGGGTTTTTTGTTTGCCTCCGCCGGAGGCTGAAAGGGAATGAGATGAGCGAGAACTGGAACAAACGCACCCAAGCCGTCCATGGCGGTGTCCGCCGCAGTCAGTACAACGAGGTGAGCGAGGCGATTTTCCTGACGCAGGGCTTTGTGTACGAAACCGCCGAACAGGCCGAAGCCCGGTTTCTGGAATGCGGCCCTGATGAGTTCATTTATGCCCGCTATGGCAACCCGACGGTTTCGATGTTCGAACAGCGCATCGCGGCCCTTGAAGGTGGCGAGGATGCGTTTGCGACGGCTTCGGGCATGGCGGCGGTGAACGGTGCACTGACCTCGGTGCTGAAGGCCGGGGACCATGTTGTTTCAGCAAAGGCACTGTTCGGGTCCTGCCTGTACATTCTGGAAAACATCCTGACCCGTTTTGGCGTCGAGGTGACTTTTGTGGACGGCACCGATCTGGAGCAATGGCAGACAGCGATCCGCCCGGACACCAAGGCGGTCTTCTTCGAGTCGATGTCGAACCCGACTCTTGAAGTGATCGACATCGCATCCGTGTCCAAGTTGGCCCATGCCGCCGGGGCGATTGTGGTGGTGGACAACGTGTTTTCGACGCCCGTCTTTTCGCGCGCGATAGAACAGGGCGCGGATGTAGTCGTTTATTCGGCGACCAAGCATATTGACGGACAGGGCCGTGCGCTGGGCGGTGTCATCATCGGCACCAGGGATTTCATCCGCGGAACCGTCGAGCCGTATCTGAAGCATACCGGCGGCGCGCTCAGCCCGTTCAATGCCTGGGTCATGCTCAAAGGTCTGGAAACCATGGCGCTGCGCGTCAATGCGCAGGCCGACAGTGCACAACGGATCGCAGAGGCGCTGGAAGGGCATCACGCGTTGGCGCGCACCCTTTACCCCGGTTTGAAGACCCACGCGCAAAATGCTCTGGTTCAATCGCAACTTGGTGGAAAAGGCGGGACTGTATTGTCCTTGGATGTCAAGGGCGGCAAGGACGCGGCTTTTGCTTTCCTCAATGCGCTGACCATTCCTGTGATCTCGAACAATCTAGGCGATGCCAAGTCGATCGCGACGCACCCGGCGACCACAACGCACCAGCGTCTGAGCGATGCTCAGAAAGACGAACTGGGCATTACGCCGGGCCTGATCCGTTTTTCCGTTGGCCTGGAAGACGCCGGAGACCTGCTGGCAGACATCCAGCAGGCATTGGAGGCTTCGCAGAAGCAAACAGCAGCACAGTGAAAAGCCTCTTACCACTAGGGGTCGTCGCGTTGTCTGTGAACGCGGCGTCTTTTCGGGTGGTATTCGTGGTCGAAGCCTGGCCTTTGTGTCTGCGAAAGGCGTATTCCGTTGCAGAATGACGGTTTTGCGCCGGTTTTTTCAATCCGGACTGCTATTGCCTGCGTATTGGGTTAAACTGGTAAATCACCTGCAGTCGTATATATTTCTACGACCAATCGAGGAACCGCAGCCGATGAACATCCACCCGCGCGATATTGATGAGACCCCGGATCAGGAAAAAGCCGCCGAGGCCCTGAAAGTTCTGCGGCGATGGGCGGAATCTGCGACGGCATCCGAGATCAGCCAACTGGATCCGGCTATTGCGCGGCTGGTGCCCGGCCTGACGCAGGTGAACTATCCTTCGCTTTCGCGCGAGTACCCGGAGGGTTTCTCGGTTGACGCGGATTACCGAGCGTCGTTGCCCGACTTGCAAAACGGCCCGTCCAGCTTGATACGCGGTGCCAAGCAGCAGATCCAGCATGTTGGCATCTCGAACTTTCGCCTGCCGATCCGTTTCCATCGGAAAGATGGGGAAGACCTGACGCTTGAGACGTCTGTTACGGGCACCGTCAGCCTTGAGGCCGAGAAAAAGGGAATCAATATGTCCCGGATCATGCGGTCTTTTTACAAACATGCCGAGCGCACATTCAGCTTCGAAGTGATGCAGGCGGCGCTTGACGACTACATGAACGACCTGGACAGCTTTGACGCACGTATCCAAATGCGGTTTTCTTACCCCGACAAGGTCAAGAGCCTGAGATCGGGTCTGGAAGGATATCAATATTACGACATCGCTCTGGAACTGGTTGAGACGGGCGGTGTGCGCCAGAAGATCATGCATCTGGACTATGTCTATTCCTCGACCTGCCCGTGCTCTCTGGAGTTGAGCGAACATGCCCGTGTCATGCGGGGACAATTGGCAACACCGCATTCGCAACGATCTGTCGCGCGGATTTCCGTGGTGGTGGATTGCGATGCCGATTGTCTTTGGTTTGAAGACCTGATCGAGTTGTGCCGACGCGCGGTGCCGACCGAAACTCAGGTTATGGTCAAACGCGAAGACGAACAGGCTTTTGCCGAGTTGAACGCAGCCAATCCGATTTTTGTCGAAGATGCGGCGCGCTTGTTCTGCGCTGAATTGCTGGCAGATCATCATGTTGGTGATTTCCGGATAATAGCCAGCCATCAGGAAAGCCTGCATAGCCACGACGCTGTGTCGATTCTGACCGAAGGCCCAACCTTTGCGGCATCCAGCTTGGATCCAAGACTGTTCAACACCCTGTTCCATATTGGGTGAACAACCCCGCATAAGCGATTAGAGTTTAATCAGAGATTAGGGCAGTAAGCGCTCTTTTGCCGCAATGCAGCAAAAATGCTGCATTTGCGCAGTCGTTTATAATATATCTATCTTGAATGCAGCAGCTGGATGCTTGCCATTTGATTGGCTGGCCGCCCCGAAAAGGATGCCGAGACGTGAGACGCCTTGGACTGCAAGATCGCGACCACCGTTCGAGAAATCGAAGAGGGCAAGGCGTTTTATCCATCACATTTGGGCTGCATCGTTATTACAGGAGAAGCATGTAATGAATCCGATTACCCAACCGCTGGAGTTTCAAGCTGCGGCAATTCGCATGGCTGGTTATGCAATGGTCAACCAGATGAAGATCATGCAGATCGTAGCCCGTTCAGCGTTCGAATTGCCGATGGCTCCTGTGCAAGCGTTGCACGTGGCTGCGGCGTCCCCGGAAAAGCCGGTGGAAAAGACGACGGTCAAGGCAAAAGCCACTGCGCCGCGTGTGCAAAAATCTGCCGTCAAAAAGACCGCAGCAGTGAAAAAAACCGTAACGAAGGTCACCGCCGGTAAACCCGAGCCCAAACCCGCGGAGTTTTCCGCGAAGCCGCGCGCCGTCGTCACGCCAAAGGCTGAACCTGCGGCGATAGCAAAGCCCGCACCAAAACCAGCACCCAAACCGGCGCCGCAGCCAAAAACAGAATCGAAACCGGCTGCAGCTGTTGCAAAAAACGCCAAACCGGCTGCGCGGAACGCGACTGCAACCACGTCTTCCTCTCGCGCGTCGGCCCCGGCAAAAAAACCTCGTACCCGACCGGCGGCTTCTGCGACCAAGGCACCTGCTGCGCGTGCCAAAGCCGCTAAGCCTATCGAACAAACCGTTTCGACCCCAGCAAAAACCGCGCCCCTTGCTCCCAAAGCAGAAACTCAGCAGTCGGCGCCCGCTGCTGCGCGGTCAAAACCTGCGGCATCGGCAGAACAATCAAAACCGCAGGCGCGCAAAACGCGACCGCCGTCGAAACCGCCCGCAATGCCGGGAGCGGATACCAAAACAGACACGTAAACCGGGATCATCTGCTTGACACGGTCGGGCTGGCGCGCCAACGCTGCGCGTTATGATGGATCTTCGCCCGGTCGGATATGTGATTGGCTTGCTGGTCGCCATTCTTGGGGCGACCATGCTGTTTCCTATGCTCGCGGACATTATCGAAGGTCGCGGCGAATGGAATGTGTTCCTGGAAAGCGCGATAATCACAATGCTGACCGGATCCGTCCTGGCGATGAGTTGCTCGAACGGTGTGGGCGAGGGGCTGACCATCCGGCAGACCTTTTTGCTGACAACCGGCGTTTGGGTCGCGCTGCCGGTGTTTGGTGCAATCCCGTTTCTGTTCGGTGAAACCGAGCTGCGCTTTGTCGATGCCTATTTTGAGGCGATGTCAGGCCTTACGACGACCGGTTCGACCGTAATATCAGGGTTGGACACGCTGCCAAAGGGCCTTTTGTTGTGGCGCGGTATCCTGCAATGGCTGGGAGGCATTGGTATCATCGTCGTCGCGATGGTATTCCTGCCCGAATTGCGGGTTGGTGGCATGCAAATCTTCCGCTCGGAAGGATTTGAAACCATGGGGAAAATCCTGCCTCGCGCGCAGGAGATTGCGGGGCAGATTTCCCTGATCTACGTCTTCCTGACTCTTGTGTGCGTGCTGGTCTATGCCGCGTTTGGGATGAGCTTTTTTGACGCGTTAGTGCATGCTTTCACGACGGTGTCCACGGGCGGTTTTTCGAACTATGATGCCTCGTTTGGAACATTTTCAGGCCCGGCCGAATATGCTGCATCCGTCTTCATGATTTTGGCGGCTCTTCCCTTTGTGCGCTATGTGCAGTTGGCCAATGGTCATACGGCGTCGTTATGGAAAGACAGTCAAATCCGGGCATTTCTGGCGACCATTCTGGTTCTGGTTGTCATCATGTCAGTCTTTCTGACCTCGGTCTTTCCGCATCATTGGGAACAGGCGTTCCGCGAGTCACTGTTCAACATCACCTCGATCATTTCGGGGACAGGATATGCCAGTGTCGATTACATGGGGTGGGGCAGCTTTCCGATCATGCTGTTTTTCCTGATCGGATTGATCGGTGGATGCGCGGGGTCGACTGCGTGTTCGATCAAGGTTTTTCGCTATCAGTTGCTGTTCGCCTCAATCAAAAGCCAGATCAAACGGATCAGGTCCCCACATGGCGTGTTCATGCCGCTCTATGATGGAAGGCCGGTCGGACGGGACGTTCTGACCTCGGTGATGAGTTTTTTCATGTTCTTCGTTCTGTCGATGGGAGTATTGTCCTGGGCGTTGGCACTGACAGGTCTGGACTTCATCACATCCGTTTCCGGGGCCGCGACAGCGCTGGCGAACGTTGGACCAGGTCTCGGTGACCAGATCGGACCGGCGGGTAATTTTGCGGGTCTCAACGATACGGCCAAATGGCTGCTGACAACTGGAATGCTGGTCGGGCGGCTCGAGCTTTTAGCGGTATACGCGATCTTCACCGTTCAATTCTGGAGAGGCTGATGAAAAGACCCCTTGGCGCGCAAATCTCGCATATGCTCAAGGATCGTGGCGTGGATGTGATTTTCGGTATACCGGGCGTCCACAACCAGGAAATGTATCGTGGTATCGAAGAGGCCGGCATCACGCATGTTCTGGCCCGGCACGAGCAGGGGGCCGGATTCATGGCTGACGGTTACGCGCGCGCGACCGGCCTGCCGGGCGTCGCCTATGTGATCACCGGTCCCGGTTTGTGCAACATCATGACCCCGATCGGACAGGCCTACAGCGACTCGGTTCCGATGCTGATTCTGTCCTCCTGTCTGGATGAAACGCAGGCTGTCCGGGGTCAGTTGCACCAGATGAAAGATCAACGTGCTGCCGCCGGTACGGTTGCGGATTGGTCCGTACAGGCCAACTCTGCCGAAGCTGCCTATGGGCTGATAGAACGGGCGTTTGAAGAATTTGAGCTTTCGCGCCCGCGCCCCAAGCACATTCAGGTGCCCATCGCGCAGTTGCAGGCAGAGGCCGACCCCGCGCCGTTCCCCAACCAGCCCGCGCTGCGCACCAAAGCCTTGCCGCCTGACGTGTCATCGGTCGTGTCCATGTTGAACTTGGCCCGCAGGCCGCTGTTCATCCTGGGTGGCCGATGCAGGTCGAATGATTGGCGTCAGATTTTGACACAGCTGGGGGCGGCCTGCTTTACCACTTATGCCGGGCGCGGGCTGCCGGGTGCAAATTATCCGCTGGACTTCGGGTCCATGTTGCCGCGTCCCGGCAGCGCCGAGGTAATCGCGTCGGCGGATCTGGTCGTTGCGGTCGGGGCCGAGCTGGGCGAGGTCGATTTGTGGCGGCAGGATTTGGGGCACAAGGCGACCTTGATACGCGTCGACCTCGACCCCGAGGTTCTTTCGGATCGCCATCGCGCCGCCATCAAGCTGCAAGTCGACAGCCAGAGCTTTGCCCGCGCCTTGTGGCACGCAACTCAGGACATGAAACCAGCAACAGGCTGGTCACCCGAGGAAGTCGCCGAGATGCGCGCCCGCTGGCGTGCCGAGGTGGATGCAGAGCGGCCCGGAATCGTGCCGATCGCGGATGCTTTGCGCGCTGCCATGCCGGCCGACACCATGATCTATTCGGACATGACGCAGTTTGCCTATGTCGCCAAAGAGGTATGGGACATGGCCTATCCTCATCACTGGCATCATCCGACGGGGTTTGGCACCCTTGGCTATGGGTTGCCCGCCGGTATTGGCGGGGCGGTTGCCCGGCGCGGCAAACCCACGGCGGTTATCGCCGGGGATTACGGGTTCCATTACACAATGCAGGAACTGGGCGTGGCGGTTGAGTTGGGATTGTCGCTGCCCATCATTCTATGGGACAATGGCAAACTAAAGGAAATCGAGGACAGTATGGTGCGCAGCCAGATCGCGCCCAACGCGGTCATGGCGCATAATCCCGATTTCTGCAAACTTGCCGAAGCCTTTGGTGCGCGCTCCTCGGCGCCTTCGAATGTAGCAGAGATGCAAAGTGCAGTAAGGGCCGCATTCGATGCGCCTGTGCCGACCTTGATCCACGTCACACCTGACATTCTCTAACGAAAATGCGCCGCACTTTCATGCGGCGCTTTTTTGCTGAGGTGCTGTCGGATCAATCCCAGCAGTGAACCAGAACCGTCATGCCGGTTGCGCGCCGGTTCAACTCATTGGGTGATATCTGTATGGTTTCTTCGCTCGACTGACCGGACACTCCGGCCTCTGCAAGAATTTCGGTCAACCGATCAACGGTGGCCGCAAGGCTGACCGAAGCGGGCAGGGTGCGCCCTTCGGACGGTGTGGGCAACAACATTCCGACGACGTTGCCGCTGTCGTTGAAGACCGGGCCGCCTGCATCACCGGGTTGGGCGTTCAGCGCCAGACGCTTGACGCCGGTCTCACCGCTCAGCCCACGAATGTCCGCGACCTGCCCGTAGGTCAGCGTGGGGCCACCCAATGCGCCCTGATAGGAAAAGCCTGACACGGCCACTTCCGACTTGATGCGCGGCTTGGCGGCACTGAACGCGGCGACGCTCATGGGGGCGAGCGTTTTTGCAGGGCGCAGGACCGCCACGCCAAGTTCAGGGTCCGTCAGGGCCAGTTGAACCTCTTGATCACCATCCAGAGTGATCCGCGTGCAGCTCTCCGCGGCCTCGGAAACCGTCAGTACTGTCCCGTTCTCATCCGCGAAGAAACCAGAGCGCGTCAGCCGAGGCTTGCGGACCTGAAGGCCCGACACCAGATCGATGCGCTGTTCTGCGGAAGCACCGGCGGCGGCATCCAGAACCGCATCCGTCGTGCTGAAGCTGGACGTCATCGCTGACAGAACTCGCAGGCGACGTGCCTCGTCTCCTTCGGGCCAGACAAGGGTGAAGCCCTTGATTTTTCCATCGGCCAATTGCGCTTGCGTAAAGGACACTTTGCCGTTGCCGCGTCCTTCAAGGGTAAACCGGTCGCGGCCCAGTTCACGAGGGCCATTCAGTGGAACGATCTCAAGCGATTGCATCACCTCGTAAAGCGCGCGGAGCGTGTTCTTGTCCCCCTCTTGGCTGATCAGCAGTGCCTTGGCGTTCAGGTCAGAAATGCTTTTGAAATGTGCGAAGGGGGCCTCATAGCGATCAAGGCTGACAGCGCCCAGAGGCATGTCGAGCACGATCCCGGCCTTGTCGTCGGAATACCGCTCCATTCCGACAGAGATCAGCGGCGCGTTGTATTCATCCATCAGGGCCTTGTGCTGCAACGTGGTCAGAACGCCCGTGGCGTCAAACCCGTTATAGCGCTGCCAATCGCTCATCGATCGGCGGGTGCCTTGCCCGAACGCACCATCAATGGTCGAGTTGTAAAACCCCGCCGCGCGCAGAGCCGTTTGCAGATCCTTGCGTTCCTGCGCGGTCAACAGACGTTCGGACTGAAGCGCCTGCGCACGGGTTTCATCCGAATTCTGTGGTGTGGCGACTGCCGGAGCCTCTTCCGGTTGTGCCGCTTGTTCAATTGGTGCCGCGACGGCGCCACGGTTCAGAACGTTTACCCCGATGGGCCAGAACTGTTGCCCCATCGCGCTGGAAAACGCGATGTAACTGTCGCGCGGGATCTGGCCTTCGGCCCGATAGACGCGCAGCACCTGTTCGGCATCGGTCCGCGCATAGGGGCCGATGACGATCGCGTACCAGCCGCTGTTCAGGCGAAAACCGTTCACATCCGGCAAAGCACTGGCATAGGCCTGTGCCCGTTCCTGCGCTTCGCGCAGTGATGGCTGGGCCTCGACCTGGACCCAAACGCCGGGATCTTGTTGTGCGGTTGCGGCGCGCAGGCCGACCAGAAGAAACAATAGGATTGCTGAAAATACGCGTGTCATAGTCTGCCCGTCTTATGCAGTGTTCATGCTTTGGCGCAGAATACGCGAATTCATTTGCGAAAAGCCATGCCGCGAATGCGGGGAATTTCCGGTGTGGCCCTGCAGATACAGGCTTGGCCCCAAGCCCCGTTGACGCCCCTTTGCCCCTTGCATAGGAAGGGCAAAACCGACCGGAACCGGGCGCAAAGGCGCCCAGAGGGAATGCCATGACCGAACCGACCAGCGCACCGCGTTCATTTCAGGAGATCATCCTGCGGCTTCAGACCTATTGGGCGTCTAAAGGCTGTGCCATTCTACAGCCCTATGACATGGAAGTCGGGGCCGGAACGTTCCATCCCGCGACCACCCTGCGCGCGCTTGGCTCGAAAGCCTGGGCTGCGGCTTACGTTCAACCGTCACGCCGCCCGACGGATGGGCGTTATGGCGAGAACCCGAACCGGTTGCAGCACTACTATCAGTACCAGGTGCTGATCAAACCCAGCCCACCGGATTTGCAGGAGCTGTATCTGGGAAGCCTCGAGGCGATTGGCATCGACATGGACCTGCACGACATCCGTTTTGTCGAAGATGACTGGGAAAGCCCGACGCTCGGCGCGTGGGGTCTGGGTTGGGAAGTCTGGTGTGACGGAATGGAAGTCAGCCAGTTCACCTATTTCCAACAGGTTGGCGGCCATGACTGCGCGCCGGTATCAGGCGAACTGACCTATGGGCTGGAGCGTCTGGCCATGTATGTGCTGGGCATCGATCACGTGATGGACATGCCGTTCAATGACCCCCAGTCGCCGAGTCCTTTGACTTACGGCGATATCTTCAAGCAGACTGAAGAGGAGTACGCCCGCTGGAACTTTGACGTGGCCAACACCGAGGTTCTGCTGCGCCACTTCGAAGAGGCCGAGGCCGAGTGCGCCGCCATTCTGAGCCAGGAGCATGTGGACCCGAAGACGGGCAAACGCATCATCATGGCGCACCCGGCCTATGATCAATGCATCAAGGCCAGTCACATCTTCAACCTGCTGGACGCGCGCGGCGTGATCTCGGTGACCGAACGGCAGGCCTATATCGGGCGCGTCCGGGCGTTGGCCAAACAATGTGCGGATGCGTTCGTGCAGACCGAGGCCGCCGGGTTTCAGGCCTGATGAGGCAATCAGGCCAGCCCGGGCAAAAGCGCCTTGAGTCCGTCTGCGATCATGCTGACGGCAATGGCGGCAAGGATCATACCCATGAAGCGGCTCATGATCACGCGCGCGTTGCTGGACAGGCGTTCAGCCAGCCAGGCGGCGTTCCAGAACGTGATCAGAAGCAGACCGACCACGACAAGAAATACTCCCATAAAAACAAAAGCCTCGACCGTGGTTTTAACCTGATGTGCGTACAGGATCAGGGTGGTTATTGTGCCGGGGCCCACAAGAATGGGAAAGGCCAGCGGGTAAAAGGCTACCGTATCGGTTTCGGGGTAAGCTTCCTTCTCTCCTTTTGTTCCATGATGAGAGGTGCTTTCGTTTCCGTTCAGCATGTTGAGGCCGATCATCATGACGACCAGGCCGCCGGCGACGCGCAGGTGATTGACGCTGATGCCAAAAAGGCCAAGCGCCTGACTTCCGACCAGCGCAAAGGCACCGCCAAGGATCAGGCAATAGATCACCGTCTTCACCGCAATCTTGCGCTGGTCGGCGGCAGGCAGGTCCTGAGTGATGCTCAGAAACACCGGCAGGTTGGAAACCGGGTTCATGATGGCAAACAATGCGCCGAAAAAACCGACAGCAAGCGTGGATTCCATGGTGTTGACCTCATTGATGCCTGTACCCGGACGAAACCTGTCCTATTTTACAAGAACTTGAAAGAGGCAGCCTGAAACATGACGGGAAAACTGCTGGCAATTGTTCTGTTGTTGTCGGCCTTGGTGGCCGGGGCCGGAATGTATTATTTGCAGATTTACGGTTTCTACTATGAGGTCGAACCGCAGCCCGGCCAGGACGTGGTCCTGATGACGGACCAAAGCGATGCGCCTGTCCCAATCACCTATTCGGACTTTCAGGCGATCGATGCAGACAGTTCTCCGATCCGCTACCGAGGCTGTTTTGAAACGGATCTGAAGCCGGATCAGATGGCCGGGTTTATTGCTGTTGAAAACCCAGAACCCTTGACCGCGCCGGGTTGGTTTGACTGTTACGACGCCGTTTCGCTGGGCGATGCGCTGAAATCGGGGCAGGCGCAGGCGTTTTTGAGTGAGAAGAACATCCATTTCGGCGTCGACCGGATCGTGGCGATTACCAGGGATGGCAAGGGATATGTCTGGCACGCGTTGAACAACTGCGGTGAAAAAGCCTATGACGGTACGGTGGTGGGTGAGGAGTGCCCGAAACGCCCTGAAAACTGAGGAAAACCATGGCTGACGCCGTTTTGATCCCGGACTTCATTACTGCAACTCTGGGGTTTGCGGTGTATTTGTTGGGTGCCCGGATCAACGGCAAAGTCGCAGTTCTGAGGCAGTTCAATATTCCTGAACCGGTCACGGGCGGCCTTTTGGCTTCGCTCGTGGTTTTGCTTCTGTATCTCTTTGCCAATGTAGAACTGTCATTCGAGTTGCAGACCCGGGACGCTCTGTTGGTTCTGTTCTTTGCCGGGATCGGACTGAACGCGCGGCTTTCTGACTTGATTGCCGGTGGTAAGCCTTTGTTGATCCTTCTGATTTTGACGCTTGTCACGATTGTTGCGCAGAACGTTATCGGCGCGGCAGGGGCTTCCTTGTTTGGCTATCCGGCGCAAGCTGGCGTTCTGTTTGGTTCGGCCGCGTTGATTGGTGGACACGGAACCGCAATCGCATGGGCACCCGAAGTTGCCAGCGCAACGGGTCTGGACGGTGCAACCGAACTTGGCGTTGCCGTGGCGACGCTCGGACTGGTGCTTGCTGCGCTGGTGGGTGGCCCCATCGCGCGTCTTCTGGTGGAAACACGAGGCCTGTCGCCGGACCGACCTGACGAAGAACATACGGTCGGACTGCCGGAGGAAACGACCGCAGCCACCGAAATTGACCATGTGACCATCATGCGCGTGCTGCTGCATCTGAACCTTGCGATTATTCTGGGCTATGCGCTGGGCGAGGCGATTTCGGCCGCTGGGCTGAAACTGCCGCTGTTTGTGCCCTGTCTGATCATGGGCATCGTGATTTCGAATGTCCGGGCGGCCATCGCTCCGTCCGCGCCGCCGGTTGCGCGTACACCGTCGCTGGCATTGCTGTCTGAATTTGCTCTTGGTGCCTTTCTGGCAATGTCACTGATGAGCTTGCAGTTGTGGACCATCGCGGAACTGGGTGTGGCAATTGCCGTGATCATGACGGCGCAAACGGTGTTTACGGTCGTCTTTGTGATTTGGGTACTGTTTCCCCTGATGGGCTCGAATTATCGCGGAGCGGTGCTGGCAGCGGGCTTCGGAGGCTTTGCCCTGGGCGCCACACCCACGGCGATTGCAAATATGACGGCAGTAACCAAGCGATATGGGCCGTCGCCTATTGCCTTTATCGTGCTGCCCCTTGTATCCGCCTTCTTTGTGGATATCGCCAATGCCATCGTCATTCAGACGATTGTGAACTTCTAAGGACCGACTATGCCCGACCTGCTGATCGAACTGTTTTCCGAAGAAATTCCTGCGCGGATGCAAACCCGTGCCGGTGAGGATCTGAAAAAGCGGATTACCGATGGTCTGGTCGAGGCCGGTTTGACCTATTCAAACGCGGCCGCACTGACCACACCGCGCCGCCTGACACTGGCGGTGGAAGGTCTGCTGGCGCAAAGCCCGACAATCCGGGAAGAGCGCAAAGGGCCCAAGGTCGGCGCGCCGGACAAGGCGATCGAAGGTTTCCTGCGCGGCGCGGGCCTGACCCGCGACCAACTGGAAGAGCGTGAGACACCCAAGGGCGCTGTCTATTTCGCCACCATCGAGAAACCGGGCCGCCCGGCCGCCGAGATCATTGCCGAAGTGCTGGAAGCCACCATTCGCAATTTCCCATGGCCCAAATCCATGCGTTGGGGCAGTGGCAGTCTGCGGTGGGTGCGTCCGTTGCATTCCATTCTGTGCATATTGTCGGATGAATCAGGGGCGCAGGTTGTTCCGATGCAGGTCGATGGCATTCGTTCCGGTGACACCACGGCCGGTCATCGTTTCATGGCCCCCAACCGGTTCTCGGTTACGTCTTTCGAGGACTATGCCGCCAAGCTGAAACGCGCATTCGTTTTGCTGTCACAGGATGAACGTGCCGAACACATCTGGAATGATGCGCAGAACATGGCTTTTGCCGCCGGTCTGGAAATCGTCGAAGACAAGGGACTGTTGGCCGAGGTTGCCGGGCTGGTGGAATGGCCTGTGGTGTTGATGGGGAAAATCGACGAGGAATTCCTCGAATTGCCGCCCGAGGTGTTGCAGACCTCGATGAAAGAGCATCAGAAGTTCTTTTCGGTGAAGAACCCCAAGACCGGCCGGATCGAGCGTTTCATCACCGTCGCCAATCGCGAAACCACCGATAACGGCGCGACCATTCTGGCCGGCAACCAAAAGGTGCTGTCGGCGCGTCTGGCCGATGCCAAGTTCTTTTGGGAGAACGACCTGCGTATTGCCAAATCGGACATCACCCAATGGACCCGCGCGCTGGAGAACGTGACCTTTCACAACAAGCTGGGCACTCAGGCCCAACGTATCGAGCGCATCGCCGCGCTGGCCCGCGAACTAGCCCCGGTGACGGGCGCCGACCCGGATCAGGCCGAGAAAGCCGCGCGTCTGGCCAAGGCCGATCTGAGTTCAGAGATGGTCTATGAATTCCCCGAACTTCAGGGGCTCATGGGGCGGTATTACATCGAAGCCGCCGGCGAGGATGCCGCGGTGGCTGCTGTTGCGCAGGAACACTACTCGCCGCTGGGGCCGTCGGATGATGTGCCGACCGCGCCGCTGTCGGTTGCCGTGGCGCTGGCCGACAAGTTGGACACGTTGACCGGGTTCTGGGCCATTGATGAGAAACCGACCGGGTCAAAGGACCCGTATGCGCTGCGAAGGGCTGCGTTGGGGGTTATCCGGTTGGTTTTGGAGAATGGTGTGGTTGCACCGTTGTCCTCTATCATTGAGTTCTCTTATCTGACTACAGTTAGATCGATGGTTCGTTCTCAAAGGGCGGGGCTTCTTGACGGAGAACATGAAGGTGATGAAGTTTGGGGGTGGGGTGATGTAGTTTACCATCCTGATGGTGAAGAAGGTCGTCGGGAAGACGCTGAAATCGTGCGGAAATTCTATGCTGGTGAGGTGACGTTTACTTCGCTGAATTCCAAGGATTTTAGCCGAATTACACCTCATGCCGAACTGATTGCAGACCTCCTCTCCTTCTTCCACGACCGCCTCAAAGTCTTTCTGCGTGACGAGGGCATCCGCCACGACATCATCGATGCGTGCATCGCGATGGAGGGCAATGACGACCTCAGCTTGCTGGTCAAACGTGCCCGCGCGTTGAATGCCGTGATCGCGACCGAGGATGGCGAAAACCTCGTGCAGGGGTTCAAGCGGGCCAACAACATCCTGACCCAGGCCGAGGAGAAGGACGGCGTCGAATACTCCTACGGTGCGGATGTGAAATTTGCCGAGACAGACAGCGAAAAGGCGCTTTTCGCGGCTTTGGATGGGGCGCAGACGCAAATCGACGTGGCCCTGAAATCCGAAGACTTCCCAACTGCAATGGCGGCGATGGCCGGGCTGCGCGGGCCGGTGGATGCGTTCTTTGAGGACGTACAGGTCAACACCGACAATGACGTGATCCGTCGTAACCGGTTGAACCTGCTCAGTCAGATCAGGCAGGTTTGTTCCAGCGTGGCCGATCTGTCGCGGATCGAAGGTTAAAACCTCGGGCACGCAGTGATGCGTGCCCACAACGCCCTTGCACGAAGGGCGCAAGCGCTTATGCTGCACGCAAATCAAAAGGTGCTGCAGTGCAGAATAATCCGCATACCACGCTCATTACATCCGATGCTCCGGTCACGGCCCATACCCATGGCGGGCGGGCCAAGTGTCTGCAACGGCTGGTCCGACTGGACCTGCCGGTGCCCCGGACCGTCGCCTTGTCGTTTGATGCGGTCCATCAGATTGCGGAAGGCGACGTTCCGAACCTTGACGCGATCCTTGAGCAATTCGATCCCACGACCTTGCTGTGCGTCCGACCAAGTTCTGAAGATCCCGATTGGGGTGGGCCCGGTGCGGTTCTGAACATTGGCATGAATGATGCACGCTATGTGGACCTGTCCGATACCATGGGGGCAGAGGCCGCTGCTGCGCTGTATCTCAGGTTCGTTCAAAGCTATGCGATCCACGTGGCGCGGCTGGACGCGGATGTGTTTGATGACATCGACATGGATGGCAGCGAAGGCTTGCGCCATTCCCTGCGCGCTTACGAAGATGAAACGGACGAAGCCTTCCCGCAGGATCGGGGTGAGCAGTTGATCGGGGTTTTACGCTCGATGGCCCGTGCATGGGACGGGACATCCGCCCGGCTGCTGCGGCAGGCCAAGGGTGCCCCGGCAGATGCGGGTCTTGGGCTTGTCATTCAAGAGATGATCCCGGGCGTCGGGCAGGGTGAATGCGGATCAGGTGTGCTTCAACTGGTCGACTCGACCACAGGAATGCCGCAGATCACGGGGCGCTACCTGAGCCAGAGCCAGGGCCGTGATGCGCTGGGCGAAGATGTGGCCGCGCTGTTTCTTGAAAAAGACCCGCGTGGACCGTCGCTTGAAGAAGTCGCACCCAAAACCTTTGCCGAGTTGAAGCAACAAGCTGCGCTGATGCGTGAAAAACTGCGCGAAGAAATGCAGGTCGAGTTCGTCATTCAAAACGGCAACGTGCATATTCTGGACGGCGTCCGGGTTCAGAGAACGTCGCGCGCGGCGATGCGGATCGCCGTTCGTCTGGCCGAAGACGGGATCATACCGCCGCAAGAGGCGGTGATGCGTGTGGACCCCCACGCGCTGAATGAGCTTTTGCACCGGCAGGTCCATCCGGAAGCGCGGCGTGACGTGCTGACGACGGCCATCGGTGCCAGCCCGGGCGCTTCAACGGGAAAGATCGTGTTTACATCCGCAGAAGCGCAGGCCAGTGCCGCGCGCGGCGAGGCCTGCGTTCTGGTCCGCCGCGAAACCTCGCCCGAGGATGTGCGCGGGATGCATGCGGCCGTTGCGGTTCTGACGGAAAAAGGCGGGATGACCAGCCACGCCGCCGTGATTGGCCGTGGACTTGGCTTGCCCTGTATCGTTGGTGCCTCAGACATGCGGTTCCAGACCAAAAAGAAGATGCTGACCGCACCCGATGGTCGAGTTTTCAAGACCGGCGATATTCTGACCATCGATGGCAGTTCCGGTCAGGTGCTGGCAGGGCAGCCCGCCATGCTTGAGGCCGCGTTGGATGATTGTTTTCAGACCTTGATGGCGTGGGCCGATGCCGAGCGTGATATTGACATCCGCGCCAATGCCGACACGCCGGCCGATGCGCAGACGGCGCGCAATTTTCAGGCTCAGGGGATCGGCCTGTGCCGGACGGAACATATGTTCTTTGAACCCGGTCGCCTGATCGTGATGCGCGAGATGATTTTTGCGCAAACGTCTTCGGGCAGGGCGGCCGTGCTGGAACGTTTGCTTCCGATGCAACGCGAAGACTTTGTTCAACTGTTCAGAATCATGGAAGGGCAGCCTGTCTGCATTCGCCTGTTCGACCCGCCTTTGCACGAGTTCCTGCCCACCACGCGCAGCGGTCAACGGGAATTGGCCGAGGCTCTGGATTTGCCGGTTTCCGATGTCGAACGCCGGGTCAATGCGATGACTGAATACAACCCGATGCTGGGTTTGCGCGGCGTTCGTCTGGGCGTAACGGTGCCGGAAATTTATGACATGCAAGCGCGCGCGATCTTCGAAGCCACGCTTGATGCCAGAAAGAACGGCGCCCCGGTCGTGCCCGAAGTGATGATCCCGCTGGTCTCTGCCAAACGAGAGGTCGAACTGGTCAAGTCCCGCATCGATTCGGTGGCGGCCGCGGTCGCGTCAGAACGAGGGCAGGAGTTTGAATATCGGCTGGGTGTGATGGTTGAAACCCCGCGTGCCTGTCTGCGCGCGGAAGAGATCGCCCCGCAGACCGCGTTCATGAGTTTCGGTACCAATGACCTGACGCAGATGACCTATGGTCTGTCCCGCGACGATGCCGGCCGGTTCATGTCCGCCTATGTTCGCCAGGGTGTCTTCGGCGAAGATCCGTTTCACGTTCTTGATCCGGATGGGGTCGGGGAATTACTGAAGCTGGGAGCCGAGCGGGGACGAGCCGCGAAACCGGATGTAACCCTTTCGGTTTGCGGAGAGCACGGCGGAAACCCCGAATCAATCGCCATTTGCAGGGATTTGGGGTTCGACTATGTTTCGTGTTCGCCGTTCCGGGTTCCTGTCGCTCGGCTGGCAGCCGCTCAACTGGCGATTTCCTCCAGACTTGGGGGTTGACAGGGGCTGAAAACCCAAGGATTAGTGGGTTATCAGAACACTCGCAGGCGAAATTTATCTTCGCTGCGGGCAAGATTCCACTTGCATTTTCCGAAAGACTGGACCTTTGCGCTCGATTGCGTTAGATGCCTCGTCGCGCCCGCCGGGGGAGGGTATGGCGCGTGAAGTGCCTGTGCGAGGTTATCTGATGCTACGTTACATAATGGCTGTTGCCACAATGGCGGCAACCGTGCTGCCGAGTGCGTCCTTCGCCGAGAGGGAAGCAATTGATACTGCAAAGAAAGAACTTGTCGCCCGCAGCGAATTGCCGGCGCAAAGCTTTCGCGACTATTTCAAACTGTTCCAACCGCGCAAGGCGGCCAAACCTGTTGAAGTAACATACTCCAAGGACTGGCTTGACCAACAGCCCAAGGCGACCGGTGACGAAAACTGGAAGTGCCTGTCCGAGGCGCTGTACTTCGAAGCGCGTGGCGAAAGCGTGCGTGGTCAGTTTGCGGTGGCCGAGGTCATTCTGAACCGGGTCAAAAGCAGCCGCTTTCCAAGCTCACTGTGTGGTGTGATCCGCCAGGGCACCGGCAAGAAATACCAGTGCCAGTTCACCTATACATGTGACGGTCGCAAAGAGGTCATCCACGAGAAGAAAGCCTATGAGCGCGTGTCCAAGGTCGCTCGGGCGGCCATTGATGGTATCGGCCATGAGCTGACCGAAGGGGCGACCCATTACCACACGACCGCGGTTCGGCCATCTTGGTCGCGGGTCTATAAACAGACTGCGCGGATCGGTGTGCACATTTTCTACCGCCACAACTATCGGACAGCGAGCAACTGATTGACGCACCCGCGCTGGAAGCTTGATGGCGCGTGGCAGGTCGCAGTCTATATTACGGGCCAGGAGGCCCGTAATGCTTTTCACCCGACGACACATTCTGAAAACAGCCGCCGCAGTCGCCATTTTTCCGGTCGCGGCCGAGGCTGGTTATCCGCCGCTCAAGGCGCGTCTGAGCCGACAGCGCGTTGCGCCCGATGGGTTTCCTGACACGACGGTCTGGAGTTACGGTGACACAGTCCCCGGTACGATCATAAAGGTCGATCAGGGCGCACGCGTTCAGCGCAAGCTGGTGAATGACCTTCCCCAACCCACATCGGTGCATTGGCACGGAATACGCATCGATAACGCCATGGATGGTGTGCCCGGCCTGACGCAGGATGTTGTCGAACCGGGCGGCACTTTTGACTATGATTTCGTTGTCCCGGATGCGGGAACCTATTGGTACCACGCGCACAACCAGTCGATGGAACAAGTTGCCCGCGGGCTTTACGGGCCGCTGATCGTTGCAGAGGCCACGGCACCGGATGTCGATCAGGATCTGGTGCTGATGTTGGATGATTGGCGGTTGAACCCTGAGACCGCGCAGATAACGGATGATTTCGACAATGGCCATGATCTGAGCCATGCAGGTCGGATTGGGAACATCCTGACCGTCAACGGATCATTCGATCCCGCGTTTGCGGTACGCAGAAACGAGCGACTGCGACTTCGATTGGTCAACGCGTCCAATGCCCGGATATTTGATCTGGATCTTGATGGTCTTTCGGGGTGGATCGTCGC
This sequence comes from Ruegeria sp. HKCCA0370, assembly GCF_013033705.1. Taxonomy (NCBI): domain Bacteria; kingdom Pseudomonadati; phylum Pseudomonadota; class Alphaproteobacteria; order Rhodobacterales; family Roseobacteraceae; genus Ruegeria; species Ruegeria sp. HKCCA0370. The sequence continues at coordinate 252,963 of NZ_WQEP01000005.1, forward strand.
CCTGGATGGAATGCCCGTGGAAACACCGCTGCGGCTGTCGGGCTCTTTCCCGCTAGCACCTGCGCAGCGTGCGGATCTGATTGTGGATGTCGTCACCGAGGGCGAAACGGCAAGCCTGGTCAGCGTCGAAAGAGATGGTTCCTTTGGGCTGGCACGGTTCGAGGTTGGTGGAAACGCTGCCGGGGCGCACAGGCACGGCGTGTCAGCATTGCCGTCTAACCCTTTGCCTGAGATCGGAAATCTTCAAAATGCCAGAACGCACCGGATGGTTCTGCAAGGTGGCGCAATGCGCTGGCTGGAAAGCGCCCGGCTGGGTGAAACGGAACTGTCAGGCCGCGAGCTGGCGCAGTTGGGCAAATTCTGGGCACTGAACGGTTACGCCGAGCGCCCCGAAGATCCGTTTCTGGATGCGGCCGTCGGTAGTTTGCACAGGATCGAGTTCGTGAATGAAACCGCATTTCCGCACGCAATGCATCTGCACGGGCATCACTTCCGGCTGATCATGGACGATGGCTCTCTGGGCCCCTGGCGTGATACCGTTCTGGTCGGGCGGGGACAGGCGCGCCAAATCGCATTGATCGCGGACAATCCCGGCAACTGGTTGCTGCATTGTCATATGCTTGGGCATGCTGCTTCGGGGATGATGAGCTGGTTTCGGGTCTCGTGACGCCGCATTCGGCGGTTGGAATGGCGCTTGTTTGAATGCTATAGGCCCTCGCGACGCCTATAGTAGGCAAACTATGCAACGAGCCCGAAAAGGCCTGACCCATGAGTTCTGAAATCCGTCTGGCATTCGCACACCCGTCCGAACGGTCCGAGGCGACGTCTCCTCGGGGGCCGTTGGATCGTATCTCGTTGCGCGACCATATCGTCGAAGTCGAAATTGGCGCCTTCCAGGCCGAGCGGGGAACAACCCAGCGGATCTGTTTCAACATCGTGGTCGAAGTCCGGCCTCTGACGGACCCGATTGATGATGATGTGGATCGCATCCTGTCATATGACCGGGTAACGGAATCCATCGCCTATGAGCTGGCAGCCGAGCGCCTGAACCTGCTTGAGACATTGGCCGAACGCGTTGCGGAACGCATCCTGCTTGAACCTCAGGCTGTAAGAGTCTTTGTTCGCATCGAAAAACTGGATCGGGGACCGGGTGCGTTGGGGGTTGAGATCGTGCGCGGAAAAGACTCGGTCCATCATGAGGTGGCCGAAGAAGAACGTCCGCACCCCCGCCTTGTCTTCCTGTCGAATGACGCCATCGCCTCGGAGAACCTGAAGGGTTGGATCGATCAGTTGGAGAACCGCCAGCGCCCGCTGATCCTGTGTGTCGGGGCGTCCGACCTGGCCGCTCCGCAAACGGGTCATGCGATGACGCAACGCCGAATTGACCTGTTGGCAATTGAACAGAATGCCTGGGTTCTGGCGGCACGGGATCATCGCTGTGTGGTGGTCTCAACGCGGACCGAGTTGGATTGGGCGATGAAGAATGGCCAGATCTGTGTCTGGGCGCCATCCAAGATCGTATTGGACGCCGTTGACGGCCCGTCTGCCGCCCCGTCGGATGCCGTGGCGCTGGCTGCATGGTTCGCGGCGACCTTTGAAGCGAGCGAAATGATGGTGATCGGCGGCGCATTGCCGACGGAACCCAAAACGCCCTTGCGCGCTGTTGCGGTGGATCAGGCCCAGCTGTGAGAACCTATTTCAGACCACTGACCCAGCATGGAGCGACCCGTCCCACAGGCGCTGTGCCGCTGGCGGGCCAACCCCTTTGGTTCACCCATGTCGAAGCGCTGCGGCGCGGGTTCGAACCCGAAATCGTCGCGGCCTCGGACGTTCCGCCAGATCACCTGAGCCGTTTGAGCCAATCGCGGGCTGACGTGGCGGGCCTTGATATGCAGCTGCCTCATATCATGGGGATTCTGAATGCAACGCCGGACAGTTTCTCGGATGGCGGTGTTCACAGCTCGGTAGATGCTGCTCGCGTGGCTGCGGTGAATATGGTGGCGCATGGTGCCACGATTCTGGATATCGGCGGAGAGTCCACCCGTCCGGGTGCGGATTTTGTCCCGGCCGGGGAAGAGATCGCGCGAACCCGCCCGTTGATCGAAGCGATCCGGTCGGAAACAGGCGCTTTGATTTCCATCGATACACGAAAGGTCGATGTCGCCAAGGCTGCCTGCGCGGCCGGGGCAGGGTTGGTCAACGATGTCTCGGGCTTCACCTTCGATCCGGCGTTGGCACCGTTCTGTGCCGCGCATGGAGTGCCTGTCTGTGTCATGCACATGCAGGGTGATCCGGCGACGATGCAGATCAATCCGCAATACGACAACGTATTGCTGGATGTTTACGATTTTCTCGAAGGCCAGATCGCGTTGCTGGAACGTCTTGGCCTGAGCCGCGATCAGATCGTTGTGGATCCCGGGATCGGGTTTGGGAAGACCGAGGATCACAACCTGACCCTTCTGCGCAATCTCAGCCTGTTCCACGGCTTGGGCTGCCCGATCCTGTTGGGCGTGTCGCGCAAGGGCTTTATTGGTACCATCGGAAAAGAGCCTTGCAAGACTGCCCGCGCGCCGGGATCAATCGCGGTGGCTCTGGCAGGATTGTCTCAGGGCGTGCAGATCATCCGCGTTCATGACGTGGCCGAGACCTCTCAGGCCTTGCGCCTATGGGCTGCTGTCCGGTAATCCGGTCGCACGGCAAATCACGGAGTGACACCTATGCGCAAGCTGTTCGGAACCGACGGGGTGCGGGGCACCGCCAACACGCATCCGATGACGGCAGAGATGGCGTTGTGCATCGGGGCCGCTGTCGGGCGGTATTTCCGACGAGACGCGACAGGAGTGCACCGGGTTGTCATCGGCAAGGATACGCGTTTGTCCGGCTATATGCTGGAAAACGCGCTGACGGCCGGTTTGACGTCCACTGGAATGAACGTGCTGCTGCTGGGGCCCGTTCCGACACCCGCCGTTGGCCTCATGACGCGGTCCATGAGGGCTGATCTGGGCGTCATGATCTCGGCCAGCCACAACCCTGCCGAAGACAACGGAATCAAGTTCTTTGGGCCGGACGGCTATAAACTGTCCGATCAGGCCGAGGTCGAGATCGAAAGGCTGATCGACGAAGGCGTCAGACCCGCCCAGGCGCAGAATATCGGCCGGGCGCGCCGGGTTGACGACGCACGGTTTCGCTATGGCGAACGTGTGAAGTCGTCGTTGCCGCGGAACGTCAGTCTGGATGGTTTGAAGGTGGTGATCGATTGTGCGAACGGCGCAGCCCACCGCACCGCGCCAGAGGTTCTGTGGGAGCTGGGCGCAGAAGTGATCCCCGTGGGAATCGCGCCCAACGGCAAGAACATCAATCTCAACTGCGGATCGACCAAGCCACAACTGGCCGCAGAAACCGTTGTCGCGCATGGCGCCGACGTGGGCATATGTCTGGACGGCGACGCGGACAGGGTGGTTGTGGTCGACGAAACCGGCCAGGTGGCTGACGGCGATCAGCTTATGGCTTTGCTGGCGACGGCATGGAAGAAATCGGGCCAGTTGAAGGGCGACGCCCTGGTCGCGACCGTCATGTCCAACCTGGGTCTGGAACGCCACCTAACAGCGCAGGGTTTGCGTCTGGAGCGAACGGCCGTCGGCGATCGCTACGTGGTCGAACGGATGCGTGAAGGTGGGTTCAACCTTGGCGGGGAACAGTCCGGCCATATCGTGATGAGCGATTATGCCACCACCGGTGACGGGTTGATGGCAGGCCTGCATTTCCTGGCGGAAATGGTTCTGTCGGGGCGCAAGGCGTCGGATCTGTCCAAACAGTTCGAAACTGTGCCGCAGTTGCTGAAGAATGTACGTTATTCCAGCGATCAAACCCCGTTGGAGGTTCAAAGTGTACAGGCGGCCATTGCCGATGCCGAGGCACGGCTGAACGGGCAGGGCCGGTTGTTGATCCGCAAATCCGGGACCGAACCGTTGATCCGCGTGATGGCTGAATGCGAAGATGATGGGTTGCTGACCCAAGTTGTCGACAGCATCGTGGCAGAGGTCGAAGCCGCCACAAGCTAATTCCCGAACAAAACCTTTCGCAGGCCGAACCACTGGCTGATGGCCATGCCGGTCAGGATCAGGGCCAGAGCGATGAAAAAGCGCAGGGGCAGGGCCTCGGACAGGATCCATGCGCCGAACACCATCGACCAGATCGGCACCTGGTAATTCACCAATGTCAGGAAAACCGACCCGGCGCTGCGGGTGATCGAAACGCGCAAAAGGGTGGCAAACGCGGTTGGCAGCAAACCCAGAACGATCAGGGCGATTGTCGGGCGTGGGCCTTGCCAGGTCGGCAGCCCCTCGGTGAGCAGCATTATGGGCAGAAGAAGCACGGCGCCGACAACCAGTGTCAGGGCAGCCAGCACCAAAGGGTCAACCGGCGGGCAGCGTCGCGTCAGCACGGATGAACTTGCGTAACACAGCGCTGCCGTGATGCAGGCCAGTTGCGCGACGGGTTCTGCCCCCTGGCCCAATTGTGCAAGGCCGGGTCCGATCAAAACCAGGGCCCCGGAAAAGCCAAGGCACACCCCCAGAAACCGGCGCAGGTTCAGTGGTTCATCCGAGAAGAAATGCGCTAGCGGCAGCACCATCAGCGGGATGGCAGCCATGGACAGCCCCGCAAAGGCAGATGGCACAAATTGCTGCCCCCAGCTCAGCAACATGAATGGCACGGCAGTGGACAGCACGCCAATAAGGACAATCGAAACACTCAGCGCCGGCGTCAGAACCGGCAGCTTGCGACCGGTCGCCCTCATCATCAGCAACAGGGTAACTGCGCCCAGCGTAGTTCGTGAGGTGGCAACGGTGATTGGGCCATACCCTTCAAGTGCCATGGCAACGACCATGAAGGTCGCGCCCCAGATCAGGCCAAGCGTGAAGACGCCGCTCCAGTCCTGTTTTGTCGGCTGTTGAACCATTGATTGTCCTGTCGGAACGCGCGGGTGCGCCAGAAATTAAACCTGACCGGCTGTTTATGTGCCTTGCCGAACCTTTGTTCAAACGAAAAGGGCGGCCACGCGGGCCGCCCTGTGACAGGCTTCCGCCCTTCTTAGTTCTTTTCTTTGTCGACCATCTTTCCGGCCGAGATCCACGGCATCATGCCGCGCAGCTTGGCGCCGGTTTCTTCGATCATGTGCTCGTCATTGGCACGGCGCGCCGCTTTGATGGTCGGCTGGCCAACGGCGTTTTCCAGCATAAAGTCACGAACGAATTTACCCTGCTGGATGTCGTTCAGAACCTCTTTCATGCGTGCTTTGGTCTCGTCGTATTTCAGGATACGCGGCCCGGTGACGTACTGGCCGTATTCGGCGGTGTTCGAGATCGAATAATCCATGTTGGCGATGCCGCCTTCATAGATCAGGTCAACGATCAGCTTCACTTCGTGCAGACACTCGAAATAGGCCATTTCAGGGGCGTAACCGGCTTCGACCAGAGTTTCAAAGCCGCAGCGGATCAGTTCGACCAGACCGCCGCACAGAACCGCCTGTTCGCCGAACAGGTCGGTTTCACATTCTTCCCGGAAGTTAGTTTCGATGATGCCCGAGCGGCCGCCACCGATGGCCGAGCAGTAGGACAGGCCGATTTCCAGCGCCTTGCCGGTTGCATCGTTGTGGACAGCGACCAGGCAGGGCACGCCGCCGCCTTTGGTGTATTCGCCGCGTACGGTGTGGCCGGGGCCCTTGGGGGCCATCATGATGACGTCGACGCCTTCTTTCGGCTCGATCAGGCCGAAATGGACGTTCAGGCCGTGGGCGAATGCAATCGCGGCACCCGGCTTGATGTTGTCGTGGACGTATTTTTTGTAGGTTTCGGCCTGAAGCTCGTCGGGCATGGTGAACATGATCACGTCACACCAGGCGGCCGCCTCGGCGATGCCCATGACTTCCAGGCCCTCGGCTTCGGCTTTCTTGGCCGAAGGCGAACCTTCGCGCAGCGCGATGACCAGGTTCTTCGCGCCTGAATCGCGCAGGTTCAGCGCGTGCGCGTGACCTTGCGAGCCATAGCCCAGGATAGCCACTTTCTTGTCTTTGATCAGGTTGATATCGCAATCGCGATCGTAATAGACGCGCATTTCGCCGGTCCTTTCTGGTTTGATTGTGGCGGTTGTATCTGCCTGTTCGCGCAATGGCGATAGGGCTGGGCTTGAGTATTTGCGAAAAAGATGAAGAATAATTCGCGCTAATCGGAGAATGTGAAAAAATCATGCTTGATGATATTGATCGGCGTATTCTGCGCCACTTTCAAGCAGACCCGAGCCTGACAACAGCGGAACTGGCCGATCTTTGCCGGATCAGCGCGGGCGTCTGCTGGCGACGAATCGAGAAGATGCACGCCGCAGGGATCATCGAAGGGCAGGAGGCCGTGATAGACTGGGCCGCGATGGGATATGCCGTCGAGGTTTCGCTTCGGATCACGCTCGACAAGACGCAGGCCCGAGCTTTCGACGATTTCACGCAGGCGGCGCGTGACGTGGCAGAGGTGATCGAAATCCAGACCTTTCTGGGTCGTGTCGATGTTCGTCTTTCCGTCATTGCAAGAGACATGAAGCACTATCAGCAGCTTTATCGCGACCGGATTCTGACCCTGCCGCATATTGCTGATATCGAAGCCCTTATGCACATCGCGCGGGTCAAGCGGGACGAGGTGCTGCCGGTATGATCGAGCTGGATGAGATTGATCGCCGTCTTCTTCGCGCGCTGCAACAGGATGCCACGCAAAGTGCCGGAGCATTGGGGCGCAGGTTCGGATTATCCCAACCCGCCACCTGGCGTCGCGTTCGCCGGCTGGAAGAGGCAGGAATAATCAAGGGCCGTCGGCTGCGTCTGAATGCCGAGGCGCTGGGATTCGGTGTCACAGTCTTTCTGGGCATCAAGCTGGGGCGCAAGGGCCAAGTCAGTCTTGAAGATTTTGAGCGCGCTGTCAGTGCCGTTCCCGAGGTGCAGACCGTCGAGCATGTGCTGGGGCTGTATGATTATCGACTGCGTGTCGTGGCCCGGGACCTGGCCGATTTCGAACGTGTTTTGCGGCGCCGGATCATGACTCTGCCGGGTGCAGGCGACGTCGAGGCCAATGTTCTGCTGAGCGAAGAACGTCTGCCCGGTCCCATTGGCTGAACAGAGTCAGTACTTGGTGCGGATGCAATAGCCCGGATGATGCGTCATGCGCGCAAAGGTAAGCGGCCTGTCTTCTTTCCAGGTGGTGCGCTCCATTTGAATCATGGATGTTCCCGCCGTGGTGCCCATGAATTCTGCCAGTCGCGCATCTGCGGAAATGGCACAGAAAGCGACCTCGGCATCGGTGAAAGGTGCGGCCGTCAACAGCCATTCATGTGGCCCCTGTTCGAACAAGTCCGCGTCCTCCACATCAGGTACGGCCTCGATGTTGATCCATCGTTCTTCCATCTGGAAGGGCCGATTGTCCGCATAGTGCATACAGATTACATGTAGAACACGCGCATCCGGTGCCACGTTGATCTGCGAGGAAAGCCATCCTGGGCTGGTGACGACATTCCTTTCAACAAGCGCATAACGATAGTTTGCATTCTGGCTTTCGACCACTTGCCGCGCCAGTGACAATTCGAGTTTGGCGTGTTTGCTGGGCTCTTTCTTGACACGTGTGCCGCTCTTGCGTTTGCGCTCGACAAAGCCCTGGTCGGCCAGTTCTCTCAAGGCTCTGTTCACAGTGGCCCGGGCGCAATTGAACTCCTCTGCCAGCTGGGTCTCCGTCGGCAAAAGCGATCCTTGTGGCCAGACACGGCTTTCAATGCGTCGTTTTACTTCGTCTCGAACGAACTGGAAGCTGATCCGCTTTTGTATCGTCACGGGTGAATCTATCCCTTCAAGTATAAAGTGTGCGCATCTGTTCAGAAGCAAGTAGAAGTGTAAAGGGGAAGTGACACTGGTTGGCGTCATTTTCGTGCTTTCACGAATTTAAGCGAAAAAAATTAAGTGTTTGTTAAGCTTTACGTTGGGTCAAATTTTGCCGCGAAAGGGCTTTACCCGAACTGACAAAGCGGACAAGACTTCGAAAACGCTTTGGAAAGGATGCGCGATGCCAGGCTTGCTGGAAACCGTTGACCCGAACGGGCTCGAAGAATTCTCGGTCGTATTTACCGACCGCTCGCTGAACCATATGTCGCAGAAGTTTCAGCAGGTGATGCGCGACATTTCGGATATGTTGAAGGGCGTGTACAACGCAGATGGCGTCGCCGTTATTCCCGGCGGTGGAACCTATGCCATGGAAGCGGTCGCCCGACAGTTCGCGCGTGGCGCAGATGTGCTGGTGGTTCGCAATGGATGGTTCTCGTACCGGTGGAGCCAGATCATTGAAAGCGGGTCTCTGAACAACTCGACCACGGTCATGAAGGCGCGCGAGACCGGCAATTCCAGCCTATCGCCTTTTGCGCCTGCTCCGATCGAAGAGGTCGTCGCCGCGATTCGCGAACAAAAGCCCGGTGTTGTTTTTGCTCCGCATGTTGAAACGTCGGCGGGGGTTATTCTGCCGGATGACTATGTGACCGCGCTGGCAAGCGCGGCGCATGAGGCGGGTGCGTTGATGGTGTTGGATTGCATTGCGTCGGGTTGCGCCTGGGTGGACATGAAAGCCACCGGTGTCGATGTTCTGATCTCGGCGCCGCAGAAAGGGTGGAGCGCCTCGCCATGTGCCGGTCTGGTCATGTTGTCTGAACGCGGAGAGGCACGTCTGGAGCAGACCAGTTCCGACAGTTTCGCCCTTGATCTGAAGAAATGGCGGCAGATCATGCAAGCCTATGAAAACGGCGGCCACGCCTACCACGCCACGATGCCGACCGATGCGTTGCTGGCCTTCCGCGACACCATGGCAGAGACACGTGAATACGGGTTCGAAAAGTTGCGTGCGGCGCAGTGGGCGCTGGGTGACGGTGTGCGATCGATGCTGAAGGACAAGGGTGTCGTTTCGGTTGCGGCCGACGGTTTCGGCGCGCCCGGAGTTGTGGTCAGCTACACCTCGGATCCCGAAATCCAGAACGGCAAGAAATTTGCGGCACTTGGCATGCAGATTGCCGCGGGTGTTCCGTTGCAATGTGATGAGCCCGAAGGGTTCAGCACGTTCCGGTTGGGTCTGTTCGGGCTCGACAAGCTGTACGACGTGGACGGCACCATCGCGCGTTTGAAACGGGTGCTGGATCAGGTTCTGTAAGCGGACCGGGCCTTAGCGAACGCCAAGGCCCATCTGCATCAAAGTCTTGCGCACTGGTGGCAGGGAATAGAGCGCGCTCAGCCCCATCGCCCGTGCATCTCGCAGCGGCCGCGTCTCAATCATCGAGGCGCGGTTCAGCAGATCAATGCCTTTGACGCGCATCTCGATCTCGGTGTGACGGACCTTGTGATAGGCACCCAGCATCTGCTCGTCTCCCAGACCTTCGGGCCGGGCCTGTGCCAAATCCAGCAGGCAACGCAGGTCGCCCAGAGACATGTTCAATCCTTGTGCCCCGATGGGAGGCACCACATGCGCCGCTTCGGCCATCAGCGCGATGCGTTCACCCGCCAGCCGTTCCGCCGATTGGCTGATGATGGGCCAGATCGTTCTGCGGGATGCTAATTTCAGCGGGCCGAACAACCCGCAGGACCGAGAGGTCATGGCGGCCTCGAATGCCTCGGGTTCCAGGTTCATGAGTTCAACGGCCTTCGGTCCGCGTTCCATCCAGACGATGGCGGACGAGGGCTGCCCGTTCCAGTCCGGCAGAGGCACCAGCGTGAACGGCCCCCCGGATCTGTGAATTTCGGTCGAAACATTCTCGTGTGGAATTGGGTGCGTCACCGCAAATGCCAGCGCCTTTTGCCCATATCGTGTTGTGTGCACCTTGATGCCGGCTGCTTCGCGCATTGGCGAGTTGCGACCATCGGCAGCAAGCACAAGCTTGCACCGGACGCGGCTGCCATCACTCAGGCTCACGCGGGCCTCGGCGGTTCGGGTAAACAGGCTGGTGGTCGCGGTGCCGGGACGGAAATCGACATTTGGCAACTCGGCCAGTCGTGCCACCATTTCACGGCGCAACAGCCAGTTGGGCAGGTTCCAGCCGAAAGGTTGTTCGGAGATGTCGGCCGCGTTGAAGTCGCGGACGACGCGTGGCTCGGGCAAGTCGCCCCCGGCGTCAACGATCCGCATGACTTGCAACGGAGCCGCCTGTGCATCCAGTCTTGCCCACAGACCGCATTGTTCCAGCAGGCCGCGCGCAGGCTGCAAGAAAGCCGTCGTACGCAGGTCTGACCCGTCCACGTCCCGCTCGGTGATTGGAGGGCTCGGATCAACGCAGATCACTTCAAAACCTGCCGTTCCGAATACCGCCGCAGCGGTCATACCGGCGATCCCGCCACCGGAAATCAGGATGTCACAGCTGTCGGACATGGCGCCTCTCATCATTCTGGGCAGAACCTAGTTCGGATCTGCCCCGAGTGCCAAGTGACATCCTGTCCCGTATTTCAGTCCCGTGAAATCAGGATGAGGATAAGAAACATCAGCGGCACCATCATAAGGGCAGGGATGTAGAGGCCGGGAAGGCCGAACAACATTATGGAACAGCCCCACATGCTGAAAATCGCAGCGGCGGTGTAATACAAGTCTTCTGCCTTGGCGTTGACAGCGTCGCGCGCCAGCCATCCAAAGACGGGAATTGCGAAGAAAAGGCGCTGCCAGATCGGCAGGCGCAGCGGCATCTCAATCACGCTCATCGGGGTCTCCATCTGTTCGTCGCTGCAGCGCATATAAGGACGCAGATGGGTGTGCAGAACGTGCAGATCGTCGCACTGTGACAGCCTATCGCAGGCGCGCCAGAAACGCGGTCAGATCGTCCGTGTGATGGTGGATGTGATCGGCTTCATGCGGGTCGGGAGAAACATGAACCGTGCGCATTCCCATCTCGTGTGGGGCCGCGAGATTGCGTGGTTCATCTTCGAATATGGCCGCTATTTCGGTCTGAAGGCCGTCCTTTTCAAAAACCGCTTCGAACGCGGCTTTTTCGGGTTTTGGTCGGTACCCTGCATGTTCAACACCGTATATCGCGTCGAACAGGCCTGTCAGGCCGCGTGCCTCAAGGACCCGTTCCGCATAGGGCGCGCTGCCGTTGGTGTAGACGATCCGCCGGCCGGGAAGGGCGCGGATATGATCGGCCAGTTCCGCATCCGGGTCCATGTGGCTCATGTCAACCTGATGTACCGCGTGCAGGTAGGGGTCGGGGTCCAGATCATGTTCGGCCATCAACCCGGCCAGCGTGGTCCCGTATTCCCGCCAGTAATGCGCGCGCAGCCGGTCGGCCTCGGCCCGGTCAACACCGATGGCTTGCACCACATAATCCGTCATCAGAACTTCTATCTGATCGAACAGCCGCATATGCGGTGGGTATAGGGTGTTGTCCAGATCGAACACCCATTGTGTGACATGACTAAACGAAGGTTTGACCATGGCTTGGGTTTAGGGCGCAGTCGGTCGGTTTTCAATGCTGTACTTGATCGCCGCCCCCTGTCACGGCTAGAGATGTCCGAACGAGGAGACAAACGATCCCATGAGCCAGACCCGATCCCCGACCAAGGACGCCTACAGCCTTATCCTGGAAGCCATCGATGTGGGCGTCTATAAGCCCGGTGATCGGTTGGTCGAAAGCGAACTGGCAGAGCGTTTCGGAGTGTCACGCACCCCGATCCGCGAAGCGTTGCAACGGTTGGAAACCCAGTCTCTGCTGGAACGGGACGGGCGGTCGTTGATCGTCGCATCCCTGGATCACAACCAGATGGCCGAGCTTTACATCGTGCGCCGGGAACTTGAGGGGCTGGCTGCGCGCCTTGCCGCAAAACACGCCACCGAAGAAGAAATCAAGGTTCTTCAGGACATGGTCGTCGAAGATGACAAGCTGATCGATGACCCAACGGCCTTGTCGCGCGCCAACCGACGGTTTCACGAACAGATTCATCTGGCGTCACACAACCGCTATCTGGTTCAGCAGCTTGATCTGGTTCACCGGACGATGGCCCTGATGGCGACCACTTCGCTGGCAGTTCAGGGGCGTGGTGAGATTGCGCAAAGTGAGCATAAGGGAATCGTCGATGCCATCGCAGCCCGAGACGAGGAGGCTGCAGGGCAGGCGTTGAAGGAACATATTTCGGTCGCCTTCATGACACGTCTGAAACAGGATGCCAGTCGTCGCGACAAATGAACGTTAGGTCAGCGGAACGTCTTCGCTGGCCTGCCCGTGTTGGGTTTTGTCCCAAAAAAACGGATTTGTCGCCAGTTCCCACAGGGCTTTGTAGCCGGCAACCACCCCCAGAGGGAAATACAAACACATCGTCGGGACCCACGGCAGTAAAAACCGCCGTTCACGCGCGGATACAGCGATGATCCCGACGCATATGTTCAGAGCCTCGGTTGCCAGAAACAGCCAGATCAGCGCCGTCGTGATCTGCTGCGGCAGGATCTGCTCCATCGGATTGGGTATGCCCAGGGCGTATAACCAGAAAATCCATAGAACAGGGGCCAGCAGGAACTGACCCAGAGTGCCCAGAAAAAATGCCTGTAGGCCGATAAACTTGGCCGCACCCAAATCAGCATACAGTTTCCGCGGGTCCCGCATGTGCACAAGATAGGTGACCATGAACCCCTTGAGCCAGCGTGAGCGTTGCTTCACCCACGGCCAGGCACGGAAATTCGCCTCTTCAAAGGTGGCGGTGTCCACCGTCTCGGTCCGGTAACCCGCCCGGCAAAGCCGTACGCCCAAATCCGCATCTTCGGTGACATTGTGAGCGTCCCAGCCGCCCAGTTCCAAGAGCTTTTCGCGGCGGAAAAAGAACGTCGTTCCCCCAAGCGGGACGACCAGCCCCATACGTGCGATGCCCGGCAGGATCACGCGAAACCAGCTGTTGTATTCGATGGTGAAACAGCGCGACCGCCAGTTCGTGCGGGGGTTGTAGTAATCCAAAACACCTTGCAGGCAAACCACCTCGGGCGAAGCTTGGGTGAAATGCGCAACCACACGTTCAATCTGATCCGGCTGTGGTGCGTCTTCGGCATCCCAAACGCCAACGATGTCACCGCGGCAAAAGTCCAGCGCGTAATTCATGGCGCGCGGTTTGGTGGTCAACCCGTTCAGTTCGGGGACTTCAACAACACGCATCCAACTGGGCAGAGCCACTCGCGCAAGGGCGTCGCGCGTCACGTCATCCGTCGCCTCAAGCACGAGAACGACGTCCAGCAGCGCTTTGGGATAGGTCAGCCTTTGAAGCCGTTGCACTAGAGCATTCGCGATTTCTCGCTCCTTGTACAACGGCACCATGATGGACACGCAGGGGTGACGCAGCGCGATCGCCGCCTCTGTTGGCTCGGTCGGCTTTTTCATGCGGTCGCTGAGACAGGCCAGGGCGCCCATTATCCGAAAGGCTGCAAAAAGAACCAAACTACCTACGGCCGCGCCCAACAAAACCATCAATCCAATCGAGGGGAACAGGGCGAAAAGACACAGCACACCCAGCGTTGTTGCTGATGATACGAGCCGGGACCCGGCGGTCCAGTTGCGGCAGCTTTGTGCCGCGTTCACACGGGTTTCGGCCGCTTTTGCGAGTGTCTGCGAGAAGTGCTGTGCAATAACCCTGTCTATGTGATGAGAATCCGCAAGAACGGGCAGGATGGAATAGTCGCAATCCTGCATCTCGGCTGCCACGGTTGCAAAACGATCGGGCCGGGCAGTGGCGACCAAAAGCAACGGGCCGATGCGCATCCAGGGAATGACATTGTGCTCAAGCCAGAAATCTACCGGCTTCAGGTTGCACAATCCGGGCATCGTTGGAATTTGTTCGAGGTCCGCGATCTGCCACCCGAACTGCGTGGACAGAGCTTTCAGAACGTCCTGCCTGGTGGCATACCCCTCGCCAACCAGAATCTCGCCAAGCGGCGCTTTCTGCCTGGTCTGCAAGCTCAACGCATGGTCCAGTTGCGAGCGCGTAATGACCTTGGCTTCCAGCAGGCAAGTGCCCAGCGGTTTGCGAAAACCAGGCGCCGGGATCGGGGACGCGTTTGTAAAATCCTGAAGGTTAAGTTCAACCATTAAAAAACCCTGGCACAGTTACCTGCGCTCAGGGTTGATCAAACAAGGTTAATGTGCCGTTAACTCTGGTAACTTAAGGGTTTATGCCTGCTCTTTTTTCTTTTCCATCGCATCGGCGAAACGTTCGAACAGGTAAAAACTGTCCTGGGGTCCGGGCGACGCTTCGGGGTGGTATTGTACCGAGTATACAGGTCTGTCGGTCATGCGGATCCCGCAGTTCGAGCCGTCAAACAGCGATCTGTGGGTCTCAACCACGCCTTCTGGCAAAGACTGCGCGTCCACAGCAAAACCGTGATTCATCGACGTGATTTCGACCTTGCCGGTTTCCAGATCCTTGACCGGGTGGTTCGCGCCGTGGTGGCCGTGGTTCATCTTGACTGTCTGACCGCCTAACGCCAGCGCCAGCATCTGGTGGCCAAGGCAGATACCAAAGACGGGCAGATCGGTTGTGTCCAGAATTTCCTTGATCATCGGCACAGCATAGGCACCCGTTGCGGCCGGGTCGCCGGGACCGTTCGACAGGAAAACGCCATCCGGCTGATGTGCCAGCACTTCGGCAGCGGTTGCCGTTGCTGGCAGCACGGTTACATCACATCCAGCCGAGGCGAGACAGCGCAGAATATTGCGCTTTGCTCCATAGTCGACAGCCACGACTTTGTGGGCGGGGGCCTCTTGCCGCTTGTACCCTTCCGGCCACGCCCAGCGCATTTCATCCCAGCGGTAGCTTTGGGCACAGGTGACATCCTTGGCCAAGTCCATCCCCTCCAGCCCGGCAAAGCCGCGGGCCGCAGCAACCAGTGCTTCGATGTCGAAATCGCCCTCGGGATCATGAGCCAGCGCCACATGCGGCGCGCCCTGCTGACGAATAGCGCGGGTCAGACGGCGGGTATCGACGCCGCCGATCGCGATGCGACCACGGCGGGCAAGCCAGCCCTTGAGTTCTTCGACCGAGCGCCAGTTGGACGGCTGGGTCGGATCCCATTTGACGACCATGCCAGCGGCAACCGGATCAGCGGTTTCGTCATCTTCGGGGTTCACGCCGACATTGCCGATATGGGGGAAGGTAAAGGTGACGATCTGCCCGGCATAGGATGGATCGGTCATGATTTCCTGATATCCGGTCATCGCTGTGTTGAAGCAGAGTTCTGCCACGGTCTGTCCGGTTGCACCGAAACCGATGCCGTAAAACAGCGTTCCGTCGGCCAAAGCCAGACATGCGGTGGGCTTGGACGGGGCGTTCTGGGCCATGGCGCGACTCTCCTGCAAGGTAAACCGGCGCATACCTAAGGGGGTTAAGCGCTTGGGTCAAGTCTGTTCAATTTTTGGGCTATCGTTATTTTTCAATGGGTTAAGCTTGTTCGCCCCTGGTTGTAACGCGCTTTTTGTTTAGATATGTTCGGGGTTCCGTTGTCATGGGGATGGACAAGCCAAATGGACATGCGATCACGGGTGAATGCCGCCTTGAAGCAAGCAATGAAAGACAAAGCAGCCGAGCGTCTGTCGACGCTGCGGTTGATCAACGCGGCGATCAAGGACCGCGACATCGCCGCGCGCGCCTCGGACAATGAAGAGGTCAAAGGCTGCGGTGATGCAGAGGTGCTTGAAATTCTTGGAAAAATGACCAAGCAACGCAAGGAAAGTGCGCGCGCCTATGAAGAGGGTGGTCGCCTGGACCTGGCCGAGCGCGAGATGCAGGAAGTCGCCGTCATCGAAGAGTTTCTGCCCAAACAGTTGGATGATGATGAGGTGTCAAAGGCGATTCAGGCTGCAATCACTTCGACCGGTGCCGGTTCCATTCGCGACATGGGCAAGGTCATGGGCGAGTTGAAAACCCGTTATACCGGACAGATGGATTTCGGCAAGGTCGGGCCTATGGTCAAGGACCACCTCTGCGCCGCGTCAAACGGCGACTGCTGAGACATCAGGCTGAAACACCTACTGCGCGACAGGGTCGCGCAGTTTCCTGGCCAAATCGTCATAGAGCGTGATGCGCTCATCTTCCGACAAAAACGCCCCGATTTCTACTTCACGCCCGTCTCCGACGAGCGTGACATAGTGTGGAACCGGGCCGCCTCTTTCGTACATTTCAGGTCGTGCCCAATAGCGATTGCACGACCATTCCTGTTGGTCTTTGCCCGGAGTGTGATGCACCAGGCGGGCTTGTGAACCGGACAAGGTGAAAACCTCAAACGCACTGCGCGCGCGATAGTTCGCCTGAATCGCCAGCCAAAGCCCAAGCACCGTCAACAGCAGAAACGGTAACAGGCCCCACAACACGACCGACCCAAGCACGGCCAACAATGGGATCAAACCGAACAGAAATACGGACAGGATGGCAATCATCGCCCCACGTCGCGGCAGAGAGTTATGCGGCCAGAGGCGCAGTTCCTGTTCGGTCTCGGATGTCTGATTCCATTTGTACGGCATACCGGAAACATATCGCAGTGCCGCCTCATGTCGACGGATTTTGATCAGACCACGTGGCCCACACGCGCCCAGGACAAGGCGTCATCCAAACGGTCGTCGCCCCAGAACACCTCTTGCCTCACCACGAAGCTGGGGGCGCCGAAAACACCCAGTTTCACGGCGATGTCTGTTTCAGCTTCCAGCGCGGTGACGATATCCGGGCTGCGCGCGCGGGCCAGTGTCAGGCGAGGATCCTGCTGGCACCGTAGCAAAGCTTCGGACAGGGCGCTTTCGCTGCCGGCCTCGACGCCATCCTCGAACCAGATGCGGTATAGGTTCTGGGTAAATGACTTGCCCCATCCGTCCATCATACCAAGCAGAGCGACCTGATTGGCCAGGGCAAGATCGGAAATCGGATAGGGTGCGGGCAGGCTGGCGTGGATGTGATACTTGGCACAGCGACGTTCGATATCACGCCACATATATGCGGATTTTTCGGGTTTTCCGGCGAACGGGATATTCTGCTGGGCTGACATGACCGTGCGCACATTAAAGGGTCGCCAGTTAACGGTGGCGTCATGTTCTGCGCACCAGTCGTCCAGCCGCATCACGGTAAGGAAGCTGTAAGTGCTGCCGATTGAATACCAAAAGTCGATTTCCGGCATTGCCGATCCTCCGACTGTTCTGTGCGGGTATCATAGCGGATTTTGGTACACTTGGCGAACCGGCAGAGGTGGAAACGAAAAACCCCGCCACGTGGGCGGGGTTTCCTTGGATCAGATCGGGATCAGTGCGCGTGGCCTTTGTCCCAGTCTTCCTGCTTGGGCAGCTGCTCGAACGTGTGTTCGGGCGGCGGTGTCGGCAGGGTCCATTCCAGCGTATCCGCGTATTCATTCCACGGGTTCGGACGTGTCTCTTTCGCACCACGGAACAGGGCGTAGAACACGATCCCGAAAAACAGCAGGAACGAAGCGAACGAGATGAACGCGCCGATCGACGAAACGAAGTTCCACTGGGCAAATGCCTCGGGGTAGTCGATGTAGCGGCGCGGCATGCCCTGACGGCCCAGGAAGTGCTGCGGGAAGAAGGTCAGGTTGGCGCCGATGAAGAACAGCCAGAAGTGAACCTTGCCCCAGAACTCAGAGTACTGACGGCCCGTCATCTTGCTGAAGTAGAAGTACACCCCAGCAAAGATCGCAAAAACAGCACCCAGCGACATCACGTAGTGGAAGTGTGCCACAACATAGTAGGTGTCATGATAGGCACGGTCGACACCGGCCTGCGACAGAACCACACCGGTCACACCGCCGACGGTGAACAGGAACAGGAAGCCGAAGGCGAACAGCATCGGTGTCTTGAACTCGATCGAGCCGCCCCACATGGTGGCGATCCACGAGAACACCTTGACCCCCGTCGGAACCGCGATGACCATCGTGGCCAGCATGAAATAGGCCTGCTGACGCAGCGACATGCCGACGGTGTACATGTGGTGCGCCCACACGACAAAGCCCAGCACGCCGATTGCGATAATCGCCCAGACCATCGGCAGATAGCCGAAGATCGGCTTGCGCGAGAAGGTGGCGATCACGTGGCTGATGATGCCGAAACCGGGCAGGATCACGATGTACACTTCGGGGTGGCCGAAGAACCACAGGATGTGCTGATACAGGATAGGGTCACCGCCACCGGCCGGATCAAAGAAGGTGAAGCCAAAGTTGCGGTCCATCAGCAGCATGGTGATCGCGCCTGCCAGAACCGGCAGCGACAGCAGAATCAGCCATGAGGTGACGAAGATCGACCAGCTGAACAGCGGTACCTTGAACAGGGTCATGCCTGGGGCACGCATGTTCAGGAAGGTGGTGATCATGTTGATCGCGCCGAGGATCGAGGAGGCGCCCGATACGTGCACGGCAAAAATCGCTAGGTCCATGGACATGCCGCCTTCGGTCGTCGACAGCGGCGGATACAGAACCCAGCCCACACCCGAGCCGAGCTGATCGTTCCCACCCGGGCTGAGCAGCGAGGCAACACCCAGCGAGGTGCCGGCGACATACAGCCAGAAGGACAGGTTGTTCATCCGCGGGAACGCCATGTCCGGCGCACCGATCTGCAACGGCATGAAATAGTTGCCAAATCCGCCGAACAGGGCAGGGATGACAACGAAGAACATCATCAGAACACCGTGATAGGTGATCATCACGTTCCACAAGTGTCCGTTGGGGGTACATGGGTCGGCCATGAAGCCTTCCAGGCACATGTACTGAACGCCCGGGTGCATCAGCTCGAGCCGCATGTAAACGGTCATCGCCACCGAGATCAGACCGGCAAGGGCCGAAACGACCAGGTACAGAATCCCGATGTCCTTGTGGTTGGTCGACATGAACCAGCGCTGGAAAAAGCTGCGCTGATCTTCATGGTCGTGACCGTGAATGGCTGCGTCTGCCATTATAGGTGCCTCCTGTTGCAACTGCACCGCGCAGTCGGACCTCTCCAACGCGCGGGATTCCTGCTGGTTTTAGAATGCGAAGGGGTGACCTTCAATGGCCGAGTTTGATCTGGATCAAGATTAATTGTCGCGGGCACGCGGGTGCCGCACGATTTTCCGGCTTTGAACGTGGGGTATCTGGGCATGGCGGATGAGAATTCAAGTCCGGACTGTCGATGCGGCATGGGCGTTGGCAGAGTTCCGCCTTGACCGTCGCCCGCGCGCGTCTCAGAACTGTGCCAACACCCGCAATCCAGAGGTTTGAGATGGCTGACTACGACCCCGACAATATCTTTGCCAAAATCCTGCGCGAAGAAATCCCGTGCATGCGCGTGTACGAGGATGATGAAACGCTGGCTTTCATGGATATCATGCCTCGCGTGGACGGGCATCTTTTGGTGATCCCCAAAACACCATGCCGCAACGTACTGGATGCCACGCCCGAGCAACTGACGGCGGTTATAAAAACGGTGCAGAAGATGGCCCGGGCGGTCAAGTCTGCATTCGACGCGGACGGGGTGACGATTCAGCAATTCAACGAGGCGGCAGGCGGGCAGGAAGTCTTCCACCTGCATTTCCACGTCCTGCCGCGCCACGAAGGGGTTTCCATGCGCCCGCCGGGCAAAATGGGGGATTTCGAGCTTATCGGTGAACACGCGAAAAAGATCAGCGCCGCTCTCGCTTGATCATTCGGCGCCATGGGGGCCCATGCATGCGCCATGATCCTGAAACGCGTGCAGCACGGCACAGACATGATCGTGCTGCCCGTCGCAGGCCGCTGAAATTCGGGTCAGTTCCGCTTCGAGGTTTTGCAGGCGGGCAATTCGGTCCCGCAGATCGGCCAGTTGTTTTTGGGCAATTTCGTGCGCCCGGTTAAGGTCGCTGCCAGAGGTGCCCTCAAGAGACAGCAGGCCCACGACGTCGGCCAGTGGCAATCCCAGATCACGGCAATGGCGAATGAAGATCAGCCGTTTCAACGCGGCTGCGTCATACCGGCGTTGATTGCCCGCGGTTCGCTCTGGTTTGGGTAACAGGCCTTTGTCTTCATAGAACCGGATTGTCGGAATTTTCACTCCGGTTCGGCGCGATAAGTCCCCGATCGAATACATTTTTCCGGTTTTGACCTCTTGAACCTCTAGTGGCTAGAGGAATTACATGCTCTGGGAAGCCGTAACAAGGGACATGAAACGATATGGCACACCAGCATTCCCACACCGGGCATGGTCACCAGCACAACCACATTGATCCAGACGCTGGCGATGCGCGCGTCGCCTGGGCGATTGCGGTGAACATGTTCCTGACATTGGCTCAGGTCATCGGGGGCATCATTTCGGGTTCTCTGGCGTTGATTGCCGATGCGCTGCACAACTTTTCGGACGCTGTTGCGCTGATCATTGCGTTTTTTGCCCGCAAGATCGCACGGCGTCCGGCCGATCCACGGATGAGCTTTGGCTATGGCCGGGCCGAAGTCGTTGCGGCCTTGGTCAATTACACTACGTTGATCGTATTGTCGGTCTACCTGTTCTACGAAGGCGTCATGCGGTTTTTTGAACCCGAGCCGATCAACGGATGGCTTGTGGTCTGGGTCGCCGCGCTGGCATTGGTGGTCGATCTCGTAACCGCCGCTCTGACGTATACCATGGCCAAGGATAGCATGAATATCCGGGCCGCATTCATCCATAATGTTGCGGACGCCTTGGGATCAATCGCCGTGATCGTAGCGGGCACCGCAGTGATCCTGTTCGGCTGGACATGGGTGGACCCGGCGGTGACGATCCTGATCTCGGTCTACATCATGTGGCATGTCAAAGAAGAGATAGGCGAGACGGTCCGCGTTCTGATGCTGGGCGCTCCGCCCGACCTGGAGCCAGAGCAGGTTGCCGCGGCGATCGAAGAAACGGAAGGGGTGGCCGAAGTGCATCACGTGCATTTGTGGAGCATGCAGGAGCGGCAGCCCGCCCTGACGGCGCATTTGGTCATCGATGCGAACGCGTGGTCAGATGCCGAAATGGTACGGGACAGTGTCAGGCACACGCTGCAAGTTCGTTTCGGGGTGGGGCATGCGACGCTCGAACTGGAACAGGCTGGCCGCGCCTGCGTCGGTTCGTCCCGATTTGGCCACCAGGAAGAATAGCGGTGCCTGAAAGAGAATTGCCGTTCCGATTTGGGGTCGGAACGGCAGACTCGTAACCAAACACTTCTCGGATTTCGAGGGCGAGCCCTGGATCACCGGTTAACATACCACTCACTCTTGATTGGCAGTTCCATATTACTCGTTAACGGGGCCTTTGTATCTACCTGAGTTAAAAAATGCTTAAAGACTTCCATAAATCCACCGAATTCAGGGTTAATTGCCTTACGCCTGGGAAACAGAGCCAGCCGGCCACAGGGATTGTTGTTTGCAACAGTGGCGCGCAGCGATTCGCTGCGCAGTGATCGACAGATGGATTCAGGGTGCCACTGGGCCAAAAACGTCTGCGAAAGTCTTTTTCAGTGCGGCATCAAGGTCTGCCATCGTTACCGGCAAGCCCAGGTCGACCAATGAGGTCACGCCGTATTCGCTTATCCCGCAAGGGACGATGCCGGAAAAATGTTCCAGATCCGGTTCGACATTCACTGAGATTCCGTGAAAACTGACCCATTTGCGCAGGCGCAAACCAATGGCGGCGATCTTGTCTTCCGCCGGTTTGCCGGTCGCTGTCAACGGCTTGTCATCACGCCGAACCCAAACCCCCACGCGCCCTTCACGGATCTCGCCTTGCACGTTGAATTCCGCCAGCGCCGAGATCACCCAGGTCTCCAGCTGTTTCACAAACTGACGCACGTCGCGACCACGTTTGTTCAAATCCAGCATGACATAGGCCACACGTTGACCGGGCCCGTGATAGGTGTATTCGCCGCCGCGTTTGCTTGCGTAAACCGGAAACCGATCGGGGTCGGTCAGATCCTCGATCCTGGCCGAAGTGCCGGCCGTATAAAGCGGCGGGTGTTCCAGCAGCCAGACACATTCTTCAGCTTCGCCATTTGCGATTGCGGCGACGCGCGCCTCCATAGAGGCAACGGCGTCGTCATAGCTGGTCAGACCATCGGTGATTTTCCATTCCATGCCGGTCTCATATCCGTCTGGATCGGTCAAGAAAAGGGGTCAGGCGGCCTCGGACAGGCAACGTTGCAGCACCTGTGCATAGGTTTCAGAACCCTGCGCGCCGGTCAGCAGGTATTTCCCGCCAAAAACCATGGATGGCACGCCTGAAATTCCCCGGCTGGTCCAGAACAGCTGTTTTTCACGCACCGGGGCTATGTGTTCTCCGCTTTCAAGCGCTTGTCGCGCCGTGTCCGCGTCCAGTCCGATGGATCGAACAACTTCCAGCAGAACATCCATATCGGAGACATCCCGCTGCGCTGTGAAATAGGCGTCGAACAGAGCCAGTTTCAAAGGATGCTGTCGGCCGACTGATTCCGCCCAATCCAGCAACTGATGCGCTGCGAATGTGTTCACCATTCTGCTGTCATCGTCGAAGTTAAAGGCAAAGCCGAGCTCGGCCCCGATCGAGGTAAGCTTGTCCCGTGCCTGCTGACTTTGCTCGGCGGTCGAGCCGTATTTCGCCATGATATGTTCACGCAGGTTCTGGCCTTCGGGTGGCATGTCCGGGTTCAACTCGAACGGATGCCAGCAAAGCCGGGCAAGGACACCCTGTTGCTGCAACGCCATGTCAAGCTGTCGAAACCCGACAATGCACCAGGGGCACACAACATCCGAGACGATATCGATCTGAACGATCGGGAGGTTTTCGGGCGGGGGCATCGGCGGCTCCTGTCAGGTCAATGGCGTGTTGTCCAGTGGCAGAGATAAGCCCGTGGTGAAGGAATTTAAACCACTGCGTTTTTGCCTCTTCACATCGCGCGCACCAACGTCTATACGCCGCTTTACCAAGTCATTGGCAGTGCGGTCGTGGCGGAATTGGTAGACGCGCAGCGTTGAGGTCGCTGTGGGGTAACTCCCGTGGAAGTTCGAGTCTTCTCGACCGCACCAAAAAATTGAAATAATTGTTTTATTACAATATTATAATTGAATCCTTTAAGAATTAGACCACCTCTTGGACCACCTTCTTGTGCCCGCTAGAAGTGGACGGAAAAAATCGATAGCAGCTGCTTGCTGACATAGTGACTGAAATGCGCAGAAAGCTGACTTTGCAAAGTTTGAGTAATTTTCCTCTATTCGACGTTTAGAACCTAATGATTGGTCCGTGTGTTATCGGCCTATTTGGCGTTGCCAATATTTCACTTCCGCACCTATGCAGCGATTTGCCTTCAACCTTTCATAATCCATAGTTGAAGGTGTTCTTTAAACTGATGTTTGAACTGGTGAAATCCGGAAGCAAAAAGCACTCAACCGAGTACGAGGATCCAGAACGGTCGCAAGAGGGAAGGCGACGTTGTCAGTACACGTCGCCTTTTTCGTTGTTTTGAAACTACTCCAAGATAGCGAGGATCTACTCGATTAGTGTGATCTCACCGGGCCGCCATGTTCCTTCAAACCAAGGCTCCAAAGGACCGTAGAGTCTTAGAACCGTGGACCAGGATTTTCCGGGCATTGTCTGTATCCAATTGCCCTCTTTGCCTTCTGGCGCTTCTGGCGCAAACCAAACCGTAAAACTGCCGTCCTCGTTTGCTTCCAAAGTGGGTTGGTTGCTATCGACCCCTGCAAGTTTCTGGTCCGTTTCGAGAAGTGAACGGGTTTGCGTGTCGTAGACAACGAATGACCAATAGTCTTTTGCTGGCGGGTTTGGGGGAATTGTCACCGAGTAAGTTTTACCGCCGTCGAAGTAGTTTCCATCGCTGTCGCGATTCGCGAGTGCGTATTGCGATCCGACCCCTACCTTTTGAGCGACCATCGCAGGTGTGATTCCGGTCGCGTAGTAGTGGAACAGAGTCCGCGCATCTAGAATTTTGACGTCACCGGCTTGGAACTCGTGATTGCCCCCGACAAACGCGGTCTTCCAATACCCGTCGTCATAGTAGAAAGGTGCGCGGGATCGTGGGGCAAAGTTAAGAGATTTCGCGGCAGCAGTGCCAAGTGCCACGGCTTCGCTCAGCAAGGACTTCAGTTCATCATCAGGTTCAAAAGGCTCTCCCTTGCGAATCCCTATCGAGAACATTGCGCCCATCAACTCTTCCGGCAGCGCACCTTCGGCTTCGCTATCGACGACGGCTTTCATTTCATCGAAAAAGCTGAAATCGTTTGCGTGGATTGTGTTGAACTGTTTGTCCGTTAGATTCACGAACTCTTGCTCTGGTGGGTTCTCTCTGTCTTCCCAGCGATAGACACGCAAAGTTTCTTTGACCCGTTTTACCGCCGCTTCAACACCGTCATCCCCGTAGAACGCACGAAGCAAAAACCAGTTACGATAGCTTGGTGGCTGAACGATAAAATAGCCCTCTTCCGGCAAATCCCCTTCGAATCCGGGAGGCACGATCAGAAATTTTCCGCCTTTGCCTTCGTCAGGGCCAGCATTACCGATATCGGTGACGTATCGCATGTATGCGTCGTTCACGAAACCCAGCATACCTTCGGGCACTTCATATACCACCGGACCTTCGGAGAGATCGGTACAGTTCAATATATAAATTGTTGTCGTGTTGGGTGTCAGCAGTAGCGAACGCGCGTTATACAAATCTTCAAAGATGCCGATTTTCATCGGATCAACCCCAGCGCCTTCTTCAAGACCATGACACATCGCATAGGTCGATGCGGCGGGCATACCATCCATGAAAATCTGCATACCCCGCACGAAGTTAAGCGCGTTGTACGACAACTTCGCGGTTTCTGGCGTTGGAAGTCCATCGAAATACTCCAACGCACCAAAACGTGTTTCCACTGTGTCCGGCACAATGATGCTGTCGGGGACGTTTGCACTGTATTCCTGTGCTAAGGCTGGGATCGCAAGAGACAATGCGGCTACACCTGCGAACATCAGTCTTTTCATACCGTTTTCTCCTAGTGGGATAAGTCTACTATTCAATTCACTTTTTCCAGATCGGGTAGTTTCCAACCGCTTTCTATCCAGCCTTCAGCTGGTCCATAGAGACGAAAAAGCAAGAAAAAGTCCTCGCCGGTCGGAATCCAATTGCTTTCCAGCCCATCCGGAGCAATTGGGCCGAAATACACGTCAGCCGAGCCATCTTCGTTAACCTGTATGTCAGGGAGGTCAGTCGTCGCCAATCCCACCCGCTCGTTGCCTTTTACAAAGCCCTTAGTTTTCATGCTGTATACAATGACGGACCAAAAATCCTCGGCGGGCGTGTCTGATGGAACTGTCAGTTTGTAGGTATCTTCACCGTTGAGCATGGCGCCATCACTGTCGGTTAAACCTGTCAGGTAGAACGTGCCTCCACCGAGCTTTTTGGGCAGGTAAGTGATCCAAGAATATGACCCGCCCGCGCGGTCGTCGATCAAAACCATATCTGTCGTAACATAGGGAAATCCGGCTTCCGGTTGGCCTTCGGCGAATGCCCAGACACCCCATTGGCGATCTTCCCACAAAGGCACGACAGAGCGCGTTATGAAGTGTTCTTGCATCGTATCGTAGGCACATTGGAGACCATCCAGCATGGCCGCTTGTGTCTCCTCGTCAGGTTCAAAAGGATGGCCTCGCACAATGCCCAGAGACGCCAGCATCGCCATCATTACCTTGTCTTGCTCCAAAACAGGCTCGCGCTGAATGACCGCATTCAGATCAGTGAAGAAAGTCATGTCGTATACAGGCAGCGTGTTGATGGGGTTCTCTTTTACGTCGATGAACCGTGTTGCCGGAGGATTGTCCGCATCCGACAAGGCATAGACTCGGAGCGTTTGGGCATATGCGGCCTGGTCTGCGCTTGTGCCGCCATCTTTTGCAACTGGACGGAAAGCAAAATGAACGCCATAGGTGTTGGACTGGTGAACGTAGTACCCGTCTGACGGTACGTCTCCGTCGTAACCAGGCGGAAGGATGAGGTATTTGCCACCTTCCCCCGCATCTTCGCCTGTCGTTCCGACGTCTGCCAGCGGGACTTGCCAGGCATTCACGATGGTTCCAAAGAAGGCCGCCTTATCACCGGCAGGGGGCACATCAATGACTACAGGCTCGTCAACAGTGATTCCGCCGCCGAATACATAGGGCGTGACATCGTTGGCCGTTAGAAAGCCGTGGCGACTGTCCATTGGCTCGCTCATATAGGCGATAACGCCCCGATCAGCGCCGGCATCGCGCTGGATTGCAAGTTCGATGTCATAAACGCCGACCGCCGGCATGCCCCAAATTGCAGCTTCACACGCGCGACGTTCGATCAGGTTCCGTTGTGCGTCTGACATCTCGGCGCTTGCGCTAATGGGTAAAAACAGGATCGCAGCGGTGGCCCAAGTTGAAAGGCATCCAATTCTGGGAACGTTATTCGACATTGCTTTCTCCACGTATGCTTGGATGTGAATTTATTGCACAAAGCCAAATGGGATGCGTATCATTTCACGACAGCGGACTTGTAGAAGCGAGACAATCTGGCATGAGCTTACCCCCAATGATTTCGGCGAAAGCACTTGGAGCAATGCCGCAGTTTGTCTTGGATGTGGCAGGGGAGAGAAGGCTTATCGCCGCGATGAGGGCAGCCGAACTGTCGTATAAATTCGTGGATGAACGTTCCGGCTATATTTCGGCTCATTCGCTGGCGACGTTCATACACGAAGCGGCTTGGTCAACCGGGCTAAAGAACATCGGTCTTTTTTGGTCTCCTCACCTGACTGTCGCAGAGTACGGCGCATGGGGGCGCTATGTTCTTTCGGCCCCGAACTTGGGTACGGCCCTCAATCGTGCTTCTTTTGTGATGCCGCTTCACTCGTCCACAGATAGGGCATGGTTGGAAAGCCCTGGATCACCCGCCAGGTATTGCTACGATTTTGGTATTAAATCTCACCGCGCCTATCCCGATGTCGGCTTCTCCGCGATAGGAGTCATTCTTAGTATTTTTAAAGCTTATCTCGGAGCGAATTGGACGCCGCGTGCCGTTCTGTTGAATTTCCACAAAGTGACGAACGCGAACGAAGCTGAAGATGTGTTTAGGTGCCCGGTTATTTGGGACGCGCCGCGGTTGGGGATCGAGTTTGATTGGTGTTGTTTGCACGCCAGCCGCTCAAGTCGACCCAACGCCGAAAATCCAACCACAGTCGACGACATAGCTAGGGAGCGTCTGGGAGGACCTCCTGAGACGCTTTCTGAACGAGTTGCAGAACTCGCGCGCCAGCAACTTCATGATGATGCGGTTTCGATTGATTCAATTGCGCGTTCTCTAGATGTAGGAGTGCGAACCCTTCAGCGTAGGCTTGAAGCGGAGGGTGGACGTTATCGTAATATTATCAATAGAGTCCGCATAGAACGCGCGACTGAACTTTTGGCTTTACCAACGGAAGCGGTATCCGACATCGCTACCGCGCTGGGATATGAAACGTCCAATAATTTTAGCCGGTCATTTAAAAGGCAAATGGGCATTTCACCCACCGAATTCAGAAGCACTCTTTATCGCAAATAAAATAGGACACAGAGTTCTCGATTAGAAGGTCTTGTATGGGCTGCCACTCGTCACTGATGGAAGAAGAAGGAAACGGCAACTTCGAGCATCGTTGCCCGACGTCTTAAGAGGAGCGAGATAGCGGCATCACCGCCCCATTTCTCAACCTTCTAAGCAATCATCGCCGCCAGGTTATCAAGCGCCTTCTTGTAGTTTAATCCAAAAGCGCCCTTTAACCGCACGACCAAGTTTTTTTAGCGTCACTTTGTTCGCCTATCAAAAGTGGGTACTCGTGCAACAACTCTGAACGAAATCTTTGACGAACCTAAGCTCTGATTTCGGCCTTCATGAATTCAACAAAGGCTTTCACGCGCGGTTTGCGAAAAGCTGATGGCAAATGGACACCTTGGATCGGGAGCGTGCGGGAGTGGATTCCAGAGAACAGCTCGACCAACCGCCCTGTTTCCAGGTCATCCCCGAGGAATACATCGGGGCAGATAAAGATACCCCGCCCTGCGCGTGTTGGCACGAGACAGGCAGGAGGGCTATTGGCGAGAAACGGCCCGGATACGGGCACTTGTATGGTTTGGCCTTCGACCTGAAACGGCCAGCGGTTCGGTTCGGGGTTGTTCGCATCCCTGATACAGATGTGTTCGGAAAGCTCAGCGGGATGTGAAGGCGTGCCATGCTCTGCAAGATAGGCCGGTGCAGCCACGACCTTCATGTGCGTCTCGCCCAGCTTGCGGACAATCAGGCTTGAGTCATCAAGGTTCCCAATCCTGATTGCAATGTCAAAGCCACCCTTGGCCAGATCAGCATAGTGATCTGACAGGTCCAGCTCGACCGTGACACTCGGGTGTTTTTCAACAAAACGAGTTGCGGCTACCGCCACCGCGGTGTCGCCATAGGTGAGGGGTGCCGCAACGCGAATAACACCTTTCAAACCACCTGAAGTATCGAATTCGGCTTCCAGCTGTTCAAGCTCGGCAAGCACACGTCGCGCCCCTTCCAGGTATTTTTCTCCTTCGTGAGACAGAGACATTGAGCGCGTGGTCCGGTGAAGGAGCGTCATGCCAAGCAGGTTTTCGAGCCCGGCGACACGCTTGCTCACCAATTTGTTCGAAATCCCCAAGCGTTGCCCAGCAGCAGCGAAGGAACCGGTTTCCACGACAGCCACGAAGCTTCGCATTCCATCAATCCGGTCCAATCATTTATCTCCAGAATGACGATACATACTCTCAATTATCGCCATTTCAGCGAGCAAAAGCCACATCTAAGTTCTTCTCAAGCTCAAACGCAGGAGACAAGAACATGGCAAGTTCACATGCCCCGATCTCGATTGGTCAGGTTGCCCTGACAGTGCGCGACCTTGATGGCATGGCCGCGTTTTATGAAGACGTGATTGGCCTTGGCCTGATCGAACGCAACGGCGAAACCGCCTGTCTGGGGACCGGCAACGGGACACTGATCGAGTTCCGCCAGGACCGCAAAGCCAGGCCTTTCCCGCGCGAAGCCGGGCTGTTTCACACTGCCTTCTTGCTGCCAACCCAGCAGGACCTCGCCGCTTGGTTGATCCATGTAGAGGAGCGCGGACTCCAACTTGATGGCGCATCACATCACGGCGTTAGCGAAGCTCTCTATTTGAGTGATCCGGAGGGGAATGGCATCGAAATCTACCGGGACCTGCCGCGCGAGACCTGGAAGCGCAGCGGCGAGCAAGTGCAAATGACAACGCAACCGCTTGAACTGAATTCGCTGAAGCAAAATGCCACGCCGTGGCACGGCGCGCCTAGCGGCACTGTCATCGGACATGTCCATCTGCGTGTTGGAGACGTGGATGAGGCCGCGCGATTTGTTACTCAGGCCATTGGAATGGTGCAGACGTTCCAACTGCCCTCGGCGCGTTGGTTCGGTTCAGGCGGTTACCACCATCACCTTGCTGTCAACGAATGGCAATCCAAAGGGGCAAAGAAGCGCACAGAATGGAGCACAGGCCTCGCGAGTGTCGAACTTCTGGCGGGACCTGAAAGCCTAAACCCTGGTCGCCTGATCGACCCGTGGGGAACCGAATTCAAAATCACCGCGACGCAAGCCCGCGCCGCGTGAATTCCTATCACCACCGCTTCAAAACAAGGAGAAAATCAATGACCCCCAAAGAACTCGTACTGGAGGCTGTTGAAGCCATTTTTATCAATTTCGACCCATCCGCAGCGCAGCAACTGCTGGCGCCGGACTACATCCAGCACAACCCCGCCGTGCCGACAGGTGCAGCCCCCATACTTGGCTTCATTCCAGGCTTGAAGGACAGTGGGGTCGAAGTGAACATTCACCGCGTGATCGCCGAAGGGGACATGGTTGTTTTGCACACGACCTACAACAATGCGCAGGCTTTTGGCGCAGATACGTTGGTTGGCTTCGACGTCTTCCGCGTGGAAGATGGAAAGGTTGCAGAGCATTGGGACAATCTGACTCCGCTCGCCCCGCCAAACCCTTCCGGTCACACGCAAACAGATGGCCCGACCGACATCACTGATCTGGACAGGACAGCAGAGAACAAAGCGCTGGTCGCGGATTTCGTTGAAACCATCCTGAAAGGTGGTGAAACTGATCGGATCACCGACTTCCTGTCCGCCGAAACCTACATTCAGCACAACAGCCAGATCGCTGATGGTCTGGACGGTCTGGGCGCCGCTTTGATGGCGATGGCGGATCAGGGCATCCAGATGATCTATTCCGATGTGCACATGGTTGTGGCCGAGGGTAATTTTGTCTTCACCGCATCCGAGGGCACATTGGGCGGCGTACCGACCGCGTTCTATGACCTGTTCCGCGTTGAGGACGGCAAGATCGTCGAGCACTGGGATGTGATCGCAGACATCCCATCCGAGATGGCCCATGACAACGGCAAGTTCTGATCGGACGGCAACATGAAAACGTTCTTGATCACTCTAACGATGATGCTGGGAAGTATAGCCATGGCGCAGGATGCTGGTGTAATTGAGATCGTGACTATGAACCTCGCAGAAGGTGTCACGGCACAAGAATTCGAGCCGGTCGATAAGGCCATCGAAGAAGAGCATGTCAGCCAGCAGCCCGGCTTCATCTCACGCCAAGCGGCCTTCGCGGACGGCAAATGGGCTGTCGTGGTGAACTGGGAAAGCGCGGAGGCCGCGCAAGCGTCGATGGACAGTTTTGCTTCCGCCCAAGCAGCCGAGAAGTTCATGAGTATGATCGACGCAACCTCAATGTCGATGAAACGCTATGAATTGGCGCGATAGCGTATAAACCTCCACAGCATCCGTAGGAATTACGGGTGCTGTACACTGAGCCTCCCCAACTGAACGGGTCCACCGTTATGTTTAGGAAACGGAGGACTGAGAATGGCAAACAAGCGACCGAGGCCCGAAGAGATTGTCTCGAAGTTACGGCAGGTTGAAGTTCTGATGGGGAAGGGATGTCCCGTCTTGATGCGATCAG
>NZ_WQEP01000006.1:0-268406 GCF_013033705.1 Ruegeria sp. HKCCA0370
AGACCAGCGCGTTCGGATCTTCCTCCATGCGGGGGAGAAGTACTGTTCTCACGACGTCGTTCAATGCCCTATCCGCTTGGGCAGCGGCTGGGTCATCGTGATCGACGACGACTTCGAATGCTTCAGTGGCGGTTAAGATTGCGCCCGGCACATGCGCCATGCCCTGCAGCAATGCGCTAATACCCAAATGTTCCACTTGGTTGCTATTAGGCTCCAGACTCATTGATTTACAGCCAGAATAGGACTGTAGCAGCGAGAGCGATGGCCTAGAGGAATACCTTTGGGTATCTGTCATACCGGGCGGCGACGCGCCGCCAATCCTTCAGGCGTCCGATCATGATTTCAATGCGGTAGCGTCGTTTGTAGCGGCGCTTATCGTATCGGACAGGCTTGTCGCGTGACTTTCGACCTGGGATACAGGGCTTTATTCCCCTGTCATTTTTATTCCCCTGTCATTAAGGGCTTCGCGGAACCAGTCTGCGTCATAGCCTCGATCTCCCAGTAGCCAGTCAGCCGATGGTAGACTATTTACCAGAGCCCTGGCGCCCGTGTAAACGCTCACCTGGCCAGCGGATATGAAGAAGCGGATGGGGCGTCCGAGGCTGTCAGTAACGGCGTGCAGTTTCGTATTCATGCCACCCTTGGTGCGCCCTATCAGCCTGCCACGCCCCCCTTCTTCAACCTCTGGCTGGAAGCCGTGCGGTGCGCTTTGAGGTAGGTTGCGTCAATCATAATGGTCTTCTGATCGGTTCCCTCCGCAGCCAGCCCGTTCATGATCCGAGCGAACACACCCATATCGCTCCATCGTTTCCAGCGATTGTACAGCGTCTTTGACGGACCATACTCGCGAGGCGCATCGGACCAACGCAGCCCATTGCGGTTGATGAAGATAAACCCACTCAGTACGCGTCGATCATCAACCCTCGGCTTACCATAGCTCTTGGGAAAGTAAGGCTGAAGCCGCGCCATCTGCTCATCGGTCAGCCAGAATAGATTGCTCATGTTATACCCCTGAAACTCACGGACATGAATCACGTAGGCGGGAAAGCGGCAACCAAATTAATAGGTCCAGAACCTAGCCAGCGATCTTGTCGTGCGGCAACGGACACAGCTCAGCAACACGCTACGCAGCACGTTGGGCGAATTCGGCATCGTGATTGCCCAGGGGATTGAGAGCACCGTGAAATCTGCATAGGCGGCGCTTGAAGGAGATCACCCAAGCATTCCTGAAGTCGCCATGGATATCATGTCGAACCTGTGCAATCAGATGGTCGCCCTGCATCTGCGTATCCTCTAGTACGACAAACGCATCCTGCTTGAAGGTCGAAGTGACACGCCCAAACCAACTGAATTTCGCCCAGGGACTTTCAACCCCCGAGCACAGAACGTACTGAAAACACTCACTCACGGTTAAACCGCCACCGTAGTATAGTGACCAGGTTTGCCGAAAGCGTGACAATCGTGGGGAAGAGTGAAGTCGGAATTCCGGAATATGCTGCGCAACGACAAAGCGCCGGTTGTGTTGCAAAATTTTGGAACGATCAGAGTAAGCGTCTTACCAATCACACTTATCCTGCGATCTCAGCAAACACCCGAAAGCCAGAGGTGGCTGGGCCGGGCCGATCGCGAAACCGAGCACCCCGACGCGACCTTCCTGTTCTACCGGATAGCCTTCAAAACAGCCGATGCGACCGAGCAGGACCGGGGCGCACCCTTCTATCCGGTGGTGCAGGTCTGGCCGGGGCGCTAGGGCACCCGCGCCTGCGGCAGGATGAACGGAACGCCGCTTGTGGGCAGGGTGCTGACCGGCAGATCGATGCCATAGACCTGCCGCATCACATCGTCGGTCAAGACCTCTGAAACCGTGCCGGTGCGCCAGAGCTTTCCGTTCGACAGCACGCAGACCTTGTCGGCGAACAATGCGGTCAGGTTCAGGTCATGCATCACGACCACGACGCCGCCGCCCTGATCGGCGAATTCGCGCGCGATGCGCAGAACCGTGAACTGATGCGCGATGTCCAGGCTGGCGACGGGTTCGTCCAGCAACAGCCAGCGCGGCCGGTCGCGCCGCACCGAGCTCCAGACCTGGGTCAGAACGCGCGCGAGCTGCACGCGTTGCTGCTCGCCGCCGGACAGGTTATGGTAGGAGCGCGGCTCGAACCCCGCAAGATCGACATGCGCCAGGGCGCGCGACGGCAAGGCGTCGTCGCCGTCGGCCAGGCCGCCGGGCAGGCCCAGCCGTACGACTTCCAGCGCGGTGAAGGGAAAGGCGACCGCCGAGGATTGCGGAAGAACGCCCCGCATCGCCGCCAGTTCCCAGGGCTGCAGGGCCGCGATGTCGAGGCCGTTCAGGGTGATCCGGCCGGTGTTCGGGATGTCGCCCGACAGCGCCCTGAGCAAGGTGGATTTGCCCGAGCCGTTGGGCCCGATGATCGCGGTGACCTGTCCGGGTTCGGCCAGACAATCCACATCGCGCAGGATCTGTTTGCGCCCGATGCGGACGCCGACATTTTCAGCTTTCATCATTCACATTCCCATCGATCCGTGGCGGCGCAGCAGGATCCAGAAGAACACCGGCGCGCCCAGAATGGCCGTGACGATGCCGATCGGCAGCTCGGCCGGGGCCACGATCACCCGGCTGATCATGTCGGCGGCCAGCAACAGGGCCGCGCCCAGCAAGGCCGCATTCACCAGCAGCCGGTGGTGATCGGGGCCGGTGCTCAGCCGCAGCAGATGCGGCACGACGATGCCGATGAACCCGATCCCGCCCGACACGGCCACGGCCGCGCCGGTGGCGGCGGCCACCGTCAGGATCGCGATGTTCTTGCTGCGCTGCACCGGAATGCCGATGTGATGCGCCACCGCTTCGCCCATGGCCAGGCCGTTCAGGGCGCGGGCCAGACGCTGCGCGCACAGGATCGACGCCAGTATCAAGGGCGCGGCGGTGGCGACCTTGGTCCAGGTCGCGCCGGCCAGTGACCCCATGCCCCAGAAGGTCAGATCCCGCAGCTGTTGATCGTCGGCGACGTACACCATTACCCCGGACACCGCGCCGGACAGAGCCGCCAGGGCGATACCGGCCAGCAGCATCGTGGCGACCGAGGTCTGCCCCTGGCGCGTCGAAACGCGATAGAGGATCAGGACCGACGCCCAGCCGCCCAGAAAGGCGGCAACCGCGACCAGGCCACTGCCGACCCAGGCCAGAACGGCGGCGGGCAGAAGGTTGCCGAAGACGATGGCGGTGATCGCGCCCAGCCCCGCCCCCGCGCTGACGCCGACGATGCCCGGATCCGCCAGCGGGTTTCGGAACAGCCCCTGCATCACCACGCCCGACACCGCCAGCGCCGCCCCGACCAGGATGCCCATCGCCAGCCGCGGCAGGCGGATATCCCACAGCACGATCCGGTTCAGATCCGACAGGCCCCGGCCATGCAGCAGATCTGAAACGGCCATCTTCAGCGAGGCCCCGGACGCGCCGACCGAGACGCTGGCCACGCTGGTCACGGCCAGAAGGCCGATCAGGGTCAGGGTCACCCATGTCGCCCGCGACCTGCGGGCCTCGGCGGACGGGGGCGCGCCGTTGTCCAGTGCCAGCGTCATGAGCCCCTGACGCCCCGCAATGCGGCCGACAGATCCATGACCGCGTCGGCGGTGCGCGGGCCAAAGCCCAGCAGATAGGCGCCGGGCATCCGGATCAGCGCCCGGTTTTGCCCCGCCGAGGTCAGCCGGACCGCGGGCAGCGCGAACAGCTCTTCCTCCGAGAGGATCGCCTCGCCCTGGCGCTCCATCATCAGGATCACGTCCGGCGCGGTGGCGGCCAAGGCTTCGGGCGTCATCGTCTTGAAACCCGTCACATCGGCGGCCGCGTTCTTGCCTCCGGCCATCCGGATGATGGTGTCGGCCTGGGTCTCAGCCCCGCCGACGACAAACTCGCCGCCCCGTGCCGAAAGCAGGAACAGCACGTTCACCGGCGCGTCCTGCGCGGCGGACGACTCGGCCAGCGCCCGGTCCAGCCGGCGTGCGGTTTCGGCCGCCAGGGCTTCGGCCTCGGGCTCGACCCCCAGCGCAGCACCCACGGCGCGGATCTTGTCGATGACGCCACCGCGCGAGAATTCGTCGGCAATGGCGACGTAATCCACGCCGGCCTCTTGCAGCACCGCGATGGTCTCGGGCGGGCCCGACCCTTCGAGCGCCAGGATCAGGTCGGGGGCAACCGACAGCACGCCCTCGGGCGACAGGGCCCGGCGATACCCGACATCGGGCAGATCCGCCGCCTCGGGCGGCCAGGTCGAACTGCGGTCACGGCCGACCAGCCGGTGCTGCTGGCCCAGGGCATGGACGATCTCGGTCAGCGAACTGCCGATGGCGATCACGCGTTTGCTCTCGGCCTGCGCGGCCGCCGCCGAAACCAGCAAAGCCGCGCAGAGTGTCACCAGGCCCCGCATCATGCCGCTCCGGTATCGGCCGGTCCGGGCAGCGCGGCCACCAGCGCATCCCAGGCGGGGCGATGATCGGCCTCGCCGGTGCGGCGCCCGAAGATCTGCAGGATCAGGGCGCCGTCCGCATCGAAGGCCTCGACCGAGACCGCCGGGCCGCGCTGGGTCGGTTTGTCGACGGCCCAGACCTCGGCGATGTGATCGCTGCGCAGATGCAGGTTGAAGCCCGGATCCAGCACGTTGAACCACGGCCCCATCTGCTGAAGATTTTGCACCGGGCCGCCGTGGATCTCGATGCAGCCGCGGTTGCCGACGAAGATCATCACCTCGATCTGCCGGTCCCGCACCTGTTCGAACAGGCCGGTTACCGCCGCGGGATCAACCGCGCGGGCCAGCGGTTCGCCCGCGATGCGATAGGCGCCCAGCCGGTTCATCCTGAGCTTGGAAGTCAGGCGCAGGAACTGGTGCGTGTCCGTCATCTTTGCCCATTCGCGGCGCAGCGCGTCGGACTTGTCGGCATTGGTCTTGGGCGCTTCGGCCGGTTTGCGCGGCACGACCGCCATCGTCTGGCCTTGATCCTCGGCGGCCGATGCCCGAACCAAGCTGTCCCAGTGGCCCAGGTCTGAGCCATCCCGCAGGATGATTTTGTGAACCGCGTCCCCGGCTGCATCGAACACCTGGATCGAGCGGCGCAGACCGGCTTCGGTTTCCCGCTCGACGGCAAAGACATGGTGCCATTGCGCGGGGAACATACGCAGGTCGATTTCTTCGGTCAGCACCATCGCGGCATGCTGGCCGCTGTGGTAATTGTCGTATCGCCCGATCTTTTCGATCACGCAGGACGGGTTGCGCGTCAGCGCCAAGACCTCGCCCAAGCCGGCCAACTGGCCGAACAGCCCGTCAAGGCCGGGGGTCAGACGCGTCACGCCCTGCCCGGCAAAGGCCGCGACCAGCTGGCCCTCGCTCAACCCCAGCGATTCCGCGAAATCGCGGTCTCGCTGGCCTGTTTTCTGCGCATAGGCAGCACGAATATCCTGAGGAGCCATAAGCACCTGTTCCATAGCGGGTTTCCCGTCTTCATCGTGGTTCCAAGGGGGTGCTGGCCCGGGCGCTGATCGCAAACAGCGTCCTGCTGGCAGTGCCGAAAATTCAGGCACGAAATTATGTTGACTGTTTTAGTCACCTTTATTAACGAGCACAAGTCGCCGCGAAAAGGCGATTCCAAAAAAACAGCAAAAAAAACCGACCAGCGCCAGCGACCTGCAAGCATCTCCGGTCCTCACACTTGTTTCGAAGGGACAGAAATGCGTGCGCGTACACATATTGCAGGCCTGCTTGGGACTGCGTCTTGCCTTGGTTTGATGGCGTCCATGGTTTGGGCGCAGGAACAGGATGACGGGTTCCTCGGGACCCTGGAGCTGGGCGAAAGCAAACGCGAGATCCAGACCGGCACCGCGGTTCCGGTCACGAATATCGACCAGGAAGAGATCGATGACCGTCAGGCCAACACGGTGGCCGAGCTGATCGATTCGGTTCCCGGCGTTACCCTGGTGAACGGCTCGACCCCGCAAGGATCGGGCATCAATATCCGCGGATACGGGGCCAACGGCACCTTCGGCACCGATCAGAAGGTTCTGATCCTGGTCGACGGCGCCACCACCGGCGCGGAAGAGCTGTACCGGATCGGCAACCAGTTGTTCACCGATCCGCAACTGTACAAAAGCGTCTCGGTCATCCGCGGCACGGTGGGGTCCTTCGAATACGGCTCGGGCGTCGTCGGTGGCGTGGTTCAGCTGGAAACCAAGGACGCGTCCGACTTTACCGGCGGCGAGCCGGGGTTCCGCTTCCGCCAGTCGCTCGAGGGGTATTCCAACGGCAGCGGCTTTGCCTCGTCGTCGATCCTGGCGTGGCAACCCAACCGGCAGACCGAATTCCTGTTCAACTACACCTATCGCGACCAGGACGATCAGAAGGACGGGAACGGCGACACGATCGGCAACAGCGCCTTCACCCTGCCTTCGCTGCTGGCCAAGGGGAAATACAGCTTTGGCGACAATCTTGAACATTCGATCACCGCGTCCTGGAACCAGTCCACCTCGGAAGAGCGCGACGTGCCCTATGATTCCTTCGGCACGACGGCGGACGCCTTCGGCAACGTGGACCGCGACATCGAAACCCGGATCGCCGTTCTGCGCTATCAGTACAGGCCGGCCGGCAACGATCTGGTCGATCTGGACGTCAATCTCAGCTATTCCGAGCAGGCCATCGACAGCAGCTATGTGCCCGGCTCGTCCAGCCTGGAGGGAACGCCCTTCTTCCCCGGCATCCGGGCGCTGGCCGATGCCACGCACAATTACGAAACCACCAAGCTGACGATCAAGAACAGCGCGTATTTCCAGACCGGGGCGGCGTCGCATGATCTGCGGTTCGGGGTGGAATTCATCGACCGCAAGCGGCTGGATGCCCCATCGGCGCCGGGTGGCACCGACCGCCGCATCGCGCTGCTTGCCGTCGACGACATCCAGTTCAGCGACCAGCTGACCGTGACGCCCGCGCTGCGGTACGAAACGCAGGACATCAAAGGCAACAGCGACGCGGTCGCGCCCTTCAACGGCAGCTATGACAACGACGCGCTGATGGGCGGCCTGTCAGCCCGTTATGAATTCGCCAGCGGCTTCGCGGTGTTCGCGGGCGGGGCCTATACCGAAAGCCTGCCGATCATCGACGATCTGGGCACACCGCTCTACATGACCCAGCCCGAGAAATCCCGCACCTGGGAGGCCGGCTTTTCCTATGACCGCGGCGACATCTTCGCCGCCGGCGACGTCCTGCGCGCCAAGGTCAATCTCTATAGCACCGATCTGTGGGACATCACCTCGTACGTGTCGGGCAGGCCGTCACGGCCCCTGTCCAAGGTCGAAACCGAGGGCGTCGAGATCGAAGCCTCCTATGCCCATGCCACGGGCTTCTACGTCGATTTCAACGCCAACATCGTCAGCGCCACCGAATTCAACGCGGCGGGCATCGGATCGCCGTGGCGCAACGAACCCACGGATTCGGCGCAGATCACCCTGGGCAAGCGGTTCGGCGAAACCCTGGATGTCAGCTGGGAGATCTTCGGCGCCAAGTCGGGGCTCGATTCCTCGGGCGATCCGGTGGGCGGGTACGGGGTGAACACCCTGCGCGCGACCTATCTGCCGCAAGAGGGCGCGCTGGCCGGGTTCGAACTGCGCGCCGGGATCGAGAACATCTTTGACAAGGCCTATCAGCCGAACCTGTCGACCCGCAATTCGCCGGGCCGGAATTTCAAGCTGACCCTGGCCAAGGCCTTCTGAACCCACACGGAAAGGACCCGTCATGACAAAAGCCGTGCATCACCTTGTTCGGGCGGTCCTGCTGGCCCTGCCCCCCATCGCGGGGGCGGGGTTGGCCAGTGCCGAGAACACGCAGCGAGCAGGCGGCGTCACGATCGAGCTCAGCTCGGCCGTGGACCAAGATCAGGGCTGCCTGCTGAGCTTCGTGGTCGAAAACGCCCATCCAGCGGATATCGGCGGCGCCGTCTATGAAACGGTGCTGTTCGGCGCGCAAGGCGAAGTGGCCCTGCTGACGCTGCTGGATTTCCAGGACCTGCCCGCCGGGCGGCCCCGCGTGCGCCAGTTCAAATTCACCGGCCTTGCCTGCAATCAGATCA
This sequence comes from Ruegeria sp. HKCCA0370, assembly GCF_013033705.1. Lineage (NCBI taxonomy): Bacteria > Pseudomonadati > Pseudomonadota > Alphaproteobacteria > Rhodobacterales > Roseobacteraceae > Ruegeria > Ruegeria sp. HKCCA0370. The sequence goes on from NZ_WQEP01000006.1 coordinate 8,128, forward strand.
GCCGGATCCTGATCAACGGGGTGCAGGACTGCGCCTATCCCGGTGATCTGGCCGATGCCTGCCTGTCCGGCCTGACGCTGCGCAGCCGCCTTGAAACCGAGTTGATTGGATGATCCGATGGATGCGTTTCTGCAAAGACTGACCGCAATTCTGGACCTGGGCGGCCCGGTCGTGGCGGTGCTGATCGCGACCTCTGTCGCGACCATGGCGCTGATCCTCTACAAGCTGTGGCAATACAAGGCCGCCGGGGTCGGGCGGCATGTCGAGCTGTCGCTGGCCATCGAAGCCTGGGACCGCAACGACCGGGCAACCGCGCGCGCGCATCTGGACCGAAGCCGCAGCTATCTGGCGCCGGTGGTCGCCATTGCGCTGGACGGGCACGGGCCGGAACTGATGGACCGCGCCGATGCCGAGGCCGAGGCGCGCTTTGCCGGGCTGGAACGCGGGCTGAACGTGCTGGACATGGTCTCGCAGCTTGCGCCGCTGCTGGGGCTGTTCGGCACCGTGCTGGGCATGATCGAGGCCTTCCGCACCCTTCAGGAGGCCGGCAACGCGGTGGATCCGGCGCTGCTGGCCGGCGGCATCTGGGTTGCGTTGATGACGACCGCCGCGGGGCTGGCCGTGGCCATGCCCACCTCGCTTGTCCTGACCTGGTTCGAGGCGCGCATGACCCGCGAACGGGTCTTTACCAACCGCGCCCTGCGCACGGTGTTTGCCCCCGGCCACGCCGCCGCGCCACGTCCGGCCATTCCGTCCTCCGAGGCGCTGGCACATGGCGCTTGAAACCCGCAAAAGGCGGCACCGGCGCTTGTCGATGACATCCTTGATCGATGTCATCTTTCTGCTGCTGCTGTTTTTCATGCTCACCTCGACCTTCTCGAAATACGCCGAGATCGAACTGACCACCGCCGCGGCGGGCGGGTCGCAGGCCCAGCGGCCCATCCGGTTCATCAAGCTGGAGCGCGACCGCATCCTGATCGACGGCACCGAAGTCGCGCCCGACGCGGTCGCCGCACGGTTCGACGGCCGAACCGACCAGCTGGCCTTGATCAGCCTGGGCGGCGGGGCGACCTCGCAGCAGTTGATCGACTTGCTGACCGCGCTGGAACCCGTGTCTCGGCTCAGCACGCAGGTCATCGGATGATCCGGCTGACCCCGAAAACGAAACCCGGCCGCGAGCCGACGATCGCCCTGATCAACGTGGTCTTTCTGATGCTGGTCTTCTTCATGATCGCAGGCACGCTGGCGCCGCCTCTGGGCGAGTCGGTGCAACTGGTGCGGACGGCGGATCTTGAAGGGCGCGAGCCCCCGGATGCGCTGGTCATCCGCGCCGACGGCGTGCTGGAATATCGCGGGGCCGAGCTGACGGATGTGGCGGCCTATGTCGAGCGCGCCTCGATCGACCTGCCATTGGATACCGTGCGGCTGGTGCCCGACCGGGCCTTGCCGGCAGTGCGGCTGAAAGAGGTCAGCGATGCCCTACGTACCTTGGGCGCCAACCGGGTCTTCGTCGTGACCGAGCGGGGCCTGCCATGATCCCGCAATCCCGCATCATGGCCGCCGCGCTGGTCGTGCTGGCCGCCGCGACCCACGCCGCCGCCCTGTTCGAATTCGACACGGACGAGGCGGTTTTCGTCGAAGGCGGTGGCACGGTTGCCCCTGCGGCGCTGGGGTCCTCGTTCCGGGATTACGCGGCTGGAACCATGGCCCCGCCCCCGGCGGCCGCGCAGCAGTCACCCGTTGCCCCGGCCCGGACCGCGCCAGAGGCCCCGGCCGACCGTGCGCGCGCGCAGCCGGCCACCAGGTTGCAGGCGCAGGCCCCGGCCCGGCGGCAGAGCGCCCATACGCCGACCCTGCAAAAACCCCAGCCGCAGCAGGCCCGACCCCCAAAGCCGCCCACCCCGACCGGCAATGCCGCAGTCAGCCGCAAAAAGGGCAACGCCACCGGCAAAGCGGCGACGGGGGCGGCCTCGGCGAAACGGACGAACCGCGCCGCGCAGGAGCAGGGAAATGCCGAGGCCAGCACTTATGCCGGTCTGGTCAAGCGCAAGATCCTGCGGGCGAGGCGCAAAAGCGTGAACATCCAAGGCTCGGTTCGGGTGGCCTTTCGCATCGCCGACAGCGGCGCGCTGGCCTCGGTCAGCGTTGCCCGCAGCTCGGGCTCGTCCCGGCTGGATCAGGTCGCACTGGCACAGGTCCGGGCCGCCGCGCCCTTCCCGCCGCCGCCGGCCTCGGTGCGGCGCGCCTATACCGTGGAAATCGTCAGTAAATAGCCGACCCCTTGCGCGAATCGGGATTTATCGCAACTTCCCATTTTTCGCGCGGACGTTTCCTTGGGACTGTTGCATTGTTTTGAGGGGTTTTGTTGCAAAGATTTAAGCCCATTGAGTTGTTTCAGCAATCGCTCGTGCGTCAGGTGGCGAGCTCAACGAACTGCTGAAATGGGCAGAGGCCGGGCGTGAGTTGGCCCTTGCGGACCATGTGCGACACTTCGATTCCGTCAAGCGTTGTCGCCGCTGAAGCGAGGGCCTTGAACCCTAGCATCGGTCGCGTGCGTCTCTTGATGAAGCGATGGTCCTGTTCCACAATGTTATTTAAAGGCTTTGTCGCATTCTTTTTTAAAGTCGGAATGCGGCTCGAAACTAGCTGTGTTTAGTTGGCTAGTTCCGCAAATTGCTTGCACGGACAGATTCCGAGTCCGAACTGACCCTTTCGGATCATCTTCGCACTTCAATCCCACCAAGCGTAGCGGAAGCAGATACAAACGATTTGAAGCCGAGCATTGGTCGGATCCGGCGTTTGATAAATCTGTGATCTTGCTCAATAATGTTGTTTAGGAATTTCCACCTCTCCATCTCGATTGGGATCGGACAACCAAAGCCCTTCAACATCTGTAGACGGCTTTGATACCGGCGGTGTTAGCACCGCTTTCGTCTATCACTATCTTTCTTGGGAGCCCGTTTACCTCAAGCGCACGCGCGAAGAACTTCGTTGCTGCAGCTTTGTTCCGCCGTTTGGACAGCATGAAATCAAGAGTCTTACCGTGTTTGTCGACTGCGCGATACAAGTAGACCCATTCCCCTTTGCCGCGCACGTAGGTTTCGTCCATCCGCCAGGCTCGATCGCAGCAACGCTTCTTTCGACGCGTCCGGTCGGCGACCAGAGGTGCGTATCGGTTCCAGTGGTCTTGCCGGCGTCAGTTAGTCAACTAAGCGAAATGTGTGATAAGACAAAACAGAACTCTAAAGTGATCAAGCTTGCTGCTTAGCAACTCACTCTGGAGTCAGCAAATCGGCAAACTTGTCGCGCGCAACTGACCGGAGAATGGTTCCTATAATTTCTATAGTGCGTTTGTGCGCTGAACGTTTTCTCCAGACCAAGCCAACGGACCTTGTGAAACGGTCCTTGCGAAACGATAGGACAGAAACATCGCCGGTGTCCGGGGAAACCTCGGAACGAACATATAGAGCAGGCAGAAAGCAGACACCCATGTTTAACGCAGTCATTTGCCGTAAGGCATCAAGACTTGTACCTTCGTAGTCTTGCCGTGGATTGGCACCCAATTCCTCGCACAAAGCGACAATCTGATTGTGCAACACATAAGTCGACGTCAAAGCAAGGACGCCTTGCCCGGCCAAGTCCACATCTTGGGCTTCAGACTTGCTCGACAGCGCATGATCTTTTGCGACGGTCAGCTTTAGTGGCTCCCGGAATAGGCTCTCTACCTCCAAGTCGGCTGATCGTACCGGAAGCTGTGTGAGGATTAGATCGTGCTGACCGCGAAGAAGCTCTTCTTGCAGAACCAGCGGTGCTGCATCTCGAACGATCAACTTAAGTGAAGGAAAAGACGTATGTAGGTGCCGCATAACATACGGGAGGAAATAGGGACCCAATGTGGGAGATGTTCCTAACCGGATGGTGCCACTGACACCGGCGCTGGCATCTCGCGCCAAGTCCTTAAGCGTTTCCGCTTCCTCAAGCACCCGTCGCGCCTGCGCCAGAACTTCCCGACCATTTGGGGTCAGGATTGCTCCCCGCTGACCACGCTCGACTAATTGGACACCGAGCACGGCTTCCAACCCGGCGATCTGTTGACTAAGCGAAGGCTGGCTGATGCCAAGGCGTTCAGCCGCACGCCGATAGTGTCGCGCTTCGGTCAACGCGACAAAGTATGCCAACTGCTTCAAAGTCACATCACTACCCACGATGCCAGCCTCCAATGGATAGGTTTTTCCTATTTAAATTTAAATTATGATCACCTTTTTAGAATTTCTATCCACCCGATATTGAAAAAGTAACTGCTGATAGAGCGGGTTCGACTTTCTCACCGCCGTTCTCAAGGGTGCTTTCCAATTTCTTTTGCGAAACCATACAAAGGTGTAGAAACTTTGACCTGCCCCCGAAACCTACCCCATTCTTATGTATGACCCAGCCCCCTGATCCGGGCCGCTTGGATCTAAAATCCGTTCCTGTTTCTTTCTTGTGACTAGGTTGCAGTCGAGACCTGCTGAGCGGAGCCCTTGCGTAGCTCAAGCGAAGCAGGCCGGGTGGCAAGGCTGAGATTGGATGGACCAAGGGGCACACACGCCGCAACAGCGTTTGGTATCTGCTTCGAAAACTTGCCGAGTTGGCAATCAGCGAAGATGATCAAACCAAATCTGAAACTTAGGGCGTGTGTAAGCAACGGGGCAGAGTTAGCGAATAACGAGAGCGAACGCGTCAAACATTAGTTGATTCCAGCCTCTTTTTCTACTTCAGCAACCAACTCGGTAACCGTCAGACCCAATGCACCACTAAGAAGATGTAGTGTCCCAAGCGTTGGTTGGTGGTGGCCGGACTCCAGAAGTGAGATGTACTGCATGCTCCTGCTTGCATGAGTGGCGAGGTCTTGTTGCGATAACTTCTTAGCCAACCTGTAGCGGCGCAAAACTCTTGAGAATGCCAATAGCAGCGGGTCGTCTTTTTCATGCGCCATGTTTTGACAAATCGCCCACACAACGCTAGTCGTCTATACAGTATACTTTGAATCTTGAGGTAAATTCTAACACCTTGGGGGCTTGGCAAACAAAAAAAGGGACCGTTAAATGGCGGACAAAGTTCATCTGACAGAAGCCCAGATGATTGAAATTCTCAACAGGCTCGAAAACCGCCTCTTGGAGCGGAAGGCTCTTGAAGAAGAACACAAGATTTTCGTCAAACCGCACCTTGCTTCGGGTGAAAAACCAACTCGAACAACCGGCAGACCGAGGTCTCAATATGTAGAGCAGTTGCATCTTTCAATTTTGGAAGAAGATGAGGCTTGGTTCAAAAAGACGGCACAGGCCAACGACATTCAGTACGGAAAATTCTTCACTTACTTGCGCAAGGTGTTCGAACAACACGGTTGAGGCGACCCTGCGCGAAGAACAGGTAGCGTCACCAGTTTAACGCATTGTGCGGAGGCGCAATTTCTGACGGGCATTGAAACCAAATACCCGTTGTTCTTTTTCAAGGATAACCGCACTGCCACCTAGGGCTGCGATATTTGAGGTCTTCGCCCTAGGAGGCAGTGCTCTGTTCCAATCCGTGGCCAGCGTTTTTCTTGGCTCCAAAAGACATCGCTGTTGGCAGCTGGTTGAAACGCTGTTCCCAATGAACCGGCCTTAGTTCATGCCCAAGGCTTCTTTGTACATCTCGATGACAGCCTCTTGCTCGGCAATATCATCCTTATCTCTTTTTCTGAGAGAAATGATGCTGCGAAGAGCCTTCACGTCGTAGCCGCGCGATTTACTCTCTGCGTACACTTCCTTTATTTGATCCGCGATGTCTTTCTTTTCCAATTCCAGGCGCTCGATACGCTCAACAAATTGGCGCAACTCCCCAGAGGTGACCTTGTAACTTGCTTCTGCTTCTTCCGACATGCTCATCCAATTCTTCCCAATTCTGGATCATCACCGCTAAGAGAATACAGTTCATACCACCTGTATTCGCCTCAAGCTTTGGTTGCTACACACAAAACAGTTTTCGAGAGGCAGAAGCAACGACGTGCCCGGGCCTCGGCCATGGCTTTTTTCCGTTGTTCCACCGGCTTGTATTCACCGCATCCAGCCCCTCAAACCGTTCGATGAACTGGCACGGCTCATCGGCAGTTACGCGATAGTTGGCGGCAGTTTGATCTTTGATGATGCCTTCCATACGCGTCCGTCCCAAGGGCTGAAATCTGATGCAGGAAGCCGGATACAATGCCGCCGCCCGGGTCGCAAGCACCCAATCCCACCCAATCCCCAAGCGCACTTGTACGGCGTGATCCGTTCCGGTAAGCGCGGGGGTAGTTCACGAAGAGATGTAGGGCACCATGTTCGAATTCATCACTTGGGGCGGCGCAGCCCTTTCTCTGACCGGCCTCGCCGGCCTGATCTGGTGTATTCTTCGCGTGATGAAAGCGCGCAAGGCGGGTCTGTCAGACGACGAACTGCGCGCGACCGTTCAGGGCGTTTTGCCCTGGAACTTGGCGTCTTTGTTCCTGTCCGTCCTTGGATTGATGCTGGTCATCCTCGGGATATCCTTTGGATGACCACTTGTTTCAAATCGGCAAGTTGTCGAACTGCGCTTCCATAGCGTCTTCGCACAGGGCTGCATCCAGACGCCGCAGGCGGGACGGCACCTGCATCCCCTGCTGTCGCATACGGTCGACAACCTTGCTCACACTCGGCTGAAGCGCCAAACGCGTATCAAGGCACGCATTTCTGAGCTCTTGTTCAAGCCGTTCTGCTTCGGAATAAAGACTTGTCGATGTCATATTACCCTCCCAAGTGTCGCCAGTATCCCAGATATAGGTAACGGGAATAAGACCCGCTGATATTAACCTGAAATTGTGCGGGATATTGCCCAACACATTCGCGTTTTCGGCAATCCGGCGCGGATGGGCTAAAGTTTAAGCTGATTTAATCGTGAATGCCTTGACGCGCATCAAACACAGGTTCGATGTTGCATCACATTCCATTTTACATATATGATAATGACAACCGATACGGAGGAAATCATGACACCCGCAGTGAAAGCGTTTTTTGACGATCAAACCTTCACGGTGTCCTACGTTGTTCATGAACCGCAAGGGCGTGCCTGCGCCATCATCGACAGTGTTCTGGATTTCGATCATGCTTCGGGGCGCACAGAGACAAAATCGGCTGACGCAATCATCGGCTTTGTGCGCGCGCACGATCTAAAGGTCGAATGGATTCTGGAAAGCCACGTTCACGCCGATCACCTATCTGCGGCCCCCTACCTGCAACAGGAACTGGGCGGCAAAATCGGAATTGGCGCTCAGATCGTCACCGTGCAGGACACGTTCGGCAAAGTCTTCAATGAAGGAACCGAGTTCCAGCGCGATGGTAGCCAGTTCGACGCCTTGTTCTCGGAGGGGGACAGTTTTCACATTGGGCAGATGCGCGGCGATGTTCTCCATACCCCGGGCCATACCCCGGCCTGCATGACCTATGTGATAGGCGACGCCGCCTTTGTGGGCGACACGCTGTTCATGCCGGATTTCGGCACGGCGCGCTGCGATTTTCCCGGAGGCTCCTCAGCCACATTGTTTGAATCGATCCAAAAAATCCTATCGCTGCCGGACGAAACGCGCATTTTTGTCGGGCACGACTACAAAGCGCCGGGCCGAGATGAATACGCCTGGGAGACGACGGTAGGTGAACAGAAAGCGCTGAACGTCCATATCGGACAAGGACGCAGCATCGAAGAATTCGTGGAAATGCGTGACGCAAGGGACGCCACCCTTGCCATGCCGCGCCTGATCCTGCCCTCTTTGCAGGTCAATATGCGGGCGGGGCAAATGCCGCCTGCCGATGAGCAAGGCGATGTATTCCTGAAGCTGCCGGTGAACAAAATCTGACGCAAGTCAAGTCAATCAAAAAAGGATAATCCCACATGAACATCGAGTGGATCTGGGGGTTGTGCGGTGGCCTGCTGATTGGCCTGGGCGGAGCCGTGTACCTGCTTGGAAATGGCAGGATCATGGGTGCAAGCGGCATTTTGGGTGGCCTTGTCGACGGTGAGGCCCGCGACACCAAAGCCGAACGCCTGGCCTTCATCGCCGGATTGATCGGAATGCCGCTTCTGCTGCGGCCACTGATCGCCCCCGAGGCCCAAACGCATCTCACCAGCAATCTGGGCCTTGTTGTTGTGGCCGGGCTTCTGGTCGGTGTGGGAACGCGTATCGCTAATGGCTGCACGTCGGGTCACGGGGTCTGTGGCATCTCGCGATTTTCTCTGCGCGGCATCGTGGCCACCGTATTCTATATCCTTGCCGGCGGAATGACCCTCGTCCTGCTGCGCCATGTTTGGGGGTTGATCTGATGCGCCTTTTGATTGCTTTGCTCGCAGGATCCCTGTTCGGTGCCGGATTGTTGGTTTCGGGCATGACGGACACGACCAAGGTTCAGGGCTGGCTGGATGTTTTCGGAAACTGGGACCCGACCCTGGCCTTTGTGATGGGCGGCGCCATCCTGCCGATGCTTGTGGCCTGGAGGCTGATCTCTGGGCGCAAGGCATTGACCGGAGGCGATTTTCCACCTCCTCCGAGGTCCGAGGTTGATCGCAGGCTCATCATTGGTTCCGTCCTGTTCGGAATGGGCTGGGGCTTGGCCGGGCTTTGCCCGGGACCGGCGATGGCCTCGCTGACATATGGTGGTTTGGGTGGCTTGGTCTTCCTGATCGCGATGGTTGCAGGCATGTTCATCGCGCCAACGCTGGGGGCGCAACTGGACAGAGCCGCAAACGCGGCCTAAGGATTTGGCATGGAGATTCGACCGATCACGCCCCGCTATGCTGTCTCACCGCAGATCACTGTAGAAGACGTCCCGGCAATTGCCGAGGCAGGCTTCGTCAAGGTGATCTGCAACCGGCCCGATGTTGAGGTTCCCGCGATCATGCAATCCGACGCGATCGGTGAAGCCGTCCGTGCGGCAGGCATGGAATACGAGGTGTTGGAACTGACTCACCAGACCATGACGCCCGAGATTGCAAAGCAGCAGCGTGACCTGGCAGAAAGCTGCGATGGCCCGGTTCTGGCTTATTGCGCCTCGGGCACTCGGTGTTCGGTGGTCTGGGCCCTTGGTCAATGCGACCGCATGAGCACGGACGACATTCTGGCCGCCACGACAAATGCCGGGTATAAACTGGAAAACCTGCGCCCTGCCCTGGAATACTTCCGCAGCCAGGCAGACTAGACCCTATTCCTCCGCGCTGAGATTCGTGTCGGCCGCGTCAAGGCCAGCCAGTTGCGAAATCTCTGCGACCATCCGTTCGGAATCGTTCAGTGACAGATCGTGGTCCATCAGGTCCAAACCCGCGTCCTCTATTGCCGGAGGCATGACATCCACCGCGCCGGAAACCGGTTCGACCAGGTCATCGTGCGGCTGCATTCTCCCTCGACTCTCGATGAACTCCTGCGCGTCGTCCCCCGACAAGGCGGGCAGGGTCGAATGTTCGTTCAACCGAACGGCGCGCAACCCACCACATTGACCAAGGCGGCCAATGCCCGTTGGCTTTCGGTCGATGGTCAATATCTCAGTTCTGTCCAGGCGCGCGCCGCGCAATGGCAAGACACATCCAGGTTGAATCTCTGACAGATCGGACAGTGGCAGCGACATCCGGCACAAGACGGCGTTCAGTTCCGCCCGAACAACACCCGATGCCTGCTCAAGCCGGGGACCGGCCGGGTCCGTGCCCTCCTCTGCCTTTTCCGGCGTGGCAGGATGCTCTGGAAGAAAGATCGAGATCTGTCCCTGCTGCGCCCCGCCGGCCAGATCAACCGTCAGATCGAAGACGCGGTATTCATCTTCAGTCATGGCCAACGACAAGCCGCGCGAATCTTTCGTACGTGCCGCGAACTCGTATCCCGTCAGGCAGACCTGCTCGGCCGCGGCGTCTATTGAGCCGGCGGTCAAGGTCAGAGCGGTTTCGATAAATGGCGCCACCATGGCGGCGTCCGTATCCGTAAAGGCCCTTGGGTCAGGATCACCGGGCAGTACTTCACCGATGGTCTGGGTTTGCACAATGGCGGACACCATATGCGGGCTCAGGCAAATCCCTGCGCGCCCCTCGGGCCCGTCAAACACCAACATCAGCCAATCCTGAGCGACTGATTCCACCATGTCATCCTGCGTGCGGCTGGCCTGTTTTGCCCCGATGACAGCCAAGGGAAGGTTCAATCGATCACTTGCCGCCCGCGCAAACCCCAAACGCAGCGCCCGCAGAACCGAACGCGGGCGATCGTCCAGATCTTTTCGTCCAACAGACAGTTTGCGCGCCAAAGCAGCGCTGACGGTTTGTGACATGGCGCCCGATCACCAGTTGCTTCAATAACTGGCTATTGGTTTACCCTGCCGAGCGTTACGAAGTTCTTTATGGCCGTGTCATTGCGCGGCCTGCTGGAATGCCAAAGGCAGGCTGACCCGGAATGCCGCGCCGCCCTGCCCGGGCAAATAGGTGATCTCACCGCCCAACCGTTGCATGATCTCACGGCAAATGGCCAAGCCCAGACCCGCGCCCCCCGCCTTGTCGACCCCGACACGGGCAAATTTCTCGAACACCATCGAACGCGCGCCGGGTGGAATGCCGCTGCCGTTGTCGATGAAATCGATGATGACCCTGCCGCCGACGTCGTGGGCTGAAATGACCAATACCGGATCTTCCGCGTCACAGTATTTCTGCGCGTTCGAGATCAGATTGATGAACACCTGCCCCAACCGGTCCAGATCCGTATGCAGGCGCATTCGCTCTGCCGTAAGAGTCCGCCGGACCATGATTTTCCGCTCTGCTCCGGCCAGTGCGCTGGACACCGCCCGGTCCAGAACCGAACGCAAACTCTCATCGCTGAGGTTCAGATTGACCTGCCCGTTTTCCAGCACGCTCAAGTCCAGCAGATCGTCGAGAAGCCGGGTCAGGCGCAAGGCCTCATCGTGAATGATTGCGGCATAACGGGTCTGTTCCTCGCGGCTCAGACCCTCTGTATCCCGCATGATCTCGGAAAACGCCCGGATCGAGGTCATCGGCGTGCGCAACTCGTGACTGACCTGGCTGAGAAAGCTGTCTTTTTGTTCGGAAATCTGCGTAAGTTTGGTGTTTGCTTCGCGCAATTGGCGCGCCGTACGGGACAATTCCGACGACTTCTCTTCCAGCTTCCCCGAATACTCCAGAAGCTGGGCCGATTCATCCGCCACCGCCAGCAGATCTTCTACGGAAACTGAAGACCCACCGACGATTTGCGCAATCATCGCATGCGCCGTGGCGGTGCCGACCGACCCGCTCAACTCTCGCTCCAGCCGGTTCAGGAAACCCGGGGTCGGTTCCGGCATATGCGACCGGCCGCCCTGTTTTTCAGCCTCTGCCTGAAAAAACTCCTGCGCCGGGGCGGCGCCCAGAATACGCTGTGTCATGATCATCAGGTCTTCGCTTTGCGCCACCGAGCCGGACCAGCCACCGGGTGAAACCGAGTGATCGAAAACATTGACGAACTGCGCCCCCTGCAAACGTTCCAGGGGGCTGGGAAAGCTCAGAAGGGACGCTATGCAAAAGGCAATGGTGTTCAGGGACAGGGACCACATCACGGTATGAACCATCGGATCGATCCCTTCGATCCCGAACAGGGCATGAGGACGCAACCAGGCAAGGCCGAACGGCCCATTCTGCATGACGGCATCCGGCATCCACGGCGCGCCCATACCTGGCAACAACAGCGTATATATCCAAAGTGCGAAACCGACGCTCAACCCGACCAGCGCCCCTGTCCGGGTTGCTCCGCGCCAGAACAATCCCCCGACCAAAGCAGGCAGAATCTGCGAGATTCCGGCAAAGGCAATCAATCCGATCGAGGCCAGTGCCGCACCCCCACCGGACAACCGATAATAAAAGTAACCCAACGCCATGATCACGGCGATGGACACGCGGCGCGCAACCAGAACGATGCTGCGCACATCGCCCGAGACCGAGCCCGTACCCTCATGCGTGTTCAACCAAATGGGCATGACCACATGATTCGAAACCATCGTCGACAAGGCCATTGCGCTGACGATGACCATCGACGTTGCGGACGAAAACCCGCCGATAAAGGACAGCATGGCCAACCAGTCATTGCCCTGCGACAGCGGCACCGTCAGCACGAACAGATCGGGATTGGCCCCCTCTGGCAACAGATCCAGACCAACGACGGCAATTGGCACGACAAAAAGGCTCATCAAAAGCAGATAGAGCGGAAACGCCCAGGCGGCGGTTCGCAGATGGCTTTCGTCATCGTTTTCGACCACCATCACCTGAAACATCCGCGGCAGGCAGATAAAGGCTGCGGCGGACAGGAATATGAAAGTCGTCCAGCGCCCGGCGTCGACGTTCCACTGTCCGATTTCCGAGGCATCTATCCTCTCCATCATCGGGCCAATGCCACCGGCAATGCCCCACACCACGAAAACGCCCACGGCGATAAGAGCAAACAGTTTGACAACGGCCTCCACGGCGATGGCGGTGACCACACCGTGGTGACGCTCGTTCACGTCCAGATTGCGCGTGCCGAAAAGAATTGCGAACACGGCAAGCCCCGCTGCCATCCAGAATACGCTGGACCCTTCGCGATACAGACCCGATGGATCGGCTTCGGCGAAAATCGAAAAGGACAGGGTGATCGATTGCAACTGGAGCGCGATGTAGGGTGTCCCGCCAAGCACGGCAAGAACGGTCACACACACGGCAAGCGTGTTCGACTTGCCATAGCGCGATGACAACAGGTCCGCGATCGAGGTCACCCGCTGACTGCGCCCGACCCTCACCAGTTTGCGCAGTCCCCACCACCAACTGACCATCACCAGGGTTGGGCCAAGGTAAATCGTTACAAACTCCAACCCGGACCGCGCGGCATTGCCCACCGCACCATAGAACGTCCATGCCGTGCAATAGATCGACAGCGACAAGGTATAGATCAGGGGAGACCGCAGCCACTTGCCCCGCCCTGCCGCAGCCATCCGGTCAGCGGCGAAAGCCACGGCGAACAAGAAGATGACATAGCCAAGGCAGACCAGGATCAGCGTGTTAATGGTTGCCATCACTCAGCGTCCGCGTCTTGATCCTCGCGCACGCCCAAACGGCGGGCGGCAATTCCAAAAACCAACCCAACCACGATCAGAGCGCCCCAGCAGATAAAGATGTAATACATTGCCGAAGACAAGGGGACAGCCTCGCCCTTGCCGGGCTGATCGGGCCACAGCAACGGAAGCGCCAGCAGAGCCGCCCCCAAGAACGGCAGCAGCCGCGCCGCATCCGCCAGCCTACGTCGGCGATAGCTTTGACGTTCGAGAAAAAGCGAGGGGCGTGCGCCCTGTGGTGCGCCCTTTTTGCCCTCGCCAGACATCATATTCGCGTCGCCTGCGCGTGAAGATCGCGCACGGCCGTCAGAACTTCGGCATTGGAAAACGGTTTGGTCATGAAACGGCTGACACCAGCGTTTTCCGCCATTTCCCTGTCGCGCGATTGACCGCGCGCCGTCAGCATCAAAACCGGCAAACCTGCCAGTTCTTCCATCTCTCGGATGTCCCGCAGGATATCCATGCCGCTCTTGCCCGGCAGCATGACGTCCAGAATGACCAGATCGGGCTGTGCCCTCTGAATCACCTGAACCGCATCCGTGCCATCGCCATGCGTGTCCACCTGCCATCCCTCGCGGGTCAGCAGAAACCGGATTGCCTCGGCAATGTTCGGCTCGTCCTCGATCAACAGAACCTTACGGCTCATATTTTCAGTTCCTCCCCAAGACCGTTCCTCCATCCTCAGATCGGTCCCCGCCAGATTAAGCCTTCTGTCGGGAAAGTGTCAAAAGCCTTCGCTCAAAATCGACGGTTCGCGGCGGGCCTTGCAAGCATTGCTGGGACAGACGCGGCAGTTCGGCCCGACTTGCGTGACCGGAGCGTCACCTGCCGCCTCGTTGCCCGAACGGACCAGCATAACCGAGCGATAAACGGGATCCTGATCATACCCCAATACCGCATAAGGCCAAGCATAGGCGAAGCATTCGAATTCAGCCGGGGTCCGCCCCATCTGGACAACCTGCTTGCGCACCGGAACAAGTGGGCGGCTCAAAGCCGTGAACAACGGCCACAGCGGGCAAACCTCACCATGCCGCGCCAAAGCAAAGCCCGGGATCGGCTTGATGAACAATACGCTGCCGGATGCATCGCACAGCACCATGCCAACCGGCTGCGGCAACACGTCATCGGGTATGAACGCCAGTCGTCGCAGAACGGTGGCGACGTCTACGGAAAAGCGATAAGCCAACGCGATGGGATCCGTGTCGCCTTTTTGCAGACGTGATCGAAGCGCATCCAGCGGCAAAGCGACGGCATCATCGCGATACATCTTCAGAACTTCACGCGCCACAGTTCGGGCCGCCGACGTGTTGAGACTGCTCAGATCAACGGCATCCACGTCCTCGCCCTGTTCCAATTCCGGAAAACTGTACCTGCGGGTTTCGAAGAACGCTTCGACCTCTTCAAGCGGAACACCGCGCGGATCAATTGACGAGTCGCTTTCGTCCAGAAAGGTTACAAGTGCCTTTGAACTGCCGGCCAGCCGCTCTGCATCCTGGTGCAGGTTTTTGTGAAACCGCTCTCGCCACTCTGCCTCGATGTCCTCTGTGTCTGCAAGAATTGCCGCTGTTGAACGAATCGCCGCCGCCGTTGACAGCACTTCGTGCATTGATGCCGCAAGATGCGGGTCATGAGTCAGCCGGTCCGACAAAATCTCGACATTCCGCTCAAGCGAAACAACCCGGCGGTGCATCTGCGCAAGAACTCCGGCCCACCCGGGAAAGCGCCCGGCAAATTCCTCCAGCCCGTCCACTTCGGCCTGCTGCCCGACGGCGTCATCCGCCGCCTCTCGCAGGGCCGACACAAGGGTTGCCTCGATCCCCTGTGTCAGGACAGAGGGTTCGACGGAAAGCGCAGACGCTATATCCACCAGCAATTTGCCACCGATCCGGCGGCGGTTATGTTCGATCAAATTCAAGTAGGACGCGGATATCCCGGCAAGGCGGGCAAGTTCCGCCTGCCGAAGCCCGGCAATCTGCCGTCTTTCCCGAATACGGCTTCCCGTCAACATATCACGCATGATCGTATTCTCCTGACCAGGCTTCAGCCTCTTTTTTCAGAACATATCATGTGTTTCGCTGGTTTACCGAGATATTTTCAAACCATGTTTACAACCTTAACAAAAGCGGCAGCCGCCAATGCGCATCAATGGCCACAAGAAACCGCATCTCCCCTTCAATTCCGCGTGGTTTCCCGGCACGATAAGCGGATGAGTGACCCCGCCTTTGAATACGCACCGATCGGGCTTGTCGAACTGGAAAACCGGATCATCAGACGCTGCAATCTGCAATTCGCCCGCACTTTCGGCGGGGAAGAGGCCGATTACCGCAACATGCCGCTGTTGCATCTCTATCCCTCGGTCGCGGATTGGGAGAGGATCGGGGAACGCAGCCTGCAAGTGATGCGAGACACCGGGTATTATACGGATGAGCGCGTCATGCGGCGGCGCACTGGCGATCTGTTCTGGTGCCGCGCACGTGGCCGCTCTTTGACGCCCGATGACCCGTTCCGCCATGGAATCTGGAGCTTTTCCGACATCTCGGAAGAACGTCCCCTTGTCGAATTGACCGTTCGAGAACGCGAAGTGGCGATCCTGTCCTGCCGTGGCCTGTCCGCCAAGGAAATCGGTGCCGAACTGGGCCTGAGTTACCGCACAATCGAAGCCTATCGCGCCCGACTGCTTGAGAAATTCGGCGCCCGCAAACTGTCTGAGCTTGTCGCCAAATTGTCAGGGATGCCTCTGTAACCTGTCCGCCCCTTTAAATTATACGGGATTCCCGCCTGTGATGGTGCGAGTCGGCGCTTTTCATGCACCGCCGCTTAGCCTATAACCCTGCGTAATTTGATCAGAGCCCGCAAGAAACAGACGGGCCAAAGGGGAACCGTCGAGGACACTCATGACAGACACCAAACACGAAGCGGATGTGGCATTCATCAAGGCTCTGGCCGAGTTGCTGCGTGACAATGACCTGACCGAATTGCAGGTCAAGCGCGAATATGGCGAGGAGGACAGCCTGAACGTGCGCGTAAGCCGCATGACACAGGCCGCAGCCGCACCAGTTCAGGTTGCCGTCCCTGCGGCAGCACCAGCTCCTGCCGCTGCTGCTGCGGCTGCGCCTGCCGTGGCCGAAGCCCCTGCTGCTCAGGAAGATCCGGCCAGCCACCCTGGCGCCGTGACCTCTCCCATGGTTGGAACCGTCTACATGCAGCCCGAGCCCGGCGCGCCCGCGTTTATCTCGGTCGGCGCTTCCGTGTCCGAAGGCGACACGCTGCTGATCGTCGAAGCGATGAAGACCATGAACCACATCCACGCCCCCAAATCGGGCACGATCAAGCGTGTTCTGGTCGGCGATGGCGACGCTGTGGAATTCGGCACACCTCTGGTCATCATCGAGTAAGGCGGGCCCATGTTCGACAAGATCCTGATTGCCAACCGAGGCGAGATCGCCCTGCGCGTCATCCGCGCCGCCCGCGAGATGGGGATTAAGACGGTAGCCGTCCACTCCACCGCGGACAGCGACGCAATGCATGTGCGCATGGCGGACGAATCGGTCTGCATCGGCCCCCCGCCCAGCCCCCAGAGTTACCTGTCCGTGCCCGCGATCATTTCGGCCTGTGAAATCACCGGTGCGCAGGCGATCCACCCTGGCTATGGCTTCCTGTCCGAGAATGCCGAGTTCGTGCAGATCGTCGAAGATCACGGCATCACGTTCATCGGCCCCACTGCGGAACACATCCGCGTCATGGGCGACAAGATCACGGCCAAGGACACGATGAAGGCGCTGGGCGTGCCTTGCGTGCCGGGATCAGACGGCGGTGTGCCGGATCTTGCGACGGCCAAGAAGATCGGTGAGGAATTCGGCTATCCGGTCATCATCAAGGCTACCGCAGGCGGCGGCGGTCGCGGCATGAAGGTTGCGATGAACGCTGACGAAATGGAAAGCGCCTTCATGACTGCGCGGGCCGAGGGCAAGGCCGCCTTTGGCAATGACGAAGTCTATATCGAGAAATACCTGACCACGCCGCGCCATATCGAAATTCAGGTGTTTGGCGACGGTAAAGGCAAGGCTGTTCATCTGGGCGAACGGGATTGTTCGCTTCAGCGGCGCCACCAGAAGGTGTTCGAAGAGGCCCCCGGCCCCTGCATCACACCCGAAGAACGCGCCAGGATCGGCAAGATCTGCGCGGATGCGGTCGCGAAAATCAACTATATCGGTGCCGGCACCATCGAGTTCCTCTACGAAAATGGCGAGTTCTATTTCATCGAAATGAACACCCGCCTTCAGGTGGAACATCCGGTCACCGAAGGTATCTTTGGCGTCGATCTGGTGCGCGAACAAATCCTTGTCGCAGCGGGTGAACCGATGTCGTTCGGTCAGGACGATCTGGAAATCAACGGCCACGCCATCGAGGTTCGGATCAACGCCGAAAAGCTGCCGAATTTCTCGCCCTGCCCCGGCAAGATCACCGCGTACCACGCGCCGGGGGGCCTTGGCGTTCGAATGGACTCGGCTCTCTATGACGGGTATTCGATTCCACCCTATTATGACTCTCTGATCGCCAAGCTGATCGTGCAGGGCCGTGACCGGGCCGAAGCGCTGGCCCGACTGGAACGCGCACTGGGGGAATTGATTGTCGACGGTATCGATACCACGGTCCCTCTGTTCCACGCACTGTTGCAGGAACCCGATCTGCGCAGCGGCGACTACAACATCCACTGGCTGGAGCGCTGGCTTGCGGAGAACATGGAACAATAGTCACCAAGGACCGGAGGGCCCCTGCCCTCCGGTTGCCTCATACCTGACATGAGCCTGTCCCCCGAACTTTTGTTGCATGGCTATTCCATCGGTATCTTTCCGATGGCCGAGCATCGCGATGACCCCGAGCTGTTTTGGGTCGATCCCAAGTTTCGCGGCGTCTTTCCACTGGACGGATTCCACATTTCCCGAAGCCTGGCGCGCCGTATCCGAAACTGCGGGTTCGATATCTCGATCGACCAGGACTTTTCCGGCGTCGTCGACGGGTGTGCCGACAGGGCAGATACCTGGATCAACGCCGAACTTCATGACCTGTACCGTCAGTTGCACCAAACCGGGCATGCGCATTCACTGGAAGTCTGGGAAGACACCGTTCTGGTGGGCGGCGTCTATGGCGTGACCCTGGGCGCAGCATTTTTCGGCGAAAGCATGTTTTCAAGACGCAAAGACGCCTCGAAAATCGCCCTCGCCTATCTTGTGGACCGCCTGCGGCAAACCGGCTTCCGCCTGTTTGACACGCAGTTTCTGACCGCGCATCTGGCATCTTTGGGCGCAATCGAAATTCCGCGCAGCGCCTACAAGAAAGAGCTGGAAGAGGCCTTGAACCACAGCGCCGATTTCTCGGCACCGCTGAATCAGTCGGCGGCAGGTGTGATACACCGTATGACCCAAACGTCATAACGCGCGTGATCCAGCGCGTTCAACGCGGGGGAGGTTGCGATCATCCAACCGTCAAACAGCTGATCGGCCTTTCCGCTCTCCCAGATGGTCAGATAGGCGAACGCGTCACCCGTTGGATTGTCAACGGGAAAACGGCAATCTCCCAAGGCAACATCCAGCCCAAAAACCGCTGCCGTCTCGCCGGTTTTCAATTCAACATCGACAGTCTGGCCGTTCACCTTGTCGAGGCCCCGCAACATTGCCCCGGGTCCAGATTGAACTTTCTGCTGCGCAGCCGCACCAGTGGCGGCCAGCAACAAGGCAAGAAACGCGGCGCGTATCATTCGCTGCCGTCTCCGGCTACGAACTTGACCAGAAGAGAAATCAGGCTGACCGCGCCCTGCGTATCCTCGATCTCATCGCCGGGATCAAAGTAGAATGGCGACCCACCGGGCATCACCTCGACGAAATTGCCCCCCAGCAGACCTTCTGAGGAAATGACAATGGCACTGTCGTCCGGCACCAGAATCCCGTCCGCAATCGTGAAAGTCGTGTCTGCGCGGTAGGTTTCAGGGTTCAGGGTGACGCCCGTTACGGTTCCGATCTTGACGCCGGCAAGGCGAACATCCGTGCCGACACCCACCCCCTCCAGAGATCTGAAAGACGCACCCAGTTCATATCCAGCAGCCCCTTGCGACAAGCCCGTCGATTGGCTGGCATAGACACCAAATGCCACAGCACCGGCCAAAACGACGCCGCCGACAAGAACTTCGGTCCAGTTATGGGTCGACATTATCGCCTCGTTTATTCCGGGCTCCAGGCCTCATAGTCCTTACGTTCAACCGGTTCCGCGCGACGCAGAGATCCGGCAGGAGCATAGGCCAGCGCGGTGCCGGTCAGGTTTTCCTGATGTGGTTTTTCCCAGGATTTATGCGGCAGCGGTTTATCTGTCGGAGGTTCGTCCCAAGTGCGATGCAACCAACCATGCCATTCAGGATCAACCCGGCTGGCTTCGGCCTCGCCATTGAAGATAACCCAACGCTTGCTGTCATCGGCATTGCGATAGAACACGTTGCCTTCATTGTCTTCGCCCACTTTCACGCCCTTGCGTGCAGTGTAGATCTGAGTGTTCAAAGTTGACCCATTCCACCAGGTCACGGCTCGCAAAAGACTGTTCAGGATTCCCATCGGGTGCCTCCGGCATTTCGTCGAAGAAAGGTATGGACCAAAGGCCCGCCAAGGTCCAGTGCCCCTGATACCACCTGCGTCACTCCGGCAGAAAGGCGGTCACTTCGATCTCGATCCTGTATTTCGGATCAATCAAACCGCATTCAATCATTGTCGCTGCCGGAGGATTGGTGCCAAAAGTTTCGGCCAAGATCGGCCAGCACGGCTCGAACTCGTTGCGATCGGGCAGCATGTATGTGACCCGAACCACATCGTCAAAGCCTGCGCCCGCCTCGGCCAGCGCCTTGCCGATGATGTCCAGCGCAGACCGGCATTGCGCCACCACGTCCTCGCCCTGCCCGACTGTCCCGGCGACGTGAACCCATCCGCCCGCGACCACCGCACGGCAGTACCCGACCTTGGCTTCGAACTCACCGCCCGAAGAAATGCGCTTTACTGCCATAATCCGTCACCTTTGTTGTTCGAAAACTTGCTTAAGCTTCCGCCGCCTAACTGCACCGACACTCATGTGCGAGCGACGGATCCACAGCTTCATCTGGCTAATAATATCCCGGGGGGGATGCCCGAAGGGCAGCGGGGGCAGAGCCCCCTGAACCGGTTCAAGTGAAGTCCCACCGTCGCGGCAAATAGCCCGGCCTCAGCCCGCCGAGGCCGATTCCTTGGCCGCATCGGCATAGATGAACAGCGGCTGCGCGTCGGACATCACCGCCTCTTCGTTCACCACAACCTCGCTGACATTTTTCATGCCCGGCAGTTCGAACATGGTGTCCAGCAGAATATCCTCGAGAATAGACCGCAGACCGCGCGCACCGGTTTTGCGCTCGATGGCCTTTTTTGCGATTGCCTTCAAGGCATCATCCGTAAAGGCCAGTTCAACATCTTCCAGTTCGAACAAACGCTGGTATTGCTTGACCAATGCGTTCTTGGGTTTGGTCAGGATGGTCACCAGCGCGTCTTCATCCAAATCCTCAAGCGTCGCCAGAACCGGCAGACGACCGACGAATTCCGGGATCAGCCCGAATTTCAGCAGATCCTCGGGCTCCAGATCCTTGAATATCTCACCCACACCGCGGTCGTCATTGTCGCGCACATCGGCACCAAAGCCCATGGCCGAGCCTTTGCCACGCTGCGCGATGATCTTGTCCAGACCCGCGAACGCGCCGCCACAGATGAACAGAATGTTCGTCGTATCCACTTGCAGGAATTCCTGCTGGGGATGCTTGCGGCCACCCTGTGGAGGGACGCTGGCCACTGTCCCTTCCATCAGTTTCAGCAAGGCCTGCTGCACGCCCTCACCGGACACGTCACGCGTGATCGAGGGGTTTTCGGATTTGCGGGTAATCTTGTCGACCTCATCGATATAGACGATGCCGCGCTGCGCGCGTTCGACGTTGTACTCACTCGCCTGCAACAGCTTGAGGATGATGTTTTCGACATCCTCACCCACATAGCCGGCTTCGGTCAGGGTCGTCGCGTCGGCCATGGTAAACGGCACATCCAGAATACGCGCCAGCGTTTGCGCCAGCAGCGTCTTACCGCAACCGGTCGGACCGATCAGCAGGATATTCGACTTTGCCAGCTCGATATCGCTGCCCGCTTTCTGAGCGTGGTTCAAACGCTTGTAATGGTTGTGAACGGCCACCGACAGAACCCGCTTTGCCGTGGCCTGACCGATTACATAATCGTCCAATACTTCGCAGATATCCTTGGGCGTCGGAACACCGTCGGATGACTTCAGCCCGCTGGCCTTGGTCTCTTCGCGGATGATGTCCATGCACAGCTCAACACATTCATCACAGATGAAAACTGTGGGGCCTGCGATCAGCTTACGGACTTCATGCTGGCTTTTGCCACAGAAGCTGCAGTAGAGCGTGTTTTTTCCATCGCCGCCTGAATTCGTCGCCATGATCTACCTTTCGGGCTTCGTCCCTGCGCCCCTTTTCGGGGGCGCTTACACCTGTGTGTGCAGCTTAGGCCAGCACTCTGGCGGCTACAATCTCAAAATGACCCCCGCGCCGGTGACGCGAGGTATCGGCCTCAGGCCTCTTCCGTGTCCATTTTCGCTCGGTTTTCGACAATCTCGTCGATGTGACCCCATTCCTTGGCCTCTTCCGGGCTCATGAAATTGTCACGATCCAGCGCTTTTTCGACGGCCTTTTTCGTCTGCCCCGTATGACGTACGTAGATGTCATACAGGCGATCCTTCAGCTTTTGCGTCTCGGCCGCGTGAATCATGATGTCGCTGGCCTGGCCCTGGTATCCGCCACTGGGCTGGTGCACCATGATGCGGCTGTTGGGCAGTGAAAAGCGCATTCCCTTCTCGCCCCCGGCCAAAAGGACCGAGCCCATTGAAGCCGCCTGACCGATCACCAATGTGGAACATTTCGGCTTGATGTATTGCATTGTGTCGTAAATCGACAAACCGCTGGTCACCACCCCGCCCGGCGAGTTGATGTAGATCGAGATTTCCTTGTTGGGGTTTTCCGCCTCGAGGTGCAGCAATTGCGCCACAACAAGATGGCTCATCCCATCATGAATCGGTCCGTTGATGAATATGATCCGCTCTTTCAGCAGGCGGGAGAAAATATCATAGGCGCGCTCGCCCCGGCTGGTCTGCTCAACGACCATGGGAACAAGTGTATTCATGTAGGTTTCTAAGGGATCGAACATTCGTAACCTGCCTGTTTAGCTATGGATCGGGACAATATCCCAACAAGTGTTACCTGAGTCTTAGTGTCGGCTAAGGGGGGCTGCAAGGGGGGCAAGTGAGAACGCTGACCGAATGTCGATCATCATCAATCGTCAAGGCGAACCATCTGTTGTTTCCGGCAACGATCCGCAGATCGCCTTAAAGTGAATCATCTGCCCCCTCGCGTTGCGGGAACGTTCAATCCGAATTCCCCTTTCATACATCACGCTATTTTGATTCATACATATAGAAAT
Source organism: Ruegeria sp. HKCCA0370 (assembly GCF_013033705.1). NCBI lineage: Bacteria > Pseudomonadati > Pseudomonadota > Alphaproteobacteria > Rhodobacterales > Roseobacteraceae > Ruegeria > Ruegeria sp. HKCCA0370. The sequence continues at coordinate 30,800 of NZ_WQEP01000006.1, forward strand.
GAATGTACGAAACGTGTACTGAAGGGTCTCACACTCACGCCTCTTTACGTAACGGAAACAACACCCGGCCAACGGGTTTGCAAGGAACTCAATCGATGGCACTTCCTCAGCTGTCCAATGACATGTCAAAAGAAGATTTTGACCGCATGGTCACCAACGCGACACGCGCTTCCAATTTTCTCAAGGCAATAAGCCACGAAGGCAGATTGATGATCCTCTGCCATCTGGTGTCCGGTGAAAAATCCGTCACCGAACTGGAAGAATTGCTGTCCGCCAGACAAGCCGCTGTATCACAGCAACTTTCCCGTCTGCGACTTGAAGGGTTGGTGATACCTCGCAGGGAAGGTAAAGCCATCTACTATCGTCTGGCGGATGATCGTCCACGCCGCATGCTCGAAGTCGTTTACGAGCTCTTCTGCAGCGACGGTCCGGCCTAGGAACTGGCTCCGGCTGAAAAAAGGTGCTACCGAAAAATAATCGAGCACCAAGGAGACGAACATGATCCGCGTAATTCTGATGGGCCTGAGCCTGTTTGCACTGACTGCCTGCGAAACCGCCAAAGGCGCCGGCAAGGATATCGAAAAAGCCGGAGATGCCATCCAAGGCGCAGCAACCGACGTGCAGGAAAGCCTGTAATACACTTTATTTTGCGCCGCGCGCGGGCCTTCTCTCAATATATAGTTGAAAGACATGGCATGCCGCGGTAGCTTTCCCTTACAGGTGCATAGACGCGGCATTGCATCATCTGACGCTAAATCGGGGCTCTTTCGCACACGCAGAAGAGCCCCGGTCCCTTTCGGCAGGGGTGAGTGGTAGCCTGTATGAAACCGAAATCCGGCAAAGGAAAAGGCGCCAGGTGCGCAGACGCGGTCTTTGCATGCATCCTTTCGGACACTCCTGACGCCTTACCGGGTCGATGCGCTCCGAAGAGCACCCGATCCAGTTGCTACAGCCCCCTGAGAGACTGCAGCGACTGCATTGTCCCCGAAGAGACATCACAGCATGCATCGGCCTTCTGAGAAGGTAACCATCCGACTTGGGCATGAAGCCCTTACTCGGCTGATCACCCACCGGTAAGCCATTGCAGTTCAACGCAAATCCTAAGATCCAGTCTCTCTGCCAAGACCCCCGGGCCTTTGCGTCCCACCTTCGGTTCCGAAGAACCTGTGTGGTGTTCAGACTGTTGCAGCATGCTTTGTATCTGACAAGAAAATAGCACCGCAGCATGAAAATTAGACGGGGATAAACTGTTGGTATCTGCCGGGAAATCTTTGTGGATAATCCGAGAAGTTTCGACTCCACGCATGTTTGTCCCGGGACATTTTCAGGCCTGAACCTGAGCCCGGTTTTTGGCCCAATGCTGCGGGCGCAAAGGCCACCGTACGCGCCATTAGTTGAGAATCGAAGGATTTGTACAACTCTCGGACCACCAATCTTTCGAATCGTACATGTGGAGATTCGCCGATGCGTTGCACCATTTCCCATGCGCGCGCCCATTTGGGCGCTCTGGTCACCCGCGCACAGGACCCGCGAGAAGTGATCATACTGACCCGGCACGGTAAACCGCTGGCCGCTCTGGTCTCGGTCGCCGAAGCGAAGCGGATCTGGCATTTGCAGGATGATGACGAAATCGGGTGGAAACATCCGCTGTCGGGCATTCGCGGGATGTGGTCGCGGGGACGCAACATCCCCGGAATGGAACCGGGACCGGACGGCAGCTATGTCACCGCGTCACCGCGCGCGAAGCCGCGCTGAAGGTTCGCGAAATCCAGATGACCCGCGCCGAGGAACGCCGCATTCTTGCGCGGGGCGGTCTGGATCCTGTCGCAGGCGGTGAACTGGCCGCCCGGCCCGTCTCCTCGCTGTGGAGACGATGGTTCCGTTTTTGAGAAGCGGTCCGACCCGCGCGTAGCAACCTACTAACCTCCGCCGCAGTCAAAATTGCAGCAGCGATACTTACCCCCTACAATCGCCCGGGCCGGACACGCTTCAGTTCACCTGACGTTCCAGAACGGTGCTGTAGGTCGTTCCGTTCCGCAGGCTACGGAAATCGGCAAAGATCTTGCCGTCTTCGTACCGCGCATCGATCAACGCATTCGCGCCGATCAGCAGAGGTGAGGTTTCGACGATGCCGATGCTGCCCGTCCCATCGAGGCTGATGGTGCCGGTGGCCTCGTATTCATTCCAGTCGGTATCGCCATCGCGACGCCATTTGCTGTGCCCCCAGAAAACGTTGCCATCCTGAAGCTGCACATCCAGCATCCATTCGGCCTGATTGAACCGGGGCTGATCGCCTTTGTAGTAATGGCTGGGCTGGACGGTCGTGTAGGACCCCAGCCAGGTGCCGCGCAGGTCGGGCGTGGTATCGGCCAGCGCGGCCGTTCCAAGGGCGAGGGTCGTGGCCAAAGCGGCTGCTCCGGCAGTCATGTATCTGGTCATGGGCTCTCTCCTTCTGTCTGGTCAACAGATTGGGAGAGCCCGGGCAGGTTACAACTTACTTAAGGGAAACTTCATGATTGGTTCAGCGGCGGCTTAGAATGGGGCTTCAGGCCCAGGCCAGAGCTGTCCCGACAATGACCAGCGCGATGCCAATCCCCTCGCGATAGGAAAAGTTCTCGCCAAACAGGAAATACGAGGCGATGGCGATCAGCACGACCTCGGCCCCGAGAATGCCGGTATAGATGATGCCCAATCGTTCGTTGCGCAGCGCGGCAAGTTCCAGCGTCGCGGCGGCCAGCAGCGTGGCAACGATCAGAAGGGTCAGGCCAACACCGGGGATCTTCCACCAGAACTTCATCGAGATCATGGCAACGGAATAGAGACCCGCCGACCCGAGGGCGATGAGAGGGATGAGCGATGTGGACATAGGGGCCTCCTGCCGAAGTTGCCGTTGCGTCAACTTTAGCAGGTGGGCGAAGTTGAGGCTGTGAGGTTGGTCACAGACTCCGGTCAGAACACGATTGCGATGAGTTCGGACAGCCCAATCAGACCCAGCAACACATTCGACGTCAGGATCAGCCCTTTCAGGTTACGCGCCTTCAATCCTTGGGCAAAGCTGGTCTGCGCAAACTCCTCGGTCATGTCGCCGCGCAGGTTTTCAACATCTTCCAGCGCGGTCTTGCCCGCCAGAACGCCATAGGTGGTGATCACAAGCACCAGAACGATCAGCGGCAGAGCAACCCCTTCAGCCCCAAACCCAATGACCGCGGCGATGGCGACATAGGCAAAGATCGAGGTGCGCATGATGTCGTAGTAATGCTCGAGACGATGCATCGAAATCTCGGAACGCAATTGCGGGTCCATAACACTTCCCCCTTTGAAAAATCTGTTTGGAATGAGGGGAATGTAGCACTTTTGGTTGAATTTCAGAAATTTAGGAGTTTGGGCAAAACCGGGGGCCGCGCCGGCCCAAGAGGGTAAGCGGCGTCTCGGAATTCGTCCAGTGGACGAATTCAGCCGAGAACGGGCGGAGCCCCGGAGCGCAAACGTTCCGCCCGTTTTGCCGGAGGCAAACCTTAGGTTTGACGGGGGCGGGTCGGCGCGGCCCGGCGGTGCCGATGGGCGAAGTGGCCTAACCGACAGTATTCATAAAGTTATTTTGATAACCACCCTCGGTTTTACCAGTGCGGCTTCAATTTCCTTAGCGGCCATGACTAAAAAGAATTTGATGCATTCAATCACTTAAGGCGGGGTTGGAAATTACTGACCGAATTCCAGACATTGGCAGATAGGAAAGCTTATCTTCGATAAAAACATACAACCCACCCGAACTGTAAAGATAAATTGGTGAAACTATAACATCATTCCCTGCAGGAGTTTCCAAAAATTCAATTCTATAAATGTCATGCGACAAAAAGCTCGCGCGAGCAAATCCGGAAATTGCCGACAAAGCGAACAACGCCGGAATAAGGACAATACGCGCAAATCCGACAATTAGACTCGTTGACAGCCAGTTATTTTTTATCCAATCAACATGATAGTGAAGACTTGGAAGTTCCCCGTGTGTATCAGTAAAATCAAATCTTTGTTCAAGCCATTTTAAGTAAACCCATACAGGATAAAGCATCAAGGATATTAAAAAAACAAAAGATAATCCGAAAACAAAACCATAAAAACCATCATATGCAAAACTGAAAATGGCAAAAATAAATAATATCCCGCCAACTACACCACGAAGGAAAGGTGCGACAAGCCGCGACCAAATTATTACTGGAAATACCAACAATAAGTTGATGGGCAAAAATAAGGCAAATAGTAGAACATTCCACCAAAACATGAAGCCACTAGAAAGCCTAAATACTTCGACTGTTCGACGAATTTTCGTAGATTCGGCTACGGCGGGCTCAATAGCGTCCAACAAATAAAGTCTTACAACCTGAGCTACACCGGTCGCCAGCAACAAATGCAAAGAGAGAGTAAACAGAAAGTTGGAGACGACCGCGGGCGAAATAATCGTGTAGGATGACGGGGCATAGGAGTTTCCTTCCGAAATTGCCCACAGAAAGGCAATGAAGTGAATCCCGCTTGTCGCGGGAATCAGCCAAACAAGGCGTGCAACCGAAAAAACACCTTGGGATAACTTGTTCAGATTGAATCACCCGTCCATTTTTAGCGCCGAAATAAACGCCTCCTGCGGTATATCAACTTTTCCGAATTGGCGCATCTTTTTCTTACCCGCCTTCTGCTTGTCCAGCAATTTGCGTTTCCGCGTGGCGTCGCCTCCGTAGCATTTGGCGGTCACGTCCTTGCGCAGCGCCGAGAGGGTCTCGCGGGCGATGACCTTGCCTCCGATGGCGGCCTGGATCGGGATTTTGAACATGTGGCGCGGGATCAGGTCCTTGAGCTTTTCGCACATCGCCCGGCCCCGCATCTCGGCCCGGTCGCGGTGAACCATGGTCGAGAGCGCATCGACGGGCTCGTCATTCACCAGCACCGACATCTTGACCAGATTGTCCTCGGTATAGCCGGTCATCTGGTAGTCGAACGAAGCATAGCCCTTGGTCACCGATTTCAGGCGGTCATAGAAGTCAAAGACAACCTCGTTCAGCGGCAGGTCATAAACGACCATGGCGCGGCTGCCCGCATAGGTCAGATCCAGTTGGATGCCGCGGCGGTCCTGGCAGAGTTTCAGCACGTCGCCGAGGTATTCGTCCGGAACAAGTATGGTCGCCTTGATGCGCGGTTCCTCGATATGGTCGACCTTGGAGGGGTCGGGCATGTCGGCGGGGTTGTGCAGCTCGATCATCTCGCCGTCTTTCATGTAGACGTGATAGATCACCGAGGGGGCGGTGGTGATGAGCTCGATATCATATTCACGTTCGATACGGTCGCGGATGACCTCAAGGTGCAGCAGGCCCAGGAAGCCGCAGCGGAAGCCAAAGCCCAGCGCGGCCGAGGTTTCCATTTCGAACGAGAAAGAGGCATCGTTGAGCGCCAGTTTGTCGATCGCATCCCGCAGGTCTTCGAATTCGGCACTGTCCACCGGGAAAAGGCCGCAGAACACCACCGGCTGCGCGGGTTTGAAGCCCGGCAGGGCCTCTTCGGTGCCGTTGCGGTCATTGGTGATGGTGTCGCCGACGCGGGTGTCGCGGACCTGTTTGATGGATGCGGTGAGGAAGCCGATCTCACCGGGGCCAAGGCTGTCAACCATCTCCATCTCAGGCCGGAAGACGCCGACGCGATCGACATGGTGCAGGGTGCCGTTCGACATGAACTTGACCCGCATGCCCTTTTTCAACGTACCGTCCATGATGCGGACCAGAACGATGACGCCCAGATAGGCGTCGTACCATGAATCCACCAGCATCGCCTTGAGAGGCGCGTCCAGATTGCCCTTCGGTGCGGGCAGGTGCTGCACGATTGCTTCCAGAGTTTCGTGGATGCCCTGCCCCGTCTTGGCGGAAACCTGAATGGCATCGGTCGCGTCGATGCCGATCACATCTTCGATCTGTTCGGCCACGCGGTCACAGTCGGACGCGGGCAGGTCGATCTTGTTCAGCACCGGCACGATCTCATGATCCGCGTCGATGGCCTGATACACGTTCGCCAGCGTCTGCGCCTCGACCCCTTGGGTCGAGTCCACGACCAGCAGAGAGCCTTCGACCGCGCGCATCGACCGCGAGACTTCATAGGCGAAGTCCACGTGGCCGGGGGTGTCGATCAGGTTCAGCACGTACTGTTCGCCATTGTCGGCGGTATAGTCGATGCGAACCGTGTTGGCCTTGATGGTGATGCCGCGCTCGCGCTCGATATCCATGCTGTCGAGCAGCTGTTCCTTCATGTCGCGATCCTTGACCGTGCCGGTCTCTTGGATGAGCCGGTCAGCAAGGGTGGATTTGCCATGGTCGATATGCGCGACGATGGAGAAATTGCGGATATGAGCGAGGTCTGTCATGGAGTGGGATATGTCGGGAGTTTTGCCCCTCGTCAAGCGTTGAAGCGTTGCAAAAAAGGTCCCACCCGCGCCTTTCTGTTCAGCGGCATTTACCCGAAATCAGTGAATAGTTAAGATGATCGCATCATCTGGCCGTTTCAAAAACAGAAAGCAGGGAAGACTTGGCCGATTATTCGATCTTTGTGTTGGGTGAAGGTCAATTGTCCGTCTCTGTGGCGCAGGGTCTGGACGGGATCAATCAGGGCACGGGGATACATCTTATTGGCGAGACGATTACAATCAATTCGCGCACTGCGACCGAAGTTTTCATCACGGATGCCGGATCGGACACCAACTTTTCCGACAATGATGGCAATCAGCGGTTAAACGGCGATCAGACAATCGATGGTACGCTTTTCGCCAGCGGCACGCGTGTTGAAGCCGAATATGGTATTACTTTGACAGACGGGACAACCACGTGGCAGGCGGTTGCGTTCAACGTGAACAACTCATCACCGGCATATGGAACCGTCGAGGGCATCGCATTCATCGGCGGACCCGGACAGTTTCCACCAGCCGGAGTCCCTCTGACGGTCGTCAGTACGCAAGAAGGCCCAAGCTTCGCATCAAACGCATATGTCAGCCCCATTTGCTACTGCCGTGGGACACTGATCGAAACCAAATCCGGATACCGCCCCATCGAAATGCTGAAGCCGGGTGATGAGATTTGGACCCGTGACAATGGCTATCTACCCGTCATCTGGACGGGCGAACAGGCTGTCATCACAGCCGGACGTTTCAGAATGGTCGAAATTCCCGAGGGAACGCTTTCGAATTTCGCGCCTTTGAAAGTGTCACAGCAACACAGAATGCTGGTTACGCACCCTTTGGCTGAAATCCTTTGTGCAGAGAACGAAGTGTTTGTTCCAGCCATCAGCCTTGTTGATGCGAGCATTGCAACATTGTGCAGAGAAAACAGTGCAATTTACCATCATCTGCTGCTTGAGACACATAATGTCATTAACGCCAACGGAGCAATTTCCGAAAGCCTGCTGCTGGCACCATCCACCAGCGGCCAGAACCCGGATGATCTGTTCTTTCGCAGCCTGGTCGATCAGGATACATATGCCGTTGAAACCGCGAGGCTGACGCTGAAGAGAAAAGAGGCAACATTCCTGATCAACAGCATCTTGTCCGTTGATCCAAACTCCAGTTTGATTCATACTTCGCCGCAGGCCGAGAGGGGCGCAAGATCCCTCCGGGCAGGCAAAAACGAGGCATGAGCATGAAACAGTTACTCTTAATCGCATTTTGTGCGGCATCGCTGACGGCTGTGGCTCCGGTTGCGGACGCGGCGCAGATCAAGCGGGCGTGTCTGGCGTCGGATCGGTCAGCAGCGACGCGGGATCGGTGCAGTTGCATCCAGCGCGTAGCAGATCAGGCGCTTACCCGCAGCGATCAGAAAACCGTGGCCAAGTGGTTCACTGACCCCCATCAGGCGCAACAGTTAAAGATGTCGCAGACCGCGCGCGATGATGCGCTGTGGGACCGGTATCAGAACTTTGGCCAGATGGCACAGGCGATCTGCAGCTAAGCCCTTCTGAAACCTTGACCTGATCCACGCTGCGCCCCAGAAAGGCGCAGCGAAAGGTGTATCTTATGGTGATGAAAGGGCTGACCCTGCGGGGCCTTGAGGTGTTCGAGGCTTTGGCGCGGACGGGATCGGTGGCACAGGCCGCCGAGATCACGGGGCTCAGCCAGCCATCCGTTTCCCAACAGTTGCGCAATCTGGAAAAGGCTCTGGGCACCGAACTGGTCGATCACGGGCGCCGACCGATGCGCCTGACACAGGCCGGGCGCAGCTTTCTGGTGCGCGCCGAGGCGGTTCTGGCCGAGCTGCAAATGGCACAAAGCGAATTGTCAGTCATGGATCTGGGGCATCTGACCACTTTGTCCATCGGGCTGATCGACGACTTCGACAATGATCTGACCCCGCGGCTGGCCACGTTGCTGGCAGACAGTCTGACCCGATCGAATTTCAAGCTGATCACCTTGTCGAGCCTCGATCTGTTCGAGGCCTTGGCCGAACAACGCCTGCATATGGCCGTCACCGCCCATAGCGGAGAAGTGCTGGAGGGGGTGGTCGAGTACCCTCTGGTCCGGGATCCGTTCATTCTGGTTGCGCCTCAGGGGGCGGGCGGAGTGGAGGCTGTGCAGAACAGCCTGCCGTATCTGCGCTATGCCCGCGAGCAGTTGATCAGCCGGCAGATCGAGGCGCATATGGCGCGCGGCGCGCAGGAGTTCGAGGAACGGTTCGAGATCGGCTCGCACATGGCGCTGATGGCCATGGTTGCACGGGGTCTGGGTTGGGCGATCACGACGCCGCTGGGTTTCATGCGCGCCGCGCGGTTCCATGACGGGCTGGAGGCCCACGCTGCCCCGTTCGGGGATTTCTCGCGCAGCATATCATTGCTGGCGCGAACGGGCTGGTCCGATCAGGTACCGCAGGAGGTGGCGGGCATGACACGGCGTCTGATGCAGAACCAGATCGTTGACCCGGCTTTGGCCAAACTGCCCTGGCTGAGCGGATCGCTGCGGGTGATCGGCGGCTAACTGTCCAGATGGGCGGCAAGCCCCTCGACCGCCGCTTCGATCAGGTCCAGAGCGCCATCGAAATCCCGCGTGTAATATGGGTCAGGCACATGATCCGCGCCGGCTTCAGGGGCGAAATCGGTCAGCAGGCGCACCGGGGTGTCACTGCCGGCGGGGCGCAGATCCTCGATATCCGCGATGTTGTTGGCGTCCATGCCCAGGATCAGATCGAAGCGGTCGAAATCGGCAGCGGTGAAATGACGGGCGCGCAGGTCGCCCAGATCGATTCCCCTGACCTTCGCAGCTGCCTGCATCGGGCCATAGGGCGGTTTCCCCGCATGCCAGCCCATGGTTCCGGCACTATCGGTTACGTGATGTGGCGCGCGGGCGCGAAAAACGCCCTCTGCCGCAGGCGAGCGGCAGATATTGCCCAGGCAGACAAAGAGGATACGGTGTGACATGCGCCAACCTGTACCGCGCGGAGGAGAAATGGAAAAGATCGTGATTCTGACCGGAGCCGGAATATCCGCCGAAAGCGGGTTGAGCACCTTTCGCGATGAGGGTGGTTTATGGGCCCAGCACCGGATCGAGGATGTCGCCACGCCGGAAGGATTCGCCCGCGACCCTGCACTGGTTCAGGGGTTTTACAATGCGCGGCGGGTTCAGGCCTCCAAGGTGCAACCCAATGCCGCTCATGAAGCACTGGCCCGGCTGCAACGGGACTGGCCCGGAGACGTCGTGATTGTCACCCAGAACGTGGACAGCCTGCACGAGGCGGGCGGCGCAAAAGATGTCATCCACATGCACGGAACTTTGGCGGGCGCGCTGTGTTCAGCCTGTGGCCATCGCTGGACCGCCCCGCCCGAAATGGCGGTTGGGGAATCCTGCCCCGCCTGTGCGCGCCCCACGGCCCGGCCCGATGTGGTCTGGTTTGGAGAGATGCCCTATTTCATGGACGAGATTTATGACCACCTGACCAACGCGTCGCTTTTTGCCGCCATTGGCACCTCGGGTCAGGTTTATCCGGCGGCAGCGTTCGTGCACGAGGCACAGGCGGCGGGCGCTCGGACGATCGAGATCAATCTGGAACCGTCGCCGGGCGCATCCGGGTTTGATGAAAGACTTGTCGGCAAAGCGACCCAGACAGTTCCGCGATGGGTCGGGCACCTGCTTGCGCCGCACAGTTAAAGTACAGACAACACTCGCTTAATTCGGTTAGACTGTCCCCGAAACGACTGGAGGACAAGAAATGACGGATCAGGACCCCCGGACCGGTGAAATTCTGGATGAAGGCAGCATGGCCGGGCGCGACATGCTGGGAGAGCAGCTTTCCAGCCTGTGGTGGACCTTTCTGCTGCGCGGAATACTGGCCGGGCTTGTCGGTATTGCAGCACTGTTCTGGCCGTCTGGCAGCATCGCGTTGCTGCTGCGGCTGGTTGGTGTGCTGCTGATCCTCGATGGTGGCCTGACGCTTTTGGGCGTTGGGCGTCGTGGGGTAATGGGCGGCGCTGCAATCGGTGCGCTTCTGATCGGGCTTGTCCTGCTGATCTGGCCGGAAGGGACGGTCAAACTGGCCTTTTTCCTGATGGGCGCATGGGCGCTGATCATCGGGATCGGTTCGCTTGCGGCATCCGGGCAAATGCACGAGAGAGACCCTCAACGCGGCTCCATGCGCGTTTCGGGTTTTGTCGCGCTTGTGGTCGGGCTTGTTTTGATGATCTGGCCAGCGGTCGCGCTTGTTGCGCTGGGATGGGGCATCGCCTTTTCGGCGCTGGCCATTGCCGCGGTCATGTTCTGGCTGGCGTCCCGATTCCGCCGGGCTGGTGACCGTGTCGGTATGAAAACCGTCAACAAATAGCACCAGCGGTGACCGCAGGAACAACAGGCCGGGCAATGCCCGGCCTGACGCATGGATGACGGCCGCAGCGCGGCCTGAAGACAGGCGTTGCCCTAGTTCGAATGAGATCCGTGTCCGCCCATGTCCTGACGCTCCAGATCGACCGGGATTTCGATCTCAACCTCGCCAGCCTTTTCAAAGATCAGCGTCACCGGAACCATGGCGTCCTGCTCGAACGGTTCGGTCAGCCCCATGAACATCACGTGGTCGCCGCCACGTTTCAGCATGTGGGTTTCACCTGCCGGAATGGCAAAGCCTTCCTCGACATGCACCATCTTGGCCACGCCATTGTCGTCGACTTTGTGCGTATGCAGTTCAACCCGGGCAGCGGCATCCGACGTCACGCCGACCAGACGGTCGTCCGCATCGCCCAGATTCTGGATCATCATGAACGCGGCACCTGCCTTAGCGGTCTTTCCCGACGACCGGGCATAGGCGTCATCAACTTTGATAGTGCCTTCGGCAAAAGCAGGCATGGCCAGGGTCACGGCGGCCAGGGTTGCAAACAGAGTAGTTTTGAGGGACATCGTGCCTCTCCTGTATTGTAGGTTTGAAAAAGTAGCGTCTTCAAACACGTACAGGCGGCGCGCGCGCCGGGGTGCCGGGGACCGGCAAGGCGATTTGATTGACCAGATGTCGCAGCGGCGCTATCTGCGCCCGCTCTGGCGCCATAGGCATGGGCGGCTGGGCAACGGCGACCGCGCCCATCAGGGACAGTGCGTAATCCGGGCAGTAATGCGGTGGCGCGGTGGGCTGTCCGTTTTCGTCCATATAGACAACGACCGGACCGGTGCCTGTGCACAACACCATCTGACCCACGGCCCTGTCCATGCCGCGGGACACGGCAAGGCCCTGCCCGGTCAGAACCAAAAGCAGGGACAGAACATAAGGCAGGAATCGTGTTATGGCTGGTCTCATCCTGACCCGGGTATAGGTCAGTCGGTAGAGTAGCTTCAAGCGCCAAAGGGTCGCGCTTGAAGCTGGTTTCAGTAATCAATTCCCGGTCGTTTCACCTTGCTTGTATTGAAGCTGGTGTGGGAACGATTCACCCTGCGCTGCATCCGCGTACAAGCCGAAATTGCTTTGCGAAAAACCGCGGCCAGAAACAGGAAAAGGTAGAAACTTTTTAACGTCATAGTGAGGCCCCCGCCTGATGAATGACAGTAACGATAGGTCAGATTCGGCATTCCGTATGTGAAGCAATTCACCAATAGCGGAAAATAATTTCGAAATTGAAAACAGTGTCGGGCTGCAGCGGGCGGCTCAAAACGAAAAAGCCCTGCACCAAAGAGGTACAGGGCCTGAAAATCAATCCGCGAAAAGGCTTAGGCCGTGGCTTGCGCCTTGGCGATTTCCTTCTTCACTTTCAGTGCGTTCGCCGACAGTTCTTCATCCTTGGCTTTGGCCAGGAATGCGTCCAGACCACCGCGGTGGTCAACCGAACGCAGGGCGGCTGCCGAGATGCGCAGCTTCACGCCGCGGCCCAGGGTCTCGGACTGCAGGGTAACGTCATTCAGGTTCGGCAGGAAACGACGACGAGTTCTGTTTTTGGCATGGCTGACATTGTTGCCAGTCATCGGGCCTTTTCCGGTCAGTTCGCAACGGCGCGACATGGTTTCTTCCTTTGTTTCTGGAGGCCGGGCACAAAGCCCTCGGCCAAATCACAAGGGGCACAACCCGAAGTCGCGCCCGAAAACTGGTTGGATGCGTGTAGTGGGAATCGCAGGAAGGGTCAAGACGGACCGAACGAATTCTTTCATTTTGCGCCCGCCTTTGAAACCTTGCCCCCTTTCACCCCGTCAGCTCAGCGTGCCAAGCAGTTCCTCGGCCGCGCGGGCCGGGTTCAGACGCCCGGCCGAGACTTCGGCGTTCAGGCGTTCCATCTCGGCCTTGGCCTGCGGCGTGTCGAGCCGGGCCAGAAGGGCATGGCGGACTTCCTGATCGAACCAGTATCGCGCCTGGGCGGCCCGGTTGGCTTCCCAGATACCGTTGTCGCGGCGCCACCGGGTCAGGAATTGCATCTCGTGCCAGGCTTGCTCCAGCCCCTGTTCTTCGACCGCTGAAACGGTCATTGCCTTGGGGAAACCTTCGGGATCCTGCGGGCGCTTGCGCAGCAATCGCAACGCACCGGCATAGTCTGCGCATGTCCGGGTCGCCGTGGCCTTCAGGTCGCCATCCGCCTTGTTGATCAGGATGATATCGGCCATCTCCATGATGCCACGTTTGACACCCTGCAATTCGTCCCCACCCGCCGGGGCCAACAGCAACAGGAACAGGTCCGACAATTCGGACACCACCGTTTCGGACTGCCCGACGCCCACGGTTTCAATCAGCACCACGTCATAGCCTGCGGCCTCGCATAGGGCGATGGCCTCACGCGTCCGTCGGGCAACGCCCCCGAGATGGCTCTGGCTGGGGGAGGGGCGGATAAAGGCGTTCTTCTCGCGGCTCAGGCGTTCCATCCGGGTTTTGTCCCCCAGAATCGAGCCCCCTGAACGGGCAGAGCTGGGATCGACTGCCAGAACCGCGACACGCAGCCCCTGCCCCGTCAGCATCATGCCAAAGCTTTCGATGAAGGTGGACTTGCCCACCCCGGGCGTACCCGACAAACCGATCCGGAGCGCCTGACGCCCCGATCCCGCGAGCTGGGCCAACAGCTCGCTGGCCTGTGCACGATGATCGGCACGATTGCTTTCCACCAGTGTGATCGCGCGAGCCAGCGCCCGGCGCTCGCCCTTCAAAATCCTGTCGCTGAGGCTGTCTGTCTGCATTCTTGTCCCGATCCTAGAGGCAGGAATAGTTGCCGCGCTCGGGGGGTGTTTGTCCAGACCGCAGGTCGCCGGAAATACGATCAAAGCGAAAGCTGCGTCAATTCGTGCGTCGCTTGGCCGTTCAGGGTTGGACCTGCAGCCCCGGTGTCACCAGAACGCGCCGGCGAGAGAACTGGACGACACCAGCATGATCGCGGATAAGAGCCGGATGACGATACGCCTGCCCATCGACGACGCCGTTCCCGAACTGCTGGACAGATTGCGCGCGCAGGGTCGCGCGGTATTGCAGGCCCCACCGGGGGCGGGCAAGACCACGCGGGTTCCCCTGGCAATGCTCGAGGCGGGTCTGTGCGATGGCAGGATCGTGATGCTGGAACCCCGGCGGCTGGCGGCCCGGGCCGCGGCCGAGCGGATGGCCGAGACGTTGGGAGAGCGCGCGGGACAGACCGTGGGCTACCGTGTACGTGGCGAGGCGAAAGTGTCGAAAGACACCCGGATCGAGGTGGTGACCGAGGGCATCCTGACCCGGATGCTGCAATCCAACCCGGATCTGCCGGGAATTGGCGCGGTGATTTTCGATGAATTCCACGAACGATCTCTGAACGCCGATCTGGGGCTGGCCTTGTGCCTCGAGGTGACCGACGCATTGCAGGACGATCTGATCCTGCTGGCCATGTCAGCCACGCTTGATGCGGATCCCGTCGGCGCGTTGATGGTGGCCCCTCTGGTCACATCGGACGGGCGCAGCTTTCCGGTTGAGACGCGCTGGCTGGATCGGCCATTGGGGCCGCAAGCGCGACGGTTGGATGCGTTGATCGATCTGGTGGTGCAAGCCGAGCGTGAGACGCGAAAATCCGGCGGCGGAATTCTGGTTTTCCTGCCGGGAGAGGGCGAAATCCGACGCGCCGAAAGCCTTTTGAACAGACGGTTGCCCGACAGTTGCGTGGTGCGCCCGTTATTCGGAGCCATGCCCTTTGCAGCCCAGCGTGCCGCGATTGCCCCGGTGGAACATGGGCGCAAAGTCGTGCTGGCGACGTCGATTGCCGAAACCTCGCTGACGATCCCCGACATCAAGGTCGTGGTGGATATGGGACAGGCCCGGCGGGCTCGGTTCGATCCGGGATCGGGCATGTCCCGGCTGGTGACCGAACGGGTGACCCGGGCCGAGGCCACACAGCGCGCGGGCCGGGCCGGACGGGTGGCCGAAGGGGTGTGTTACCGACTCTGGTCGAAGGGGGAAGACGGTGCCCTGGCCGCCTACCCGCCCGCCGAGATCGAAGCGGCGGACCTGACCGGGCTGGCGCTGGAGCTGTCCCTGTGGGGCGCTGACGCGGCCGATCTTGCCTTTCTGACTCCACCTCCCGAGGGGACGATGGCCGAGGCGCGGGCTTTGCTGACAATGCTGGGCGCACTTGATACCAATTGGCGGATCACCGATCATGGGCGCGCCCTGGCGGCACTGCCCTTGCATCCCCGGTTGGGGCACATGCTTGTGCGGGCCGGTCCGAACGCCGCCCCGTTGGCAGCGTTGATGGCCGAGCGTGACCCCCTTCGCGGTGCGCCGGTGGATATCACCCTGCGGCAAGAGGCGCTGCGCGACCCCCGGGCTTTTCAGCGCAACAGGGTCTGGCAGGTCAACATGGGCGCAGTGGATCGGATCAATGCCGAGACCAGACGTCTGCGGAAACAGGTCAAGGGCGACTCGGTCGATCTGAGCCCCGCCGCCATGGCTGCGCTGGCCTATCCTGACCGCATCGGGCAGCGGCGCAAGGGTGACGCGCCGCGCTATGTGCTGTCAGGGGGGAAAGGCGTTGTTCTGGACAGTGCGGATTCACTGGCTAGCGCTCCGTTTCTGGTCGTCATCGACACGGATGGCAACCCGCGCGAGGCGAAGGTCCGGATGGCCACCCAGATTTCGGAACGCGACATCCGCGATCTGTTCGCGGATCAGATCGGCTGGGTCGAGACGTGCGCCTGGTCCAAGCGCGAGCGGCGGGTCGTGTCGCGGCGGCAAGAGCGGTTCGGCGCGATCACGTTGGACGACCGCATATGGAAGGACGTCCCGGACGACGCCGTGGCCCGCGCGATGCTGGATGGGATACGCGATCTTGGCCTGCGGCTGGAGGGTGCCGCCGCGCGCCTGGCCGCCCGTGTCGAACTGGTGCGCGCCGATGGCGTCGATCTGCCCGATTTTTCGGTCGCAGGCCTGATGGCCGACATGGAGGACTGGTTGCTGCCCATGCTGTCAGGGGTCAAAAGCGCTGAAGACTGGAAGAAATTCGACCTTTTGCCCGCCCTGCGCGCGCGGCTGGACTGGGCGCAGACGCAGGAACTGGACCGGCGCGCTCCGGGGTCATTTGAAACGCCGCTGGGGCGCAAGGTGCCAATTGATTACAGCGCGGCCGTGCCGGAAATCTCGGTCCGTTTGCAGGAAGTGTTTGGCGTGACCCAACACCCGGCGATCGGCGGCCAGCCTTTGAAGATCACTCTGCTGTCACCGGCGCAGCGCCCGATCCAAATAACGCGTGACCTGCCCGGTTTCTGGGCGGGCTCTTACGCGGATGTACGCAAGGACATGAGGGCGCAATACCCCAAACACCCCTGGCCCGAAGACCCGACTCAGGCTGATCCCACGCTGAGGGCAAAACGCAGACGTGACTAGAGCCGTCAGCAAAGCCCGAGCCTTGCCCATAATCCACAAAACAACCCAGAAAACCCTCAAAAATCGGCCAAACCCGGCCAAAACTGGAAGGTTTAATTGAAACTCACCATTTCCGTTGTTAAGTCGTATCAACTTTGAAGGCATAGAGTAGACTGACAAAATAACTGATGAATGCATGGCTGCAAAATATCTGGGAAGAGGTAGGACGTCCGCTGTTCCTGCGCCCCCGACGGGTGCAGTTTGCGGCGTTGTGCACCCGCACTCATGATGGGCAGGATCAGGTCCTTCTGATCACCAGCCGAGACACCAAACGCTGGATCATCCCGAAAGGCTGGCCCATCGATGGTTTGAGTGGCGCGGAAACCGCCCTCCAGGAGGCCTGGGAAGAGTCCGGGGTGCGCGCGGATGCGGTTCACGATGAACCCATCGGCCAATTCACTTACGACAAGATCCTCAAAGACGGATCGGCGCAACCGGTATTGACCAATGTCTACAGGATATCGGTGCGTGCGCTGGCCGATGACTTTCCCGAGGCCGATCAGCGCGAACGCGGCTGGTTTTCGCCGGCTGAAGCGGCCACCCTGGTGCAAGAGCCCGAGCTTCAGGCCCTGTTGCGCAGACTGTAAGGAATTCGCAACATTTCGATGGCACCCAGCTTGCCTGAGCAGCCGGATACCGTTAGTGGCGCACGATCCTTCACTATCTGACCAAGTTCATGTCTGACACGAATCCGAAACCACGCTGGCAAACGTTGGACAGCGACCTGCACCGAATTTCGCGGGTCGAAACCGCCAACATCCATGTCGCGCGCCACCTGCTGGCACCGGGGGTCGCACTGGCCTTCATGGCGCTTGCCGGGCTGACGGCGGCGGTCCTGTTCGGTCGGGCGGATGGCAGCCATGTCGTGGTCGCGGCGGCCGCGTTCGGGGCCTATATGGCGATCAATGTCGGTGCCAATGACGTGGCCAACAACATGGGCCCAGCGGTCGGTGCGAATGTGCTGACCATGGGCGGCGCCATCGTGATTGCCGCCATTGCCGAAAGCGCTGGTGCGTTGCTTGCGGGGGGTGACGTGGTCTCGACCATCTCAAAGGGGATTGTCGACCCCGCCTCGGTGCAAAACAGCGAGGTGTTCATCTGGGCCATGATGGCGGCGCTGATATCTTCGGCCATGTGGGTCAACCTGGCGACCTGGATCGGCGCCCCTGTGTCCACAACGCATTCAGTCGTGGGCGGGGTGATGGGTGCAGGCATTGCAGCAGCGGGCCTGAGCGCGGTGAGCTGGGGCACGATGAGTGCAATTGCAGCCAGCTGGGTGATTTCGCCGATGCTCGGGGGGGCGGTTGCCGCGGCTTTTCTGGCGCTGATCAAGTCGAAAATCCAGAATCAGGACGACAAGATTGCCGCCGCGCGCAAATGGGTGCCCATCCTTTTGGCTGTGATGGCAGGGGCCTTTGCCACGTATATGTCCGTCAAAGGGCTGAAGCGGATCGTGACAATCGACCCCAAGATGGCTTTGCTGATCGGGTTGGGTGTGGGGCTGCTGACCTGGTCCGTGACCGTCCCGTGGGTCAAACGCAAATCCAAAGGAATGGAGAACCGGACCCGGTCGCTGAAAACGCTGTTTGGCCTGCCGCTTGTGATCTCGGCCACGTTCCTGAGCTTTGCCCACGGCGCAAATGACGTGGCCAATGCGGTCGGCCCGCTGGCCGCGATTGTCCACGCGGTCGAGTTCGGAGAGTTCGCCGCGAAAGTTCCAATCCCGCTTTGGGTGATGATCATCGGAGCGTTCGGGATTTCCTTTGGTCTGTTTCTGTTCGGCCCCAGGCTCATCCGGATGGTGGGCCGCCAGATCACCAAGCTGAACCCGATACGCGCCTTTTGCGTCGCCCTGTCGGCGGCGATCACCGTGACTCTGGCCAGCTGGCTTGGCCTGCCGGTCAGTTCGACCCATATCGCTGTTGGAGCAGTCTTTGGCGTCGGCTTTTACCGCGAGTGGGATTCCGAGCGCCGGCGCAAGCGGGGAAAGCTTCAACGCACAGCACAACACCTTGCCCCGGAAGAATACCGCCGTCGCAAGCTGGTACGGCGGTCGCATTTCATGACCATCGTGGCCGCGTGGATTGTCACCGTGCCCGCCGCCGCAACCATGTCGGCCGTCATTTACTGGGTGCTGACCGCGTTCGCCTGAGGGTTGACGTTAGAGCCTGATCTGTTCCGGCGACAACGGGTGATCGGGTGCATGTTTGATCAGGTCGGACACCTGCGTGCAGATGGGTGTCGGCACTCCGGTTTCGTGACCCATCCGGATGATGTGACCTTGCAGGCTGTCAATTTCCGTTTGCCGCTCAGCCATGAGGTCATAGGCCATGGACGTTCGCGCGCTCGGGTCGATTGTCAGCATCCGGGCCGCGATCCTGGTGAACAGCGGTGTCGGCAGCCGCAGAATATGCGGGGTCATCCATGCCGGAAGCGGTGTGGTCGAGGCTACGGGATGACCCGCCGCCTTGAGGACGGTCAGCGCCTCGGACATCTGATCCGCCATGAGATTGCGCCAGTCGCGGTTCATCAGCTGATCCACCAGCGTGAGGCCCGACAAGGCATTGAGCGCATTGTTCAGGTTGATCACCAACTTGCCCCATTGCACGGCTTCGATGTGGTCGCTGGACGTGACGGGAAGGTCTGCGCTGCTCAGCTGCGCGGCCAGATCACCAGCGCCGCTTTGGATGACGATCTCTCCGGACGTGGCCCGATGATAGGTGGCGGGGGCAGTCGGCACCACGTTGAACGGAACCATTCCGGCGCGTATGTCGCGCCCGGGAAGGGCATTGCGCAATGTTGCGGCAGCTTCGATACCGTTTTGCCAGGACAGGATCGGGGCATCCTGCCGCGCAAAGCGCTCAATTTGCTCGGCCATATCTGCGGTTGCACCCGATTTGACGGTGACGATGACCAGTTCGGCCTGATCCAGACAGGCCGGATCTTCGCTGAGCGTCAGGCCCCCGGTCGGAATCGTGACGTCAAGGCCATCAAAGTCAGTGACCTTCAGCCCGTGCTCTCGGATCGGGTCCAGCACACGGGCGCGGCCCAGCAAGGTCACGGAGTGCCCCGACCGGGCCAGCAAAGCACCACAGTAACAGCCGATGCTGCCCGCGCCTGCAAGGACAAGTTTCATGATACCCCCTCCGGTACACCCGAAAAGGATCACCGCAAACGTCCCGTGACACAAGCCCGCTTGCCCCCGACGTCACGCGCTAGCGGGCCAGCCGGGGTTTGGTGCGCTCAAGCTCTTTGGAAATAGGGATAAATTCCTGATCGTCACCCGGAGGCAGTTGAAATGCACCATTGGCCCAATCGGCGCTTTTCCACTCACGGGTTGCGGTTTCGATCTTTTCCTTCGAAGACGAAACGAAATTCCACCAGATGTAGCGGTCTTCATTCAGGGTCGCTCCGCCCAGCAGCATCAGCCGCGCGCCCAGCGCACCGGCCTTGACAGACAGCTTGTCCCCGGGCCGGAACACCATCATGCGGCCCTCGTCAAACCTGTCGCCCGCGATTTCGACCGAACCTTGCGTAACATAGACACCGCGATCTTCGTGGTCATCAGGCAGAGGGAAAGACGCGCCGGGTTCCAATTGCACGTCGAGATAGAAGGTTTCGGACAGCATCGTGACCGGGCTGGTCTCACCATAGGCTGAACCCAGGATCAACCGGGCGCTGACGCCTGAATCCTGAATATGCGGCAACGCGGCCTGTTTGTGATGTTCGAAATCCGGGGCCATATCCTCATGCGCTTCGGGCAAGGCGATCCAGGTCTGAATGCCGAACAGGCTGTGTTTCCTGCCGCGTGTTTCGTCACTGGTGCGCTCGGAATGGGTGACACCACGCCCTGCAACCATCCAGTTGACCTCGCCGGGATAGATCATCTGATGTGTGCCAAGGCTGTCGCGGTGCTCGAATTCGCCCTGGTACAGATAGGTGACCGTGCCCAGTCCGATATGGGGGTGGGGCCGCACGTCGATGCCGCCTTCGGTGATGAATTCAGCGGGGCCCATTTGATCGAAAAAGATGAACGGGCCCACCAACTGTCGTTTTACCGAAGGCAACGCGCGGCGCACTTCGAACCCTCCCAAGTCACGGGCACGCGGGATGATTAATGTGTCCAGCGCCGGATTCTCCGAAATGCACTCCGGATTGTGTGTCGGGTTCCAACTCATTTCAGCTCTCCCTTCGTTGCAGATGGTCAGGCCACCCGCGTTCACTCAGGTAAGAAATAGCTACGCGAAGCAGCCCATAAAGTGCACAATCGCACAGATTAAGTGCGGCGCCGTTCCAATCAACGCGGCCAGAGTTGCGGGAAAAACGGCCCGTCAATCCGATCCCCCTCGCCATAGCCTGCCGCCTCGAACTGCGCACGCTCGTCCTTGGCCCAGTCGCCGCGATACCGGATGACACCATCAGGTGCCGTCATGCGAAGGGTGAAGCGCCGCACCGTTTCCGACGGCGTGGTCGAGGACAGCCCGCCATGCAGCGTTCGCATGTCGAAAAAGATACAATCCCCAAGCTCCAGATCCCATTGCAGCAACTCATACGCGCCGGGGTCGGCATTGACATCGGGTGGCGGGTGATAGGTCAGCCCGGCGACTTCGGTGGGCTCATAGCTGGGATGCCCATCGGCAAACCGCACCCGCATGAACAGCTTGTCCCATAGGTGTGAGCCCTTCACGAATGCGATGCCGTTTTCCTTGGTCACGGGTTCCAGCGGCAGCCAAAGGACGCACATCGTGCCTTCGAAGTCGAAGTACGACAGGTCCTGATGGAAGGGCGGGCGCGAGGTCGAGCCGGCCTCGCGCAGGAACCAGTTGTCCATGACAAGGTTGATGGATGGCGCCCCCAGCAACCCGGCGGCAAGCGGTGCGCAGGGGGACTTGTGAACGAATTCGTTGAATTGCGGGATTTTGTTCCAGGCCCAGTAGTCTTCGTAATAGCCCGGGGCGTTCGGATCCTTGGTATGACGGGTGAAATTATCGGTCGGCGTGTCAAGGTCGGCGTCGATACCTGCGCGCAGTAATGACAACCAGTCGGATGAGAATTTCGACCGCAGAACAACAGCACCATCGCGTTGGAAGGCGGCAATGTCTTCCTGTGTAACCAGATCTGCTGTCGTCATGGAATGATCATCCCGATGTGGTTCGGTGGCCCAGAGCATCGCACCACGCACCGCCAGAGGTCAAAGAGATTCGTTTCGACGACCCGGAATCACTCACAGAACCGTGAAGGCGCGGGGATCCTACCGCGCACGGCCTCGGATTTTGAAAGAAACATGCTATGTTTCAGATGGAAGCCGCAGACTGACAAGATTGGATCGCGTATTGGAGGTTTCTCGATGACAGATGCGTTGCTGTCCCGTCGTTCCCTGATCACCCAAGGTGTTGCCGTTTTGGCGACCGGCGCCACAGGGCTTTTGGTGCCTGCCCGCGCAGCCGGGATTGCGCCGACGCCTTCGATGCGGGGCGGATCGAACAACTATCGCCCCGGTGCGCCAATCGTGGACCGGATCGGTGGCGGCGGGTTCTGGATGACCGGCACCGTACGACGGGCGGGCGATGGCGCTCCCCTGCCCGGCCAGCGCATTCAGATCTGGGCCCATACCACAGAAGGGCACGAGCGTGACCCGCAAAGCCATGGGGCGACCTTGACGGATGAAAAGGGTGAATTCCGCCTGGAAATGCCGCAGATCGTTCCTGCATTCGGTCAACCGCACGGGCATCTGGCCTATGACAGCGGCGCGTTCGAAACCGTGTTCCTGCGGCCTGTGATGTCCAGTTCCAAAGACAAGACACTGGCTGCGCATTTCGTGTTGCAACCGCTCTGATCCCGGTGATCCGAACCGGTGTCATTTGGGCGACCCTGATCGCCGCCCTTGCCGTTCCTTTAATCGCTGCGGCAGGCAGCCCGTATCTTGCCTGGCGCGATCCAACCTATATCCTCGCCGGGTTTGCCGGAATTCTGAGCTTGGGTCTGCTGTTGCTGCAGCCGCTTCTGGCCGGAAGATACCTTCCGGGCTTGTCCGCAGTGATGAGCCGCCACATTCACCGCTGGATCGGTCTGACCCTGGTACTGGCGATTGTGGTCCATGTCGCGGGGTTGTGGCTTACCAGCCCGCCGGATGTGGTGGATGCGTTGTTGTTCGTATCGCCAACGCCGTTCTCGGCCTGGGGTGTCATTGCCATGTGGGCCGCTTTCGGGGCGGCCCTGTTAGGGGTCTTCCGCAAACGTCTGCGCCAGCGCTTTCGTCTTTGGCGGCTGAGCCACACCGCACTGGCCGGGGTGACGATTGTCGGCAGCCTTGTTCACGCCATGCTGATCGAAGGCACGATGGAGATCGTAACCAAAACAGCGCTTTGCGCACTGGTCCTCTTGGCGAGCGCAAGTACGCTCGCCAAATTGAAAGTTTGGGATATCCGTCGACGCCCTTAGACGCCCAGGCACCAGCGCATCACCGCCTTTTGTGCATGCAGACGGTTTTCGGCTTCATCAAAAATGACCGAGTTCGGTCCATCCATGACCTCGGAGGTCGCTTCTTCCTCGCGGTGGGCCGGCAGGCAATGCATGAACAGCGCATCCGGTTTGGCATGCGACATGAGTTCAGCATTGACCTGATATGGGCGCAGCATGTTGTGGCGGCGCTCTTTGGCCGACTGGGAATCATGCATCGAAACCCAGGTATCCGCGACGACGAGGTCCGCGCCTTCCACCGCTTTGTGCGGATCCCTTTCGATCACGATTTTCGAACCTTTTTGACGGGCAAACCCCATGAACTCCTCTTCCGGGTCAAGCTGAGCCGGTCCGGTGAAGGTCAGATCGAATCCGAATTGACCGGCGGCGTGCAGGAAGGAAGCGCAGACATTGTTGCCATCACCGGTCCAGACCACCTTTTTGCCAGCGATGGGGCCGCGATGTTCCTCGAATGTCAGAACGTCGGCCATGATCTGGCAGGGGTGGGTGCGGTCGGTCAGGCCGTTGATCACCGGCACGTCCGAGTATTCAGCCATTTCGGTCAGGATGGTTTCATCGAAGGTGCGGATCATGATCATGTCTACATAGCGCGACAGCACGCGGGCAGTGTCGGCGATGGTTTCGCCGTGACCCAGCTGCATGTCCTTGCCGGACAGCACCATGGTCTGCCCGCCCATCTGGCGCACGCCCACATCGAAAGACACGCGCGTCCGCGTCGAAGGCTTTTCGAAGATCAGCGCCACCATGCGATCTTTCAGCGGCCGTTCGTCGTCAGGGGCGGCCTTGGGGCGGCCCAAACGCGCCTGCTTCATCACGCCGGCCTGATCGATCATGGCCCGCAGATCGGTGGAATCGGTTTTGTGGATATCAAGAAAATGGTTCATGTCGGTTCGTTTCCTGGCTGTCGGTTGCCGGGGGCGCTGCCCCCGGACCCCCGGAGTATTTGGGAAAAGATGAAAATCAGGCGGTTTGGAGCTGGGTCTCGATCTGCCGGGCGGCCTTGTCGAGGCGGATCATGGCCTGAGCGATATCGTCCTCGGTCAGGGTGAGAGGCGGCAACAGGCGGATCACGTTGTCGGCGGCGGGAACGGTGATGACGAGGTTGTCATAACCTGCATTGACCACGTCAATATTGGCAGGCTTGCACTTGAGGCCGAGCATCAGGCCCGATCCGCGCACCTCTTCGAACACCTCAGGGTGATCGGCGATCAGGGCTTCGAGCTTTTGGCGCAGCAGGCCCGCCTTGCGGTTGACGCTTTCCAAAAAGGCTGGTGTTGCCACATGATCGATCACCGCGCAGCCCACCGCGCAGCCCAGCGGGTTGCCGCCATAGGTCGAACCGTGGGTGCCCGCAGTCATGCCGGATGCCGCGTCCTCGGTCGCCAGTACCGCGCCCAACGGGAAGCCGCCGCCGATGCCCTTGGCGACCATCATGATATCAGGCGTGATCCCAGCCCATTCATGGGCAAAGAGCTTGCCTGTCCGGCCGACGCCGCACTGGACTTCATCAAGGATCAGCAGCAGCCCGTTGTCGTCGCAGATCTGACGCAGTGCCTTGAGTTCGGCGTCGGGGACGGGGCGAATACCGCCTTCGCCTTGGATGGGCTCGATCAGGATCGCGGCGGTCTTGTCGGTGATGGCGTCGGTCACGCCGTCGAGGTCTCCGAATGCCACATGCACGAAACCCGGCAGCAGAGGGCCGAAGCCCTTGGTCATTTTCTCGGACCCGGCAGCGGCGATGCCGGCTGACGACCGGCCGTGGAAGGAACCGTCGAAAGTGATGATCTCGACCCGCTCGGGCTGAGCTTTGTCATAGAAATACTTGCGGGCCATTTTCACGGCCAGTTCGCAGGATTCCGTGCCGGAGTTCGTGAAGAAAACCGTATCGGCAAAACTGTGTTCCACCAGCTTGTCAGCCAAGGCCTGTTGCTGAGGGATGTTGTACAGGTTCGAGACATGCCACAGCGCATGGGCCTGGTCCGTCAGCGCGGCCACCAATGCCGGATGGGCATGGCCCAGCGCGTTCACGGCGATCCCTGCGCCGAGGTCCAAGAAACGTCGGCCATCCGCCTCGGTCAGCCAGGCGCCTTCGCCCTTCACGAATGTCAGGGGCGCACGGTTATAGGTCGGCAGAACGGACGGGATCATGGGATCATCCTTTTCAGGTAGTATGAGCCTCGTGAGTGATACACGAAGGCCCTGTTCGTCAACAATTTTGGTGAGGTCTGTGCCGATTTGCCGGGCACACGAGATCAAACAGGCCGGTTACGCAAAGATGCGTCGGCGTCGGAGCAGTTGGATATGCACATGTTTGATCATGGCCGACCGTATAGCGATGCTTGCGCAGGTTGGGAAGCCGGTATTTTGCAGGGATCGAATTTTGCCCTTGCCAAAGCCTGTGCAACCGCGCACCGCTTGGCCATGTTCCAACCCAAGCACCACAATCCACCGCTTGCCGCTGCGCTGATTTTTATCGCCACCGCATTTATCGCCGCGACGACGCTGCTGGCCAAGGCGCTGGGGACGGATGCGTTGGGCCCGCCCTTGCACGCCATGCAGATCAGTCACGGGCGGTTTCTGTTTGCCCTGCTGGCGATTGTGCTGGCGGTTGCAACTCTGCGGCCCCGGTTGGTGCGGCCCCATTGGGGGCTTCACGTCGGGCGGACCAGTTTTGGCTGGGCGGGGGTGACATTGATGTTCGCATCGGTTGCCTTCATTCCGATGGCGGATGCGACGGCCATATCCTTTCTGAACCCTGTCTTTGGTATGGTGCTGGCCATTCCGCTGCTGCACGAGCGGGTTGGTCCTTGGCGCTGGCTGGCGGCGGCTGTCGCCTTGACGGGCGCGATGATCCTGCTGCGCCCGACCTCCGCCAGCTTTCAGCCCGCCGCCCTTCTGGCGCTGGCGGCGGCTGCGCTGATCGGGATGGAGCTGATTTTCATCAAAAAGCTGTCCGGGCGCGAGCCACCGATGCAGATCCTGCTGATCAACAACGCAATGGGGGTGCTGATCGCCACTTTGGCCGTCAGCTTCGTCTTTCAGATGCCAACCCCGCAGCAGTGGGCGGCATTGGTGGGGATCGGCGTTCTGATGGCCTGCGCCCAGGCCTGTTTCGTCAACGGCATGGCGCGGGCGGATGCATCCTTTGTGGCCCCGATCAGCTACGCCACGCTGATCTTTGCCGCCCTTTACGACTTTGCGGTCTTTGATGTGATCCCCGACTGGATCAGTCTGGTCGGATCTGCGACCATCCTGGCCGGCGGGCTGATCCTGGTCTGGCGAGAAGCGGTGCGGCGCCGCGCCTGAGAGCCTGCCCCGCGCGGCGGGAACGGGTGCGCCTGCATCCCGGCCCGTGCAACCGGCCGCGATGGCCAGGCCGCCCTAAGCCTTGAGGCGATATCCGGTGCGCAGCATCAGCCAGGTGATGGCTCCGATCACGAGTGTCGCAAACGTACATACCGCCATCCCCAGCCACGGAGAGCTGTCGGACACTCCGATCATTCCATAGCGCAAACCATCGATCAGATAGAACACCGGGTTCAGGTGGGTCAGGCGGTTCAGCACGGGCGGCAGCGCCTCGACCGAGTAGAACGTACCCGACAGGAAGGCCAGCGGCGTGACGATAAAGTTGGTGATTGCTGCCATCTGGTCGAACTTGTTGGCGAAGATACCGGCAAACAGGCCCAACGCGCCCATGAATGCCCCACCCAGAACAACAAAGGTCAGCGCGATCAGGGGGTGCTGAGGCGCAATGGAGAGCAAGACCAAGAACGCAATCGAGATCACCAGTGCGATCATCACGCCTCTGGCAATACCACCCGCGAGGTAACCCAGCAGAATCTCGAGCGGTGACAGCGGTGGCATCAGGGTATCGACGATATTGCCCTGCACCTTGGCGATCACCATGGAGGACGAGGTATTGGCAAAGGCATTCTGGATCACGGTCATCATCATGATCCCCGGTGCCAGAAACATCACAAACGGCACACCCATGACATCGGGCCGGCTGGGTCCGATGGCGATGGTGAAGATCAACAGGAACAGCCCCGCCGTAACCAGTGGTGCCAGAACCGTCTGCGTCCAGACGGCCAGAAAACGCAGGGTTTCGCGCTGCGCCAGCGTGTACAGGCCCATCCAGTTGACTGCTCCGAAGCGACGCGCGGTCTGATCTGCGGGATTTTGCATGATTTGCCCTCAACCTGATTCGAAGACAGCTTGTAACTCGGGCAGCAGTGTTTAGAATAGGGGGCTGAGACGAATTCCCAAGGCGGCCCGAATCCGGGGCCGCTTTCCGCTTTTGAAAGGCTAACGATGTCCTGGACAGACGAGCGTGTTGAACTGCTGAAGAAGATGTGGGGCGAAGGCCAGTCGGCCAGCCAGATTGCCAAGGAACTGGGCGGCGTGACCCGCAATGCGGTGATCGGCAAGGTGCACCGCCTGGGCCTGTCGAACCGGACGGCAGGCGCATCCCCGGCCAAGGCGGAACCGAAAGAAAAACCGGCGCCTGCCCCCAAGGCCGAGGCCAAGCCCAAACCTGCACCCAAGACCGAACCGGCGCGTCCGGCCCCGGCCCCGACCGCCGAGGCGAAACCGGTCGTTCCGGCCCGCCGTCAGATCATCCCCGCCGGTCAGCCGCTGCCACCGCAGCCATCGGCCAACGAGATCAGCCCCGAGGCGCTGGCCAAGGTCAACGAGGTTGAAAAGAAAGCCAAGAAGCTGACTCTGATGGAATTGACCGAGAAGACCTGCAAATGGCCCGTGGGCGACCCCGCGACCGAGGATTTCTGGTTCTGCGGCCTTCCGGTTGAGGCGGGCAAACCCTATTGCGAGGCGCATGTGGGAGTGGCCTTCCAGCCGATGAGCTCGCGCAGGGATCGTCGGCGGTAATTGCGAACACAAGAACCTAAATCATGTCTATGGAACGTGAAAAGGGCGCAGGCGTTTCGCCGCGCCTCTTATCGGAGGCGTTGCATAGTCAAAAACGACGCAAGGCGTAACGGGTTCTTACAAAGAAAACACCCTCGCTGAATGCTGCGAGGGTGTTTTAGTTCGGAGCGTCAGCTTTGCGGACTTTGCTGCCGTTTGATCGGGTTGCCCACAGGTCCGCTTCTTTTGATTTCGTGGCTAAGTGTGTTTAGCATTTCTGCAGGATGTATTTTGAGAGCTAAGCCATGTCTGATCCATATTCTGATCTTGGCGCACAAGACACCGCGCTTCAGGAACGTATTGCAGCAGCGATGGAAGCCCGTTGCCTTGAGCCTGCACAGGTCGCAATTCGCAAGGCCTACTTGAGTGAGTTAAAGCTCCCGAGCAATGCACGTGCGTTGGAACTCGGGTCCGGTACAGGCCACGTAACTAAGGACCTACTGGACGTTGCAGGCGCGAAAACAGCGCATGGGCTCGAACCTTCACCGGTGATGGTTGAACGGGCGAAAAAGAGCTTTGGAGATGATGCGCGGCTCAGCTTCGATATCGGCGATGCAAAGGACACGGGGTTTGAGGACACATCATTCGACGTTGTCCTAATGCATACCCTGTTGTGTCACGTGCCTGACCCCGAAGTTGTTGTTCAGGAAGCATTCCGCATCCTGAAGCCGGGTGGTGTATTGGCGATTTGTGATGGCGACTACGACACAGCGACGGCGCAGATTGCAGATTTCGATCCGCTGGATCAACTCATTCGGTTCATGATCAATCAAAATGTCACCAACCTTTGGATAATGCGTCAGGTCTCCGGAATGCTCGCCAAGACCGGCTTTCAACTTGGGGCAAGAAGAGGGCATGGATACGTCGCCGAAGCAGAAGCGACATACTTCCTGACTGTCATAGACCGAGGTGCTGACCGCATGATCGAAGAGCGCGTACTGTTTCCCGAAACAGCGGAGGCGTTGAAGGCGGAGGCAAGACGCCGGGTGGCTGAGAAGACCTTCTTCGGTTTCATGTCTTACGTAAGCCAGATTGCGACAAAGCCTTAGGGCAACTAAGCACTCTGGTAGACCGGACTTTCGTTCGCCGCGCAGCATCAGTCACTTTGGGCTCGGTACGGCCATTCGCCGCTTTTCGCATCGGTGGCCGCTCGCAGCCCAAACCGGACATTCGCAACTAAACTATGCAAATCCCCATAAGCGGGAAAAAGTTACTGGTGAACCTTTCGCAAAAATGTCTCTTATCTGACGCCTAGCAGTTTTTCACTCAGACCCGCGCGGCGATCATTTCGGCAGCTTTTTCAGCAATCATAATCACCGGCGCGTTGGGATGTCCGGTGTTCATCTGCGGCATCACAGACGCATCGGCAACGCTCAACCCTTCAAGCCCGCGCACCTTCAAGTCGGGAGCAACGACGCAATCATCGCTTTGCCCCATCCTGCAACTGCCGACAGGATGAAAGGACGTCGACGAAATCTCGCGGATGTCCGCAAGAAGTTCTTCGTCGCTCTGGGCGTCCGCCCCCGGAGATATCTCAACTGGATTGAGCTTCGCAAAAGCTTCCTGTGACACAATCTTCCGCGCTTCTTTGATGATCGCGCGCATCAGATCGACGTCCGCCGGATCGCTAAGATATCTAGGATCGATAATGGGCCGATCCAATGGGTCGTTTGATGCAATAGTCACACGCCCTCGGCTCCATGGACGGGTCGGAAAACCAGAGATTGTGAAACCGTGGCGATCCGGTGGGCGATACTCCGGGGCTCCCAAGCTTATGAAATATGGGATCATAAGCAGTTCTATATCGGGAATATCGACATGAGGTCCGGATCTCAGAAATGCACCAGACTCAAAGTGGTTCGTTGTCAGGGGCCCGCGCGACTCCTCTGAATAGAGGCGCTCAACTTCCGCAGTTTGCTCAGAGCTTCGGCCAAAGAAGGTCAAGGGTTGATCGATTTCCCAACGGGCGCGGTAATGAAAGTGATCCTGCAAATTTTCGCCCACACCGGGGAGGTCATGCTTCACCGGGACGCCGACATTGTTCAACAGGTCTGCTGGGCCAACGCCCGAGAGTTGCAGGATCTGTGGTGAACCTATGGCGCCCGCTGCCAAGACGGTTTCCTGTGCAGTTGCATTGTTCAGTTCTCCCTTGGCGACATAGTTCACACCGGTCACAGAACTGCCCTTAAACTGCAACGACATAACCGTCGCGCCTGTCACAACGGTCAAGTTGGGGCGCCCCATCGCCGCGGAGAGGTATGTCTGCGCGGTGCCGCCCCGCCGGTTATCCTGCAAAGTCGCGGGGAAATAACCGCAGCCGTCCAGTTCCGTGCCATTCAGATCGCCATTAAACGGAATCCCGGCCTGTTGGCAGGCTTGGATAAATGTCTCGGTCAAGGGCGACCGTTCACCTGGCTTGGTCACAGTCAGCGGGCCACCGTCTCCATGGATCGACGGATCTCCATCGACTTCCCAATTCTCAGCCTTCTTGAAATAGGGCAGCACACCGTCCCATCCCCAGCCCGTTGCGCCCATTTGGGACCAAGTGTTGTAGTCTGCCGGATGCCCGCGCAGGTATATCATGTAGTTAATCGAACCAGTGCCGCCGATACATCGACCGCGCGGATAGGCGATCTGGCGTCCCGAAAGTTCGCCCTGCGGAGCTGTCCGAAAGGCCCAATCGAAGCGTGTATTAGTGAGAGCGCCAAATTTTGCGGGTGTGGAAACCCGGGGGTCGTCGTCCGATCCACCGGCCTCTAATAGCAAAACGGAACGCTTTACATCTTCGGTCAAACGAGCGGCGAGCACGCATCCTGCACTTCCGGCGCCAACGATAATAACGTCAAAACTATCCGTCATGACAAAACCCCAAACTACCAATCCGGAAAGAGTGGCGGACAGTCTGCCCTTTATCAAGCAACACATTTTGCGGAGGTTGGGTATGTCCGCTTTGGGCTCGAACCTGACATTGAAGTGCCGGTGATCTTGGAGTCACTGGCACATGGCAGCCTTTCACTGCGCGGGATGTGTCGGCAGGTTCGGCATCGCGACCCATCCGGGCAGTTCGTCCGGCGAAACTGAAACATGCAGGCGTTCTGAAGGGTCCTGCCCGACCTTGCGGTGCTTTCGCAGCAGGAAAATCTTGCCCCAGCTGCGCCATGTGCCAACCGACGGCGCATGGGGGTCAATGGGAAACCGATCGCGCCAGCCGTCGGGCAATGTCAGACCGTGCAATTCCGCCTTGCCCAGCATCCAGATCAGGGAAATGTTGCTCAGCGGCCGCGCCTCTT
This sequence comes from Ruegeria sp. HKCCA0370, assembly GCF_013033705.1. Taxonomy (NCBI): domain Bacteria; kingdom Pseudomonadati; phylum Pseudomonadota; class Alphaproteobacteria; order Rhodobacterales; family Roseobacteraceae; genus Ruegeria; species Ruegeria sp. HKCCA0370. The sequence continues at coordinate 61,830 of NZ_WQEP01000006.1, forward strand.
CGTAGCCGTTCAATTGGCCACCTATGTCGCCATGGGTTCCACGGAACCAGACCTGCTCCACATGGCCCTTGAACTCGGGCGTGCAGGTCCACAGAACTGGTTCGAACACTTCGCGCGTCTCATCCAGCGCCAAAGCGTGATACCCGTGGCGGGTGACTGGGCCCAACTGATGATTGTGAAATGCGTGCTTCTCTTCGGCCCAGCGCCACAGCAGCGGCAGACGCAAACCCAGCGCCTTGACCGTGTCCCAGGCGCCGATCATCTCGATCTCGACGCCGTCGTGGCAGAAACGTCGGCGGAATTCGCTGGCGGCGATGCCGTCTGGATTGCATTCATAGTGGCGATACGCTTGCAGTATGTTTCGCTCGGTGGCGTGTTCCGCCTTGAGCAGGCCGATCATGTCGATCACGCCGGCCAGACTGCGCACGCCATAGGCACCGCGCGAATAGCCGAAGAAAAAGATCTTGTCGCCCGGCTTGTAGCGGGACGCCAAATACCCATAGGCGCGACGGATCTGGCGGTTGATGCCCCGGCCCATCATCACGTCCAGCGAGGACTTCCAGCTTTCCCACTGCACGCCTGCCTCGTAGAACACCGAAACCTTGCTGCCCATCTCGCAGCACAGGCGAAATGTCTGACCGGCGTGGGTTTCAAACCCCGGTTCCAGAGTGGACATGGTGCCATCAAGGATGATGACATGGCTGATCGGTTCGCGGTGCCGCGTCTCGGCGGAATGCTCGGACCGCAAAGGGCGCCCGAGCCATCCCAGTACCTTTCTACTCAGCCGCGACAGATTCATGCGTCAGCAATTCCCATACTTTGTGAGGTGTGAAAGGCATGTCCGCCTGCCGCACCCCGTGGTCCCAGAGCGCATCCTGAACCGCGTTTGCCACAGCGGCCAGTGCGCCCACGGTGCCAGCCTCGCCACACCCTTTCATCCCCATCGGGTTCGAGGTTGACGGAACCGGCGCCGAGGTAAACTTAATCATGGGTATGTCGGTTGCACGGGGCAAGGCGTAATCCATAAACGAAGCCGTGAGCAGTTGCCCATGTGCATCGTGCACGACATGTTCGGTCAGGGCCTGGCCGATACCCTGCACCACCCCGCCATGCACCTGCCCTTCGGCCAGCATTGGATTGATAAGATTGCCAAAATCGTCAACCACCGTGTAGCGGTCCACCCAGGTTTCGCCGGTGCAAGAATCGATCACGACTTCGGCAACATGCGCGCCGTTCGGGTAGCTGCGCGCATCCAGGTTGGCGCGGGCCTCATGTTGCAGCAGATCCGTTCGACCATCGGCACGCGCCATCTCGGCGGCTTCGGTCAGGGTCGGCGTCAGGTTGGAGCCCGGCGCTCGGAATGTCTCGTGGTCAAAACTCACATCGTTTTCCTCGACCCCCATCTTATCGGCAAGATAAGGCGTGAATGCGGCGATCATCTTGTCAATCGTGGCCAGGGTGGCGGTGCTTTGCACCGTGACCGAGCGAGACCCGCCAGTGCCGCCGCCATGGGCAAGCCGGTCGGTATCGCCCTGAATGACGGTGATCTTGTCAATGGGGATACCCGTCTGATCTGACAGGAACTGGGCGTAGACCGTCTCATGCCCCTGCCCGTTCGATTGTGTGCCGACGTAAAGATTCACCGTTCCATCCTCGCAAAACGCGAACTTCGCGTTTTCGGAAGGGTCTCCCAAAATGCTTTCGATATAGTAACAGAGACCCTGCCCCCGGATCAGACCGCGTTCGGCATCCGCAGCTTTGCGGGCCTCGAACCCGGCGGTCTGGTCGGCCGCACGGGTGAGAACCATGTCGAAATCGCCGACATCATAAGTTTCGCCGGTGGAAGTGGTGTAGGGGAAATCGCCGGGGCGGATGAAATTCTTGCGCCGCAGTTCCCATGGGTCAACGCCCAGTTCACGCGCGGCGCGGTCCATCGCGCGTTCAAGCACGTAAATCGCCTCGGGGCGGCCCGCACCGCGATACGCATCCACCTGCGTCGTGTTCGTATAGAAGCCTTCGACCCGCAAACAGGTGGTCTGAACGTCATAGACACCCATCAGCACTTTGCTGAACAGGCTGGTCTGGATCGCCTGACCAAAGTGGCTGTTGTATGCGCCAAGGTTCACCTTGCTGTGGACCCGATAGGCGGTGATCTTGTGATCGGCGTCGAAGGCCAGCTCGGCCAGCGAGGTCAGATCGCGGCCATGATGATCAGACAGCATCGCCTCGGATCGGTCGGACATCCAGTGCACCGGCTGACCCAGCTTCATCGCCGCCACGGAGACGCAGAAATATTCAGGGTACGGCATGACTTTCATACCGAAACCACCACCCACATCCGGGGTCGTGACGCGTATGTCGTCCGCATCCAGTTTCAGTTTTTGTGCCAGTTGGGCCTTCATCGCCCATACGCCCTGACCTCCGTAGGAGAAATGCAGGCGCCCCTCGGACCAGTTCGCCTGACATCCGCGCGGCTCCAGCGAACTGATGATGACCCTGTTGTCGGTGACGTTCAGCGACACGGTATGCGCGGCCGCCTGAAAGGCTGCCTGGGTCGCGGTTTCGTCGCCCAACCCCCAATCGAACGCACGGTTCTCGGGCGCTTCCACGTGCAGGATCTCGCCCCCGGCCTCGACGTCCAACTTGGCCGGGCGCTCTTGCGTATCCATCCAGATCAATTCAACCGCGTCCTGCGCCTGCGTCAGGGTATCCGCAATGACAACTGCCACCGGCTCGCCCACGAAACGCACGCGATCCCTGGCCAGCATGTGCCGATCGGGCGCAGCGGCCCTGGACCCATCCCGGTTCTGCAAGACGGCCGCATTCAGCACCGTATCGATGCCTGATGCTGCCAGATCGTCCAGCGTCATGACCAGCCGAACGCCGTCGGCAGCCCGTGCGGCCTCGACATCCAGAGACGTGATGTCACCATGCGCCACCGGGCTGCGGAAGAATGCGGCAAACAAAGCGTTCCCGGGCACCGCATCGTCCATGTAACGCCCCTGCCCGGTCAGGAACCGTTGATCCTCGGTCCGTTTCACCGGCTGGCTTCTGCCGAACTTTTCCATGGGTGGCCCTCCTGCGCGATATCAGGGCGAGCCTAGCCCGCGACCCGGCGATGTCCAGCGGGGTTCACCGAAATTCGTTTGCGCGCAAAGGATGTTCGGCTAGCCTTTGGCCATGAGCTGGACGCATGAAACCGTTTTTCCCTTCTCTGCCCCGATGACCAGCGGGCAGTCGACCACACATGACGTTTATGTCGGAGGCGAAGGCCCACCGATCCTGATCCTTCAGGAACTGCCCGGGATCGGGCCCGAAACGCTGGCGTTGTCCGCCAAGCTCAACGCATCCGGCTTTCGCGTCTACCTGCCTCATTTGTTTGGAACCTATGGCAAGGTTGAAATGGGCAAGAACATGGCCCGGTTGTTCTGCGTGCGGCGCGAGTTCAACATTTTCGCCCGTGGCAGGCAGAGCCCCATTGCAGGATGGATGCGCGCCCTGACCCGTGAGATCAAGCAACGCGAAAACAGCGCCGGTGTGGGCGTCATCGGCATGTGCCTGACCGGCAGTTTCGCCCTTACCCTCATGGCAGAAGACGCCGTTCTGGGCGGGGTAGCCAGCCAACCAGCGCTGCCGATCCTCGGGGGCCGCCATCTGCATATGAGCGCTGAAGACATCGGCGCGGCCTCTGCGGGTATGGCCGCGAAAGGCCCCGGTCTGGCGATGCGGTATTCCGAAGACAAGCTTGCACCAAAGAAACTGATGCGGGCGCTTGAACAGGCATTCGGCAATCTGCTGGAAACCGTCGAATATCCCGGCAAGGATCATTCGCTGCTGACACTGGATTTCCATGAACCCGCCTATCAACGCGTTGACGCCTATTTCAAAGCACGCTTTGGCATGGCGTAGGCGCACTAGGCCTTCCCCTTGCCGCGCGCATTCGCTATTGCAGGCGCTGACCCGAATTTGTTGACGCAGGACGCATCCCATGGCGATGGAAAAGACATTCAACGCGGCCGAGGCCGAGGCCCGGATCTACAAGGCCTGGGAACAGGCCGGAGCCTTCAAGGCAGGCGCGAACAAATCGCGCGACGAGAGCTTTTGCATCATGATCCCGCCGCCGAACGTGACCGGTGCGCTGCATGTGGGCCATGCGTTCAACAACACTCTACAGGACATTCTGATCCGCTGGCACCGGATGCGTGGCTTTGACACGTTGTGGCAGCCCGGGCAGGATCACGCCGGCATCGCAACCCAGATGCAGGTTGAGAAGATGCTGGCCGCCACGCAACAACCCAGCCGCAACGAATTGGGCCGCGAAAAGTTTCTGGAGAAAGTCTGGGAATGGAAAGGTGAATACGGCGGCACCATCATCGAGCAACTGAAGCGCCTCGGCTCTTCCTGTGACTGGTCGCGCAACGCATTTACCATGGCCGGTGCGGCGGGCGATCCGCGCACGGGCCACGAAAACAGCCCCAACTTCCACGACGCGGTGATCAAGGTTTTTGTCGACATGTACGACAAAGGCCTGATCTACCGCGGCAAGCGGCTGGTCAACTGGGACCCGCATTTCGAAACCGCGATTTCGGACCTCGAGGTCGAGAATATCGAGGTCGCCGGCCACATGTGGCACTTCAAATACCCTTTGGCGGGCGGTGAGACATATGAGTATTTGGAAAAAGATGAAGATGGGAATGTGATCTTCCGCGAGGAGCGTGATTATATTTCCATTGCCACCACCCGCCCCGAGACCATGCTGGGCGACGGCGCGGTCGCGGTGCACCCCTCGGACGAACGCTATGCGCCCATCGTCGGCAAGCTGTGCGAAATCCCGGTTGGTCCGAAAGAGCATCGCCGCCAGATCCCGATCATCACCGATGAATACCCCGATCCGAATTTCGGCTCGGGCGCGGTGAAGATCACCGGCGCGCATGACTTCAACGACAACATGGTCGCCAAACGCGGCGGCATTCCGATGTATCGTCTGATGGACACCAAGGGCGCGATGCGGGCCGATGGGGCCCCTTATGCCGAAGAGGCAGGCAAGGCGCAGGACTATGCGCGTGGGCGCGCGTTCACCGAGAACGAAATCGACGCGATCAATCTGGCGCCGGATCATCTGCGTGGCCTCGACCGGTTCGAAGCGCGGGCCAAGGTGGTGGAAGAGATCACCGCTGATGGTCTGGCCGTGATGACCCGCGCGGATGATCCGCGCCTGGGATCAACCGCTTTGAAGCCGGATCAGGAAGGCGCCGACACGCTGGTGCCGCTGGTCGAAAGCAAACCGATCATGCAGCCCTTCGGCGACCGGTCGAAGGTGGTGATCGAGCCGATGTTCACCGATCAGTGGTTCGTCGATGCCGCCAAGGTCGTCGGCCCCGCGCTGGACGCGGTCAAGGACGGCACGGTCAAGATCATCCCCGAGTCGGGCGAGAAGACCTATTACCACTGGCTGGAAAATATCGAGCCCTGGTGTATCAGCCGCCAACTGTGGTGGGGGCATCAGATTCCGGTTTGGTATGGTCTCGACCTGTCGGCAGAAGACTTCATTGACGACGAGAATGATGGCGACCTTGATCTGGTTGAATTGGGTCGTTTGCTGAACGAAGGCGGCATGCTGCACCGTGGCAATGTCATGGAATGTGCCGCGAGCTTTGAGGCCGTTACCGAAAAGTTTCTTGACGACAATGCGGACATTCCCAGCCCTCTGAGCCACGCGACCGTGATCGAAGTCACCGACAAGCAGGAGGCGATCCATCGGTTCGCCGAAAGCCTGGCGCAGTACGCCGTTGAACAGGATCCGACCAAGCTGGTTTACCCGGTCTGGCGCGACCCTGACGTGCTGGACACGTGGTTCTCCTCCGGCCTGTGGCCTATCGGCACGCTGGGCTGGCCCGAACAGACCGAAGAGTTGCAGCGCTACTTCCCCACGGACGTTCTGATCACCGGTTTCGACATCCTGTTCTTCTGGGTCGCCCGGATGATGATGATGCAGCTGGCCGTGGTCGATCAGATCCCATTCCACACCGTTTACCTGCACCAGCTCGTCCGCGACGAGAAGGGCAAGAAAATGTCCAAGACCACCGGCAACGTCATTGACCCGCTGAAGATTGTGGACGAATTCGGCGCCGACGCGCTGCGCTTTACCAACGCGTCTATGGCGGCGATTGGCGGCGTGCTGAAACTGTCCCGCGAACGCATCACCGGTTATCGCAACTTTGGCACCAAGCTTTGGAACGCCGTCCGCTTTGCAGAGATGAACGAGGTTTTCACCGATGCCGTCCCGCAGCTGGACGTTGCCGATCTGAAACCCAAGGCCGCCGTGAACCGCTGGATCATCGGCGAAACCGCCCGGGTGCGCGAAGAGGTCGACGCGGCGCTGGGCAGTTACCGCTTCAACGACGCGGCGAACGGGCTTTACGCCTTTGTCTGGGGCAAGGTCTGTGACTGGTATGTGGAACTGTCCAAACCTCTGCTGCAAGGCGATGACGCCGAGGCCCAGGCTGAAACCCGCACCACCATGCGCTGGGTTCTGGATCAGTGCCTGGTCCTGCTGCACCCGATCATGCCCTTCATCACCGAGGAACTGTGGGGCCTGACCGGCACCCGTGCCAAGATGCTGGTGCATGCCGACTGGCCGACCTATGCCGCCGCCGAACTGGTCGATGCCGACGCGGATCGCGAAATGAACTGGGTGATCTCGGTGATCGAGAACACCCGTTCGGCCCGCGCCCAGATGCGCGTTCCGGCCGGTTTGTACGTGCCGATGCTGGTGACCGAGATCGACGCCCACGGCCAGGCCGCCTGGGACCGGAACGAGGCGCTGATCAAGCGACTGGCCCGGATCGACAGCTTGACCACGGCCGACACGCTGCCCAAGGGCACCATCTCTATCGCGGCGCCCGGCGCGTCCTTTGGCCTGCCGCTGGCGGATATCATCGACATCGGCGCGGAAAAGGAACGGCTGGAAAAGGCCAAGGGCAAGCTGGCCAAGGAACTTGGTGGCCTGCGCGGCCGTCTGAACAACCCGAAATTCGTGGCCTCGGCCCCCGCAGAGGTCGTGGAAGAGGCCAAAGCCAACCTCGCCGCCCGCGAAGAGGAAGAGGCGAAACTGAACGAGGCGCTGGCCCGACTGACCGAAATCGCCTGATCTTCATCTTTTCACAAATACTCAAATCCGGAACCCCGCCGCGGCCACAACGGCGGGGTTTTCTTTTGCACGCTCGGGCCTTGCCCGAACCTGCCCCTGCTTGTTAGCAATCAGCGAACACATTTCTCCGAGGCCGTCATGACGCACAATGCCCCACCGTTCCAGACAGTCTCGACCGGGCTGGTTGTGGCAATCGTCGGTTTTTTCAGCTCCTTCCCGATCGTCTTGCAGGGGTTGGCGGCGATGGGCGCGTCCCCGGCGCAGGCGGCGTCCGGATTGATGATGGCGGCGATCGCCATGGGCCTGACCGCCATCGTGCTGAGCCTGTGGTACCGACAGCCGATCAGCGTGGCCTGGTCCACGCCGGGTGCGGCCCTACTGGCGGTTTCCGCCACACCTGCGCTGGGGTTTGCCGAAGCGACAGGCGCGTTCCTTTGTGCAGGGGCTTTGACCGTGTTGGCCGGGCTGTGGCGACCATTGGGGCGAATGGCTGCGGCTATACCGACGACCCTGGCGCAGGCCATGTTGGGGGGCGTGTTGCTGCCGCTTTGCATATTGCCCTTTCAGGCAGCGGTTGACCTGCCATGGCAAGCCTTGCCGGTAATTCTGACATGGTTCATCGCCGGCCGGATCAACCGCCTGTTTGCCGTTCCGGCTGCGGTCGTGGCAGCGGCAGCCGTCGTGGTTCTGAACGCCGGGGACGCGTCGCTGACGCCGACGCAATGGGTCGCGGCTCCGGTCTGGACCACGCCCAGCTTCTCTGCGGCTTCGGTCATCGGGATTGCCGTGCCGCTGTTCATCGTCACGATGGCGACCCAGAACATCCCCGGCATCGCGGTGATCCGCAGCTTTGGCTATGCGCCGCAGACCGGCAAACTGTTCTCTTCCGTGGGTATTTCCAGCATCTTGTCTTCTCCGTTCGGTGCCCCCGCCACCTGCCTTGCGGCGATCACCGCTGCGATGTGCGCGAACGAGGACAGCCACCCCGACCCCGCGCAACGCTATTGGTCTGCCGTGATGGGTGGATTGTTCTATTGCCTGTTCGGGGTGTTCGCCGTGGCGATTACCGGGTTCGCCATTCATGCCGATCCACTGTTGATGGGCACGCTGACCGGTGTTGCGCTGATCGGGGTGATGGCCAATGCCACATCCGCCGCGCTGGAAGTTCCGGCAGAGCGCGAAGCGGCCATCCTGACCTTTGCCATCACTGCATCAGGGATCACCGCGTTCGGGCTTGGTGCGGCGGTCTGGGGCTTGCTGGCAGGCGGGATGGCCTATCTTGTGAAACAACGCTTTCGGTGAACGGGTTCAAACTGCACTTCAAAGCAAGTATGTAGAGGCCATGTTTGGAGCGTTGGGAAAACTGGTCGAGCGCCAGATCAAGAAAGCCCAAGCCGAGGGTCAGTTGCTGGGCCTCGAGGGCGAAGGCCAACCACTGCCTGACCGGTCATCCGAGGCATTGAGCGATCCGGCCACCGCCGCCGGCCATCGGATCATGGCGCAGGCAGGCGTAATGCCGGAAGAATTCGACATCAAAAAGCAGCTCGACACAGCGCGGCAGGACTATGCGACCCTGACGGACCCCGCCGAGCGCAAGGCCGCAATGGCCCGTATCGCCGATCTGGAAATGCGCTACAACATGGCCCGCGACGCACGGCGGGCCTTCATGCGGTGATCATTTGAACACGGGCTTGCGGCCCTGCATCTGCGCCATGACAACTTCCATCTGGTCGGGTTTGCCAATCAGTTCCACCTGCTCAGCGGATTCCGCCATCAGAATGTCTGCGCGGGACTGAGTTTCAGCGACCTCGATCAGACGCTTGGCAGCACGTATGGCCGAAGGACTTTGACCCGCGATGTTTTCGGCAAGGGCCAACGCTTCGGTCAGCGGATCGTCGGACAATTGCGTCACCAGGCCCCACTCCGCCGCCTGCGGCGCACCGATCGGGCGGGCCGTGTAGGTCAGCAGCCGCAGCACGTCCGACCGGACCAGCCGGGGCAGCAGAACCATTCCGCCCATATCGGGAATGATGCCCCATTTCATCTCCATCACGGCCAGTTTCGCTTCGGGATGTGCGATACGGATATCCGCGCCCAGCGCGATTTGCAGGCCACCGCCATAAGCCACGCCCTGAATTGCGCAGATCACCGGAACCGGTACGCGACGCCAGATCAGCGCCAGCTCCTGCATCTCGTTGGCGTCTTCATGGCTGCGGGTCATCAGCCATTCCGTGGGGTCCATATGGGCCATCTTGGCAAAGCTTGCCATGTCGAGTCCCGCGCAAAAGCTTTTGCCTTCGCCGGACAGAACCACGGCACGGGCATCCGACGCCGCGACCTCTTGCCCGGCGGACAAAAGCGCCTTGATCATTGCATCATCCAGCGCATTCATCTTGTCGCCTCGGGTCAGAGTGACATGGGCAACGTGGTCTTGATAGGCAACGGATACGCGTGACATGGAGGACCTCCGGTAATTCAATCGTGACAAACATGCCCGGACAGCATGCCGAATACCACTGCGACGTCAGGGCATGTCGCTGACAGGCATTCGCCCGAACCATGGGGAGTCGAGGGTCATGACATAGAACTGATCGCCTGCGATCTTTCCGCCGGTCGTGATGCCCAAGCGGCCTTGCGGGTCCTGTAGCGTGCGCAGGATCGTTCCTTCGCCATCGAACTGCACCATCATGCCGCGATGGATCGGCGCGGGGCGCACTGCCGGACCCAATCGCCAGATCACCTTGCGCAGGAACGGGTACGGCATCAGCGCCTCGGACGGGACACGCGGGCTGGCAAAGGCCATCCAATAGGTGCCGTCGCCCTGAGCCTCGAGGTTGTCGGGATAGCCGGGCAGGTTTTCCAGCAGGATCTCCTGCCGCCCTGCATTTGGTCCGGTCAGCCACAGCTTGTGCACGCGCGCGCGACCTGTTTCCGCGATCAGCAGAAAATCCTCGTCAGGTGAAAGTGCGACACCGTTGGTATAGACAAAGCCCTCGGCGATTTTCTCGGTGCGGCCATCGGGTGTGCGACGCGCGACGTAACCCGTATCGGACTGTTCCCAGATGGTGAGGACAGAGGTCGGTTTGGTCCCGCCCATGGTTTCAGGATCGAAGCGGTCAGATGAATTCGAGAAGTAGATCGTGCCATCCCGCGCCACATCCAGCTGGTTGGCGTAGATTACCGGGGCGCCGTTGATGTCGCCCACCAGCGTGTCCAATGTGCCCGGACCGGTCCAACGCATCACCCCCCGATAGCTGTCAGCGATGTAAAGCGCGCCATCCGGTCCGGCCTTGAGGCCCAGGGGACGCCCACCAAGTTGGTCAACCTCGACCGGTTCCACCCCGTCGATGCGGTAAAGGGTACCTGACAGGCCGGTTGTGTAGATCGCCCCATCTGGCATGACGGCGATGTCTTCGGGCCCGATCTCTTGACCCGGCAGGGGGATCAGCTGCGCCGCATCCAGTGCCGTGTTTTCAACGAAATCCCCGACAAACCCGGCATCTTCCGGCATTTTGACGGCGACAGGTTTTACCGGGACCGGCCAGATCAGAAGATAGGCGAGCCCCAGGAGAATAACGATCGAGAGAATGCGCATCTGCGCTCCTTTATTCATACTTCTTTTCCAGCACGCCCAACGCCTGTGCGCGCTTGCTCATCGATCGGGCTTGGGGTTATCTGCGGACATGACCGGACCTCGATACACCCCGCTTGCCCAATCCCTGCCCGCCACCGTGCCCTTTGTCGGCCCGGAAACGCAAGAGCGCCAGCGCGGCGAGTCCTTTGTGGCCCGACTGGGCGCCAATGAGAGCATTTTCGGCCCCTCGCCCCGCGCGATCGAGGCCATGGCGCAAGCCGCGTCAGAGATCTGGATGTACGGTGACCCCGAAAACCATGACCTGCGCCATGCTTTGGCCGACCATCACGGCGTATCGCCGGAAAATATCGTCGTGGGCGAAGGTATTGACGGGCTGCTGGGCTATCTGGTGCGGCTGATCGTCGGGCCCGGGGATGCGGTTGTCACCTCGGACGGGGCCTATCCGACCTTCAACTATCATGTGGCCGGGTTCGGCGGCATTCTTCACAAAGTGCCGTATTCAGGTGATCACGAGGACCCCTCGGCGCTTTTTGCCAAGGCAGCTGAGGTTGGTGCCAAGCTGGTCTATCTGGCCAATCCGGACAATCCGATGGGCAGCTGGCATTCCGGCGCGGACATCGTGGCTGCCATGGATGCCTTGCCTGATGGGTGCCTTCTGGTTCTGGATGAGGCCTATGTGGAATGTGCGCCCGAAGGGACGGCGGCACCTGTCAGCATAGATGATCCGCGCGTAATCCGGATGCGGACCTTCTCGAAGGTCTATGGCATGGCGGGTGCGCGGGTTGGCTATGCCATGGGCACGCCAGATCTGATCGCGGCCTTCAACAAGGTGCGCAACCATTTCGGCATGAACCGCGCCGCGCAGGCCGGTGCTTTGACGGCTTTGCAGGATGGCGCGTGGCTGGAGCATGTTCAGGCGCAGATCGAACAGGCGCGCGCGCGGATCGGTACGATTGCCCAGGAAAACGGATTGGCGGCCCTGCCTTCGGCCACCAATTTCGTGGCGATTGACTGCGGGCGCGACGGGGATTTTGCCAAGGCCGTGCTGGGCGCCCTGGTGGCGCAGGGGATTTTTGTCCGAATGCCGTTCGCGGCACCGCAAAACAGGTGCATTCGGGTAAGCTGTGGCCCGGCGTCTGATCTGGATGCGTTCGCCGCCGCTTTGCCCAAGGCGCTCGCGGTCGCGCGGGTGCGCTGATTGATCCCTTTGCGCCCGGTCGGACAGCAAAGGGGGGCTGTCTGCCCCCCATCGCGCCACGGCGCGATCCCCCCGAGGATATTTTTGGCCAGATGAAGAGGCGGATCCTGCGGAGACGCCCGTAGGGTGTCAGGCCGCCAGCACGGCGGCGGCGGCTTCGAGGGCCCCCTTGCCACGCGATATGTCAAGTGAAGCCATGCCTGTTTCCACACCGCCCAGAATCGCCATGACCATCTGCCCGTTGATATGCCCCATATGACCGAGACGGAAACAGCTGTCATAATCCTCCATCCCCAAGCCGATGCCCAATGTCAGGCCCAACCGGGTTTCGGTGAACGTACGCAGGGCCGTGCCGCGACCTTCCGTCAATCGCAGGGCCGTGACGGCGTGGCTGCGAAAGGCACGGTCGGCGACGTTCAGGTACAACATGCCGCCTTCGGCCCAGGTCTCACAGGCCGCCCAGATGGCATTGGCCAGGCGCTCATGGCGGGCCCAGACCTGCTCGATCCCCTCTGCATGGATCAGATCAAGCGCGGCGCGCAGGCCATAGAGGTGGTGCGTGGGCGCGGTGCCGTTGAAATACTGGTAGAACAGGTCTGGATTAGCGCGCGGCTGCCAATCCCAATATTGCGAAACGCGCGGCATGGTGGCCCGTTTGGATTGTGCTTTCTCGTTGAAGAAAACAAAACCGATGCCCGCCGGGGTCATCAGGCCTTTTTGGCAAGCGGCAACTGTGACATCGACGCCCCAGCCATCCATCTCGAACCTGTCACAACCCAACGAGGCAATGCAGTCTGCCATCAACAGCGCCGGGTGTTGCAGGTCGTCCAGAAGCCTGCGCAGCGCCGGGATATCGTTCCGGATCGAACTGGATGTATCCACGTGGACCGCCAGAACCGCCTTGATCTGGTGGTTTCGATCCGCACGCAACGCATCTGCGATCCGGTCGAAATCCCAGGCTGACGAGGTGCCGAAATCGATCAATTGGACCTTTGCCCCGATCCCTTCGGCCATTTCTGCCCAGCCATGGGTGAACCTGCCCGAGGCAGGGGCCAGAACGGTTTCGCCGGGGGCGATCACGTTGGACAGTGCCGCCTCCCAGGTGCCGTGGCCATTGGCGATATAGATGGCAACGTTGTGCTTTGTGCCGGCAACCCGGCACAGATCGCGCGTCAGGCCGGGCATCATATCAATAAGTTCGCCATCATAGATGTTGGGCGACGGACGGTGCATGGCTTGCAAAACCGCGTCCGGCATGACCGAAGGGCCCGGAATGGCCAAATATGTCCGCCCCTGGGAAAGGGAAACTGTCTGTGTCATGGGGTCAACCTGTATGAATTGACGCCCACATTACCGAGAGGCCGCGCGGCGTCAATCCGCCAGCTTCGACGCCTCGCGCGCAAGTGTCTCGATCCCGGCCCAGTCGCCATTTTCGACCAGTTGCTTTGGTGCGACCCAGCTTCCACCAGCGCAGATCACGTTGGGCAATGACAGGTAGTCGCTGGCGTTGGAAGGCGACACGCCACCCGTCGGACAGAAGCTGATCTGGGGCAGCGGCGCGCCGATTGCCTTGAGCGCGGGCGCGCCGCCCGACGCCTCGGCCGGGAAGAATTTCAGCATGTCATAGCCCTTTTCCAGCAACGCCATAGCCTCGCTTGCCGTCGCGGCACCGGGCAGCAGCGGCAGGTCTTCGGCCTCGCAGGCCGCGATCAGGGCATCCGTGGCACCGGGGGAAACGCCGAAAAGCGCACCCGCTTGTTTGGCAGCGCGGACGTCTTCGGGCGTGACCAGCGTGCCTGCACCGACCACGCCGCCGGGCACCTCGGACATGAGCTTGATCGCATCCAGTGCCGCCGGGGTGCGCAAGGTCACCTCGAGCGCGGGCACGCCGCCGGCGATCAGCGCCTCGGCCAGCGGGCGGGCCTGTGCGGCGTCATCGACAACCAGCACCGGAACAATGGGCGCCAGGGCGCAGATTTCGCGGGTGCGTTGAGTTTTGGACATCTATTACGCTCCGAATATGCTGGCGCCAGTGTCGGCGGACCCGACATTCTGCCGGAACGCAGCGAAGAGATCGCGCCCGACACCGTGTTGATTGGCAGAAAGGTCGGCGGTGGCGGGGGACCGGTCCAAAACCCCTTTGGTCAGGATTTCCAGGTCGCCGTTGACCGCGTCGACACGCAGAATGTCACCGTCTTGCAGGTAGGCGATGGGCCCGCCGTCCAGTGCCTCGGGGCAGACATGGATGGCGGCGGGCACTTTGCCGGATGCACCCGACATGCGACCATCTGTGACCAGCGCCACCTTTTGCCCCCTGCCTTGCAGGATCGACAGTATCGGGGTCAGAGAATGCAGTTCAGGCATCCCATTGGCCTTTGGCCCCTGAAAGCGGACCACGACGATGACGTCATCTGTGAACTCTCCGGCCTTGAAGGCGGCTTTTACCTCATCCTGATCGTGGAACACCCGCACGGGTGCTTCGACGACCTGATGTTCTGGCGCGACGGCTGATACTTTCATGACCCCGGTGCCCAGATTACCGGTCAGGCGCGACAGGCCCCCGGTGGGCTGGAACGGGTCATTGGCCGGGCGCAGGATCTTTTCGTTCAGGCTGTGTCCCGAACCATCCTGCCAGATCAACTCACCATCGATCAGTTTGGGTTCCTTGGTATAGTTGTGCAGCCCCTGCCCTGCGACGGTCAGCGTGTCCGGGTGCAGCAAGCCTTGTTCAAGCAATGTACCGATCGTGTACCCAAGTCCGCCGGCCGCGTGGTAATGGTTCACATCCGCCAGGCCGTTGGGATAAACCCGCGCAACCAGCGGAACCACAGCGGAAATATCAGAAAAATCCTGCCAGTCCAACACGATACCACCAGCGCGCGCCATGGCGATCAGGTGGATCAGCAGATTGGTTGAACCACCGGTCGCCATCAGACCGACGATGCCATTGACGAAAGCGCGTTCATCGAGAACCTGACAGACCGGTGTATAGCTGTTGCCCAGCGCGCTGAGCGACAGGGCACGGCGCGCGCCTTCCTCGGTCAGGGCGTCACGCAGCGGGGTATTCGGATTGACGAAGCTGGAACCCGGCAGGTGCAGCCCCATAAACTCCATCAGCATCTGGTTGGTATTGGCGGTGCCATAAAAGGTACAGGTGCCGGGGCCGTGATAGGCCGCCATTTCAGCCTTCATCAGCTCTTCGCGGCCCACTTCCCCGGCGGCGAATTTCTGTCGGACCTTGGCTTTTTCGTCGTTCGGCAAGCCGCTGGTCATCGGGCCTGCGGGCAGGAATACGGCCGGCAGATGGCCAAAGGCCTGCGCGCCGATGATCAAGCCGGGCACAATCTTGTCACACACCCCAAGAAAAACAGCCGCGTCATAGGTGTTGTGGCTAAGCGCCACACCGGTTGCCAGCGCGATGACGTCGCGCGAGAACAGCGACAGCTCCATCCCCGCTTCGCCCTGGGTGACACCGTCGCACATGGCTGGCACACCGCCTGCCACCTGTGCCGTTCCGCCGGCGGCGCGGATCGCGTCGCGGATCAGGGCGGGATAACGTTCAAACGGCTGATGGGCCGAAAGCATGTCATTATAAGCGGTGACAATGCCCAGATTGCCGGCGGTGCCGGTGGCCATCGATTGCTGATCTTCGCCTGCGCCCGCATAGGCATGGGCCTGACCGCTACAGGACAGATGCGCACGGGCAGGACCCTTGGATCTGGCCTGCTCCATCCGTTCAAGATGTGGGCCGCGCAGATCGGCGCTGCGGTCGATGATCCGTTTGGTGACATCGGAAATGACTGAGTGAACCATGATTAACCTCCGATCTGACGCCAGCGGCGCCCATCGCGATGCATCAGCATCAATGCTTCTTCGGGGCCTGAACTGCCCTGATCGTATCGGGATGGGCGGTCTCCGCGCTGCTCCCAGCCCTGAATGATGGGGTCGACCCAGGCCCAGGCGGCCTCGGCCTCGTCCCCACGCATGAACAGTGTCTGATCGCCACGGATGACATCCATGATTAGCCGCTCATAAGCGTCGGGGGCTTGCGCTTCGGCCCCAAGTGCATCGGCAAAGCTCATGTCCAACGCGACATCCGACAACCGGAAGCCCCCTGGCCCCGGATCCTTGATCGTGGTGCGCAGAGTGATGCCTTCGTCAGGCTGCAACCGGATCACCAGAACGTTTCCGTGCAGAGGGCCGACATTGGGAAAAATCGTGTGCGGCGGATCGCGGAAGAACACCGCAATTTCGGATTCCCGCGCGCGCAGACGCTTGCCAGTGCGCAGATAGAACGGCACACCTGCCCAACGCCAGTTGCCGATATGAACCTTGAGGGCGATG
This sequence comes from Ruegeria sp. HKCCA0370, assembly GCF_013033705.1. NCBI lineage: Bacteria > Pseudomonadati > Pseudomonadota > Alphaproteobacteria > Rhodobacterales > Roseobacteraceae > Ruegeria > Ruegeria sp. HKCCA0370. Next base: position 78,117 of record NZ_WQEP01000006.1, read on the forward strand.
AAGCTTTCGGTTCGGCTGGCAGGGTTGCCGACATGATCGACATAACCGCCCTCGCCCTTTTCGGCCCGGTACTGACCGCGCGCGATGTCAGACTGGGCCACGGGCTCCAGCGCTTCGATCACCTTGACCTTTTCATCGCGCACCGCGTTGGGTGAGAATTTCGACGGCGGTTCCATTGCGGTCAGACACAGCAACTGAACCAGATGGTTCTGGACCATGTCCCGCATTGCGCCGGACTGATCGTAATAGGCCCCGCGCCCTTCGACGCTTACGGTCTCGGCCACCGTGATCTGCACGTGGTCGATATGGGTCGAATTCCAGAGGGGTTCGAACAGCGAGTTGGCAAAGCGCAGCGCCATCAGGTTCTGCACGGTCTCTTTGCCCAGATAATGGTCGATCCGGTAAATCTGATGTTCTTCGAAACAGGCACGCAAGCCTTCGTTCAGCGCCTTCGCCGAGGCAAGGTCGTGCCCAAATGGTTTTTCGACGACAATGCGGCTGTCCGGTGTCGCAAGACCGGCGTCATGCAGCCGCTGCGCTATACCCGAAAAAAGGCTTGGACCAACGGATAAATAAAAGGCCCGCACGACGTCTTCGCGCATCCGTTCTTTCAGATCGGACCACCCGGCCTCGCCCAGCGCATCCACGGGCACATATTCGACATGGGCAAGAAACTGATCCAATGTTTCCCGGGAAAAACCGGGCGCGAACTGTTCCATCGATTTGCGGACCTGATCGCGAAACCCGTCATTGTCGATATCAGAGCGTGCCGTACCGATGATCCGCGCGCCGTCGGGCATTTGGCCGACCTCAAAGCGATGATACAGGCCCGGCAGGATTTTACGCTGCGCCAGATCGCCGGTCGCACCGAAGAGTACCAGATCAAATGGCTCTACCGGAATTACGCGTGAAACCATCACAGGCTCCTTCTGAATTTGCCGATATCAGCTTAGCACGGCGTGATACCCCGCAAAACCTGACATGTTATCGCTAACACTGCCTGTCTATTAGAAAGTCGCCCATGAAAAATCAAGCACAGTTTGAAGAAACCGTGCCGTTTAGCGCATCAGGTCTGATGGCGCAGCCAGTCCATGACCGCAGGACGCACCGATTGCTCTCCGCGGTGGCGCGCGTCAGCGATGATTTTGCGAACCTCCGCCAGATTGGACCGCAACAGCAGGCTTTTGACCGGGCCGATCGAGGCAGGCCGCATCGACAGCGTCCGTATCCCCATCGCCGCAAGGCACAAGGCCTCGACCGGGCGGCCTGCATCTTCACCACAGAAGCTGAGTGGCGTGTCCGAGATATCGCAGCGTTCGACGATGCGTTCCATCAGGCTGAGGAAGCTGACATTCAGCGTGTCATAGCGGCGCCGGACCAGTTCGTTCTCACGGTCAGCAGCAAAGAAGAACTGCTTTAGATCGTTCCCGCCAATCGAAATAAAGTCCACTTCGTCAAAGAACTTCTGCGGCGCAAAGGCCAGCGACGGCGTTTCCAGCATGGCGCCAACTTCAAGCATCTCGGGCAGCACATGGCCCAGTCGCTTTTCCCGCTCGATGGTTTTGTTCACTTCCCAGCGGGCTTCGCGATATTCCTCGGCCTGTGCGACAAAGGGGAACATGATGGTCAGCGGCCGGCCATTGGCCGCCCGCAGCAAGGCCTGCAACTGCATCCGCATCACGCCGCGCTTGTCCAGACCGACCCGAATGGCGCGCCAGCCCAGCGCCGGGTTTGGTTCCGCCACGTGCTTCATATAGGGCAGAACCTTGTCCGACCCGATATCGAGTGTGCGGAATACCACCCTTTTGCCACCAGCCGCGTCCAGAACACGCTGATACTGGCTGACCAGTTCTGACCGTTTCGGCATCTGGTTGCGGATCAGGAATTGCAGTTCAGTGCGGAACAGGCCAACGCCCTCGGCGCCCGAGGTGCCAAGCGATGGCAGGTCGGCCATCAGACCTGCATTCATCACAAGGTTGATACGCGATCCGTCCCGCGTCACGCAGGGTGTTTCGCGGATCGACGCATAACGTTCCTGCGCCTTTGCCTGCATCGCGATCTTGTCGCGGAAGGCACTGACCACGCTGTCTTCCGGGCGCAGATGCACAACGCCCTGATCACCATCCACCAGAATGTGATCTCCGTTCAGGGCCTCGGTGGTGATCCGGCCCACATGCACGACCAAAGGAATCGCAAGCGCCCGCGCAACAATCGTGGCATGACTGCCGACAGAGCCTTCTTCGAGCACGATCCCCTTCAGCGCCCGTCCGTATTCCAGCAAGTCGCCGGGGCCGATATTGCGCGCGATCAGGATCGGATCGGGTGGCAGATCAGCACTGTCCGTCTTGCCTTGACCGGTCAGGATGCGCAGCAGGCGATTGCTGAGATCGTCCAGATCCGCAAGACGTTCACGCAAGTACGGATCGGTGACCTGCCCCATGCGCGCGCGGGCCTGGGATTGTTCTTTCTCCACCGCGGCTTCGGCGCTGAGACCCAGGGCTATGTCTTCCTCCATCCGCCGCATCCAGCCTTTGGAATTGGCAAACATGCGGTAAGCTTCCAGAACCTTTAGCTGTTCCTTGTCGCCGCCCTGCGAAATTTCGAGCATCTTGTCGACGCCGACGCGCAGTTCCTCCACCGCTTCGACCAAACGTTCGCGTTCCCGTTGAGGGTCTTCGGCGATTGGATTGGTAACCACAACGCGGGGTTCGTGCAGCCAGACATGCCCTTCGGCAGACCCTTCCTGCGCCGGGCCGCCGCGCAGCAGAACCGATTGCTGGTGCAGGGGTGACAGGGCCGCGCCTTCGCCGACAAAAGCCCCAAGCTCGGCCATTTCGGCCAGAACCATGGCCACCACTTCCAGCGCATAGACCTCATCGGCGGAAAACTCGCGCGCCTCGCGGGACTGGACGACCAGAACGCCCAGCTTTTCCCCAAGGCGTTGAACCGGCACACCAAGGAACGAGGAAAATCGTTCCTCGCCGGTTTCCGGCATGTAACGAAAGCCCTTGGCCGACGGCGCGTCGGCGGTGTTGACGACCTTGCCGAACTTGGCGACCCGCCCCACAAGACCTTCGCCCATGCGCATCCGGGTTTTATGGACCGCTTCCGGAGACAGCCCCTCGGTCGCGCAAAGTTCCAGCGTGTCTTCATCGCGAAACAGGTAGATGGAACACACCTCGGCCCTGATACTGTCGGCAATCAGGTGCGTGATCCGGTCAAGACGTTCCTGACCGGCGGCTTCGCTCGCCATTTCTTCGCGCAACCGCCGCAGCAGCTTGCGGGATTCTGTTTCCGTGCCGTCCGCCATGGCCCAACCGATTTAGTGTGTCAGGCGATACCTTTGGCCGATAAGCTCAGGCCGCCTTGTCCAGTTCAAAGGCATCATGCAGTGCCTGAACAGCAAGTTCCATGTATTTCCTGTCGACAAGGACGGAAATTTTGATCTCGGAGGTTGTAATGACCTTGATGTTGATCCCCTCATCCGAGAGCACCTTGAACATCTTGGCCGCCACGCCCGATTGCGAGCGCATCCCGATACCCACAACCGAGACCTTGCAGACATCAGTATCTGCAACCAGTTCGGCATAGTTCAGCTCGCCCTTTTCCTTGATCGCCAGCAGCGCTTTTTCGGCGCGGGCCACCTGATCGGTGGGACAGGAAAAGGTCATGTCCGTGCGCCCCTCGTCCGAGATGTTCTGGACGATCATGTCGACATTCACGCCCTCTTCGCTGAGCGCCGAGAAGATGGTCGTGGCGATGCCCGGTCGGTCGGCCACGGAAACAACGGTCATCTTGGCTTCGTCGCGGGAATAGGCCACACCGGCCACAACATTGGATTCCATAATATCCTCCTCGTCGCAGACCAGCGTGCCGGCCTCATCGGATTGTTCTTCAAAGCTTGAGAGAACGCGCAGTTTCACTTTGTATCGCATCGCAAGTTCGACCGAGCGGGTTTGCAGAACCTTGGCACCAAGCGACGCCAGTTCCAGCATTTCTTCGAACGAGATGCGGTCCAGCTTACGTGCCTTTTCGCAGATGCGTGGATCGGTGGTATAGACGCCATCAACGTCCGTATAGATATCGCAGCGTTCGGCGTCGAAGGCTGCTGCAAAGGCAACCGCCGTTGTATCCGACCCACCCCGGCCCAATGTCGTGATCCGGCCTTCCGGGCTGATGCCCTGGAACCCGGCAACCACGGCAACACGCATACCTTCGCTGAATTTCTGGTTCAGGTTCTCTGTCGGAATTTCTTCGATCCGCGCCTGACTGTGCGCGCTGGTGGTCAGCAGCGGCACCTGCCAGCCCTGCCAGCTGCGCGCGGGGATGTCCATTTCCTGCAAGGTCAGGGCCATCAGGCCAGCGGTTACGTTCTCGCCCGAGGACACGACGGCATCGTATTCCCTGGCGTCGAACAGAGGCGACGTTTCGTTCACCCAGCCCACAAGCTCGTTGGTCTTGCCCGACATGGCCGAGACGATGACGATCACGTCATAGCCCTTGGCAACTTCAACGCCGATACGTTTGGCGGCGCGGCGGATGCGGTCCAGATTGGCGACCGATGTGCCGCCGAATTTCATTACGAGTACGGGCATGGGGGCAAAAGTCTCCGCGCCTTGGATTAGAAGTTCCGTGCCTCATAAGCGAGGGGCACCGCAAGGGCAAGGGCGCAAAGCGGTCGCCCCTGCGGCGCAGGGCCGCTTTACATTGCACTGGCGCAATGTCAGCCTAAGGACACCAACCAGATCAAGAGGTTCTTCATGTTTCGCCTAGCCCTCGCCTTTGCCCTATTGTCGTCGCCTGCACTGGCCCAGGTCGCGAGTGTCGCCGGGACAGACGGCAAGAACGCGCTGGGCACAATACCCTGCGCTGCAAATGCCGGTGATCCCGTACAAAGCTGCCACGCGGAACTGCGCCGCCATGACGACGGAAACATAACGGTCGCAGTGGCCCTAGGAGGCGGACATGTGCGCAATATCTATTTCAAGGATGGCGTGCCGGAATCCAGCAATTCGACCTCGAAAATCTCACATGAAACGCGAGGCGATATGATGGTGGTCTACATTGAACCTGGTGAGGTCTTCGAAATCCCCAAAGCCGCATTGACCTCTCAGTAGGCGTGCGGTTGCCCGTCATAGGTTTCAAAACAGCCCGTTGTGCCTAGCGACAAGGCATCAAATCGTTCAATCAGGCCGGACACGGCCTGATCCACATCGATATCCGCCGCTGCACCGCCCATATCCGTCTGAACCCAGCCCGGATGATAGATGCCGACGGCAATCCCGTCATCTTTGAGATCCATCGCCAGATTCCGCCCCAGGTTCAGAGCCGCCGCCTTGGACGCGCGATAGATGTAACTGCCACCCGGCGCAAGTGTGTGCGACGCCATTTTCGACGAAAGGATCGCAACTTTACCGCCCGCGGCGCGCAGGTTGGGCAACAGGGTCTGTATGGTCAGAAAGACCCCCGTGACATTTACCGCAAAGCTGTGCGCCCACATGTCGGCCGGATAACCATCGATCGAATGCCCCTTGTCCAGATACACGCCGGCATTGCAGACCAGCAGATCGACAGGCTGGTCTTTCATCTGTTCTGCCATGGCTGATTGCTGCACGGGATCGGCCACATCCAGACGCACCTGCATGCTGCCGTCACGCGCCGTCCCAGTGACTTTGTCCCCCCGGTTCACGTAACCCTTTGCCAGGGCTTGCCCGATGCCGCGATTGGCGCCGGTGATCATGATGTGCATGATCAATTGGTCTTTCTGCTGGGGACAAACGGCAGCGGAGCCACCGGCACGCCATCTTCGATCAGGGATTTCGCCTCATCCAGCTTGGCTTCTCCGTAAATGGCACGCTCCGGCGCCTCGCCCAGATGAATCTTGCGCGCCTCACTGGCGAAATCTTTCCCGACATAATCCGAGTTTTCTTCGACATGGCGGCGCATCTCGGCCAAAACCTTCTCAACTTCGGGCGATGGGGTGGCAACGTCGATCTTTTGTTCCGGGGCGGAACGGATTTCACTTTCCTTCCGGGCATTCCGCGCCGGGCGGACGCGTGGCGTCATGACCGCTTTCTCGACCTGCGTGCACCCGCAAACCGCGCAGGTGACCATACCCACAGAGGCCAGCTTGTCATAGGCTTCTGCGGATTGGAACCAACTGTCGAAACTGTGGCCTTCGCTGCATTTCAACGCGTATTGAATCATGTTCAGTCCAAAAAAACGATTGGCGAATAGATACCGATCAAGGTGACAATATCAAGCCTATCAGATGCTACTTTAATGTGAGTACGGCTTAAAGTCGCGCAACAATTCAGCAAGCTCATGAGAATCGACCTTTAGCGCTGCTTTTTTCGGCGAAAACCATTTGCGCCGACGCTCGGTCTTTTCCGGGTATTCCTGCGACACAGTGCTTACATGCACTGGAAAAACATCCACCAGACACAAGGATGGGGGCCGGTTAGAATGATGTTTGTGGTGCAGGAACTGCCCCAGTCGCGCCCCGTTGATCCGGCCAGATACACCCGCCTCTTCCCAAGCCTCTTGCAATGCGGTTTCCTGCGGGCTCAGACCGGGGATGAGCCATCCTTTGGGAATGATCCATCGCCGCGACTTGCGTGTCGTGACCAACAAAACCTTGGGTCGGCCGCGCTTGATCCGGAAACACAAAGCCGAGGATTGCCGCAAAACTGGCTGCCTTGCAGCTTTTGGAAGGTCATGAAGCAACAATCGTGCTTTCATCGAGCGACGCTCCCTTTCGGTCGAACGTCAGCCATCCAAATTGGTACGCTCACCTAATCTAGCGGCCGGCACCTGCAATCATACCACATGATGTATCACACGCCAAGTCACTCGCGTCGCCCAAGATATCGCCTACATTCGGGCAGAAAGCCGCCGTGCCAGATCCTCATGGGGGATGTCAGCGTCAATTGCCAGCCGGCGCAAACCGAAATGCACGCGCGCTATTTGCTGATAATAGCGCGTGTAGACATAGTTCGTGCCACCGCCGGCCAATGCCCCCAGCACAGGAACGGACTGGGCTGCAAGCTTTTGCCCCAGTACTATCGAAAAACGCGGCGCAACGGCGGCAATCAGGCGTTGCATGGCCGGTCCGGTCAGGGTCAGCCGGACCGAGAAAAAACCCAGGTCCGCCCCATCGTCATGCGACAATGGTCCCGCTGCCGACAAGACGCGGACGCAATCGAACTTTACGTTTTCGGCAGAGGGATCAAACCCCTCGCGCGCCGCAGCCCCCTGAATGGCACGTAGCAGCATCGCGGTTGTCGCGGGCAGCTCCATCAGGGCTGTCGAAACACCGCCCAGCCCCCCGGCCGCACCCATGGCAGTCGTCACTGCGGTATTGACCCAGGGCTGCTGATCAGGAACCGCGCGCCGCGAACCCTCGGCCGCATGCATCGCCAGCCATAACGCCTGCTCGGTTGCGCCTGTCAGGCCATTCCGAACGGGTTCTGGCAATTGCTCCAGCAATGACTCGGCTGATCCTCCAAGCTTGTTGAGAAGTTTCACGCCAGCCCCTCCGGCGGATCGGTAGTGATCCGCCAAACGATCCAGTTCGGCCTCGGTATCCACGTTTTCAACAAGAACAACGTTCTGCATTCACGCCCTCCTGCCTTTCAACATCGGCGTTGCGCAGCATGGTTTCAATAGGTCAGCGGCTCCAACGTGTCACCGCGCCCTGAATCCCGGACCAGGCACCGGGCACCAGTTCCAGCCCCAAAACCCGGTCAGGGTTGGTGGGCGGAGGCATCTCGACCGCGTGCAATCGTGTGAAACCGAACCGGCTGTAATAGGGTTCATCCCCGACCAGCATGACCCTTTGCCAACCGCGGGTGTGCCCCGCTTCGACTCCTGCATGTATCAGATATCCGCCAAGGCCTTCACCCTGATGGGTGGGGTGCACGGCAACCGGCCCCAACAGCAGAGCATCGTGATCACCGACATGAACCGGCCAGAACCGGATCGCACCGGCCAGAATCCCCTGACCGTCGCGCGCGACCAAAGACAAGCCCGCAACCGGCGGCACATCATCACGCAAGCGGTAGGACGACAAAGCCTCGCGACCCGGCGCAAAACACAGGTCATACAGGGCTTCGACCTCCCACCAGTCGTCCGGCTCTTCCGGCCTGATCCCGAATTGCTGCACCCTGCCCTCATTTACTTGCTGGCAATCGCCCTAGCACTTCGCTACGCCTTGGGCAAACGCTTGGAGATCAGATGTTCTACCGCCCTGAAGACGGCCACGGATTGCCGCACAACCCGTTCAACGCCATCATCACACCGCGCCCGATTGGCTGGATTTCGACTCGGGACGCGGATGGGGTCAACAATCTGGCACCCTATTCCTTCTTTAACGGCGTCGCCTATACGCCACCGCAGGTCATGTTTGCCTCGACCGGCACCAAACAGGATCAGAACGCCGGCAAGGACAGCATCGCCAATATCGAGGCCACGGGCGTGTTTTGCGTAAATGTCGTGGCCCATGCGCATCGGGACGCAATGAATGCAAGTTCGGCCGGGTTGCCGAAAGAAGTTGATGAGTTTTCGCATGCCGGGCTTTCACCCATAGAATGCGAAACCATACCCTGCGCACGGATCGAAGGGGTCCCAGCTGCGTTGGAATGCAAGCTGACCCAGATCGTCACGCTGCCCGGTGAAGCCAATCGGGTGGTGTTTGGCGAGGTGACGGGTGTGCACCTGCACGACGATCACATTCGGGACGGCAAGTTTGACGTGACCTCGTTCCAACCTTTGGCGCGGCTCGGGTATCGCGATTACTCCGTCGTTTCCGAGTTGTTCAGCCTTTCGAGACCGGATGACTGATGCCACTTCCTGACGCTGCGCGCCGATATCCTGTCACTCTGCCAGATGGTACGGAACACAGAGGAACAGCCTTTCTGTCACAGGTGATCAACCACCCCAGAATTCAGGTGGGCGATTACACCTATGCGTCAGATTTTGACGCGCCCGAGGATTGGGCCAATCGTTTGGCGCCTTACCTTTTCGAGTTCTCGCGCGAAAAGCTGGTTTTGGGAAAGTTTTGCCAAATTGCCCATGGCGTCCGCTTTGTGACAGCTTCGGCAAATCACGCAACGGATGGGATAACCTGTTTTCCCTTTCCGGTTTTCGATCCGGAACGGATGCTGGAATATCAGCCAGACGTCCGGGACACCCTAGTCGGCAACGATGTCTGGATCGGCTATGGCGCGCTGATCATGCCTGGAGCCAGTATCGGTGACGGAGCGGTAATTGGTGCGGGTTCAGTTGTTCGCGGGACGATCCCGCCTTATTCTGTTGTCACCGGCAATCCTGCCGAGGTAAGGCGGTATCGTTTTGACGCCGACAAGATCGAGCGGTTGCTTGCTTTGAAGTGGTGGGATTGGCCAGCCGAATTGATCATCGAAGCCGAAAGCGGCCTGTTGAGGGGAGATATCGAAAACCTGGAGCGTCTGGCCCTTTGAAAAAGGCGGCTTGTTCAGCCGCCTTTCAAAGTCAGTGCCCGCCCAGAATGCCGGTGCGGACAGAGTAGTCCACCGCCAGTTCGTAATCCGGATCATCATCACTGTCGACCATGAGGTGTCCCGCTTTTTTCAGCAGTTTGTGACAGTCACGGCTCAGGTGACGCAGCATGACCCGTTTACCTGCCGCCTCGTATTTTGCGGCGATGTTTTCGATGGCTTGCAGGGCGGACTGATCCACCACGCGGCTTTCGGCGAAGTCGATGATAACGGTTTCGGGGTCATTCGGGACGTCGAACAGTTCGATAAATCCCTCAGAGGATCCAAAGAACAGCGGCCCCTGAATCTCATAGACTTTCGCGCCTTTCTCGGTCTCGGAGTCACGCGTGACCGCATGAATGCGCTTGGCATTGTTCCAGGCATAGGCCAGCGCCGAGACGATGACGCCGACCACAACGGCAATGGCCAAGTCCTCCATCACCGTTACGACGGTGACCAGAACGATGACGAAGGCATCGGTCATTGGCACTTTACGCAGAATTTTGAACGAGTTCCACGCAAAGGTGCCGATCACAACCATGAACATCACGCCAACCAGCGCGGCCAGCGGGATTTGTTCGATCAGGGGTGATGCGAACAGGATGAAGACCAGCAGGAAAAGCGCTGCTGCAATTCCGGCAATACGAGTACGCCCGCCGGATTTCACGTTGATCATCGACTGCCCGATCATCGCGCAACCGCCCATGCCGCCGAAAAATCCGGTCACGATATTCGACGCGCCCTGCGCGATGCATTCCTGAGACGCCCCACCACGCTTGCCCGTGATCTCACCCACGAGGTTCAAGGTCAGCAGGGATTCGATCAGGCCGATGGCGGCCAGAATGACTGCATATGGCAGGATGATCTCAAAGGTTTCCCAGTTCAGAGGAACCATTGGAATATGGAACGAAGGCAGGCCGCCTTCAATCGATGCCAGATCGCCGACGCGCGGCACATCAAGGCCAAAGCCGATCACGATTGCCGCGACAACCAGAATACCGGCCAGCGGCGCAGGAATGATGCGTGTAATCCGGGGCATGACCCAGATCACTGCCATTGTCAGCCCGACAAGTCCCAGCATGGTGTAAAGCTGCATCCCGGACAGCCATTCGCCGCCGCTCATGCCATGACCGGTATTTTCCATGGTTCCGGGCACTTTGAACTGTCCCATCTGGGCAAGAAAGATCACGATGGCCAGACCGTTCACAAAGCCCAGCATGACAGGATGCGGCACCAAACGGATGAAGCGCCCCCAATGCATCGCCCCGGCGATGACCTGAAGGATTCCCATGAGAACAACGGTCGCGAACAGGTATTCAACCCCATGTTCGGCCACCAGTGCCACCATGACAACCGCAAGCGCGCCGGTCGCACCCGAGATCATGCCCGGTCGTCCACCGATCAGTGCCGTGATCAAACCGACCAAAAACGCCGCATAAAGACCGACCAGCGGGTGCACGCCCGCCACAAAGGCAAAGGCCACCGCCTCGGGCACCAGTGCAAGGGCAACAGTCAGGCCGGACAGCAGCTCGATCCGCAGGCGTGAGAAGGTCAGCCCTTCATCTGGAACCCAGCGCAGATCGGGAATGGCGAGGCGATTGGCAAAGCTTGCCAGCAAGGCTCGGGGCATCAGACAGTCCTATAGGATTATATGTTCGCGCGAAGGCGTCGTTGTAGCTGGCGCGCCGGCATTGAGCTACTGCATAAAACGGGATGCAGCCATGCGTGTGACGCATACGTGGCGCTCGCGGCAAGTTGATTTGCAGAACCATGATGAAGCCACAACATGTGAGGCCATGCGTTGGATCCTCTTCTTACTGTTCCCGGCCCTTCCCGTCCTTGCACAGGATTTGGATGGCAATGACACGGCCGGCAACTGGCGGGTAACGCATCACGAGATTTTCGGCATCTGGAATTCGATCTGTGACGAGCGCGAAGAAGACGGTGCTCTGCGGCAGCGGTGCTACATCCGACGGGCAGAAGTGTTTTCCTTTCGGCCAAAATTTGCGGCACAGTTCGTTTTCATTACGCCCGAACCTGAAGGTTTCAAAGTTGAATTCGGGATCGAGCCGGGCACTTTCTTCAACCCATCCGGATTTCGCATCGACAACGGCGAAGAAGCCATATGGCGCACGCGGCGCCCCGGATGCCTGACCGGGCTTGGCTGTACCTTCGAAGACCAACGCGCCAAGGCGCTTTTGGATGCCATGCTAACCGGCGATGCGTTCCGCTTCGTGTTCCGAGACCGGCACGGACAATCACAGGATCTGACCTGGTCTCTGGACATGTTTGGCGCGGCCTGGGATGATTTCACCGTGCAATCGCAGCAGCGCAACCTGTTGACGTTACGGGAATAGGCCTCTTGTCAAATCCGGGCTGAACCCGCACAAATTCAACATCAGTTATTCAGGCGGAGCAGGACAGTGACCCAAACCAGGATAGCCGTCATCGGCGGATCGGGCATCTATGACATCGATGGGTTGGAAAACCCGGAATGGGTAGAGGTTGAGACCCCTTGGGGAACGCCGTCAGACCAGATCCTGACAGGAGCGCTTGACGGTGTCGATATGGCCTTTCTGCCACGTCATGGGCGCGGTCATGTGCATTCACCCACCGATGTACCTTATCGCGCCAATATCGATGCGCTGAAACGGTTGGGCGTGACGGACGTGATCTCGGTTTCGGCCTGCGGATCGTTCCGCGAACATATGGCTCCGGGTGACTTCGTGATTGTCGATCAGTTCATCGATCGCACTTTTGCACGGGACAAGAGCTTTTTCGGAACGGGCTGCGTTGCCCATGTCAGCGTTGCCCATCCCACCTGCCCACGCCTGTCGGACGCATGCGAGACGGCAGGTAAGGCCGCCGGCATCACCATCCACCGGGGCGGCACCTATCTGGCGATGGAGGGCCCCCAGTTTTCCAGCCTTGCGGAATCCAGGATGTATCGCGAGCAATGGGGCTGTGACGTGATCGGCATGACCAACATGCCCGAGGCGAAACTCGCCCGCGAGGCCGAGCTGTGTTACGCGTCGATCGCGATGGTCACCGACTATGACAGCTGGCACCCGGACCATGGCGAGGTGGACGTGTCCACGATCATCGCCACCCTGACCGGCAATGCCGACAAGGGCCGCACACTAGTCAAGGGCCTGCCATCCCTTCTGGGGGCCGAACGAGCACCCTGCCCGCATGGCTGCGACCGGGCGCTGGAATACGCAATCCTGACCGCACCGGAAAACCGCGATCCGGCGCTTTTGGCCAAGTTGGATGCGGTGGCCGGGCGAGTGATGTAAACGCCCGGTTTTTCTACTGCTGGCTGGGGATCGCGCCGAAGCCCGGCCTAGCACTGGGTACTAGTAAGGTTTATTGTTTTGCCAGTTCTTCAGAACGGAGCGTTCCTTGGCATTTTTCGTTAAGTGTTTACTGAAGAAAGCGCTTTCTAGAACTTCTTGGGTTTCGAGCGTAATGCTTTTTGCGTTTTTTGGCCTGTTTTGTCGCCTCGAACAGGGATATTGAGTCCGGCATTGTCGACTTGAATCCAATTCGTAGTATGACAGAAAATCTGTATGAACTGACTTGAGTAAAGGAACCGCATCATGCCTTTTGAAGTCTGGCTGGCCTTTGTGGCTGCTTCCACGGCATTGCTGCTGATCCCCGGCCCGACGGTGTTGCTGGTGCTCAGCTATGCCCTGTCCAAGGGGCGCAGTGTCGCCGTCGCGTCCGCCACAGGTGTTGCGGTGGGCGATCTTGTGGCCATGACTGCATCTTTGTTGGGACTAGGCGCGCTTGTTCTTGCATCGGCAACCCTGTTTTCCGTGCTGAAATGGGTCGGCGCAGCCTATCTGGTCTGGCTTGGGGTCAAACTGTTGCGCAGCGCACCGGCCGGTGGATTGAGCACGGTCGACACCGGGCGGGATGTCACCGCGAGCAGAGTATTCGGCCACGCAGCCGCCGTTACTGCCCTGAACCCGAAATCCATCGCCTTCTTCGTTGCCTTTGTGCCGCAGTTCATACGCCCTGCTGAACCACTTGGACCTCAGTTCGTCATCCTGATTGCCACATTCGTCGGGCTGGCCTGGTTGAATGCGTTGGCCTACGCGCTTTTGGCGGACAGGTTGCGGCGGCTTATCGGTCGCGCCAGCGTGATCACTGCGATGACACGATTTGGCGGGTTGACGTTGATCGGAATGGGCATGGCCACGGCGGTCCTGCGCCGACCGGCCTGATACCGCATCAGTCTTCGGCGTGCTCTTTAATGAATCCACGGATAAATCTGCGGATTTCGCGCGCAGCCGACGTGTCCAGCTCTTTGCAAAGCTCGACAAACGAGTCACGTTCATCCCTGTCGAGGCGCAAGACCAACTGACTGTTTTTCTTGGTCGATCCTTTGCCTTCATTCCTGGCCACGTGTATTTTTCCCAACGAAGTTAAGCTCTATCTGGCGATGCCGTGTATATCCATAGCATAGTTTTTGTCGTTATCGGGCACTTAACGGCAAGGACAGGAAATTGACAATGAACCTTTCCACTTTCGGGCAGTTCTTGAGCCGGTTCCTCCCAATTGAAGCCGACCGCGCCTGGGACCCGGACATGTCGAATTGCAAACCAAACAGATTGCTCATTGCGCTTCCGGAAATCCAAGCGCGGGGGGCTGTTTGGAACAGGTGGCAGCAAGCAAGCAAATGGGTCGGAGACTTATCATGGCCGGCGCGCGGGTTGCCTCGGTTTTTTGGCCTGCTCAACGCTGCAACCCAAATCCGCTGCTGATCCGGCCTTGGAATTGTTCCTTGCATGGCCAACCCTCTTGGGCCAAACACAATATCTGTGTTTGACGCTAAAAGGTTGGTCCATGTCCAGAAACAAATCTGTCAAAGATTACATCCGAACCATCGTCGATTTCCCCCATGAAGGGATCATGTTTCGGGATGTGACAACCCTGTTTGCCGACCCCCGCGGGTTTCGGATGGCGATTGACCAGATGCTGCACCCCTATGCCGGTGAGCGGATCGACAAAGTGGTCGGGCTCGAAGCACGCGGGTTCATTCTGGGCGGTGCGATTGCACATCAGTTGAGCGTCGGTTTTGTCCCGATCCGCAAAAAAGGCAAACTGCCCGGCACAACAATCAGTCAGGACTACAAGTTGGAATACGGAGAGGCGATCGTCGAGATCCATGACGATGCCATCCAACCCGGTGAAAAAATTCTGGTGGTTGACGATCTGCTGGCCACGGGCGGAACCGCAGCGGCAGGTATCAAGCTGATCGAACGGCTTGGGGGCGAAATCGTCTCGTGCGCCTTCATCATTGACCTGCCCGAACTTGGCGGCAGCAAAGTGTTGGAAGAGATGGGCATGGACGTGCATGTTCTGTGCGAATTCGAAGGACTCTGACCAGGAGTTTTTCACAAAAACGTGACTGGAAACTGAAAACCGGGCGGGCTTAGCGCGGTTTTTGCGCCGATCAAGGCGCAAAACGGATCAATACAAGTGATCTTGCGGTCAGGTTGCCCCGTAACCCGGGTGATGCTGCTTGAAGCATTTCAACCTAGGGAGTTTAGCTCATGTTCCGCAAATTCGCCGCCGCCGGTGTCGCCTCGATCCTGTTCAGCACTGCTGCATTCGCCGATGGTCACGGCAAGGACATTGTCGACACAGCCGTCGCCGCTGGCAGCTTTGAAACACTCGTCGCGGCAGTTCAGGCCGCCGAACTGGTGGACACACTCAAAGGCGAAGGCCCGTTCACCGTATTTGCCCCCACCGATGACGCGTTCGCGGCTTTGCCCGAAGGCACCGTCGAAAACTTGCTGAAGCCCGAAAACAAGGATCAGCTGGTGGCCATTCTGACCTACCACGTCGTGCCGGGCAAAGTGATGTCAGGTGATCTGAGCGATGACATGACGGCTGCAACCGTACAAGGCGGCGATATCACGATCGATCTGGATTCGGGTGTGATGGTGAATGACGCCAACGTGGTTCAGGCCGACATCGAAACCAAGAACGGCGTGATCCATGTGATCGACAAGGTGATCCTGCCTGCCTCTTAAGAAACAACCGGGCACGGTCCGACGCTCGGGCCGTGTTCACCCTTTCAGAACCGCGCCGGGATTCATGATGCCCTGCGGGTCCAATGCCAGTTTGATAGCCCGCATCGCGCCCAGCTTGGCTGGATCGCCATAGCGTTCCAAATCGTTGGTTTTGAGGCGCCCGACCCCATGTTCGGCACTGACCGAACCGTCGAAGGCGTAAACCAGATCATGGACGGTCTGCTTGATCGCGCCTCTTTGATCATCAAATTCCGATCGGTGCTGCCCTTTGGGCGGGAACACGTTGTAATGCAGATTGCCGTCACCAAGATGGCCAAAGCAATTGATCCGGAAGGGCCCCAGGCCCGCAATCAATTCTCTGCCTTCGCAAATGAAATCGGGGATTCTAGAAATCGGGATCGAGATATCATGGCTCGACACTGACCCGATCAAACGATTGGCTTCGGGAATGCGTTCGCGCACCGCCCACAAATCGGCCCGCTGCGCTTCACTTTGGGCGATTACTCCGTCCTGAACCTGACCAAGCTCTTCAGCGCGAACAAAGAGTTCCTCCAACGCGGCAAATGGTGATTGCCCGTCAGCCAGACCCAGCTCGATCAGCACGCTCCACTCCGGCGGCGAGGCGAACGGTTGACGGACATCCGGCAGAACCTCGGTCAGGAAATCAAGCCCCTGCCGGTGGATCAGCTCAAACGTGCTGACGCCCTCACCCACCTTGTCGCGCGCCAAAGCCAGCAGGTCGATCGCCGCTTCGGGAGAAGCCACCTGAAACACCGCCGTCCCGACACCGGCAGGTCGCGGGAACAGCTTGAGCGATGCCGCAGTGATGATCCCCAGCGTCCCCTCGGCCCCGATCAGCAGGTTGCGCAGGTCATAGCCGGTGTTGTCCTTTCGCAACCGGCTGAGGCCGTGCCAGATCTCACCACTGGGCAGCACCGCCTCAAGCCCCAGGCACAGGTCGCGCGCGTTGCCATACCGCAAAACGTTGACGCCCCCTGCGTTGGTCGACAGGTTGCCCCCGATCCGGCAGGACCCCTGCGCCGCCAATGACAAAGGAAACAAACGGTCTACCGCCTCGGCTGCGGTCTGAACATCTTGAAGAACAGCCCCGGCTTCGGCGACCAGAACGTTCTCGGTTGGAAAGACAGACCGGATGGCGGTCATCCGTTCTAACGAAATCACCAACGGCGCGGGCCCCGCCGACATCACCTGCCCGCCGACCAGGCCAGTGCCGCCGCCATATGGAACGATTGGAACCTGTGCCTGCGCAGAAAGTTTTACCAACTCCGCCACCTCATCGGTGTTGCGCGGCAAGGCCAACAGACCGACCCGTCCCGAAAAACGCCCACGCGGTTCTTCCAAATACCGTTCTTCTACGGGGCGCAGCACACCGTCGCCCAGTTTCGAACGGAGCAGCGCGGCAAAACGGTCATCAGCGGGGTTCAAACTCATGCGCCTCCAATGCCCAAGCGATGCGGTTGCCGCAAGCCTTATTCAAGATCAATCAGATAGCGCGGCTCAAGCACCACAACCGTGGGGCGGTCCGGAAGGTTCCGCAACGACACGGTGATCTCCGAAACCCCGTCGCGCTCAACCGGAAATGTATCCCTGATATCCACCAGGAACCGATCCAGCGAGAACTGCGAGAACCAGTGCATCGGAATGATGACAGAACTCTTCAGCCGTTTCAGAACCGCAATCATATCGGGCAGAGGCATGGTGGTCCCGCCATCAACGGCGGCCATGACCACATCCAGCCGCCCAAGCGCGGCAAACTGCTCATCCGAAGGGACATGATGCAAATGTCCCAGATGACCTATGCACAACCCCTCAACCTCGAACACAAAAATTGAATTGCCGCGTTCTTCGACCCCACCATAAACAGACCGGATATCGGTCGAGACATTGCGCACCAGCATCTCCCCCAGATCCAGATGATGTTCGATACCTTTCCCGAACTCTCCCCACCCCGGAAGAACATGCGGAATGGCCGGGTCGGGATGCGCCGTCCAATGCGTGCCGTGGGCATGGTTCATCGTCACCACGTCAGGGATGAGGTTTGCGCTGCCGATAAATCCGGTAAAATCGGTCACCGCATTCAGCCCGCCGCGGGTCTGGATCATGAAAGAGGCATGCGCGATATAGCTGATCCGCACCGAGAATTCCGGTACCGGATCCTGCCAGGCCGCCCTGTGCAGATACTCGAGTCCGGGCGCCGCATCGGCAATGGCGACACAGTGACTTGGCCGACGCTCCTGCGCAGCGGCCCCGCCCGAAATCACCATCAATGCCGCAATCAACCAGCGCATACCCCGAGTGTAGCGCAGAACGACGACAAGTCATGCCCCTTGTTCATCTGGCCCCAAATATCCCGGGGGAGGCGCGGCTTGCCGCGACGGGGGCAGCGCCCCCTATCCCGCGTCGGTTCTTCCGCGCCGGTCGGACCGCAGGCTGGCATACAGAACATGCGTCCGCCACCGCCCGTTGATTTGCAAATACGACTGCGCCACGCCCTCGTATTTGAAGGCCGAACTTTCCAGCAATCCGCGCGACGCCCGGTTTTCCGGCAGGCAGGCGGCTTCGATCCGGCTCAGGTCCAAACGGGTAAAGGCATGGTGAACCATCGCGCCGATGGCTTCACGCATATACCCTTGTCGGGCAAAAGCCTGACCGGTCCAATACCCCAATGTGCCCGCCTGCGCGGGACCGCGCCGAATGTTGTCCAGCGTGATGGCCCCAACCAACACGTCATCCTCGCGGCGAAACAGAAAAAGCGGGATTGCCGTCCCGGCCGCTACCGAACGTTGTGCCCAATACACACGGTTGGTAAAGGATTTGCGGCTCAGGTGGTCCTTGGCCCAGATCGGTTCCCAAGGTGTCAGATAGTCTTTCGAGGCCCGCCGCAACGCGGCCCAATCGTTGAAGTCGGAATGTACTGGCGGGCGCAGGCTGAGCCGCGCAGTCTCGAGTTTCAGCTTGCGTCTGCCCAACAGCATCACGCCGCCCGCCTCTCCTGTAGCTCGGCCAATGTCGGCGCCCCCGAAACCGGCCCGTACAGCGCCAAAGCGGCAGGTGCGTTGACGGCCATCTGCTCGGCAAATACGCGCACATCTTCGGTGCTGACCGCATCAATCCGGGCCACCGTATCTTCCAGAGACGGGACCCGCCCCCAGATCTGAACCAGCCGCGCCAAGCGTTCGGCCCGGTTTGACGGGCTTTCCAGCCCCATCAACATCCCGGCTTTCATCTGCGCACGGGCACGGGCAACCTCTTCCGTGGTCATGTCCTCTGCTGCGCGCTTCATTTCGTCGATGGTGATAGTGGCAAGCTCTGCCACCTGATCTGCCGAGGTACCGGCGTAGATCGTCGTCGTACCGGTATCGGCATAGGCACCGGTCTGGGCAAAGATCGTATAGCACAGCCCGCGCGACTCGCGCACCTCCTGGAACAACCGCGAAGACATGCCACCCCCCAAAGCGGTGGAATAGATCTGCGCCGTATAGATCGCATCGTCGCGATAGCCCGGGCTTTCCAGCGCAAGTGCGAAATGGGCCTGCTCCAGCACTTTTTCCTGCCGCGCTTCACCACCGGTAAAACGCGCAGGCTCGGCGATCAGCCCGGTGCGTGGTTGCAGATGACCGAACATCTCTTCGGCCATTTTCATCAGCTGATCGTGATCCACGGCACCGGCAGCGGACAGGATCATCTGATCAGGGCCATAATGCTCTGCTACGAAGCCAGAGAGGTCTTCTCGTGAAAACGCACTGACCCGTTCGGAGGGTCCCAGAATGCTGCGGCCCAAAGGCTGGTCGTGATAGCTCTGCTCCTGCAACCAGTCAAAGATCACATCGTCAGGTGTGTCATAGGCCTGGCCGATCTCCTGAAGGATCACGCCGCGCTCAACCTCGATTTCGCGCGGGTCGAAAACCGGGTTCAGAACGATGTCGCCGATCACGTCCATCGCCAGCGCCACGTCGTCCTTCAGGACGCGCGCGTAATAGGCCGTTACCTCGCGCGAGGTATAGGCGTTGATATACCCGCCCACATCCTCGATCGCCTCGGCGATTTGCAGCGCCGAACGTCGCTCGGTTCCCTTGAACGCCATATGTTCAAGGAAATGTGCGATGCCGTTCTGTTCGATCCGCTCATGCCGCCCACCGGCGGTTACCCAGATGCCGATGGCCGCAGATTGCAGCCCCGGCATATGTTCACTGACGATACGAAAGCCGTTCTTCAGTTGGTCTTGTCTGACAGTCACTCGGCGATGTGCCCTTTGATATGATCCTCGATGGCGCCCAGATCGTTGGCGATCCGGGTGACCCGTTCCGGACGTTCATACAGATCAGACATGCGGGATGGAAGAGGCGGATGCACGTCGCTCGCCTTCTCGACTGCGGCAGGGAACTTGGCGGGATGCGCAGTGGCCAAGGTGATCATCGGGGTATCGGTGGCACGGTGGTCTTGGCCGACCTTGATCCCGACCGCAGTGTGGGGGCAGACCAGTTCCGCGCTGTGGGCAAGCGTATGCCTGATCGTCGCCAGCGTTTCGCCTTCGGACACCCGGCCCGAGTCAAAACTCTCGCGCAGCGCTTCCATCGCGCCCTGGCTGACATTGAAGCCGCCGGACTTGAGCTCATCCATCAACTGCGCCACGGCACCGCCGTCCTCGCCATAGGCGTAATACAACGCCCGCTCAAAGTTCGAGCTGACCTGAATGTCCATCGACGGGCTGATCGAGGGGATGGTGTCGCCCTTGAAATACCCCTCACCCGACAGACACCGGTGCAGGATGTCGTTCTGGTTGGTTGCCACGACCAGACGATCGATGGGCAAGCCCATGCGCTTGGCCAGATAGCCCGCGAAGATGTCGCCGAAATTGCCGGTCGGCACGGTGAAGCTGACCTTGCGGTGCGGCGCGCCGAGGCTGACGGCGGCCGAGAAGAAATAGACGATCTGCGCCAGCACCCGGGCGAAGTTGATCGAATTCACACCCGCCAGCTTGACCCCGTCGCGGAAGTCGAAATCGTTGAACATATCTTTCAGCGCAGCCTGACAATCATCGAAATCGCCATCCACGGCCAGAGCATGAACATTGCTGTCCGCAGGCGTCGTCATCTGGCGACGCTGCACCTCGGACACGCGGCCATGTGGGAACAGGATGAATACATCCACGGAATCCAGCCCCCGGAAGGCCTCGATCGCGGCCGAGCCGGTGTCACCGCTGGTCGCGCCGACGATGGTCACGCGATCATTGCGCCGTTTCAGGGCCACCTGGAACAGCTGGCCGATCAACTGCATGGCAAAGTCCTTGAACGCCAGCGTGGGCCCATGGATCAGTTCCAGCAGAAAATGGTTCTCGTTCAGTTGCTTCAACGGTGCGCGGGCGTCATGACCAAATCCTTCATAGGCGTGGGCAATGATCTGCTTGAACTCATCCTCGGCAAAGGACCCGCTGACATAGGGCCACATCACACGGAATGCGATGTCTTCATAGGGCAGACCAGCAAGCGCCGCGATCTCGTCATGGCTCATCACAGGGATCTCGGCGGGCAGATAAAGCCCCCCATCGCGGGCCAATCCGGTCAGCATCGCCTCTTCAAAGGTCAGTTCTGGCGCTTGGCCACGGGTCGAGATGTATTTCATTGCTCTTCACTCTCAGAAGGGGCGCGATTGCGCCACAGGAAATACCCGGTCATCACAGCCCAGACCAGAGCCAAGCCAAACCAGGTGATTGCATATTGCAAGTGATCATTTGGAATCCCCGCCGTATCCACCGGCAAAGGCGTCACGTTCGGGTCGGTCTGGGACCGCGCGATCAGCAACACCGGCTCGGCCCCCAACGCTGCGGCCAGATTGGGCACGTCCCGGGCAAACCAGATGTTGTCGTCAATATCGGGCTCGGGCGTATAGCTGTCGACCTCATCCGGCCAGTGCAGGTTGCCGGTGATCTCCATCGGGCCGGTCAGACGCTGCGCTTGTTTCGCCGTTGTCCGCACAAAACCCCGATCGACCAGAATTGTGCGGTCCTCGGTGCTGAACGATTGGATGATGCGATACCCTGCCCCGACCTGTTTGACCGAAACAAGCACATGGATTTCGCCTGGTTCCATCTCACCCGAAACCGTTACCGGAAGGTATTTGTCGGTGTCCTCTGAAACATGCCTGGGCAAGGCGATGGGGTCGGCTGAAATGCGGCTTTCGATCTCTGCCAACAGCTCCTGTTTCCAGGCCAGACGCTGCGTCTGCCAGATCCCCAGCGACAGCAGAACGCCCAAACCGGCGAGGCCGAAGATCAGCAAGAACAGAATGCGGCGCATGGCAGGGTCGAACCTCGTTTCAGGAACCGGCGTCTTGTTAAGGGGTGTGTGGGCCAAATTGCAACCACGCAATTGTATGGGGCGCAATCTTGCGCCCGGAACAGAGAAAAAGCCGCCCCTCAAGGGCGGCTTTTGCAATTTGATCAGCTGATCGGGCTTACATCAGCGGGGCCTGTCCCCAGATGTAGACCGCGAAAAACAGGAACAGCCAGACAACGTCAACGAAGTGCCAGTACCAGGCCGCCGCTTCGAACCCGACATGCTTTTCCGGTGTGAAGTCGCCTTTGAGGGCCCGGATCAGGCAGACCGACAGGAAGATGGTGCCGATGATGACGTGGAATCCATGGAAACCGGTCGCCATGAAGAAGTTCGAATAGAACTGATCATCGCCAAATTTCCAGCCTTCATGGGCCAGCAGCTCGTAATACTCGAACGCCTGCAAACCGGTAAAGGCAATGCCCAGAACGATACCGATGGCCAGGCCGTTGATCAGCGCTTTGCGGTCGTTGTCATGCACCAGCGCGTGGTGCGCCCAGGTAATAGCACAGCCTGACAGCAGCAGAACCAGAGTGTTGATCAGCGGCAGGTGGAACGGGTCAACCGCGTGGATGTCCGGCTGGATGTATTCGGTGCCGGCATAGTCGTACATCGGGTACATGCGATGTTTGAAGAACGACCAGAACCAGGCAAAGAAGAACATTACCTCGGACATGACGAACAGGATGAAACCGTAGCGCAGACCGATGCGAACGACAGGGGTGTGATCCCCCTGGCGGCTTTCGACAACAACTTCGGACCACCATGCAAACATGGTGTAAAGAACTGCGACCAGACCGGCCCAGAACATCCACGGGGTCAATCCGTGCATCCAAAGGACGGCTCCGAACAACATCACAAAGCCGCCGACAGCTCCGATCAGAGGCCAGATCGACGGGGCCAGAATGTGATAATCATGGTTTTTAGCGTGTGCCATCAGCGTCCCTCACCTACAGGCGTTAATTCGTGTTTGTTTCTGCCTGCGCTTCAAGGGCGGCATAGCCCTCTGGCAGGTCGATTTCGTAGAATGTATACGACAGCGTGATCGTATGAACATACTTTGCTTCAAGATCTTCGACCATTTCAGGATCGACGAAGAAGGTCACCGGCATCTCTACCCGCTCGCCGGGTTGCAGCACCTGCTCTTCAAAGCAGAAACAGGCAATCTTTTGAAAATACCCGCCTGCCGAGTAGGGTGCCACATTGTATGAGGCCTGACCCGCTATTGGACGATCCGTTGGGTTGTAGGCCTCATAGAAAGCCAGCCCGGTCTCGCCGATGCGCACTTCCATCTCGCGAACGACCGGTTTGAATTCCCAGGCCATGTTTTTGGCCTTGGACGCATCAAACCGTACTGTGACCGTGCGGTCCAGAATGTCTTCGGGGGCGGCTTCGGCCACACCGGTTGTACCGCCAAATCCGGTCACGCGGCAGAACCAGTCGTAGAATGGTACCGCCGCCCAGGCCAGGCTGCCCATCAGGACAACCACACCTACGGTTTGAGCGACCGTTTTCTGTGGACCAGACAAAGCCATCAGTTCTGGACCTCCTGTGTGGCCATATTGAAATCAGTGCCCGAGACCTTGACGATCGTCAGGCCGAAAATGATCACGATAAAGGCTACCAGTGTCAGTCCAACGCCCAGATTGCGGCTGAACCGTCTCTGATGCAGTTCATGGCTTTTGCGCAGGCTCATGACCATCCTCCCAAACCATAGGGCTTCAGCAAGGCTTCGGCCAGAATAGCGCCGAAATGCAGGAAGAGGTAGAGCAGCGAAAGCTTGAAAAAGCTGCGTTCGACCTTGAAATTATCGGCCTCCGAGTCATCCTCGGTCCGACGCGAAATTTGCCAGGCGCCGCGCAGGAACAACGCGTTCAACACCAAAGCCACGGTCAGATAGATGGGACCACCGATGCCAGAGAATGCGGTTCCCACCGCCAGTATCGCCAGCAGGGCCGTATAGACGAGAATGTGTACACGCGTTGCACGGCGGCCGTGAGTCACAGTCAGCATGGGCACGCCCGCATCGTCATAGTCCGAGCGCATGAACAGGGCCAGAGCCCAGAAATGCGGCGGTGTCCACATGAAGGTCAGGGCGAACATCAGCCACGGCTCAACCGCCATGGACCCTGTTGCGGCCACCCAGCCGATCACCGGAGGGAAAGCGCCCGCCGCACCACCGATCACGATGTTCTGCGGCGTCGAGCGCTTCAGCCACATCGTGTAGACAACGACATAGAAAAAAATTGTGAAGCCCAGAAACGCACCCGCGAACCAATTGGTCGCAAGGCCCAGCATGATCACCGACAGGCCCGACAGGGTCAGGCCGATGGCCATCGCCTCACCCTCTTCCACCTTGCCGGAGGGGATCGGGCGACCTTTGGTGCGTTTCATCACCTTGTCGATATCCGCATCCCACCACATGTTCAGCGCACCGGATGCGCCGCCACCGATGGCGATGAACAGAATGGCGCAGAACCCGACGAAGGGGTGGACCGGAACCGGGGCCGCCAGCAGACCGACCAGCGCCGTAAACACGACCAGAGACATCACGCGTGGCTTCAGCAAGGCGAAGTAATCGCCAAAGCTGGCCTCGTCCGCGTGGGCGGTCGCTGTGCTGGCATTGATGCTTGCGTCGGTCATCTCGGGTCCTTCTGGGGCGAAAGCTGCGCGGTCAGCCCGCACAGCCTGCATTTCGTGTCAGGCGGGCTTCAACCCGCCCTCAGTGTGCTCAGTTCGATGCAACCTGATAGCTTTGCGGCAAACCGGCATATTCTTCGATCGCGCCTTGCAGCCACTGGTCATACGCTTCCTGGCTGACGACTTTCACGGTGATTGGCATATAGGCGTGGTCTTTGCCGCAGAGTTCCGAACACTGACCGAAGTAGATGCCTTCCTTCTCGGCCTCGAACCACAGTTCCGCCAGACGCCCGGGCACGCCATCCTGCTTTACGCCGAAGGATGGGATGGTCCAGGAGTGAATCACATCAGATGCGGTAACCTGCATCACGATAACCTTGCCAACCGGAACAACAACGGCAGTGTCCGTGGCCAGCAGCCATTCGTCATCGCTGTAACCCGCATCTGCCAGCTTCGCGCGCATGGCATCGTCAAGCACAAACGGGGTCACGTCGGCGTCAGCCGGGCGCGCGCCCTCGTCCAGAGTGGCCGGATGGCCCAGCAGGTAGCTGTCGAAGGCAAAATCGTGATCAACATATTCATAGGTCCAATACCACTGGTTGCCCACGACTTTGATGGTGATATCGCCTTCCGGGATCTCCTGCTGTTTGAACAGAACCGGCAGCGAAAACGCACCGATGAAGACCAGAATCAGGATGGGGCCAAGGGTCCATGCAATCTCAACCGGGGTATAGTGCGAAAAACGTGCCGGTTTCGGGTTAACGCGTTCGTTGTAACGCACGATGCAATAAACCAGCAGGCCGGCAACCAGCAGGCAGATAACGGTGATGATCACCAGAATCATGCCGTCCAGACGCTGAATTCCTGTGGCAAGGCTGGTGGCTGCCGGCTGAAAGCCCATACCGCCGTCAACCGGTTTGCCAATAATCTCAAGCTCCTGAGCCATGGCTGGAAGGCTGGAGAGGGCTGTCATAAACCCTGAAAGCATCAAAGCATTCTTCATGTTCTGTCCTGATCGTTTGATCTTTGCGTCCCTGGCGAAAAGGTGTGAATCGGTCGCACCTCTCCCGTTGTCTTTGGCCGCGTTAAAAACCATATTCCGTCGGGTAGATAAAGCAAAATGCTTGCGTCAAACAGACGCTATTTTTGATCTGGATCAAACCCGAAAGGTCCCAACCCATGTCCGACGCCCCGTTTCGCCCGTTTGAAAGCGCTCTACCGCACGATGAAGCGCTTGCCATTTTGCGCTCGGCCACGGACGGTGCCGAGGACGGAGAGCTGTTTGTCGAGCGGCGAAAATCCGAGTCTCTCGTGTTCGATGACGGCCGTCTGCGCACCGCGTCTTACGATGCGTCGGAAGGGTTCGGGCTGCGTGCCGTACAAGGTGAAGTGGCTGGATATGCGCATTCCACAGACGTTTCGATTCCTGCCCTGAAACGGGCGGCGGAAACGGCAAGACTGGCTGTCGGGGATGGCGGCGGGGTCTTGGCGGATGCTCCGCGCTCCACCAATACGCGCCTCTACACGGACGAAGACCCGATTGATTCTGCCGCGTTCCCGGTCAAGATCGAGACATTGCGTGAGATCGACGCCTTCGCCCGCGATCTGGACCCGCGTGTGGTTCAGGTCAGCGCCACGATCGCGGCAGCCGTGCAAGAAATCGAGATTCTGCGCCCTGACGGTGTGATGGTTCGCGATGTGCGCCCCATGACCCGCGTGAACGTATCGGTCATTGTCGAACAGAACGGACGCCGCGAAAGCGGATCCGCCGGTGGTGGTGGCCGGGTTGGCCTGAGCGGGTTGATCGACCCCGCCGACTGGCAGGCCAAGGCCCGCGAAGCCCTGCGTATCGCACTGGTCAACCTGGACGCAGTTCCTGCGCCGGCCGGTGTCATGGAAGTTGCGCTTGGCCCCGGCTGGCCCGGCATCCTGCTGCACGAGGCCATCGGCCACGGCCTGGAAGGCGACTTCAACCGCAAGGGCAGCTCTGCCTTTGCCGGGTTGATGGGGCAGCAGATTGCTTCAAAAGGTGTGACCGTGGTGGATGACGGCACGATTGCTGATCGTCGCGGTTCGATCACCGTGGATGATGAGGGCACGCCCAGCGCGCGCACGGTGCTGATCGAAGATGGCGTGCTGACCGGCTACATGCAGGACCGCCAGAATGCGCGGCTGATGGGGGTTGCTCCTACGGGCAACGGGCGGCGGCAGAGCTATGCGCACAAACCCATGCCGCGCATGACCAACACGATCATGCTGGGTGGCGAAGCCGACCCGCGGGCCCTGGTAGCCGATATCAAGGACGGTATCTGGGCGGTTGGATTCGGCGGCGGTCAGGTGGACATCACCAATGGCAAGTTCGTTTTCTCGTGCACCGAGGCGTATCGTGTCGAAAACGGCAAAATCGGCGCGCCGGTCAAGGGCGCCACGTTGATTGGTGACGGGCCATCGGCCTTGAAACGTATCCGAGGGCTGGGCAACGATATGGCGCTGGACCCCGGCATGGGTACTTGTGGCAAGGACGGACAATGGGTGCCGGTAGGTGTTGGCCAGCCGACCGTCCTTATGGACGGGCTGACTGTCGGCGGTTCGGCCGCCTGAGTCGGACGCGGCGCAGTCCAAGAGGCGCAGGGTTAACCCAGCGTCTCTTTTTTCCGAAGATCGCCTTAGGTGACCAAAGCGCCCTTTCTGATTGAGCATTATTTATTTTACTTATTATCAATATGTTATATGCTTTCCCCCGACAGAATTGCAAAAAATCACTTCTAATTTTCAACGATTCACAAGCTGTTAACTGCCTGTCCCGTAAACCAGTTCTGCAACAAGGCGGAGCAACGGATGACCGAAGAGCAGCTTTCTTCCAATCACCCCCCACTCCCACCCACCACGGAAGAGGACCGGTTCTCGTGGCTTCGTCTGTTGCGTTCTCGCAAGGTCGGTCCGGTGACATTTCGTCGGCTGCTTCGCGAACATGGCTCAGCGCAGAACGCGCTGGCCGCGCTGCCTGAAATGGCACGCGCCGCCGGTATAAAAGGGTATGAAACCTGCCCCCCCGGCGTGATCGAGGCGGAACTCAGGGCCGCAAAAGCCGCTAAAGCGCGGCTTTTGTGCCTTGGGTCCGCTGAATTCCCCGCGGCCCTGGCTGAACTGAACGAAGCCCCGCCGCTGCTTTGGGCGATCGGAGACGTTTCGCTGCTGCAAAAACCAGCAATTGCGATGGTCGGCGCGCGAAACTGTTCCTCGCTCGGCGCGCGGATGGCACGTGGCCTGGCCACCGAACTGGGCAGCAAAGGGCACGTTATCGTCTCGGGCTTGGCGCGTGGCATCGATACAGCCGCGCATATGGCCGCGCTGGAAACCGGCACGGTGGCAGTCATGGCCGGTGGCGTTGATGTGATCTATCCGGCCGAAAACACGGAACTGGCCCATGACATCGCGTCCCGCGGCTTGCGGATTTCGGAACAACCGATGGGCGTGACACCCCAGGCCCGGCACTTTCCACGCCGAAATCGGATCATTTCCGGGCTTGCGCAGGCGGTTGTCGTCGTCGAGGCTGCCGCCAAGTCCGGCAGTCTGATCACGGCACGGGACGCACTGGATCAGGGGCGCGAGGTTCTGGCCGTTCCGGGCCATCCGTTCGATGCGCGGGCCGCCGGCTGCAATCTGTTGATTCGTGATGGCGCCACACTTGTCCGATCCGCTGAAGACGTTGTTGAAGCCTTGCCGCGGCAGGACGACCTGTTTTCTCGACCAATCGAACCGCGCTCGGAACCAATTGCGCGTCCTGCAAGAAACCTGCACGAGCAAATCATCGCGCGGCTTGGCCCCTCACCCATCGCCGAGGATCAATTGCTGCGGGATATCGCGGCCTCGGCCGGTGAGCTTGGACCGGCGCTGATCGACCTTGAACTTGATGGGCGAATCCAACGTCAGCCCGGAGGTCTGCTGTCGCTGGCAAGTTGATCGAACCCTCCTTACGGCGTGCCCACTTTGTTAAGATCAGTGGTAGCGCACTGAAATCACGGCGCTTTTCCACCGGCGAAAGGAACGCATTGACAATTCCCGCTTGCCCCACACATTTTGCACCACCATAGAAGGCGCCAAATTCGTCGAGCGAGGTTTCCCCTTAAATGCCCGTAGTTGTTGTAGAATCTCCGGCCAAAGCAAAAACAATCAATAAATACCTGGGCCCCGACTACACAGTTCTGGCCTCTTACGGCCATGTGCGGGACCTGCCGCCAAAGGATGGATCGGTCGATCCTGAACATGACTTCTCGATGAAATGGGAGGTCGGTAACGACAGCCGCAAGCATGTCAAGGCCATTGCCGACGCGTTGAAAGAAGACAATGCGCTGATCCTCGCCACCGACCCCGACCGCGAGGGCGAGGCGATCAGCTGGCACCTGCAAGAGGCGTTGACCAAACGCCGTTCGATCAAGAAGGATACGCCCGTCAGCCGCGTCACCTTCAACGCCATCACCAAGGACGCCGTGACCGAGGCGATGCAGAACCCGCGTCAGGTCGATATGCCGTTGGTCGAGGCCTATCTGGCCCGCCGCGCGCTGGATTATCTGGTGGGTTTCAACCTGTCTCCGGTTTTGTGGCGCAAACTGCCAGGTGCGAAATCGGCAGGTCGCGTGCAATCCGTCTGTCTGCGCCTGATCGTCGAACGCGAAATGGAAATCGAGGCATTCAAGCCGGTGGAATACTGGTCGGTTCGGGCGCTGTTCGAGACACCGCGTGGGCAGACCTATGAGGCGCGTCTGGTCACGCTGGCCGGCAAGAAGCTGGACAAGCACGATCTGGCCAATGCGACGCAGGCCGAGCTTGCGGTTCAGGCCATCACCAGCCGCACGCTGAGCGTGACTTCGGTCGAGGCCAAACCCGCCGCCCGCAACCCCAGCGCGCCGTTCATGACATCGACCCTGCAACAGGAAGCCAGCCGCAAGTTCGGCATGGGCGCGCGCCACGCAATGCAGGTGGCGCAGCGGCTTTATGAGGCCGGGTACATTACCTATATGCGGACCGACGGCATCGACATGGCGCCTGAGGCCGTGGCAGCCACGCGCGAAACAATCGCAGATCGCTACGGTGTTGAATATGTACCGGACAGCCCGCGCATGTATAAGAACAAGGCCAAGAACGCTCAGGAAGCTCACGAGTGTATCCGCCCGACGGATATGTCGCGCGATGCCAAGGCGCTGAAGGTCACGGATGAAGATCAGCGCAAGCTTTATGATCTGATCTGGAAACGCACCATCGCCTGTCAGATGGCTGCCGCGCGTCTGGAGCGCACCACCGTCGAGATCGGCAGCGACGACGGTCAGGTCGGCCTTCGCGCCACCGGCCAGGTGGTCATGTTCGATGGGTTCATGCGGGTATACGAAGAAGGCCGGGATGACGTTTCGGACGAGGATGAAAAGCGTCTGCCACAGATCGCGCAGGGCGATCCGGCCCGTTTTGCCAAAACCTCTCTGAAGGATCAGTTTGCCAAGGCGACCAGCGACAGCGGCGACAAGATCGCGAAAGAAGCAATCCTGTCCGAGAACGAATCCGTTCTGGCCCTTCAACACCACACCCAACCGCCCCCGCGCTATACCGAAGCGACGCTGGTCAAAAGGATGGAAGAACTGGGGATCGGGCGCCCATCAACCTATGCCTCGATCGTAACGACGATCCAGGATCGGGAATATGTCCGCAAGGACAAGAACAGGCTGATCCCCGAGGAGAAGGGCCGGATCGTCACGATCTTCTTGCTGAATTTCTTCCGGCAGTATGTGGGGTATGAATTCACTGCCAATCTGGAAAAAGAACTTGATGACGTCAGCGCCGGGGAGCGCGACTACAAAGACCTGCTGGGCAAGTTTTGGCGTGATTTTTCAGCCGCGATTGGCGAGACCTCCGAACTGCGGATTTCGGAAGTGTTGGACAAGCTCGATGAAGCTCTGGCTCCGCAGCTCTACCCGCCGCGCGAGGATGGGTCCGATCCGCGTATTTGCCCGAAATGCGGCACCGGTCAGTTGCACCTGAAGACCTCTCGTACGGGTGGGTTCGTTGGATGCGGGAACTATCCGGAATGTACCTATACGCGCCCGATTGCCGGAGAAGGCGCGGAAGGTGACGAAAGGCTGCTGGGCGAAGATGCCGGGGATGAGATCTGGCTGAAATCCGGCCGGTTCGGTCCTTACGTTCAGCGGGGCGAACCCACGCCCGAGAACAAAAAGCCCCCGCGCGCATCCCTTCCGCGCGGGTGGAGCAAGGATGACATGGACCTGGAAAAGGCGCTGACGCTTCTTTCCCTGCCCCGTCAGATCGGCGAACACCCCGAAGGCGGCATGATCAGCGCGAATTTCGGGCGGTTCGGGCCTTACCTGATGCATCAGCTGCCGGCGGAGGCAAAGCCGGTCTATGCCAATCTGAAAGACCCCAATGACGTGTTCGAGATCGGCATGAATCGCGCCGTTGAGTTGCTGGCCGAAAAACGGGCAAACCCCGGTCGTGGGCGGCGGGCCGCGGCAAAACCCATGAAGGAGTTGGGTGAGCATCCCGATGGCGGCGCGATGCAGGTTCTGGACGGGCGCTATGGGCCTTATGTGAAATGGGAAAAGGTCAACGCAACGATCCCCAAGGACATTAAACCCGAGGACGTGACGCAGGAAATGGCCATCGAGATTGTCAACGAGCGCGCAGCCAAAAAAGGCACCAAAAAAAAGGCCACGTCTAAAAAGAAAGCAACCACCAAGAAAGCAACAACCTAGGCGGTCAGGTGTTCGGGGTTGAACAAGCCCCCCGCAATCGCCGTTTCGGCATTACGGGGGGCTGTCAGCGTGTTACTTGGGCTGTGGGCCGCACCGGACTTCGAGCGTCGTCTGCCAGTCTTCCGAGCTGCTTGAGCTAGGATAGTAGCCGGGCGCGCTGCCTGAGTTCTGGGCAGCAGCCGTCAGGACATCGATGATCAGGGCTGCATTCTTGTCCACCCCCTGATAGCCGGTATCGCTGGCCAGAACGAAGGCCTCTTTACCCTGCTGTGCGCACCGTGCGTTGGCGGTTGAAATTGCAGATTCAAGTGAAGACTTCTCAGAATAACCGGTTCCTATAACTTTGATCTTGTTATCGTCGAGCGGAAGTACGGTCGCTTGCTCAGGCTCACAGGCTGACATAGCCAAAAGCGCAACACCCGCGACTGTTCCGACCCAAATTCGTTCCATGTTTTCAATCTTCTATAAAGGTACGTCGCTTATGCTGAACCGTCCGGTTCATTGCAACAGCTCATTTCACTGGTAGAAATACCACCTCCCCCTTGGTTTCATTGACTTCCCCGTGACACGGCGGCACAACCAGCCCATCACCATGTCATTGGGGGAGTTTTCCATGAAGAAAGTCTATGCCAATGCCACCGAGGCGCTCGATGGGGTGCTGTCGGATGGCATGCTGATTGCCGCAGGCGGGTTTGGCCTCTGCGGAATTCCGGAACTGTTGCTTGAGGCCATCAGGGACTCGGGCGTCAAAGACCTGAGCTTTGCGTCGAACAATGCCGGTGTGGACGATTTTGGAATCGGCATCCTGTTGCAGACCAAGCAGGTCAAAAAGATGATCAGCTCGTATGTCGGTGAAAACGCCGAGTTCATGCGCCAGTATCTGAGCGGTGAGCTGGAACTGGAATTCAACCCCCAAGGAACATTGGCCGAACGGATGCGCGCCGGTGGCGCGGGCATTCCGGGCTTCTATACCAAGACCGGCGTCGGCACCGTGATCGCCGAAGGGAAAGAGCACAAGGACTTCAACGGCGAGACCTACATTCTGGAAGAAGGCATTTTCGCCGATCTGGCCATCGTCAAAGCCTGGAAGGCTGACGACACCGGCAATCTGGTTTTCCGCAAGACCGCCCGTAATTTCAACGTTCCTGCTGCGACCTGTGGCAAGATCTGCGTTGCCGAAGTGGAAGAGATCGTTCCGCGTGGTTCGCTGGACCCCGACTGCATCCACCTGCCCGGTATCTATGTGCATCGCATCATTCAGGGCGAACACGAAAAGCGCATCGAACAGCGCACCACCCGCAAGAAGGAGGAAGCATAATGCCCTGGGACCGCAATCAGATGGCCGCACGCGCGGCAGAGGAACTGGAAGACGGCATGTATGTGAACCTGGGCATCGGGATCCCGACGCTGGTGGCAAACTATGTGGGTGACAAGGACATCACTCTGCAATCGGAAAACGGCATGCTGGGCATGGGCCCCTTCCCCTTTGAGGGCGAAGAAGACCCGGACCTTATCAATGCAGGCAAGCAGACGATCACCGAACTGTCCCGCACGGCCTATTTCGACAGTGCCACATCCTTCGCCATGATCCGCGGTGGCAAGATCGCTGCGGCGATTCTGGGTGCCATGGAAGTAGATGAGAAGGGCGATCTGGCAAACTGGATGATCCCCGGCAAGCTGGTGAAGGGCATGGGCGGCGCGATGGACCTGGTTGCAGGCGTGGGCCGAGTGATTGTCGTGATGGATCACACCAACAAGCATGGCGACAGCAAGGTCCTGAAGGAATGCACCCTGCCACTGACCGGAAAGGGCGTCGTGGATCGCATTATCACCAATCTTGGTGTGCTGGATGTGGTTGAAGGCGGTCTGAAAATCGTCGAACTGGCGGAAGGTGTCAGCGAAGACGAGCTGCGCGCCGCAACGGAAGCGACAATCGTTTCCTGATCAAATGGAAAGGCCCGCCGGATCACGGCGGGCCTTATTAGTTGGAAGTCTGAAAAACACAGCCATCGGAAATCAGGTCTGGCGGCGTTGCGCACAAAGCCCGCGCGATCTGAAACGCGGCGAGGACTTTTGGCACGTAGTCTCGAGTTTCAGCATAGGGTGGCACGCCACTGTGTTTGCGCACGGCCCCCTCTCCCGCGTTGTATCCAGCCAATACAAGTATTGGATCATTCCCGAACTCTTCCATCAGCCAGTTGAGGTATTTCACACCGCCCGCAATGTTCTCAGAGGGCTTAAGGCTGTCCTTTACTCCGAATCTGGCCGCTGTCGCGGGCATCAATTGCATGAGCCCCTGTGCGCCTGCGGAACTGACCGCGTCTGCACGTCCGGCCGATTCCACCGAGATGACCGCAAGCACCAGCGCTGGTGAAACATTAGTTCCCACAGTGGAACGGAGGATATCGATCCCGCGTTCCTTTGCGATATCTTGCAGCGATTGTAGTCGCGGTGATCTCACGTTGGTTGCGGCCAGCGCGTTGATCGCTGCGTC
Organism: Ruegeria sp. HKCCA0370; assembly: GCF_013033705.1. Lineage (NCBI taxonomy): Bacteria > Pseudomonadati > Pseudomonadota > Alphaproteobacteria > Rhodobacterales > Roseobacteraceae > Ruegeria > Ruegeria sp. HKCCA0370. Next base: position 111,921 of record NZ_WQEP01000006.1, read on the forward strand.
AAGCCGCCCGGCCCCGCGTTCATCAATGTGCGGTGAAATCCGGCTCCAGAAAGCCTTGTACGATCCTTTGGGATCTCGTTTGACTTCCGCACCCGGCGCTGGCAGCGGGGCGACTTTGGTACGCGCGATGATTTCCGGGACTACCAGTTCAGTGCCCGTGCTGGGCGCTGAAGGGTTGGCTGCGTGTTCTTCCGGAGTGATCTGCACGGTCACACGCGGACGTTCACCGGGTTTTGGGGCTTTGACGCGCTTGTATACGCCGCGCGGCTCTGTCTCGGTCGCATTTAAAGATGCGGTGCCCGATATCAGAAACGCCAGCACACCGGCGCATTGAAGTGCGTTCCGGAGATTCATTTGCCTGCCTCATGTTTTCTTTTTAGGCGATTTGAACCCCGAATCTTCCCGCAAGGCCAGAAAAACAAAGCGAAATGGGGCAGTTTCGCCTCATTTGGCGCAATTTTGCATCGCTATAGAGCCTTTGCTTCAACCGTTGTGATTTTTTTATCTTTTATTTTCATGATGTTATAAAAAATATAACCAAAAAGTTAAGCCGCGCGAAAAAAAATCTGTGTTTGGCCCAATTCCTGCCACGCCCAACGGTCAAACATAGTCCCATACCGAGACGGACATGAGCGGACTGAGAGAGAAAGCTCTGAAAGACGCCTAGGTTTGTTAAACTCTTTTTGATCCTTTAGGAGGGACGTAACATGATCAAGTTCATCAAGAACTTCCGCAAAGACGAAGACGGCGCAGTAACAGTTGACTGGGTTGTTCTGACCGCAGCAGTCATCGGCCTGGCCGCCGTTGCTTATCAGCAGATCTCGGCTGGCGCCACTGGCCTGGCAACCGGCGTAAACGAAGCGCTGAACGCCGCATCGCTGAGCACCGGCAGCAACACCGCGACAGGTGGTATCACCGGCGAAGGCAAAAGCAACTAAGTTGCTGATCTAGAGAATTTCCAAGGCCGCGCTCATCGGGCGCGGCCTTTTTTATGATCTGAAACTGCTCCATCCCAAGTTCGCTGGAGCCTGCCCGCGCGCAAGTTGTGAAGGCAATCGCGACGATCATGGCGTTTTGCTGTAATTGCCGCGTTTCTTCTGCCCCGATCAACTCGACCAACGCGCAAAACCTGGTAGGAACTCAAAATTTCCCTACGAAATCAATATTTAGCCCAACTTTCGCCATCCATGCGAACCAGTTTTAGGCCAACCTGTTGTTAGCACTGACGCGACGTATTTGGAGATAAGCACATGTTAAGGTTCCTTAATCAGTTCAAATCTGACGAAGCAGGAGCGGTGACAGTTGACTGGGTGGTGTTGACCGCAGTGGTCATAGGATTGTCGGGCGCGACCTACCTTGTAATAAGCTCAAGCGTCGACAGCATGGGCGGCAATATCAACGGGGCCATGAACAGCGCCGTCGTCAGCACCGGCTCGAATACTGCACCTTCTGGTATTATCACGGCGGGAACTGCCGGCGGCGGCTAAGTTGCAGCTGGTGCGCGCTCTGGCTGGTTTCCAAAAACGTCTTGCTTAACCCTTTCGAAGCAAAGCGCTGCGCCCGTTGGGTGCAGCGTTGTTTTGTTACGCTCGGTCCGCTGGCAATCATGGGAAAGGTAACAATAACCATGCGGAATTGTGCGGAAGAAGGCGCAGAAATCTGACAATCAGGCATTTTTGTCCCACATTTCGACACAATTTGCGGTTAGCAAATAGGCTGTTTCAATGTGGTTCCTTGGCCGCTAAGTATTCGACCAAACAAAAGAATGAGGTACACGCATGCGAGCAGTTTTCGGACTTGTCCTGATTGTCGGCGTTGCACTGGCCGGGGGCGCCGTATACATGGCGCGAAACTATATCGCGGCTTACCAAAGTGAACTGGCCCGCCAAAGGCTTGCTGCGGAAGAGGCTCTGGCCAATGCCAAAGTCGATGTTGTTCCGACAGTCACTGTATTGGTATCGAACCGCGCCCTTAAATACGGCGAGCGGTTGACGGAGGAAGATATCCGCGCAGTTGACTGGCCGGAAAACGCGATTCCGGAAGGTACATTCACAGAGCTCACAGCCCTGTTCCCCGAAAGCGGCGCAAATGAACGTTTCGTTTTGAGGGCAATGGAAAAAGACGAAGCGATCATGGAGGTCAAGATCACTCGTCCAGGCGAAAAGGCCGGCCTGACGTCACGTCTGGAAAAAGGTATGCGTGCCTTTGCGATCAGCGTTGACGTAGCTTCTGGCGTTTCAGGTTTCCTGCGGCCCGGCGACAGTGTCGACATCTATTGGACCGGTTCCAGTGGAACCATCGAAGGGAACAGCGGCGGAATTACCCGCCTGATCGAAACCAACGTGCAGCTCATTGCCGTCGATCAGACCGCTGGTTCAGACGTCACCAACACAACCATTGCACGTACAGTCACGGTCGCAGCCACACCTGAACAGGTCGCGGCTTTGGCACAGGCTCAGAACACGGGGCGTCTTTCCTTGGCTCTGGTTGGGGTACAGGATGAGTCCGTTGCCTCTACGATTGAAGTGGATCAGCGCAAGCTGTTGGGAATTCAAGAAGCCGCGCCGGAACCAGAAGCAAAAGCCGAAAGGGTATGCACGACACGTATTCGCCGCGGTGGCGAAATTGTAAATGTGCCTATCCCCTGCACAAATTGACGCCAATTCAGAACGTTACAGGTTCAGAGCCGCGCCCTTGGTGCGGCTCATTTTTTTGCGGATGTTGCCAATTCCCCACATAAGGAAACTTACGGAAACCATTGATTATTGCAATAAATTCGGATTTCGCGCAGTCTCTCCTCCCATAGGGCATAAGACCCAAAAAAACGAGGCGTGATCGGAGAGGCAGGTCACATGACAATACGTACCTGGATCAGCGCAACCCTGCTGGGGTTGTCGCTTGTTATGGGCCCCATTGGCGACACCGCCTGGGCTGAAACTTTGCGCGTGGTGAAAAAAGGGACTGTGGAAACACTGGACGTCCCGATGAACCGCGCAATCGTCGTAGAAAGCGAACAACCTTTCGCAGAGCTCAGCATTGCCAATGCCGGCATTGCAGACATCTCGTCGTTGTCGGAGCGCACGATCTATGTTCTAGGCAAGGCGCCTGGCCTGACCACGCTGACACTGTTTGACGGCGCGGGCAATCTTTTGGCCAATGTCCGCGTCAGGGTCGCACCGGATGTTACAGAATTCAAGGAACGTCTGCGTCAAATCCTGCCCAACGAACCAATCGAGGTTCGCACAGCCAATGATGGCATTGTTTTGTCCGGTACGATCTCCAGCTCGGCCAAACTGGCGCGCGCGCTGGAACTGGCTGAACGGTATGCCCCCGAGCGTGTCTCGAACCTGATGTCGGTCGGTGGTGTGCAGCAGGTCATGCTGAAGGTCCGCTTTGCAGAGATGAACCGCTCGGTCGCCAAAAGCCTGACAGCGTCGCTTGGCTTCGGTGGAAGCGACGTTACCGGAGGCTTTAACACGCTCAACAACCAGTTCGCACTGAACAACGCTTTGGCGAACAACATTCCGGCAGTTCAGGCCAATACCGGTGCCATCCTGTTTGGGTTTGGCGCGGGTTCGACGCAGGTTCGCCTGTTGCTGGAAGCTCTGGAAACCAAGGGGCTGGCCCGCAGCCTGGCCGAGCCGAATCTGTCCGCGCTGTCCGGCCAGGAGGCATCGTTCCTAGCCGGTGGCGAAGTTCCCATCCCGGTACCGCAGGATGACGGCGTTGTGGCCATCGAATACAAGGCCTTCGGCGTTGAAATGGACTTCATCCCACGCGTCGTGGATGGCGATCTGATCAACCTTGAGATGGGCACGGCTGTTTCGAGTATCGACAACAGCTCGGATTTTACCATCAACGGGGATTCGGTTCCTAGCTTCATCACCCGCAGGGCCAAAACAACGATTGAACTTCGCGATGGTGAAAGCTTTGCCATTGCAGGCCTGATCCAGGACGATTTCGCGGATCTGAGCAACCAGATCCCATGGTTGGGGGATGTGCCGGTTCTGGGCGCGTTGTTCCGCAGCGCCAACTACCAGCGCGAGCAAAGTGAACTCGTCGTTATCATCACCGCGCATCTGGTTTCACCGACTCGGGGCGAAACTCTTGCGCTTCCAACCGATCGGGTCAAACCGCCCAGCGAATTTGACTTGTTCTTGAACGGCCAGGTGGCGCGCACACAGCGCACGGGCGCCGGCGGAGCGTCAGAGGTTGCCAAGCAGAACTTCGGCAGCTCCTACGGCTACGTCCTAGATTGATCAGGAGGATAGGACCAATGCATAAGTGGATCATCACACTGGGTCTTTCGGTCGCTGTCGCCGCATGCACCCGCGAGGCCGGGTACGAGATCGATACAGGCACTTTCGGAAACGCGACGCTCAACAACGTCCAGGTACAAAGCGGCGAATTAACCTACGCGCAGATTCTCAGCCGCCGGTTTGCCGCGGATGTACCCAGCCAGGTAAACTTTGCGTTCAACAGCTCGCAACTCGATGCTTCGGCTCAGCGCATTCTTTTGCAACAGGCTGACTGGATCAAGCAGTTCCCCGAGGCCCGGTTCCGCGTTTACGGACATACGGATGCTGTGGGGTCGGCCAGCTACAACAAAAGCCTTGGCCTTCGCCGCGCTCAAGCAGTCGTCGCGTTTTTGGGGCAGCAGGGTATCTCGCGCTCACGGCTTGAGGCGGTGGTATCGTTTGGCAAAACGCAACCGTTGATCGCAACGCAAAACCGGGATCGCAGGAATCGCAGAACGGTCACTGAAGTTTCGGGATTCGTTGATCGCAACCCGCAGCTTCTGGACGGCAAGTACGCTCAGATCATTTACCGCGAATATGTGGAAAGTGCGACCGCTGTAAGCCAGATTCAGGAAGTGAACGCCCAAGACGCTGGCAGCGGTGGATAATACGTTTGAAATGGGCGACATCGTCGCCCATTTCCCTACAATTGGTTCTTTTGCGCCCAATTCTCGCCCAACTTCAAAGCAACATTGTGAACAATAGGGTGACCTGCGGCCAAATTTGACCGTATTGGGGCGACAGCACATCAATCTGGCGGATTTCGTTCATATGACATGCTGAGCCCTCACGACGAGGATAGTGTTTATGACCAGCGCGACGCCGCAAGACGACAATACTGCAATCTTGGCCTGCACCATCAGTCGGGATGTTCAGAATTTCGACCTTCTGATCGAAGACATGGAAGCCATCTTGGGCGAACGCTGGGGAGATCTGGGATTTGCAGAAGCGTTGGCCTTTTTCAGCCAACCCGAAGCTGAAACGCTGGAATTCGTAGCACTGGCGATCGACGGAGAAGACGAAGACAACCTTTCTCTGCTAGGTGAGATAATCACTCAAGCCAATGAAAAGAAAGTAAAAGTCGTTCTGATCGCCGAGGATGTTACTCCGGCATCCCTGCACCAACTGCTACGCAAGGGTGCTGACGAGTTCGTGCCCTATCCTCTTCCCGAAGGCGAATTGCAGGAAGCCATTGAGCGTATGAAGCAGCCCGACCCGGTTGCCGTTGCGCAAGCAGCCGCCGTTCCTTTGGCCGGCGGCGCGTCCAAAGAAGGCGCTTTGTTTGTCGTTCAGGGCCTGGCAGGTGGTGTCGGTGCAACGACACTGGCCGTTAACCTGGCCTGGGAACTGGCCTGTGCCTCTGACAAAGACGCGCCGACCGTGTGTCTGATCGATCTGGACCTGCAATACGGGACCGTTTCCACCTATCTGGATCTGCCGCGACGAGAGACCGTGTTTGAAATGCTGTCGGACACCGATGCGATGGACAGCGAAGTATTCTCGCAAGCCCTTCAAACATATGAAGAAAAGCTTCAGGTTTTAACCGCACCCTCCGATATGGTGCCACTGGACTTGATCACTCCGGAAGACATTCAGCGCGTGATCGACATGGCGCGCGCGCATTTCGACTATGTCATTGTCGACATGCCAAAAACGCTGGTCCTGTGGTCGGAAACAGTTTTGCAGGCCGCCCATGTGTATTTCGCCCTGATCGAGCTGGACATGCGGTCCGCCCAGAATGCCCTGCGTCTGAAGCGTGCGTTGCAGGCAGAGGAACTGCCATTCAACAAGCTGCGTTTTGCGTTGAACCGAGCGCCGAAATTTACCGATCTGAACGGGAAAAGCCGCGTGAAACGCATGGGGGAAAGTCTTGGAATCTCCATCGACCTGCTGCTGCCTGATGGTGGCAAACCGGTCATGCAAAGTGGGGATCATGGTCTGCCTCTGGCAAATGCGGCCGCCAAGAACCCGTTGCGCCGGGAAATCGCAAAGCTGGCGAAGTCGCTTCACAGCCTCGGCAGCAGTGCCGAAGAAGCTGCGTAACATCATCCCAAAGGGGGGATAAGCCGTGTTTTCAAGATACAAAAAGCAACCTGCAGCGCAGCCCGTCAAAACGCCGGCACAACCGGCTGAAACAACGGCGTCTTCCGCACAGGCGACACCTGTTGCGACCGCGGTGGCACGCAAACCCGTGAAAAAGATTGCAGGTGAGGTCGCAAGTTCAGACAAAGACCGCAAACGCAAGGAGCGGTTGGGTGAGATCAAGATCGAACTGCACCGCGAGCTGCTGGAGAACCTGAACCTGGCAGCGCTGGAAAACGCCGGCGAAGCCGAGTTGCGCACTGAAATCAGTGCTATCGCCAGTGAAGTTCTGGAAACACGAAACATTGTTCTGAACCGCGAAGACCGGTCCCAACTGAACAAGGAACTGTATGACGAGGTGACGGGCCTTGGCCCGCTTGAGGCGCTGCTTCAGGACGATTCGGTCAACGATATTCTGGTGAATGGTCCACAACAGATTTTTGTGGAACGTGCCGGCAAGCTGGAACTCAGCGACATTACCTTCAAGGATGAAAAGCACCTGATGCGGATCATCGACAAGATCGTGTCCGCCGTGGGCCGCCGCGTCGATGAATCCAACCCGTATGTTGACGCCCGTCTGGCCGATGGATCGCGTTTCAATGCCATGGTGCCTCCGATCGCGGTGGACGGATCGCTTGTTTCCATTCGTAAATTCAAGAAAGACAAGCTGGGAATTGACGACCTGGTCAATTTCGGTGCGTTCACCGAAGAAATGGCCGCGTATTTGCAGGCCGCCGTGTCCACCCGACTGAATATCATCGTTTCCGGGGGTACGGGTTCGGGTAAAACAACCACTCTCAACGCCCTGTCCAGTTTCATCGACGATGCCGAGCGGATCCTGACCATCGAGGACACGGCGGAACTTCAGCTGCAACAGACGCATGTGGGTCGGATGGAAAGCCGCCCGCCCAACGTGGAAGGCAAAGGTGAAGTCAGCCCGCGCGACTGTCTGAAAAACGCCCTGCGTATGCGTCCTGACCGCATCATCGTGGGTGAGACACGCGGCGCCGAGGTCATCGACATGTTGCAGGCCATGAACACCGGTCACGACGGATCGATGACCACGATTCACGCCAACTCGGCCCGTGACGGCATTTCACGTCTGGAAAACATGATCGCGATGGCCGGGATCGAAATGCCGATCAAGGCGGTCCGCAGTCAGATCGCCTCGGCTGTGAACCTGATCGTGCAGGCCAGCCGCCTACAGGACGGTTCACGCCGGATGACCTCGATCACCGAGATCACCGGGATGGAAGGGGACGTGATTTCCATGCAGGAAATCTTTCGTTTTCAACGCGTTGGCCTGACACCAGACAACAAGATCATCGGGCATTTCACCGCCACTGGCGTCCGCAGCCACTATTCGGAACGGTTCCGTCTGTGGGGCTTTGACTTGCCAGCGTCCATCTACGACCCAACCACAATGTAGGAGAACCAGGTATGCAATTGCCTATGGAGGCGATCATTTATGTCGCCATCTTTGTGGGGGTTCTTGCCTTGGTCGAGGGCATCTATCTTGTCGCCTTCGGCAAGTCCATCAGCCTGAACAGCCGGGTCAACCGACGCCTGGATATGCTGGAAAAGGGTGCCGGACGCGAACAGGTGCTGGAGCAGCTGCGCAAAGAGATGCAGCAGCATATGAAATCGCAGAGCATTCCTCTGTACTCACTTCTTGCTGACAAGGCGCAAAAGGCTGCAATCGCGTTCTCTCCACGTCAATTGATTATGATCATGGGTCTGGTATCAGCCATGGCCTTTGTCGGTTTGAGCATTGGCACCGCAACGGACACGGCACTTCGTATCGTTGTTTCCATCGCAATCGGCATCGGCGGCGTTTACGCCTGGGTCAACCACAAGGCCAAGAAACGCATGGGTATGATCGAAGAACAACTGCCCGATGCGGTTGAGCTGATGGTTCGATCTCTGCGTGTTGGCAATCCATTTGTGTCGACGATTCAGGTGGTTGCAAACGAAGTTCAGGATCCGCTGGGAACCGAATTTGGCGTTATCGCTGATGAATGTGCCTATGGTCGCGATGTGGGCGAGGCGCTGAAGGACATGGCTGAACGATTGGACATGCAGGATATGCGCTTTCTTGCCGTAGCCGTGGGTATTCAGCAGCAATCCGGCGGCAACCTTGCCGAAATTCTGGCCGGATTGGCAAAGGTGATCCGCGCTCGTTTTCGCCTGTTCCGTCGCGTCAAGGCGATTACGGCCGAGGCACAATGGTCCGGCAAGTTCCTGTCCGGGTTTCCCGTTGCCTGTCTGATTTTTATCCTGGTCAAAGACCCGGGCTATTACGACGAGGTGCTGGATCACCCATGGTTTATTCCCGCGTGTTTTGTTGTCGCCATCCTGCTGACATTGAACCTGATCGTCATGAAAATCATCACCAACATCAAGGTCTGAGGGCAGCACAATGGAATTCCTGACCAGCATCAATGACCTGTTAACCCAACATCTGGGCGAATTCGGCCCCCTTATCATTGTCGGCGTACTTGGCCTGCTGATGGTTCTGGTCGCTGTCACACTGATGATGAAGCAGCCGGAAGACCCGCTGAAGAAACTGCAAAGATCGAATGCGGCTCCTCCAAAGCAGAAAAAAGGGAAGAAAGAGCAGCTTCGAAACTCAAGCCGAAACGAGCAGCTTGAGAAGTTCGCAACATTCCTTGAGCCCAAGAACGAAGAAGAATACTCGGCCGTCGAGCTGAAGCTGCGCCAGGCGGGCTACAGGTCGAAGGATTCGGTTCGGTTCTTCCACTTTGCGCAGTTTTCCTTGGGTATCCTTGGTATTTTCATTGGTGTACTGCTGGTCACGGTCTTTTCCGGCGGCCAGGAATTTACCGGAACACAGATGATGATCCGGGTGCTTGTCCCCGGTGCGATTGGCTATTTCGCTCCAAAATACTGGATCACGCGCAGGGTTGAAGAACGGAAGGAAGCAATTACCGCTGGCTTTCCTGATACGCTCGATTTGATGCTGGTCTGTGTCGAGGCCGGTCAATCGCTTGATCAGGCCATCGTTCGCGTTGCCAGCGAAATGAGTGCGTCATATCCGGATATCGCGCAGGAATTCGAAACTGTCGCGCACGAAATGAAGGCTGGTAAGGACAAGGACACCGTCCTGCGTGATTTCGGCGTGCGATGTGGTGTGCAGGATGTGAACTCTTTTGTCACCGTTATGATCCAATCGGCGACATTTGGTACATCGATTGCCGAGGCGTTGCGGGTTTACGCCGGCGAGATGCGCGACAAACGCGTGATGCGCGCCGAGGAGGCCGCGAACAAGTTGCCGACCAAGATGACTCTTGTCACAATGATGCTGACGGTCCCGCCGCTGCTGATTATTCTGGTTGGCCCGTCGGCGAATGTTATTTCGAGTTTTGGACGCTAGGTCGGATAGAACCATATGAAAGCTGAATTCAGGTGCTTCCCTTCCGGGTTTCGCCGAATGCTCCGGGCCACCATGGTTTTTGCCATGGTGGCTTCTTGCACAGAAGGCCTGTCATCCAACGGATTGGATGCACCGGGAATTGACGCCAAGGGTCAGGCAGAGGACAACATCGAGGTCGGAAACAGATTGATGGCCGCCGGAGAATACGAACTGGCGCTTGAAACCTTTACCCGGGCCGCGCTTGAACAGGGTATGACGCCCCAGGTCCTAACCTCTCTGGGTACCGCAAATGTGGGGCTACGCCGCTTGGGACAGGCCGAAAAACTGCTGCGCAGAGCCGTCGAAGACGACACGGACTGGCCGGTGGCCTGGAACAATCTCGGTGTCCTGCTGATGGAAAAACAGGAATACCCCGAGGCCGCGCAAGTGTTTCAGCGGGCCTATGCGCTGGACAATGGCGAAAGTGACGCAATCCGGGACAATCTGCGCTTAGCGCTCGCAAAAATGGAAAATCCTGTTAATAATACCCCACAAGAACAACAAGAATACACACTGGAGCAGCTTGGCGACGGGCAATTCACGCTACGCAAGATCCAGTAATTGAGGCGAGAGCAGTAAAGGACGCAAAAAATGCGCCAGCAATTCTTGATTCCGACTGTTGTTATCAGTGGTCTGATCCTTTCGGCCTGTGCAAAGGAAACCGAAGAGGAAAAGGTTGAACGAACGTTTCAGGAAGTGAACGTTATTGACGAAACAAACCTGAACGATGTGCTTCTGAGCGCCGCAGATCCAAACGAGGCGGTGACCTATTTCCATGGTGCGGCACTCAAGAACCCGGACCGGATCGATCTTCAGCGCGGACTGGCAATTTCTTTGGGCCGCGCCAAACGCACGACCGAGGCCGTGACCGCATGGAAGCGCGTCACAACGATGAAGGGCACGAACGCCGCGGACAAGGTTGAATACGCGGACGCCTTGGTCCGAAACGGCGACTGGTCGCAGGCCAAAACGGTTCTGGATTCGGTTCCCCCCACCTTTGAAACCTTCAAACGGTATCGCCTCGAGGCAGTCGTCGCGGATTCCCGGAAAGAGTGGAAACGCGCGGATCATTTCTATGAAACCGCTGTCGGGCTGACGACACGTCCGGGCAGTGTGATGAACAACTGGGGCTATTCCAAATTGACTCGCGGCGAATATGCCGAAGCGGAGCGGTTGTTCTCGGAAGCGATCCGACAGGACAATTCGCTGTTTACCGCCAAGAACAACCTGGTTTTGGCCCGATCGGCGCAAGGCAACTACAGCCTGCCAGTCGTCCCGATGACTCAGGTCGAGCGGGCGCGTCTGCTCAACACGATGGGTATTTCGGCAGTCAAACAGGGCGATATCACCACAGCCAAGAACCTGTTCCGCGAAGCCATTTCAACCCACCCGCAGCATTTCGACGAGGCGGTCCGCTCGCTTCGGGCGCTTGAAGGGGCCTGACACATGCAAATACCCGCAGTGGCAGCGGCCTGGTTTCTGCCGTTTGTGCTGCCGATCTGCTTTTACGTGGCCTTCACGGATATGCGTGAGATGCGGATCAAGAACCATGCAGTCCTTGCGCTGACGCTGGTTTACATCGTGATAGGTCTGATCGCCATTCCACCCTGGTCCACAGGCAGCCTCAGCGGCAATCTGGGGCCGGTCACCGTGTCTATGCCGGTCTATTTCTGGCAATTGCTGCATATTGTCGTGGTTTTGGTTACTGGCATCTTTCTGAATGCCGCGGGCACAATGGGCGCTGGCGATGCCAAATTTCTGGCCGCCGCTTCGGCGTTTGTCTGGCTGGGCGATCTGAGAATAATACTGATGATCCTGACCGCCTGTGTTCTGGCTGCCGTGGTCACACATCGTTTGGCCAAAATCACAAGGCTGCGCACGATCGCGCCGCATTGGGAAAGCTGGAGCCGGGGCAAGCAGTTTCCGATGGGTTTCGCCTTGGGCGGATCATTGGCCATGTACCTGATTTTGGGTACTGTTCTCGGATCGTAAACTATCATCAGCGCGCCTTGTCGCTGCCTTTGTCCCGCCACAAAGCTGGTTCATTTTTCTTCAAGACGCCCTTTTTCGGGTTCTTGGCGTGACAAATTGATGGACGAGCACCGCGCATGAATATGCAGAATTCCTCTGTTATGGCCCCCCCTGCCCCCAAGGGTTTGGGCGAAATGAAGCTTCCGCTTGTAATGATGCGGGACATCCTTCTGAAGACGGTTTTTCGTAAAAACGCGAGCACGGTTTCAGAAGTGGCCGAAGCGATCTGTCTCCCGGGATCGGTAACTCAGGAACTGGTCGATATCGCGCGCGATCAGAAACTGCTTGAAGCGACCGGGACACTGAACGCCAATAGCGGCAATGAGATGGGGTATCAGCTGACCGATGCAGGCAAGGCCCGCGCGCTGGATGCGCTGAGCCAATCCGAATATTTCGGCGCGATGCCGGTGCCGCTGGATGTCTATCGCGAGCAGGTCAAACGCCAGTCGATCCGAAATATTCAAGTCACGCGAGAGCAACTGGTTGGCGCAATGGGTCATCTCGTTCTGCCCGACAGCCTGCTGGACCATCTGGGCCCGGCGGTTAGCGCGGGCCGGTCGATTCTGATGTACGGTCCTCCGGGCAACGGTAAATCCTCAATCTCGAACGGCATCCGGGATGCGTTGGGTGACAACGTCTATGTGCCCTACGCTATCGAATATGCGGGGCAGGTGATCACGGTCTATGACCCGATCGTGCACACGGCGATCGAACAGGAGCCGGACGACCCCAACAGCCTGCGTCGTCGCAAGCGGTTCGATTCTCGCTATGTTCAGTGTGAACGCCCCACCGTCGTAACCGGTGGTGAGCTCTCGCTCAGTATGTTGGATCTGGTCTATAACCCGACCGCCCGAACCTATCAGGCCCCGTTGCAGCTGAAATCCACCGGTGGCATTTTCATCGTAGATGACCTTGGCCGTCAGGCCGAACCGCCGCAGGCGCTGGTCAACCGTTGGATTGTCCCGCTTGAAGAAAACAAGGATATCCTCGGCCTGCAATCAGGTGAAAAGTTCGAAGTTCCGTTTGACACGCTGGTCATCTTCTCGACCAACTTCCACCCCAATGAGATCTTCGACCAAGCGGCCTTGCGCCGGATCTTCTTCAAGATCAAGATTGACGGCCCCAATCAGGAGAACTTTCTGAAAATCTTTGCCATGGTGGCCCGCAAACGTGGAATGCCGCTGGACGAGGCGGCATTGGTGCACCTCTTGAAGGTCAAGTACCCGACTATCAACAATATTTATGCCAACTACCAACCGATCTTCCTGATTGATCAGATGATCTCGATCTGCGAGTTCGAAGGCATCCCTTATCAGATGAGCCCGGACCTGATTGACCGTGCCTGGGCCAACATGTTCGTAAAAGACGAGAAAATCGTTAAATAACGCCGTGCCAATCCCTCCTCCGGGCGGGTAATCTGCAACCATGACGCAGATTCCCGCTCGGATTGGTACGTGGTTCTCCTCCAAAGGCTGGTCCATCCACCCGCATCAGAAAGAGATGTTCGACCGGGCGGAGGAGCCGGCAACCCTGCTGATCGCCCCAACCGGTGGCGGCAAGACCATGGCCGGATTTCTGCCTTCCCTGTCCGAGCTGGCCGACGGTGGCCACAACGGTTTGCATACACTCTATGTCTCGCCGCTCAAGGCGCTGGCAGCGGATATCAAACGTAACCTGCGCACCCCGGTGGAAGAGATCGGCCTGCCCATTCGGATCGAGGATCGCACCGGTGACACCTCGGCCACGCAGAAAAAACGCCAAAGGGCCGATCCACCCCATATCCTGCTGACCACACCGGAAAGTCTGGCACTGCTGACCTCGTACGAAGATGCGCCGCGCATGTTCGATGGGGTACAGCGGATCATCGTCGACGAAATCCACGCGCTGGCGGAAAGCAAGCGCGGCGATCAGCTGATGCTGGCCCTGGCACGCCTTCAGCGCCTCAACCCGGGTCTACGTCGTGTAGGCCTGTCAGCCACAGTCGAAGACCCCGCGGCAATTGCCGGCTTTCTGGCGCGCCACCCGGACCCCTGCCGGATTGTGCAGGCCGATCCCGGCCCGGACCCAGACATCCAGATGTTGGAAACAACGGAAATGCCGCCCTGGTCCGGCGGAGGCGCGGCCTATTCGATTCCGGCTGTGCTGGACCAGATCCGGCGGCACAAGACCACGCTGATCTTTCACAACACCCGCGCGCAGGCCGAGATCTACTTTCACAATCTGTGGCTGGCGAATGACGACGGCCTGCCCATCGGCATCCATCATGGCAGCCTTGACCGACAGCAACGCGAGCGGGTCGAGGCCGCGATGGTGCGTGGCGAATTGCGTGCCATCGTCTGCACCGGCAGCCTCGATCTGGGCATTGATTGGGGCGATGTCGATTTGGTGATTCAGATCGGTGCGCCCAAGAACGTCAAGCGGCTGGTGCAAAGGATTGGTCGGGCCAACCACCGCTACAACGCGCCTTCCAAGGCGCTGCTGGTTCCTGCGAACCGTTTTGAGGTTGTCGAATGCGTCGCTGCGCTCGAGGCTGCCAAAGCCCATGAACTGGACGGAGAACCCCGAGGCCCCGGCCCCCGCGATGTGTTGTGCCAGCACATTCTGATTGCGGCCTGTGCCGGGCCCTTTGACGCTGATGATCTATATGCCGAGATGACATCCGCCGGACCTTACGCACAGTTGACCCGACCGGAATTTGACGCCTGTCTGGATTTCTGTGCCACCGGCGGCTACGCCTTGCGCGCCTATGATCGATGGCAAAGGTTGCAGAAGCGTGCCGACGGGCAATGGCAATTGCGCGATCCTCGCGCAGCGTCGCGCATTCGCATGAATCTGGGCACGATTCAGGACACGGATACACTCAAAGTTCGCCTTAAACGCAGCCGTGGCGGTAAACCGTTGGGCGAAGTCGAGGAAGCCTTTGCTGCTTCGCTGACCTCCGGCGATACCTTCCTGATCGGCGGACAGATCGTACGGTATGAAGGTCTGCGCGAAATGGTGGTCGAAGTCAGCCGTCGCGCCGATCGCAAACCAAAGATCGCGACCTTCTCGGGCACGAAATTTGCGACCTCAACGCAACTCAGCGACCGCATTCTGCGCATGTTCGCCCAAACTGACTGGCCGCACCTGCCCTCCCATACGGCTGATTGGCTGGACTTGCAGCGTCAAATGTCCCGCCTGCCTCAACGGGATCGTCTGCTGATCGAAAGCTTTCCAAGCGACGGGCGAGAGCATCTGTGCGTATACGGATTCGCTGGCCGCAACGCGCAACAAACACTGGGGCTGCTGTTGACCAAGCGGATGGAGGATACCGGTTTGGCGCCGCTGGGGTTTGTCGCCACAGACTATGCCACGCTGATTTGGGGTTTGGATGCGGTCACTGACCCACGCCCTTTGTTTCAACCCGAAGCGCTGCGTGACGGGCTGGACACATGGCTGGCAGGCAACGCAGTCATGAAGCGTACCTTTCGCGCGTCGGCCACGATTGCCGGTCTGATCGAACGCAACATGGCCGGGCAACGGAAAACCGGGCGGCAAGCCACGTTTTCGTCAGATATTCTCTATGACACTTTGCTGAAATATGATCCCGATCATCTGTTGATGCAGATCACCCGCGAAGAAGCCATGCGCGGGTTGGTTGACTTCGGTCGGATCGAGGCAATGCTGGCGCGCATCGGCGACCGCATCGACCTGCTGCGTCTAGATCGCGTTTCCCCACTGGCCGCGCCGCTGTTTCTTGAGGTCGGAAAGGTGCCTGTCAAAGGGGCCGCCGAGGAAAGGCTGCTTGCAGAAGAAAGCGCACGCCTGCTGGAAGCCGCCGGGTTGGACCAGCTTTGATCCCCTTGCGCAAGATGTCGAATCAGGCCAAGAACGTATCATGAACGTGTGCAAGTTTTCCTTTGCAGGCCAGCAACTCGATGCGTTGCCGTCTGGCGCATTATGGTGGCCGGCGCGGCAACTGCTCTGTGTTTCGGACCTGCATCTGGGAAAATCCGAACGTATGGCCCGTCGGCGCGGGGCTACGCTGCCGCCTTATGACAGTCGCGAAACGCTTGACCGGCTGGCCCGCGATCTGGAACACACCAACGCCGAAACCGTCATCTGCCTAGGTGACAGCTTTGACGATCTCGAAGCGGCCCAAGCCTTGCCCGACGCAGAAGGGTTGAGGATTGCGACTTTGCAGGCCGGGCGCCATTGGATCTGGATCGAAGGCAATCACGATCCCGGCCCGATCGAGATGGGGGGCTCTCATCTGGTCGAATGGCAGTGCGGCCCTCTCGTCTTTCGTCACATCGCCCAGGATCGGCCGCAAGGTGAAATTTCGGGCCATTTTCATCCGAAAGCACAGATTCGGACGAAAGGCAGGCACATTTCACGACCTGCCTTTCTGCTGGACAGAAATCGGCTGATCCTGCCTGCCTACGGAACTTACACCGGGGGGTTGCGCAGTTCGGATCGGGCACTTTCCGATCTTTTGGGCGCGGACGCCATGGCCATTCTGACGGGCCAGCAACCACAGATGATTCCAATGCCGCGTTGAGTTCAGATCAACCCGTCTTCTTCCAACTTCGGTTTGTACTTGCGGCTTACTGGAACCAGATCGCCGTTCATCAGGCGCAAAAAAGTTTTGCCCCCCGATTTTTCAACCCCAACGATTGATGCGTCCACCACCCAATGTGAACGGTGCGAACAGTGTCCGGGAACCGGCTCCATCTCGGCAATTGCGTCCGTAAAGCGCGAGCGGACCGTGAACGTGCCTTCCGAAGTGACAATATCCACATTGTGATCCCTGACCGTCAAACGATGGATTTGACCATGGAAGTCAGGCGGCAGACGCCTGATCAGGCGCGGCCTCTCGGTTTCAGGTGTCGAGGCCATCAATGGGTTCAGATCATTGCGTTGCACAAGAACCAAGCCCGTTGCAAACAGGACCCCATATACCGCCACGGTCTGGGCGCCTGGTGCCATGTGACCTCCGCAGGTGAACAGGATCCATGCCAACATCCAAAGGGACGGCGTGAACAGAACCAGGATCAGTGCCGCGAATGCCAGATCACGGACGGGAACATTCAACAGAACGGGGTTTTTCTGCATCAAGTTGCGCGCCAACCCGGTGACTGTCAGGGCAAGAACCATCACCCCGGTCCAGAAAAGAAGACGCAAACCGAAGCTCAGATCCGCGACCAGAAACGGAGGAAACGCGTAAGCAAGCAATGGAAGAAAGACAAGGCCCGCCGTCACTCGCTGTGGGGTACAAGCATTCCGAATAGTGTTTATCCCAGACGTCATACCGCTTTTGTGCATGACTTAACAAAATTCAACCTTAGCACGACAAGCACTGAAGCACCTTACCTGTAACCAACTGGGAATACAGGGATATCACGATTTTTTAAGCTGTCAAACCTATTCAGGGCAAATTGACTGGAGCGTCCGATGATTGTCCCGCGAAGTCATGCACAACCGAGGAATGTGCCGGGCCGACAAGATCGACCCGACCAGATTACCTTACGCCGTCAAACCTTCTGGTTCGGGCAGAGCGTTGGCGCGGCAGCACGCAGTCAAAGTGTTGGCCAACAGGCATGCAATGGTCATCGGACCTACACCCCCCGGAACCGGAGTGATGGCGCCAGCACGCTGGGACGCGCTGGCATAGTCCACATCCCCGACCAGCTTGTTCTTTCCGTCGCGTTCGATGCGGTTTATGCCTACATCGATCACGGTCGCGCCTTCCTTGATCCAGTCACCCGGCACCATTTCCGGACGCCCCACGGCAGCCACGACGATGTCGGCGCGGCGTACGACGTCCGGCAGATCCTTGGTGCGCGAATGTGCGATGGTCACGGTGCAGCTATCGCCCAGCAGCAGCTGCGCCATCGGTTTACCCACAATGTTCGAGCGGCCGATCACAACCGCGTCCATGCCGGAAAGCGAGCCGTGGTGGTCACGCAGCATCATCAGGCAGCCCAGCGGGGTGCAGGGCACCATCGACTTCTGACCGGTGCCCAGCAGGCCCACGTTCGAAATGTGGAAGCCATCCACATCCTTGGCCGGGTCGATCGAGTTGATCACCAGATCCTCGTTCAGGTGTTTGGGCAACGGCAACTGGACCAGAATGCCATGCACGGCCAGGTCGTTGTTCAGCTTGTCAATCAGCGCCAGCAGATCTTCCTCGGATGTATCGACGTCCAGCTTGTGCTCGTACGAATTCATGCCGACTTCAACGGTCATTTTGCCCTTCGAACGGACATAGACCTGGCTGGCGGGGTCTTCGCCCACAAGAACCACGGCCAGGCCGGGGGTGATGCCGTTTTCTTCTTTCAGCTTTGCGACCTGATCGGCAACTTGACCGCGCACTTTTGCGGCAAAGGCCTTACCGTCGATAACCTGAGCTACCATACTTCGATCCCTTCTTTCAAAAAACGGATCGGGCGCACAGAACGCCCGGTCAGTCAGTCGGTGCCAATCACGCGCTCTTCGCGTGCAATCGACCAGTCAATCAATATGCGCCATAGCTTCTCGGCCAGATCCGGGTCCATCCCCAGCGCGTCCGAACTTGCACGCACGCGTTGCACCACCTCTTCGACACGTTCCGGGATTCGGGCCGGAAGGCCCTCGCCCGGTTTCAGCTGCGACGCGCGGTCAATATATGTCGCGCGCGTTACCAACATTTCGATCAGTTGGCGATCCAGCTTGTCGATCTCAGCCCGCAGCTCCTGCATCGTGTTGCAGTTCTGAGGCGGTGTCAGAGTGGGCATCGTCATCTCCTCATGGCCCGGGAATGAATCCCCGGACCACGAGATGTCCTATTCGGCGGCTTAGAACAAGCCCTCGATCTCACCTGCGTCATTGAGGCAGATGGTTTCGGCAGCCGGCTTGCGGGGCAGACCAGGCATGGTCATGATCTCGCCGCAGACGACCACGATGAAGCCCGCGCCCGCGCTCAGGCGTACCTCGCGCACCGGAACCGAATGGCCCGTAGGTGCACCGCGCAGCGATGGGTCGGTCGAGAAGGAATACTGCGTCTTGGCCATGCAGACCGGCAGGTTGCCATATCCGGCTTCTTCCCATTCACGCAGCTGGTTGCGGATCTTGTTGTCAGCCAGAACCTCGTCAGCGCGGTAGATGCGCTTGGCGATGGTTTCGATCTTCTCGAACAGAGGCATATCGTCGGGGTAGATCGGTGCGAAGTTCGCGGTGCCACCTTCGACGATTTCGACGACTTTCTCAGCCAACGGCGCAGACCCTTCGGAACCCAGTTCCCAGTGACGCGACAGAACCGCCTCGACGCCGTGCTCGCCGCAATAGTCTTTCACCGCCTGAACTTCGGCATCGGTATCGGTGACGAAGTGGTTGATGGCGACGACAACCGGTACACCGAAGGATTTCACGTTCTCGATGTGACGGCCCAGGTTGGCACAGCCTGATTTGACGGCCTCAACGTTTTCCGCACCCAGATCGGCCTTGGCAACGCCGCCGTTCATCTTCATCGCGCGCACGGTCGCAACCAGAACAACTGCCGACGGGGCAATGCCCGCCTTGCGGCATTTGATGTTCATGAACTTCTCGGCACCCAGATCCGCACCGAAACCGGCTTCGGTCACGACATAGTCGGCGACTTTCAGAGCGGTCTTGGTCGCGATGACCGAGTTACAGCCATGCGCGATGTTCGCGAACGGGCCGCCATGGACGAAGGCCGGGTTGTTTTCCAGCGTCTGCACCAGGTTCGGCTGCATCGCGTCCTTCAGCAGAACGGTCATTGCGCCTTCGGCCTTGATGTCACGGCAGTAGACCGGTGTCTTGTCGCGGCGATAAGCAACGATGATGTCGCCCAGACGCTTTTCCAGGTCTTTCAGGTCGTTCGCCAGACAGAGGATCGCCATGACTTCGGACGCTACGGTGATGTCAAAACCTGCCTCACGCGGGAAGCCGTTCGACACACCACCCAAGCTGGCGGTGATCTGACGCAGGGCACGGTCGTTCATGTCGACCACACGGCGCCATGCGACGCGGCGGGTGTCGATCTCCTGCTCGTTGCCCCAGTAGATGTGGTTGTCGATCATCGCCGACAGCAGCGAGTGAGCAGAGGTGATGGCGTGGAAGTCACCGGTGAAGTGCAGGTTCATCTCTTCCATCGGAACGACCTGCGCATAGCCGCCACCCGCAGCGCCGCCCTTCATACCGAAGTTCGGGCCAAGCGAGGCTTCGCGGATACAGATCATCGCGTTCTTGCCGATGCGGTTGAGACCGTCACCCAGACCCACTGTGGTCGTGGTCTTGCCCTCACCTGCCGGGGTCGGGTTGATGGCAGTCACCAGGATCAGCTTGCCGTCTTCGCGGTCCTGCACCGAGTTGATGAAGTTCTGGCTGACCTTCGCCTTGTCATGGCCGTAAGGCAGCAGATCCGCAGAGTCGATGCCGATCTTGGCACCGATTTCCTGAATCGGCTTTTTGTTCGCTTCGCGGGCGATTTCGATATCGGATTTGTAGCTCATTGGCCGGGGTCCTTGATTGAATACCGTGCAAAACCGACGCGGGGCGTCGGCGCTGTGCATTCCATACCCTTGTGTACAATCCCGATAGCCATGGATTCCGACATTCTGGCGTCGCGAAGCGTCGTAAGTTCGTTTCAGGGGTTTCTAATCGGAAACAAGCCTGTTTTCACAAACCCACGCAGGTTGATCCGGAACAAACAGTTTCAGCCGATCCCCCAGTTGAATGCGCCCCGGGCGTTCGACCCATCCCGTGACGCCCCGACGCCCGACCGCCGCAGGTTTGAAAGCCGCGCCATGCCCCGGTTGATCCGCTTCGATCTCGCGCCCCGGCAGAACACAAGGGGCGTTTTCCATGTCCACCGTTATCGTCGCCCCGCTTGTTGCCTGAAGACGTGAAGACGGGGGGATATGTGAAAAATCCGGGATTCCGCGCAGCACAATGGAAGCCCCAAGATAGGACGGATCAAGCTGATCCAACCCCATGTCCTGCGCAATTTGCTGCAACTCCTCCTCGGACAAAACTGAAAGCTGACGCACGTTGCGAATTTCAGTGCCTTTCGGGTAAAGGTTCGAGACCCTGACACAGGACGCCCGATTAAGGCCTTCGTGGCGCTCACCCTTCACGCCGTCAAAACCCAGATCCAGCGTGTCAACAGCCTTGGCCCGTAAAGGGGGTCCCGCAGAGACATGGCCAAGCCAGACTGCTTCGGCGGCAAATTCGGTTTCACGCAAAAATGGCATAGCCTTCCCTTTTCGCTCTTTTTCTTGCGTGCATATTGCCAGGCAAAACACCGATGAAAAGAAAAAAGACCCGGACTATGCGCCGGGTCTTTTTTGACTATGCGGTGGGTTCGGGCTCCATCCCGCCATCGGGCGGAGATTTCTTGGCCTTTGTCTTGGGAATGGCCGTGACACTGGGCGCGCTGCCTTCATCCGGCTTATCGCCTTCATCATCATCCTCGCTGGGTGATTCACCATTCATGACGCGCTTGATCTCATCACCCGTCAGGGTTTCGTATTCAAGCAGGCCCTGCGCCAGGCGTTCCCATTCTTCGCGCTGTTCGGTCAAAATCTGGTGCGCGCGCTCATAACCCTGCTGGATAAGGCGTTTCACCTCTTCTTCGATCAGCTCTTTCGTATGCGCCGACACCGAGAACCCTGCGGTGTTGCCCTGATAGCCTTCGTGCGCCTCGGCATAGTCGATGTTACCGACCTTATCCGACATGCCCCAGCGCATCACCATGGCACGCGCCAACTGGCTGGCCTGCATGATGTCCCCGGCCGGGCCGTTCGAAACGTGGTCTTCACCGTATTTGATAACCTCGGCGGCTTTGCCGGCCATGGTCATGGCCAGCTTTTGCTCACACTCATCACGGTGGTAGTTCAGGCGATCCATTTCAGGCAGCGAAACCACCATACCCAGCGCACCACCGCGCGGAATGATCGTGGCTTTGTAGACAGGATCGCACAACGGCAGGGTCAGGCCGACAACGGCATGCCCCGCCTCGTGATAGGCTGTCTTTTCCTTCTGGTCCTGCGTCAGCACCATCGAGCGGCGCTCGGCGCCCATCATCACCTTGTCCTTGGCGTTCTCAAAGTCTTCCATGGTGACAAAGCGGCGCCCCACGCGGGCGGCCATCAACGCAGCCTCGTTCACGAGGTTCGCCAGATCGGCCCCCGAGAAGCCCGGCGTACCGCGCGCAATGATGCGCAGATCGACATCGGGGCCCAGAGGCGTCTTACGTGCGTGCACGCCCAAAATCTTCTCGCGGCCTTTGATGTCGGGGTTACCAACGGTCACGTTGCGGTCAAAACGGCCCGGACGCAGCAGCGCGGGATCCAGAACGTCTTTACGGTTGGTAGCCGCCAGAATGATCACGCCTTCGTTGGCCTCAAACCCGTCCATCTCAACCAGCAATTGGTTGAGGGTCTGTTCGCGTTCGTCGTTACCACCGCCGTATCCAGCGCCACGATGGCGACCCACCGCGTCGATCTCGTCGATGAAGACGATGCAAGGCGCATTCTTCTTGGCCTGTTCAAACATGTCCCGGACACGGGATGCACCGACGCCGACAAACATCTCGACGAAGTCGGACCCCGAAATGGTGAAGAACGGAACGCCTGCCTCACCCGCGATGGCGCGGGCCAGCAATGTTTTACCAGTACCCGGAGGACCGACCAGCAGCGCGCCTTTCGGGATCTTGCCGCCAAGGCGGCTGAACTTCTGTGGATTGCGCAGGAATTCGACGATCTCTTCCAGCTCTTCCTTGGCTTCGTCGATGCCCGCGACGTCGTCAAATGTGACGCGGCCATGCTTTTCGGTCAGCATCTTGGCCTTCGACTTGCCAAAGCCCATCGCACCGCCTTTGCCGCCGCCCTGCATCCGGTTCATGAAATAGACCCAGACACCGATCAGCAGCAGGAACGGCAAGAGCGTGATCAGGAAAGACTGGAAGCCCGACTGCTGTTGCTTGACCGCCTGAACCGGGATGTTCTCATCGATCAAAAGCTTGGTGACCTCGGCGTCGCCGGGTTTGATCGTGACGTAAGTCGCACCGCTTTCGGTCGTATAGCGGATCTGTTCGCCGTCCAGCGTCACGTTCTTGACTTCACCGCTTTGCACGGCGCCGACGAAATCGGAATAAGTTCTTTCATTGCTCTGAAGCGTTCCGCCCGGTCCACTGAACAGATTGAACAGTGCAAGGATCAGCAGAAACAGAACGACCCAAAACGCGATATTGCGAGCGTTGCCCAAGGAAATTCTCCCAAAAGTTCCGGCAGGTGAGGAGCTGCCAAGTTACCTCTTAAAATAGAGAGGATTGTGGTATGTTCAATGCGATAAAAAAGATGCGTAGAACTCGGGCCATTCCGGCGTCGTGTCCGCGCGCCATCCGTTCGCAAATCCCGCAAGCGGAGCGGCCAGCACCGCGCCCCCCTTCCAGACTGCGGGCGTCGCACTCAAGGCCAGCCTGGGCCGGCCTGTTTCGCGCCATTCGGGCACCTGTCGCAGCCCGTCTTCACCCAGAGCGCGGATCTCGGCACCGGAAATCTCGGGCCCGGTCAAGACCCATTTGCCATCCCAAACTTCGTCACGTGCTGAAATCCGAGCCTCCACGGCCTTGAATTCCCTGCAAATCCAAACACTCATCCCTTCCGGGACCAACAGGCAACCGCTGAGCGACCCTGCCCGCCCGTCGGTTATGGCCTTCATGGCCTGCTCGACCGCCGCCTGACGCGGGGGATATCCCTGCCCTGCGATCCAGGCAAGGCATCCAAGCAACACGCGGCGTCGGATTTCCTTGGGCAATGCGGCAAAACCGGCCCTGTCCACCTTCACGTCGCTTTGTTCGACCTGGGCGACATTCCGTGCGGATTCCTGCGCAAACACACCCAGGGCTGCATGGGCCTGCGCCAGATTTTCGGCCACTCGCGACAATGAAAGCGCGTCAATTCCCAGTGGTTTGAGGCCGGACACGGCCTCTCGTGCCTTGATCCGGTCGAAACGAGGGTCCTGATTCGACGGATCTTCGACCCATGTTGCGCCGATACCGGTCAGGTAGGTTCTCAGATCCTTGCGTGTGATCCCCAGCATTGGCCGCAGCAATGTCACACCTTCCCATTGCCGGCTTGCCGACATGCCGGACAGTCCCGTAACACCTGATGAACGACCCAGTCGCATCAGCAACGTTTCTGCCTGATCATCCGCCGTGTGCCCCAACGCGATAGCGTCGATTCCGCGCTGTTGCGCCCAACCGGCAAGCAGGCTGTAACGCGCCTTGCGGGCCTCGTCCTGAACATTGCCCGACCTGTCCCAACCCGCCCAATGCAAAATGTCATGCGGCAGCCCCAAAGCAGCGGCCTGGCGCGACACTGTCACGGCCTCCTGCGCTGCGTCGGGGCGCAAGCCGTGATCGACCGTGGCCACAAAAAGGGCGATCTCTTCGTTTTGGGCGACTTGATGCAAAAGATGCATCAACGCGACGGAATCCCCACCGCCCGAGACCGCCACGCCCAGTTTAGGCGGAAGCCTTTCGGGAAGCCGGGCGCGAAGCTCTGCAAGCAGGTTTTCGCTGTGACGGTTCAAGAACACCCCAGCGCAGACATCTCTTGCGTCGCATCCGCAAACGCCGGTGCGGATGGAAAGCGCACGCCAACTTCATTGAGCGTGATGCAGGCCTGATCGGTCTGCCCCAGACGCCCCAGCGCCGCGCCCAACTCGAACAGGGCCTCGGGGGCAAATGCTCCTTCGGAATCTCCGGTAAAGCTTGCCAAGAACGCCCGTGCCGCTTCGCGGGTGTCGCCAAGGCCTTCAAGCGCATGACCACGTTTCAGATTCACTTCGGGCGCCAGGGGGCTGCCGGGATAGTTCGTATCAAACTGCGCAAACAAATCAGCCGCAGTCTGGTAATCCCCATCGGCCAGTGCTTGCGATGCCGCGTCGAAATCCGCCCGCTCTCCCACGGCCAGTTCACCCTGATCGGTTTGGGATGGCGTGGCAGGCGTGATGACGGCCGTACCTACATCTGTGCCCTCTCCGCCCAGTGTGCTGGTCGGTTCGCCTGAAATCTCGCAGTTTGCCTCAAGCTCGCACAGGCGGAACTCCAGATCTCCGATGCGATTGGTGCCGTCCGAGACAATGTTTTGCACACGCTGGTTCAGCTGCTCGGTCTGACGGGTCAGGCGTTGCAGTTCCGCTTCAATGGCGTCAACCCGTTCAAGAACCGAACTGCCGGACAAGTTTGGCGCTGGCGATCCTGTGGTGGAAAACTCGCGCTTCAGGCGCTGAATTTCCACATGCAGCACCGTCAGCTCCTGACGTATGTCGGCCAGGGTTTGCTGATCCTGTGCCTGTGCAACACCGGCTGTCGCCACGACCGCCGCCAATACCCATCCTGCCATACGCATTGTCTTACCCCAGTGTTGATCCGGTCAGCACAGTCACTGCGCGGCGGTTCTTGGAATAGCATTCCTCAACGCTGCAAATCTCGATTGGGCGCTCCTTGCCGTAGCTGACGGTTTTGAGACGGTTGCCAGCAACACCGCGCGAAATCAGATACTCACGAGCGGCATTTGCGCGACGCGCACCCAGCGCAAGGTTATACTCGCGCGTACCCTGCTCGTCCGCGTGACCTTCGATCGTGGCAACAAAATCCGGATTGGCCAGAAGCCAGTCCGCTTGCCCTTGCAACACGGTCTGCGCCTGTGGTGTCAGGGTGGACTGGTCCACGGCGAACAGAACACGATCCCCGACGGTCTGCTGGAAATACGCAGGCGAACGCGGGTCACTGGGCGAGCCCGGTACAATTGCGCCTGTGCCGCCGGCACCGCTGCCGCCCAAGGCGGATGGGTCATTGTTCGTACAGGCGGCGATCACACTCAGCGCGCCCAACGCCAGGACTTTGCTCAATACATTCATTTCAAGTGCCTCGTGTTTTGATTGTTGCCGCCTGTCTACCACAGGGACGATTCGTTGTGAACTTTGCTGCGATCAATTCTGTAGTGGGCCCCATGACGGATCACTGCCGCCATCCGGTGTACGCACCGGGCGCAGGTTGCGACCCGAGATGTCCACCGAATAAAGCGAGGCCCGGCCGCTGGCGCCCTGCGTTTCACGGGTGAACATGATGACGCGGCCATTGGGCGACCAGGTTGGGCCTTCATCCAGAAACGAGGCGGTCAACAAGCGTTCCTCTGATCCGTCCGTGCGCATCACCCCGATGTGGAAGCGGCCCTGATTTTGCTTGGTAAAGGCAATCAGATCGCCGCGCGGCGACCATACCGGCGTGCCATAACGACCCGAGCCAAAGCTGATCCGCGTGGCCTCACCGCCATTCGCGGGCATCACGTACAGCTGAGGTGTACCCGAACGGTCGCTTTCAAACACGATCCGGCTGCCATCCGGCGAATAGCTGGGGGCGGTCTCAATCGCTGGCGTGTTGGTCAGACGAGTGCTTTGCCCCGACGCCAGATCCATTTTCCACAGATCCGTGTTTCCGCCCTGAATCAAGGAATACACGATCGACCGGCCATCCGGCGAAAAGCGGGGCGAAAAGCTCATGGTTCCGTCCTGCGTCTTCAACTCCTGCCGTTTGACGCGCCCCACATCCAGAACATAGATGCGCGGGCTGCCGCTTTCATAGCTGGTGTAAAGCAACCGATCGCCGGTAGGCGAAAACCGCGGCGCCAGAACGATTGCGGCACTGTCGGTCATGTACTGCACATTCGCCCCGTCATAATCCATGATCGCCAGTCGCTTCAGGCGCTGGTTTTTCGGCCCGCTTTCCGAAACGAAGGCCACGCGGCTGTCGAAATACCCGCCCTCACCTGTGATCCGGCTATAAACTTGGTCCGCCACCTTATGCGCCATGCGCCGCCAACCTTCGGTGGTACCCGCCAGTTGCAACCCATTGCCCAGTTCCTGACCCGAAAACACATCCCAGACCCGGAACCGAACCGTAAGGTTCTTGCCCGAAACATTGACCGCCCCCGTGATCAGCGCATCCGCATTGATCGCTTTCCAATCGGCAAACTGAACCGGAGCCTCAAAGCTGCTGACCCGACTGATGAAGGCATCCGAAGAGATCTCGCGAAACAACCCGGTTCCTGTCAGATCAGCTGCCACCACGCGCGAGATGTCCTGTGCATATTGCGCCGCTGACGGGCCATCGGGAACAAAGTTCGGCACCGCAAAGGGCAATGGTTCGATAATGCCCTGGTCCAATTCCAGCCGCAGGGGACTGTTCTGTGCAAGAACCGGCGTAGACATCAGCGTCAGGCCGACAAAGAGGCTGGTCAGAAGTTTCATCATTTGATCCGCATCCTCTCGGGATTGAATGTAATCTCAACATCCTGCCAATGAGCGTATTTGTCAGCAGGCAAGTCATATCCTCTGGCCCCGCAGCGCAAAATCGCGCGCCGGGCGGCCTGATAGGCCTGATTGGCCGCGCCAGCAGACCCACCAGAACTGTCCAGCATCCGAATGCTGCCATCCACAACCGTACCATCACGGTTTAGCGAAAAAGCCACAACGACCACAGTACTCAGTGCATCCGTAGACAAAGAGCCCACATTCCAGCACTTGGACACGGCCAATCGCATCGCGTCCTTCTCGCCGCTGGTCAGTGGTGGGCCGGATGGCTGGGTTCCACTACCCAAGGCTTCGGCCAGAGCGTCATTGATCGCGGCCTCGTCGGCCTGCGCGTTCGGTTCGGGCGCCGCCTCGGGCGTCTCTGCCACAACGGGTTCGGGCGGTGGGCTTGGGCGGTTCGGACGCACCCGCGGTCGCGGAGACGTAAGCGGAGACTGCTCTTTGGTTTCCTCTGCCTCGGTCACGATCTCGGGGGCCGCTTCTTCCGGCGCGGTCTGATCCTGTTGTTCCTGCTGAACCTCGGCGCCCTCATCCAGTGAAACGGGCGGCGTTTCGAAATCATCCGGTTTTGCCTCGGGCGGTGGTGGCGCTATGGCCTCGGGGGCAACACGATCGGACGGGCGAGGCTGCGCCTCGGGCCCCGGAGGCACAGGCTGTGCGACAGGTTCGACCTCGGGCTCTGTCAGTACCGGTAGCTCATCCGGCACGTCCGGTTCCGGCGGTGCTTCGACGATAACGGGCGCAGGCTCGGGTTCGGGTTCGGCAGGCACGACGGGTTCAGGGCGGGGCTGTTCCTCGACCACAGGTTCTGGCGGCGTGCTATCAGCCTGTGGTTCGGGCGGTTGTTGCAATGCCGCCGGCACCTCTGGGATCTCAGGCGCATCCCGCTGGGCCGTCATGGCCGCGAATTGTTCAGCGGTGATCACGGACACATCCTGTACGGCCATCGGCAAAGGCTCGGACCGGAAGGTGCCGCCGAAAAGCGCCACTCCGATCAGGCTGACATGCGCAATCGCCGAAATCTTGGTGCCGGTATCCACCGTGCGCCCTCACTCTCCACCTTCGTCCAGCGTCGGCCCGCCCGTATCGGTCACAAGCCCAACGTTGGAAAACCCGCCCGCGTTCAGCGCGCCCATTACCTGCATGACCTGCGCGTAAGGAATCGCGCCATCGGCGCGCAGGAAAACCCGGTCACTGCTCCGCTCAGCGGCGATGGCCCGCAGCTTGCCGATCAGTTCCTCGCGCAACACGTCTGTTGTCTGGATCTGCACACGTCCATCTGCCGTCAGGGTTACGGTCAAAGGTTCTTCATTGTCACCGGGCAAAGCACTGGCGGCGGTCTTGGGCAGATCTACCGGAACACCGACGGTCAGCAATGGCGCGGCCACCATGAAGATGATCAGCAAAACCAGCATGACATCCACAAACGGGGTCACGTTGATCTCGGCCATGGGTTGCGCGCGCCCGCGACGCCGACCGCGTCTGCGCCCGTTTCCACCCGAGGATTGCTGAACCGCCGCGCCCATTGTCAGCTGTCCAACTGACGCGACAGGATGGTCGCGAACTCGTCGGCAAAGGCTTCGTAGCCGCCAACGATGCGGTCACAGTCTGCACTGAGCTTGTTGTAGAAAATAACCGCCGGGATCGCGGCCAGAAGGCCGAGCCCCGTTGCCAATAGTGCCTCGGCAATACCCGGGGCCACGACCGCCAGATTGGTATTCTGCTGTTCGGCGATTTCGATAAACGCATTCATGATGCCCCAGACGGTACCAAACAGGCCGATGAACGGCGCAGTCGATCCAACCGTGGCCAGGATGGGCAGACCTTTCTGCAAGGTCTCTGCCTCTTTCGCTATGGCCACATCCATGGACCGGTCTATCCGCGCGGTCGCTCCGGCAATCAATCCGCCATCATTTCGGTGCGACCTGCGCCATTCGATCATTCCAGCAGCAAAAATCTTTTCAGAACTGCCATCCGGCTGGGTTCCGATCTGCTCGAACAGCTCGTCCAAAGGGTTGCCGGACCAGAAGCTCTCGTCAAATGCCTGCGCCTCGCGACGGGCCGCGCGGTAATTGATCAGCTTCTGGATGATGATGCCCCAGGACCAGATTGATGCACCGATCAGCATCAACATCACCAATTTGACGATAAAGGTCGCGCGGGCATACAGCCCCCACATGGAGAAATCGATCTCCTGCGCCAGCGCCAGCGTTTCAGCTTCCATGAACCTGCTCTTTGTTTTTGCCTGACGGCCGTTTGTTTGGCCTTGTTTTGCCAAACGCTAACGCAGTTGGGGCTGAAATGCCAACAGAACCACCCCTGACCCGCAAATTGTTACATCAATGCGCGAATCTCTGCCGGAAGCCGGATCGGCCTGCCATCCTTGTTGATGCACACGGCAGTGACCGAGGCGCGAAAAATCTCGGTCTCGCCGCGCCGGACCAGCTGCGCCATGGTCAGCCGCACACCCGAGATTTCCGTGACTTCGGTTTCGACGATCAGTTCGTCATCGAACCTGGCAGGCGCAAGGTATTCGGCCTCGACCCGCCGCACGACCCAAACAATGCCTTCTTCCCGCATCGCGTTCTGGTCATTGCCCAGATTGCGCACCCAATCCGAACGCGCACGTTCGATATACCGCAGATAGTTCGCGTGATAGACGACGCCGCCCATGTCGGTGTCTTCATAATAAACGCGAACCGGATAGGTATGTTTCATTGCAGTGGCTCCAACCGGGCAAACAACCTGAGCGCATGAGACGCATCCTGCGCCGAACCCGGTAAAACCGGATCGTAAGCAGCCCGAATCAACGCAGCAATATCGGGGCGCAGGATCGTCGTTTCGCCCGCCACGGCCAGCGGAGATTGCGTCCGAAACGCAGTATCGGACCAAAGCAGGATGGTCTGCACCACCTGGCTCAGCGCCAGCGTTTCCGCCGGTACCTTGGACAACTGCTTGTCCATGCGAAGAAAAACAAAAGCCGCACGGATCGCGCCGTCTTCCTCGAACCGGAAAATGCGATACTGGTTTGCATCCGCTTCAACCAAGCGCCCGACCAACGGTGCCAGATCCGGGATCAGACGATCAAGATCCGGCACGTCCAGCAGCTCTTGCCAATCCCGGAAGAAGAAGACCATGCAGTTGGCACCAAGTTCGGGGTCGGTTTCGGCCATTTTGTGACCGGCCAAGGTGACAACCGCCTCGAAGGCGCCCTTCACAGTGGACAGCGTTTCATCTTCAACACCAAACACAATCGGCACGATGGGTCGTCCCCAACGGGCAAACAGAAACTCACCGCTTTCGCGCGTGAACAGCGCCTCAATCTCTTCCGGTGTCACGGTCAAGCCTTCATCTTTTCGAAAACACTCTCGCCGAAGGCATAAATTTTCCAAGCGCAAGCTTCAACCGAACAGATCGCTCTGCCGTTTGGGTGCAGTCATGCCCAGATGCGTCCAGGCCTTTTGCGCCAACATCCGCCCACGCGGTGTTCGCTGGATCAACCCCTGTTGCAACAGAAAGGGCTCGATCACTTCCTCCAGCGAGTCACGGCTTTCAGACAAGGCGGCTGACATCGTTTCAATCCCGACAGGACCACCACTGTAATTCTCGGCGATCAGTTTCAGATACCGGCGGTCCGCACCATCCAGTCCCAAATGGTCCACCCCCAGCCGCGTCAAGGCTCCGTCAGCCAGTTCGCGGGTGATCCGCCCATCTCCTTCGACAATGGCGAAATCCACCACCCGCCGCAGCAGACGTCCGGCGATGCGCGGTGTACCGCGTGACCTGCGCGCAATCTCGCGCGCGCCCTCATCATCCGCCGGAGCGCCGAGTTTCCGCGCGTTTCGGGTGACGATCTCATGCAGTTCGTCCACAGTGTAGAACTGCAACCGGGTCGGAATACCAAACCGGTCGCGCAAAGGTGTGGTCAGCAAACCCATGCGCGTCGTGGCCCCGACAAGCGTGAAGGGTTGCAACTCGATCCGAACCGTTCGCGCGGCGGGCCCCTCGCCGATCACCAGATCAAGTTCGAAATCTTCCATCGCGGGGTAAAGCACCTCTTCCACCGCCGGGTTCAGGCGGTGGATTTCGTCGATGAACAAGACATCCCGCGCTTCGAGATTGGTCAGGATCGCAGCCAGATCGCCCGCTTTCGCCAGAACCGGCCCGGACGTCATGCGAAAATTCACCCCCAGTTCACGCGCCATGATCTGCGCCAGCGTCGTCTTGCCCAACCCCGGAGGGCCATGGAACAACGTGTGATCCATCGCCTCGCCCCGCTGGCGGGCGGATTGGATGAAGATGCGCAGATTGGCGCGTGCCTCGGCCTGACCGATGAACTCATCCAAGCCCTGCGGGCGCAATGCGCGGTCGTTGTCCTCGGGCAATGGATCGGGGCGCACAGTGGGATCAGCGTCTACCATTCATTCAGCCTTTCGGAGCCAGCAATTGCAGCGCGGCACGAATCAGACCCGCTTCGTCTGCATCCGGGTTGTTGGCGGCCGCCTCGGCAACCGCGGCTGCTGCATCCGATGGCCCATAACCCAGATTAGACAAGGCAGACAGCGCACCCGCGGACGCCGCGGCGGCCCCAGAGGCCGGTTTTGGCGTCTGCTTCCGAGCAGGCGCTGCCTCGACAGGCTCTACAACTTCGATCGAAGGGCCATCCATCGCATCGGTCAAGGTGCCACCCATGGCCATCACGCCCGGCGCCTTGTCTTTGAGGTCCAGAACGATCCGCTGCGCCGTTTTCGGCCCCACACCTTTCGCCGCCTTGACCGCCGCCCAATCTCCCAGTGCGATTGCGCGGCTGACACCGTCCGGCCCCAGCGCGCTGAGGATCGCCAGAGAGACTTTCGCTCCGACCCCCTGAACCGAGCACAAAAGGCGGTGCCATTCCTTCTCGACCAGCGAAAGAAAGCCATAAAGCTGCATCAGGTCCTCGCGCACGACCATGTCCGTATAGATCGAAACCGCCTCGCCTACACCCGGCAGTGCAGCCATGGTCCGGTCAGAGCAATAGACGATGTATCCCACACCCCGGACATCGATCAGCACGTGATCTGCTGCGCGATAGTCCAGCCTTCCGGTGAGTTTTCCGATCATGCCCGCACCTCTTTCACACGCACCTGTTGGGTCTTGCCGTAATAGGCATGGCAAATCGCAATCGCCAGAGCATCTGCTGCATCCGCCCCTTTGGGCTGACATCCGGGCAATTGCAGTTTGACCATGTGCAACACCTGCTCCTTTTCCGCGTGCCCGACACCCACGACCGTTTTCTTGACCCGGTTCGGGGCGTATTCCCCCACCGGCAATCCGGCCTGTGCCAGCGTCAGCAACGCCACGCCTCGCGCCTGACCCAGTTTGAGCGTACCGGCGCCATCCTTGTTCACAAAGGTCTGTTCGATGGCCGCCTGGTCCGGTTGATGATCGGCGATGACTTCGACAATCTGGTTATGCAGAGACAACAGCCGCTCACCCAGATCATCCCCATCCGACTTGCACAAACCGTTGGCCACGTGGCTCAGGCGGCTGCCATTTGATTCGATGACGCCCCACCCCAGGGTCCTAAGCCCCGGATCAATGCCCAGAATTCGCATGTTTTGCCTCGGCCTGCTCGGGTTCTGTGATCTTTTTTCAACGCCTAGCACGAAGCGTGAACATTTTCCAAGCGAATTGACCCAAGGCCTGAAAACGACACACCTGTCCCATAGGCGACTCAACACGCCAATTGCGACTTCAAAAAGTCTGAATTCGACACTTTTGTGAACGCGTTTTCACCAATTATTTAAGGGGATTACAGCCTTTTGGAGCATTGCAGGAAACGCATAGGACACATGCAAAAACTGAACTTGTGCGGGCGATTTGGCGGCACTAGATGCCGGGCAGATCGCAAGACTGCAAAATGAACACCAACCAGAAGGAAACAGGATATGGCTGCACTGGACACCACCCGCTTCGCCTCCACTGGCTCGTTCGGCCTCGTTGGCCGTATCGGCGCATTTTTCGTATCGGCCGTGAACGCCGCCGTCGAATGGAATGACGCCCGCGTTACCCGCAACGCGCTGACCGGTCTAAGCGATCGTGAACTGGAAGATATCGGCCTGTGCCGTGGCGACATCGACGCCATCGCCCAAGGTCGCCGGTGATACCGACCACCACTCGCATACGCCCCTTCCTCCTCCCTTGAGGGGCAAACAGAAACACCGAGCGCCCCGGGCACGCGGTGTTTTTCGTCCGAAAACTGAGTCAAAACTGAGATTCAGTATAAAATCTTGTTGAGTTGCACGGCAATCGCCTGCGACACCGGGTCAATCTGCATCACCCAGGCACCTGCTTTTTCGACCGATGTGCCTTCGTTTAAACTGTCGATCCGATATTGGTATCCGGTCGGGCCAAGGCTGGACAAAAGAAACGCCTTGAACGCCACAACACTCAGAAGCGTAAGCAACAGCACCCTGGCCGGCACTGCCGAGCTTACCCGCTGCGGCTTCATGACGACCAGACCATCCTTGCGCATCGTCGCGCGATAGCCACGGCTCATCTTTTGATGTTTTTTGTTCAGGCGATTAACGCGCTGAGTGAACTCCAGTTGTTTACCCGTCATGGCAGCCTCCAAAAACCGCCCCCCTCGACTTCAGTCAGAAAACGGTAAAAAGAGATTACGACAAAAACGTGGCAAAATTCCACAAAACTCCTGCAAATGGCCTAGTTTGCGCCCTGTTTCATTAAGATTAGGGTCGTCCATTCACCAATCTCATCCCTATGGGTAAGATTGAATTCATTTTGAGAATAAACGGACACCACATCATCGGCCTGTTCGTTGAGGATCCCCGACAGGATTGCATACCCTCCGGGACGTAGATTCGCCGCGATTTCCGGCGAGAGGGCGACCAGAGGACCTTTGAGAATATTGGCAAAGATCAGGTCATAGGGCGCGTGCGCCCTGAGATCGGGGTGATCGAAACCAGCGGCTTCCACGCACCGTACGGCACCGGACATCCCGTTCGCCTTGAGGTTGGCTTCGGCCACGTCAACGGCCACTTCATCAATGTCACTGGCAATGATGTCGCCGTCCCAAACCCGGGCTGCGGCCATGGCCAGAACGGCGGTGCCGCAGCCGATATCCGCCACTTTCGTCGCGGTGAACCCTTCGTACAGCAATCTGTCAAAGGCCTTGAGGCACCCCAACGTCGTACCATGGTGGCCGGTGCCAAAGGCCATTGCGGCCTCGATCAGCAATGGAATGCGACCCTCGGGCAGCTTGTCGGCATCGTGGCTTCCATAGACAAAGAAACGCCCCGCCTCGACGGGCGCAAGCTCGCGCCGTACATGCGCAACCCAGTCGGTTTCCGGCAGCTCTGAAACAACAAACGGTTTGGCGTCGAATGCCGCGGCCAGAACCGCCAGTGCGGTCTCGTCGGGGGCTTCGGTGAAATATCCGCCGACCTCCCACAGGCCGGAGCCGTCTTCGACTTCGAACACACCAACGCCGGTTGGCTCTGGCTCCAGACGTTCCATCGCCTCGCCCAGACCTTCGGCGGCCTTCTTACCTGTCAGCGTCGTCAGTGCGGTGAATGTGGGCATTGGGGCCTCCTGTCTCGATTGACACCGCGCCTAGGACGCCGCGCCGTCAACGTCAAGCGCCGAGACCTATTCCGCAGGAGCCGGAGCGTATTTGGTCAGGATGGTCTCGTTGCCAGGCTCGGGGTGACGCGGGATCAACAGGGACAGCAGCAGCGAAACGATCGCCATCGCCGCGGCCAGGCCAAACACAGCACCCGGCGACACGACCCAAAGCAGGCCAAGCAAAGCGGGCAAAAACACCGCCGCAATATGATTGATCGTAAAGGCCACCGCAGCGGTCGGCGCGATATCAGCAGGGTCGGCGATTTTCTGGAAATAGGTTTTCAATGCCAAAGCCAGCGCAAACAGCACGTGGTCGATCACATAAAGGATTGCCGCAAGCAGAACGCCCCAACCGAACCAATAGATGCCGCCATAGGCTGCGAACACGATGGCCAGACCGGTATATTCAAATATCAGCGTGCGCCGCTCACCGAACTTTGCCACCGCTTTTCCCAGCAATGGGGCGGCCATCATGTTGATCATCAGATTGATCAGATAAAGGCTGGTGAGCTCATGCACTTCAAAGCCGAATTTCTCGACCATCATGAACCCGGCAAAAACGACAAATATCTGCCGCCGCGCGCCTGCCATGAACTGCAATGCGTAATACAGCCAATACCGGCGACGCAGGATCAGCTTCTTGGTCTGCGGCGTGGGCGCATCAAATTGCGGATAGGCGAACAGACAGAACAGTGCCAGCGCAGCCGTAACTCCACCCGACGCCATGAATACAAAGTTGTAGGACAGATCAAAGCGATCCCAGGTCAGTACGATCAGCCCATACACCACCATGGTCGCCGCCGATCCCATCGCAACCAGCCATCCCAGCACCTGCGGAGCACGATCCTTGGGCAGCCACTGCAATTGAAGCGACTGGTTTACGGTCTCGTAGTAATGGAACCCGATCGAGCTGAACAAGGTCACAAACAGCAACCCGCCCAGGCTGGGAAACCACGCGGTCACCGCCGTTGCGACGCCAAGCATCATCAGAGAGATCATCGCCAGCACCTGCTCGCGAATGAAAATGATGACGGCAATCACGCCAACCGCCAGAAACCCCGGAATCTCGCGCACCGTATGCAGCAGACCGATATCCGCGCCATCAAAGTTCGCCACTTCAATAACAAAGTTGTTCAGCAGCGCGCTCCATGCGTTGAACGCAATGGGCATGGTCAGCGCCATCATGAACAACAGCGTGATGGGGCGGCGCCAGAACGGCAGGCTCTGCGCCTCGGTAAGGGGCATCGGTTTCAGCATGAGACCCCTCTACGCCCATTTCGCTGCTTTGGCGAGAGGGAAGCGGTCTGCGCACAATCACCCTGCACAGTTGCAGAGGTCAGTAAAAACTCTGTGGGTCGATATCGACGGTCAGGCGGATATCGCCCTTCAGACGCAATGGGGCGATCCAGCGCGCAATGGCATCCTGAATCGGCGCCCCTTTGGGGGCTTTCACCAACAAGCGCACTCTGTGGCGGCCGCGTATACGCGCAATAGGTGCCGGCGCGGGGCCAAAGACCTGAGAACCGATGGCGCGCAGGGGCGCATCGTTGCGGGCCATTGCATTGCCGATATCGAACACCGGCCCGACCTCGGGGCCCGACAACACGATCCCGGCCATGCGACCATAGGGCGGCACGCCTGCCGCCTGTCGACCCGCTGCCTCGGCTTTCCAGAACCCTTCCTCATCACCCGACAGGATGGCCCGGATCACCGGGTGTTCCGGTTGAAAGGTCTGCAATAGCGCCTGCCCCGGCTTGTCCGCCCGTCCCGCGCGCCCCGCCACTTGCCGCATCAATTGAAACGTACGCTCAGCCGCGCGCAGATCCGCGCCGTGCAGGGAAAGGTCAGCGTCAATCACACCGACCAATGTAAGCTTGGGGAAGTTGTGCCCCTTCGCCACCAATTGCGTACCGATGATGATGTCGGCATCCCCGGCGGCGATCTCTTCAATCTTGGCTTTCAATGCCCGGGCTGAACCAAAAAGATCGGAACTCAGCATCGCGATTTTCGCCTCGGGGAAGGTCGCCTCGGCTTCTTCCGCCAGCCGTTCGATCCCCGGCCCGACCGGGGCCAGCTTACCCTCCACGCCGCAGGAGGGGCAGGCTTCGGGCATCGGCTTGGTTTCGCCGCATTGGTGGCACATCAATCGCTTGAGAAACCGATGCTCGACCATGCGTGCGTCGCACTGATCACAGGCGATCTGCTCGCCACAGGCCCGGCACAAGGTGACCGGCGCATAGCCACGGCGGTTGATGAACAACAGCGATTGTTCACCTTTTTCGATCCGCTGCTGTACCGCTTGCCGCAAAGACGGAGAAACCCACGTTCCGGGCGGCATCTGCTCGGCCCGCATGTCGATGGGCTTCATCTCGGGCAATACCGCCGCTCCGAAGCGCGAGGTCAGGTCAAGCCTTTCGTACTTGCCCGCCTCGGCATTGGCCCAACTTTCAAGCGAAGGTGTCGCACTGGCCAGAATCACCCGCGCGCCACAGATCGCCGAGCGCAGAACCGCCATGTCGCGTGCGCTGTAGTGCACGCCGTCTTCCTGTTTGTAGGACGTGTCGTGTTCCTCATCGACGACCACAAGCCCCAGATCGCGAAATGGCAGAAACAGCGCCGACCGGGCGCCAACGACCAGTTGCGCATTGCCCTGCCCGACCATCCGCCAGACCCGCCGCCGTTCCGTCATGGTTGCGCCGGAATGCCATTCCGCCGGGCGCGCACCGAACCGCGCCTCGACCCGGGTCAGAAATTCTGCGGTTAGGGCAATCTCGGGCAGCAGAACCAAGGCCTGCCGCCCCATGCGCAGTGCCTCGGCCACAGCCTCCAAATAAACCTCGGTCTTACCAGAACCGGTAACTCCTTTCAGCAGCGTGGTGCCGTAATCGCCGGTCCGCTGCCCGGCCTGAAGCCGTTCGACCGCCGCTGCCTGATCCGCTGTCAGGTCTTTCCCGGGAAGGTCCGGATCAAGATGAGGATAAGGCAGGTCGCGCGGGCTGTCCTCTTCGCGCACGGCGCCTTGTTGGACCAACCCTTTGACAACGGATGACGTTACACCCGCCTGCTCGGCGAGTTCCTTCAAGGTAAAAGCCAGCCCGCCGTAGTCGCGCAATACCTCCAGAACCCGGGTCCGGGCATCGGTCATTCGGTCTGGTTGACCTTCACCCAACCGATAGACCTTGCGCATCGATGGCGGATCACCCAAGCCCGGTGCCCGCGTCGCCAGACGCAGCATCGCAGGCATGGGTGTCAGAGTGTAATCGGCGACCTTTTCCAGAAACACCCGCATCTCTTCACGCATCGGTGCAACGCCAAGAACCCGGATTACCGAGCGCGCCTTGCTCAGGTCAAAGCCGCCCTGCCCAGGCCCCCAAACCACCCCCAGCACCTTGCGCGGGCCCAAAGGAACCTCGACAAACGCGCCCAGAACGCACCCGCCTTCGGGCGCCTTGTAATCCAGCGTCCGGTCAAGCGGCTGCGTTGTAAGCACCGCAACCAGCTCTCCTTGGTCGAAAAATCCGTTAGCGCTCACGGCATATCCTTCGCAGGGGGTTCCAGCAGGGGTCTCTTTGAGGTAAAGCCATCCGCGACCAAGGCCAACCCATCAAAGGACTGCCCTCATGAAATTCTTCGTAGACACCGCCGAGATCGACGCCATTGCCGAACTGAACGATCTGGGCATGGTGGACGGCGTCACCACCAACCCTTCGCTGATCCTGAAGTCAGGTCGCGACATTCTGGAAGTGACCAAAGAGATATGTGATCTGGTCGATGGCCCGGTATCGGCCGAGGTTGTCGCCACCGAAGCTGACGACATGATCGCCGAAGGCCGCAAACTGGCCAAGATCGCGCCGAATATCGCCGTCAAAGTGCCGCTGACATGGGCCGGCTTGAAAACCTGCAAGACGCTCAGCGACGAAGGCCAGATGGTCAATGTGACACTCTGCTTCTCGACCAATCAGGCGATTCTGGCTGCAAAAGCGGGCGCGACATTCATCTCGCCATTCATCGGACGGCTTGACGATATCAACCTCGACGGCATGGATCTGATCGCAGACATCCGTCAGGTCTATGACAACTACGGGTTCGAGACCGAAATCCTTGCCGCATCGATCCGTACCGTCAACCACGTGACCGACAGCGCCCGCATCGGGGCCGATGTGATCACCGCACCGCCTGCCGTGATCAAGAAACTGGCCGACCATCCCTTGACGGACAAAGGCCTGGAAACCTTCCTCGCGGACTGGGTTAAAACCGGTCAGAAGATCCTCTGATCCC
Organism: Ruegeria sp. HKCCA0370; assembly: GCF_013033705.1. Lineage (NCBI taxonomy): Bacteria > Pseudomonadati > Pseudomonadota > Alphaproteobacteria > Rhodobacterales > Roseobacteraceae > Ruegeria > Ruegeria sp. HKCCA0370. The sequence goes on from NZ_WQEP01000006.1 coordinate 151,029, forward strand.
AGACCCGACCGCGCGGTGCCGAAAGGCGCCGCGCCCGGCCCAACGGCCAAATGTCTGATCTGTGATCAGGCATGGCGGGCGGGAGCCCCTTGCCACAGCATACAAGGAAATCCACCTTTGCGTGCATTTTTTCCAAGGCAAATCCGGTCCGGCATGTTATAAGCCGCGACAACAAAAAAGACCGGACGGGACATGAGCAGCACCCCCAAACTCGAGGATAACCTCCGCGCGGCGATTCTGGCCGAGCCGGATGTCGTGCTGGACGACAAAGACCTGATGCAGGCGCTTGTCGCAGCCAACGAGCAAGCGCGCGGCGACAACGTGATTGACCTGCGCGGCATTGCGATGCAACGGCTCGAGGCCCGACTGGATCGGCTGGAAGACACCCACCGTTCCGTCATCGCTGCGGCCTATGAAAACCTCGCGGGCACCAATCAGGTCCACCGCGCCATTCTGCGATTGCTGGAACCTGTCGAGTTCGAAGATTTCCTGCGCACGCTGGGCGCCGATGTGGCGGACATCCTGCGCGTCGACAGCGTTACGCTGGTTCTGGAAACAACCGTGGTTCAGAACGATCCCGCAATCGACACGTTGGGCGGGGTCCTGACGATTGCGGAACCCGGTTTCATCGACCGGTACCTGACCATTGATCGCGGCGGTCCTGCGCGGGATGTGATCTTGCGGGAAATCCATCAGCCGAGTCGGCGTATTTTCGGGTCACAGGCCGATCAGCTTCGTTCCGAGGCCTGCCTGAAGCTGGACCTCGGGGCCGGTCGCCTGCCTGGCATGATCGTCATGGCCGCCCGCGACCCGCGGCATTTCACACCGCAGCTGGGCACCGATCTTCTGGCCTTTTTTGCCGGCGTGTTCGAACGCTCGATGCGCCACTGGTTGTCGTGAGCCTGATCTCGCCTGCCTGCCGCGACGCGCTTCAGCATTGGCTGGACAGCCTGAGCGCACTGGCCGGACGATCCGAGAATACGCTAAACGCCTATCGTGGCGACGTCGTCGAGTTTCTGTCGTTCATGACCCTGCATCACGCCGAACGGCATGGCCTGAAGGCGCTGGAACGGATCACAGTGTCGGATATGCGCGCCTGGATGGCGGATCAGCGCGGCGCGGACGTCAGCGCGCGGTCTTTGGCGCGTAAACTGTCGGCGGTCAAAAGCTTCTACCGTTGGCTGGCAGAGCGTGAGGGGTTCGAGCCCACCGCCGTTCTGTCCACCCGCGCGCCGAAATTCACCAAGAAACTGCCCCGGCCACTGGCCGAAGATGCAGCCCGCGCCATGATCGATACGGTGGAACTGCAATCCACATCCGACTGGGTCGCGGCGCGCGACGTCGCGGTTGTGACGCTGCTGTACGGATGCGGCCTGCGCATATCCGAGGCGCTGTCCCTGACCGGAGCGGACGTGCCTTTGCCCGCCACGCTGCGCATCGTCGGGAAAGGCGACAAAGAACGGGTCGTACCGGTTCTTCCTGCCGCTCGCGAAGCGGTCGACAGATACCTGAAGTTATGCCCCCATCCACGAGCACAGGACAAAGCCCTATTTCGAGGTGTCCGTGGCGGGCCATTGAACCCACGTGCAATCCAAGGGGTTATGGCCAAAGCGCGTATGCAGCTGGGCCTGCCCTCAACCGCGACACCTCACGCGTTGCGGCACAGCTTTGCCACCCACCTGCTGTCAGCCGGAGGCGACCTGCGTGCCATCCAAGAGCTTCTTGGCCACGCCTCTTTGTCGACGACTCAGGCGTATACGGCGGTGGACACAGCGCGGTTGATGGAGGTCTACAACCGCGCGCATCCCAAAGCCTGACGTGCACATCACCTAGAAACCCGGGCTTTTGGTTTGCATCTCGGACGCGCATCAGTCATGACGCTCGCATGACACTCAGATTCAAAGCTCTTTCCGTTCATCTCTTTACTGCAACAGGCGCTGTTTTTGCCATGCTGGCCATGCTGGCCGCAGTCGAAGAGAAATGGAGCCTTATGTATCTTTGGCTTGTCGTGTCTTTCATTGTAGACGGTATCGATGGCCCGCTGGCGCGACATTATCACGTCAAGCACAACGCGCCCGAGTTCGACGGCGTTCTGCTGGATCTGATCATCGATTACCTGACCTATGTGTTCATCCCGGCCTTTGCCCTGTTCAAATCGGGGCTGATGGACGGCTGGACCGGATGGTTCGCGATCATCGTCATCACATTTGCCAGTGCGATGTATTTCGCGGATACACGCATGAAAACCAAGGACAATTCCTTTTCCGGTTTTCCCGGGTGCTGGAACATGTTCGTGATCGTGATCTTCGCGCTGGAACCGAATTTCTGGATCATCCTGCTGCTGGTCACCCTGCTGTCGCTGGCCATGTTTCTACCGCTGAAATTCGTTCATCCCGTGCGCACCGAGCGCTGGCGCAGCCTGACTTTGCCGATGGCGCTGGCATGGACGTTCTTCGCGGGTTGGGCCGCATGGGTCGATTTCCACCCGGAAAGCTGGGCCCATTGGGGGCTGGTCATCACCAGCCTGTACCTGACCTTCGCAGGCATCGCCCAACAGGTTGTTCCGCAGCGCCGCGCCTGACGCAGCGCTGCCCGTCCCGTTTTACAGAACGTCCTGCACCTCGAATTCGGTGCCGTTATGGGTAAAGACGTCGCCCTTTTGCAGACCTGCCATCGCCAGATATATCGGGCTTTGGGTTGAAATGCCCATATAGGTCTTGCCATCCACTTCAAACCGCGTTGTTGAAACACACACAACAAATCTGCGGTTGTTGAACTTGATCACAGCTCCTGGCCTGACCGTGTCGGCAAGGCTGAAATCGGTATTTTCGATGACATCAATCTTTGCATGATGCGCATGGACCGGGGCATCAAAGGCAGCCGCCAGATCGGCGTTTTCCCGCGATGCGGCAATGTCATCCTTGTCGTGACCTTCCCGGTCGTCCAACTGGGCATCTTTCAAAAACGCATCGTAATGCGCCTGCGCCGTTGCAAGCTCTTGCGCTTCAAGCGACATCAACCGGTCGATAATGGCCTTCTTGCGGGCTGCACGGTCTTGTTCAGTGGTCATGCAATGCGGTCCTTCAAATTCAGCAATGGTTACAAGTTGTGTCTGCAAAAAGCGGATTGCAACCGAATTTCGACGCTCAGATCAAAAGACCTGCCGCCCGCTCATGCCGCAACAGGGCAACTTTCGTCTCAACACCACCGTCGCCCGAAAAACCGCCCAAGCCATTTGCGGCCAGTACCCGGTGGCAGGGAATGATCACGGGAATGGGGTTTGATCCGCAGGCTTGGCCAACCGGCTGGGCGGGCTGCCCCAGTTCTTTGGCGATATCGCCATAGGTGCGCGTTTCTCCAAGCGGGATGGCATACATCATGTCACAGACCCGCTTTTGAAACTCTGATCCGTCAACGCGATACGGCAGATCGAAACGGTCAAGCCGTCCTTGATCATAGGCCCTCAACTGGGCGGCGGCTTCGCGCAGCAGCGCAGTCGGCTCACCCTCGTCCCTGCCGTTCCAGACAAGCCGTGTAAGGGCCCCGTCTGTTTCTTCAACACCAAGTCGTCCGAACTGAGTTTCAACGGAAATCATCGCCATGGACCGACGGTTTCAGATCAAAGCGCCAAGCACAAGCGCGGGAATGTGCAAGACCACGCAAAAAGTCATTTTTGGGCATTGGCGCCATTCGTGATACGCTCCTGCCGTTACTTAAAGAGATTTTGGAGAACGCAATGGGTCGACATTTGATCCTCACGGTACATGGAATCGGTGAACAAAAACCCGGCGAAACCGTCGATCAGGTCGTTGGCGCAGCGACAACCTGGCTGGATGGAAACCCCAGACCACCGATCGAAGTCGAACGCGGCATGATCGAACTGGCCGAATCCACCTTCGACGGAAATCCAAGAAATGCAGAGCTGTTCGAAGTCAATCTGCGCACGGTGACTGACCCGGCTGTTCCTCAGGACAAGGCCCTGTTTGCCGAAGTTTATTGGGCTGATCGCTCTCCGGCCCCGAAAGGAGCGATCAAAACCGTGCTGGACCTGATTTGGGTCGTTCTGGCGTTGGGATATCTGGCGATGGACAATGTCGAGCAAACCCACATCCGCAAAGGCGTTGCCTCGGACCAGCCCAATGGCAGGAATACACTTGCGGCACAGCTGGTACATCTTTTCACATGGATCTTCTTCGGTGCGGTTGCGACGCTGAACGTCTTTTTGTTGATTGGTGCCGCAGCGGTCATGACCGACCGGATACCTGTCTCGGTTTTCCAGAACCCTACCCTGTTGTTCTGGCTTCTGTTCGGGCTGTACGCCGGCGGGGCCATTGTCGGGCTGGGGCAAAGCCGATCGGCGCCGACCTATCTCAGGCGGGTCTTCTGGCGTGGAATGCTCGCAATGGGAACAGCACTGACTCTGTGCCTGGTCATAGGACCGCTGGGCCTGAAATTGTGGGTCTGCGTCCCTTCCGACACGGGAAATTGCCCGCCGGCCCTGGAGCAATTCGTGGCGTTTCAGGTTTTTCTGCTCTCCATCTTCTGGGCGACTCTTATCTTCCTGACACTCATTCTTTACGCGTTGTCCGCCTGGACGTTGCAGATCAATGACACACTTTCAGAGCACAGGCGGCTGTACCCCAGCATCTGTGCAGGCATGCTGGTTTTCTGGATGTTCTTCATTTCCGGCCTCTGGTTGACCATAGAGCAATTGCTGGAAACTGTTTCGGGCCTGTCCGGCGGTCAGCTGCAACGTCTTTTTGAAAGCAATTTGAACGAGTCCATCGAAACTCTCAGCGTGGCCTTTGTGGCCATCGTTCTGTTGGGGTTCGTTGGCGTCGGGCTTTTTGCAGGTCGCAAAACGTACAAGGCCAACCTTCACACCCGCAGCGGTCTAATCAGCCGGGCGATTGTAAACCGGCTGGCGCAGTGGGTCTTTCTGTTTGGTACAATCGTGCTGGTTCTGGTCACGATCCGAGAGATCGCAGCCAACCAGAGTTTTGAGGCCGCATGCAACGTGGGCATAGGTGAAACCAACCCGATCTCTTGGGCTTTGGACAGGTTGGCCTGTTCGCAAGGCGAGATCGGCCTGATCGTTCTTGGCGCAACTGCGTTGATGTACCGGTTTTCTGATTTTGTTTCCGCCGGGCTGGGCGTTGCACGGGATATCGTTACCTACGCCATTCGTGACAAATGCTATCTGGGAAAAGATCTGGAAACGCGACAACGCAACTATCCGGATCGCAAGGCGATAGACGAGCGTTTCTATCGCACGTTGTACTATGTTCTCGATATCTTTCCAGCGGATCATATTACGGTGATATCCCATTCGCAGGGCACCGTGATTGCCACACAGATGCTTGCTGACCCACGCGTCCAGAGACGCATCGGCGGGCGGACTTTGACACTCATCACGATGGGCTCTCCGGTCACGCATATCTATCAGCGCTATTTTCCCGAGATGTTCACCATCACCGCCAGTCAGTTGAACGCCTCGTGGTTCAACATCTTCCGGCAGGACGATTTTGTCGGAACCGAGATCGAGGGTGGTCTCATTTTTGCAAATCGAAACATCCCGGTCGATCCCGGCGGGCACACCGGTTACTTTACGGACTATCAGGTTTGGAAAGCCCTGTCAGATCCCGCGATTGGCTTTGATCTGTTCAATCCAACACCGCAGCCTGTGCAGACATAGCCCTAAATGCCCCCCGACTGAATTCGGGGGGCGCGTTGATTTATCCCAATGCCTCATTGCAGCGCCCGCAGACGCCCGCGTGGGTGTGGCGGCCCACATCAGGCAGGATTTTCCAGCAACGCTGACATTTCTCGCCTTCTGCTTTTTCGAACACGACGGCAACGCCTTCGATTTCCGGCACACGGAACGCCTCGGCCGGGGCGGGATCGCCGGTCACGGTCAGGCCCGAGGTGATGCACATGTCGTCCACGTCGAACGTGGCCAGCAGATCGCGGGTATCACCATCCTCGACATGCACGATCGGTGCCGCCTCGAGGCTGGAGCCGATCACCTTGTCCTGACGCTGAACCTCGAGCGCGGCGGTCACGGCCCGGCGCACACGGCGCACCTTGGCCATGTTGGCCTCAAGCTCGGCATCGCGCCAATCGGCGGGTGTGTCCGGAAAGTCCACCAGATGGACCGAACTGTCGTCGCCCGGGAACCGCTCCAGCCAGACCTCTTCCATGGTGAAGACCAGAACCGGGGCCAACCAGGTGGTCAGACGGTGGAACAGGATATCCAGAACAGTGCGCGCGGCGCGGCGGCGTGTGCTGTCTCCGTCGCAGTACAGAACATCCTTGCGAACGTCGAAATAGAAGGACGACAGATCAACCGTAGCAAAGTTGAACACGGCGCTGAAAACACCCTGGAAGTCAAACGCGGCATAACCCTTGCGCACCTGCTCATCCAATTCCGCCAGACGGCTGAGAACCCAGCGTTCCAGACGCGGCATATCCTCGGGCGCGACGCGGTCGGCCTCGGTGAAGTCGGCCAATGAGCCCAGCATGAACCGCATGGTGTTGCGCAGACGGCGATAGCTGTCGGCGGTGCCTTTCAGAATCTCCGGCCCGATCCGCTGATCGGCGGTATAGTCGGTCTGCGCCACCCACAGGCGCAGGATATCGGCGCCGTATTGTTTGACGACCTCTTCCGGCACGATGGTGTTGCCCAGCGACTTGGACATCTTGTTGCCTTTGGCGTCCAGCGTGAAGCCATGGGTTACTACATTGCGGTAGGGCGCACGACCCTTGGTGCCACAGGCTTGCAGCATCGAGGAATGGAACCACCCGCGATGCTGGTCGGTGCCTTCCATGTAAACGTCGGCGATGCCGTCCTCGGTGCCGTCCTCGCGATCGCGCAGAACGAACGCGTGGGTGGAACCCGAGTCGAACCAAACATCCAGCACGTCAAAGACCTGTTCGTAGTCGTCCGGGTTGGCAATTCCGTCGAGGATCTTTTCCTTGAAACCGTCGGTGTACCAAACATCCGCACCGTCCTTCTCGAACGCCGCCTTGATGCGGGCGTTGAGTTCGGCGTTGCGCAGCAGGTAATCCGCGTCGGTGGGCAGAGCGCCCTTCTTGGTGAAGCAGGTCAGCGGCACACCCCATGCACGCTGGCGCGACAGAACCCAGTCCGGGCGGGCCTCGATCATCGAATACAGGCGGTTGCGGCCGGACTGCGGCGTCCACTTCACCAGCTCGTCAATCGACCGCAGGGCACGTTCGCGGATGGTGTCGCCCATCTCGCCCATACCGTCATCCAGTTTGCGGTCGACGGATGCGAACCACTGCGGCGTGTTGCGATAGATGATCGGCGCCTTCGAGCGCCACGAATGCGGATAGCTGTGCTTGATCTTGCCGCGCGCCAGCAGCCCGCCGACTTCGGCCAGCTTGTCGATGACGGCCTTGTTTGCGTCACCCTCGCCGCCCTTGCGGGACAGGATGTATTTGCCGCCAAAGAACGGCAGATCGGCACGGAACGAGCCATCGTCCATCACGTTATAGGTGATGACCTGTTCCAGCATGCCCAGATCACGGTACAGCTCGAACTCCTCCATCCCGTGGGACGGCGCGCAGTGGACGAAACCGGTGCCTTCGGTATCGGTCACGAAGTCAGCGGCGCGGAAATCGCGGATGTCGTCCCATTCGCCATTGCCGCCTTCGGCCCCGGCCAGCGGGTGAAGCAGCTGCACGCTCTCCAATTCGTCGGCGGTCACGTCGCGCACACGGGTCCATTGCTCGTCGTTCAGACGGGCACGGCCCAGAACGTCAGCGGCCAGATTGTCGGCCAGCAGGAACTTGTCGCCTACCTTGGCCCAGCATTCCTCGGGCGTGCCGGTAACTTCGTAGAGACCGTAGGAAATGTCCTTGCCATAGACGACGGCCTTGTTCGACGGCATGGTCCACGGCGTCGTCGTCCAGATTACCACATAGGCATCATCAAGATCGCCCGCATTCACGACCTTGAACTTCACCCAGATGGTGAAGCTTTCCTTGTCGTGATACTCGACCTCGGCCTCGGCCAGGGCCGTCTTTTCGATGGGCGACCACATGACAGGCTTCGAGCCCTGATAGAGCGTGCCGTTCATCAGGAACTTCATGAATTCGTCCGCAATCACCGCCTCGGCGTGATAATCCATGGTGATGTAGGGATCGGCCCAGTTGCCGGTGATGCCCAGACGCTTGAACTCTTCGCGCTGGATGTCGATCCAGCCCTCGGCGAACTTGCGGCATTCCTGACGGAAGTCGACGATGTTCACCTCGTCCTTGTTCTTGCCCTTCTTGCGGTACTGTTCCTCGATCTTCCATTCGATCGGCAGGCCGTGGCAGTCCCAGCCGGGGACGTATCGCGCATCAAAGCCCATCATCTGATGGGATCGCACGATCATGTCTTTGATGGTCTTGTTAAGGGCGTGGCCGATATGCAGATGCCCATTTGCATAAGGAGGGCCATCGTGCAGGGTAAAGGGCGAGCGGCCCTTTTTCTCGCGCAGGCGGTCATAGACACCGATGGTCTCCCACCGTTCCAGCCATGCGGGTTCGCGCTTGGGCAGGCCGGCGCGCATGGGGAAATCGGTTTTGGGCAGGTTCAGCGTGTCTTTGTAATCAGGTGTCTGGATCGTGTCGGCGCACATTTGGGGCGTCCTTTGGATGATCTGGTCGTCTATTGGATCGAAGCGGTCGGTGCGAAGTCTCAAACACCTTTGCCCGGCGTCTCAGGAGGTCAGAGCGCCGGGGATATAATTCGAATAATGATGGCCATCCGGTCATGCATGACCGCGCTTATATGACGCCTGCACCTAATGGTCCAGAGGTTCTGCCCGCTGCAGCGAATGGCGCAGTTTCGCCCACCGGTTCAGCCACGCGAGACCGGCCAGCGCAAGGCCCAGCGCCAACAGCGAAAACACCCGGATCAGGCCCCCCAGACCGGCGATGTCGATCAGGAAGACCTTGGCAACCGCCAACCCGATCACCGCCAGCCCTGCCTTGCGCATCAGGTCGGATCGGCGGGCAAGAGATTGATAGAACAGAGCGGCCCCGATCAGCAGCAGCACCAAAGTGTAGGTATACAGTTCCGGCTGGGTGACGCCGTTGCCTTCATACATACCCGCCGCGCCCTGCCAGACGTGACGGATCGTCAAACCCAACCAAACTGCCGCTAACGTCCCTGCAACGGCAAAGCTTGCTTGCATGATCGGTTTCGGCATTTCCCGGATCCTCCAGGCCGATCCGCCGATGACCAATGCGGGCAACAGATAGGCAACGGCCAGCGTATTCAAAACCGGCGGCCCAAGAACCGGATCCGCATTCGGATCAAACAAGGGGCTCTGGTCCGCCAATGCCTGCAACAGATAGAAAAGGCCATGACCCGCAAAGAACAGAGCAAGCAGGTATCGCAAATAGTTCAGTTTGCCACCCAACCCGAACCTCTGCACCTGCGCGAACGCAAGCAAAAGCCAGATGACGGCCAACAGACCCAGGCCCCAATGGCTGTTGTCAGCGCCGCCCTCGCCGAAGCCTTCGAGCCAACGCAGCAGCAGCAATGAAAGCAGGATACCCGCTGTCGCCCAGGCCGCACTTTCCAGCAGCAGCGCCGCCAGTGGGCGCTTCAACGGACGCAAAAGCCACCAGCCCACGACAAATCCCAATGTGGCCACGCCATAGACCATCGCCATCTCGGACACCGGAGCGGAATTGGCCCAGTCCAGCCCGGGATCAAGCACCAAACGCACCGTGACGGTAAAGACACCAGCCCAGATGAACCAGCTCATCGGCGGCAGGATGAACCTGCGGTCCAACGCGGCCGCAACAACAACGCTGGCGACCAATGCAACCGTCAGCGCCGCCGAGCTGAGCACGATGACACAGGCAAAGACCAGACACGACAGCATGGACAGGGTGGCCAGTGCCGCCCGCATCCGGTCATCGCCGTCAACGCGGGCAAAGCGTTCAGCCAGAACCACCATCAACACAGCCAGCGCAATCGCGTGGAGCGCCCAAGGATAAGCCCCGATCACCGAAGCCGGATGCCAGCCTGTTTCCAGCGCGATGGCCAGCACGGGTGCAAAAAGCGCGGCTCCTCCGGCCCAGACGGCGCGATACTGGTTTGCCTTGAATGACCGCCACGCCATCAGGGCCGACATCAAACCTCCCAAAGCGACCAGCACAGTGACCACCATCGGATAGTCGGCCTCGGGCGTTTCCGCGTAAGTGCCCGCAAACCTGTCCAGAACCGCGCCATTCTCAAGCCCGTGAGAGGCGACAAAGACCACCAATCCAGCCGCAGGCAGGACGGTCAGGTCCCGAAGGGCCGGTGCATCCTTAGCCCATAGAAGCAGCGCCAGAACAAGGGCAGACAACAGGCACACGCCCAACCAGAATTCGGGTTCCGTGTCCGCCCAATGCCAGGACAGGATCACCGTACTTGCCGCGATGGCCCCGGCGGCCAGTCGAGTTGGGAATTCCGGCCAAGGGCGGGCCTTTGGGCGGCGGATCATCTCAGTCAGCATGGGGCCCGCGTGATTTGGCCAAATGCGCCGCACCGGAATGGCGGTTGCCAAAAGCGCCAGCACCGTTGCCGCGATCAGGTATCCCGATTCCGTACTCGGCGCGCCCATCACCAGAAGCAGGTTCGCCGCATAGGCCCCGAACAGTGTCAGGACCGAGATCCATGCCCAGCGCCGTACCGTGTCGATACCCAGACCCAAGACGGCAACCAGCAGGAAATACGCGTAAAGCCACGACGGATCATCGGACGCGCCTCCGACCAGGAAAGGCGCCGCGAAGGCACCGATCAAACCGACCGCAGCCAGCAGCGGACCATGGAACCACCCCAGAACGAGCCCCACCAGCGCGACAACGACCATCCCTGCCAGTGCCGTTTCGGCACCGATCAGGTTGTACAGCTGGCGCGCGGACAGGATCGCCCCGAACAAAGTGACAAGCCCGGCACCGGAAAAGACCGAGGGCAGATAGGCGGTTGCCACCGCTTCGTCATCACCGAACTTGCGGCGCAGGACTTCTCCTCCGATGATCAGAACCGTGCCGAAACCCAGGGCAGCGACGACACGGGCCGCCGGCGGCAGCAAACCGTTTTCGACGCCGTATTGCACAAGAAAAATACCGGCCAGCGCCAGAGACAGGGCCGAAACCACATAAAACCAGTTCTCGCGCAGCCACGCGCCCAAAGCCGCAAACCTGTCATGGCGAAACACGACAGCCGGAGAAGAAACCTCTGCATCCTGAGCGTCGGCACTGTTGTCTTCCTGCCGTTTTGGAGCCGACCAAGGTGCCGGCCTGCGCGGCTTTTCTTCAGCAGCAGGTTGCGGTGCAGGCGTTTCCTGTTCCGGTTGCGGCAGGACCGTCGCATCGCCTGAGGCCAAGGCGTTAATTTGCGCTTCCAGCTGCTCTACTCGGCGACGCAAACGGGAATGCCCGACCAAAAGTGCGATCAATGTCACAGGGATGGCCAGAACAATCAGGCCAACAAGAACAAGCAGCGATTCCAACCGAGTCTCCGATCCTTTTGGAGGTCAGGCTATCTTGAGCCGTCCGAAAGTGACAGTAAGGAAAGCTGTGATCCGATCTAAAGCACCGAAATCGCCGGGCGCGCGATCGTCGGCCTGAAAAGGTCCGGGGTCTGCGGTAAGGCCCACTGCAACAACCGTCATCCCAGCGCCGCAAATTTCATGGGTGGAACAAGGACCCGACGAGATACGCGATCAGCGCGGCCAGCCCGCCGATCAAAAACGTCTCGATCCCCGACCGCCACCAGGGGGCCAGTGACCACCGGCTTTTGAGCGCGCCAATCGCAAAAAAGACAGCCATGGTCATCCAGGCCGAGATCGCAAACGCGTTCGGCACGGACGCCAGAAACGGCAGCAATGGGATCATCCCCGCCACCAGAAACGCAAAGAAGGTGGCCAATGCGGCTTTCATCGGATGCGGGTCGACACTGCCCAGACCATATTCACCTTCGATCATCAGGTTGATCCAGTTTTCGTTGCTCGAGGTGATCTCTGCCGTGGCATCGATCAGAATGTCGCCAGACAGCCCTTTTTGCGCAAGGATCTCTCGCACTTCTTCGCGCTCACCATCCGGGTACAACGCAATGTGGCGTTCCTCGACCGCGCGGATGCGGCGAATGTTGTCCAGTTCGGCCTTGGTGCCCGAATAATTGCCCGCAGCCATCGAAAACCCGTCAGCCAGAACATTCGCCAGGCCAAGCGCCACGATAACGAAAGGGGAAAGACCTGCCCCTGCAACGCCTGCCACAATGGCAAATGTGGTGACGGACCCGTCGATGCCGCCATATACGACATCACGCAACACGCCGCGGCCGGGCGGCGCGTTGATCCGTTCGGCGATTTCCTGCGGGCTGTGACCGTGATCCGTCATGGCTGGCTCCTTTGACACATTCAGTGTGCCGAAGCGCAGGCCGGGGCGCCTTGCTTTGGATCAACCCTTGGAAAACAGGCCCTGCAAGGCGCGCTTGATGATGCCCCGCGTCGAAGGTTTGTGCCTGTCCGAGAAGGGCAACGGGCGGCACACCTCCATCGCGGCCACACCCACACGAGCGCTGAGGGCCCCGTTGACCAGACCCTCGCCGAACCGGCGTGACAGTTTGCTCAGAACCGAACCGCCCAGGACGGGCTCCAGCAGATCATCGCCGACTGCAACCGCCCCTGTCGCCACCAGATGCACAAATACACTGCGGGTCAGACGCCAGCCGCCCAACGTACCCGCGCGCCCGCCATAGATTTCGGCAACCCGGCGGATCATCCGCAATGACGCGGCCAGCGCGGTTATCACATCCGCAAGCGCCAATGGCACCAATGCGGTCACGGTTGCAACTTGCCGGGCCGCGGCCTCGACTTCGCGGCTGGCGGCTTCGTCCAGAGGCGCCAACAGCTCAACTTCGGCAAGTTCCAGCAGAGCTGACGCATCGAACTGATCCGCCATCCGCTCGGTCAATCGTTCGCGGCCCCAGCGCGTGTCTTCCCGGCCTTTGTAGAATGCGATGATACGATTGGTGACTGCGCGGGCCTGAGCCAGATCGTCCTCAGCCAACGCGGCATCTGCGGCCCGGCGCAGGCCATCCACACGGGACAACCGCCCCAATGCGGCCAGTTCACGGATTGCAATCATAAGCGCCACAAGAACCAGCGCGGCGATCAATCCGGTTACGATCCAACCCAAAAAAGGCGTTCGCGCCACCAGCGAAGTTGCAAAATCCCACGCGGCCACCGATACGGCCGCCCCGATCACTGCCAGTGCAAGCCCCCAGAACCAGCGTGCCAGAGCCGATGGTTTGCGCGCCGCCAGCCGCGCCGCGCTTTGCATCGCCTGCCCTTGTGGTTGCGCGATGTCCGGCACCGGCGGGGCCTTGGCGACATCGGCAGGGGGCTCATCCGTTTCAAGATCGATCAAAACCGGGCCTTTAGCCATTGATCACATCCTCGCTGCGCCAGACAAACCGTATGTCCGGCAGGTTTTCGTCGTTGTCCGCCCCATCGCTGCGAGCCACCTCGGCAAAGCCGTTACGTTCATAAAACCGGCAGGCTCGGGCATTGTCCTGAAACGCGTACAAGCTCAGCTCTGAGCGGGCCGATTTGGCGTGATCCAGCAATTGCCGACCAATCCCGCGGCCCCGAACCGAAGCATCCAGATAAAGCGAATGGATTTCACGACCGTCGAGCGCCAAAAAACCAACAACGCCGGCCTCGGTTTCGGCCACGGTCACCCATTCCAGATCAATCATTCGACCACAGAAAGCGATCGTCTCGGCGCAGCTGTGCAATTCAGGCATCCAGTCTTTTTCCAAGGCGAAATTGTGCAGGATCGACCCGATGGTGCCCGCATCCGTCGGGCGTGCGTGGCGCAGAATTGTCGTCACAACCGATCTCCGATCAAGAACTGTGCCGCCCTGTCCAGCCGGATATGCGGCGGGCCATCACCGGGTTTCAGCGACAGCTTTGCCGGGGCAAAGGCCATGAAGCCGTAATCTTCGCCCAACCACGCATCAGCCCCGTTGCGGGCCGGACCCAACAGATGCGCTGGATCCTCGGGCAATTCTCCCGGGTAGAAGGCGGCCTGTTTGCCGCTCTCCAACAGGGTACCCCGAACGCATGGCAAGTCTGTCCCGTCGTGGTGGCGCAGTTCTTCGGTCGTAGCACGCAGCGAAGCCAGAGACAGGGCCTCGGTCCGGGCTCCGGCGAAATTCGCCCGATCACGCGCCTCGCGCGTCAACGCCTCGATAATCGCAGTCAGGCGGGGATGCTGCAGGTGGTGCAGGTGGTCCGCTTTTGTCGCCGCGAAAAGGATGCGCTCAACCCTTTTGCCCAACAGCAATTGGCTGAGCCACGCATTTCGGCCGGGGCGAAAGGCCGACAGGATATCAGCCATGGCGCGGCGCATATCCTCGACCGCCTGTGGACCTTTGTGAATAGCGCCCAGCGCATCGACCAGAACCACCTGCCGGTCGATGCGCGAGAAATGATCGCGAAAAAACGGTTTCACGACCTGGGCTTTATAGGCTTCGTATCGCCGTTCCATCTCGCGTTGAAGCGTTCTGCGCCGCGACGGGCCAGACACCACCAACGGCGCAAAGGTCAGAACCGGAGATCCGGCCAGGTCCCCCGGCAGCAGGAACCGCCCGGGGGTACAGTCGTAATACCCCGCGTCACGCGCCTGATTGAGATAGGTCGTGAACGAGGATGCCAGCGCCTGCGCTGTCGGCTCGTCATGCGCGCCGGACGGGTCTGCGGCATGGGCCTGCCCCAAATACTCGGCTGCCTCCGAGCGGGCCTCGATACGTTCCAGTGTTTCCCGAGACCAGTCTGCATAAGACCTGTCTAGCAGGGCCAGATCCAAAAGCCATTCGCCGGGGTAATCGACGATGTCCAGATGAACGGTGCGCGGTCCCTGCAAGCCGGCAAGCAAGCCGGCTGGGCGGGCTTTGAAGGACAGGCGCAGCTCTGACACCGCGCGCGTGCTGTCCGGCCAGTGCGGTGTCGGACCCGTCAGGGCGGACAGGTGCGTTTCATAATCGAACCGGGGTACGGTGTCATCCGGTTGCGGTTGCAGATAGGCGGCATTGATCCGACCTTCCTGCTGCGCAACCAGCCCGGTCATGCGCCCCCGATCCAGCAGGTTCGCCACCAGCGAGGTGATGAAAACCGTCTTGCCCGACCGCGCCAACCCGGTGACACCCAGGCGGATTACAGGCTCAAAAAACGTCTCGGATACGCTGTCGCCGATGGTTTCGACGCCGCGCACAAGACTGTCTGCCAGTGATGAGATGACCAATCCGTCGCCCCGCAATTATCGTTTCACCCAAGATAGGTAGAGGGTACCGCACATACCAGCGCTTTCGCCCCCTTGCCCGTTCCCGCGCCGCGCTGTACCAGCGGCACATGCCCAGATACGCGTTGAAAGTCGAATACCAGGGGGAGCCGTTTGCCGGATGGCAGCGGCAAAAGGATCAACCGTCCGTGCAGGGGGCAATCGAACAGGCCCTGTCCCGCATTCAACCGGGTGCGCATACGATTGCTGCCGCAGGGCGCACCGACGCCGGTGTTCATGCATTGGGACAGGTTGCTCATTGCGACATGGCCAAGGACTGGAATCCGTTCCGCCTGTCCGAGGCGCTGAACTATCACCTCAAACCGCAGCCGGTGGCGATTGTTGAGGCAGCACGGGTCGACGCGGATTGGCACGCCCGGTTTTCGGCGGTCGAACGGCAATACCTGTTCCGCATCCTGATGCGGCGCGCGCCTGCAACCCATGACAAAGGGCAGGTTTGGCAGATCAATCATCCGCTGGATGTCGAGGCCATGCAGGAAGCGGCGAACATGCTGCTGGGTCGCCATGATTTCACGACCTTCAGGTCGTCGATTTGTCAGGCGGCCAGCCCGGTCAAAACTCTGGATGAGTTGCGGGTTGAACAGGTTCAGGGATTTTCCGGCCCCGAGGTCCATTTCCACGTTAGGGCACGGTCATTCCTGCACAATCAGGTGCGCAGTTTCGTCGGAACCCTGGAACGTGTGGGCGCCGGCGCGTGGACCCCGGAAGATGTTCGCAAGGCGTTGGAAGCCGCCGACCGTGCGGCCTGCGGGCCAGTGTGCCCGCCGCAAGGGCTGTATCTGGCGCGGGTTGGTTACCCGGAACCGGTATTCGACTGACCTAAATCGCTCGCAGAAGCAATCCACTTGCGATCACGGCAATGATCAGCCCGGCGACCAGTTCGATGGTTGGGGCCAGCACCGATGCGAACCGTGTGGCCGAGGCTGAGGCCAGCAGACCTCCGCGAAGGCCAAAGGACGTCCATCCCACCAAGGTCGTCACCAACGCCGTGCCCAATGCCATGGCAAAGGCCCCGGCGATACCGACCATCGCGATGCCCATCTGCCACGTCAGGATCAGCACGAACAAAGCCCCTGTGCACGGTCGCGCCGCGATGCCTGCTATCAGGATCAGGGCCTCGCGCAGTGAACCCACATTTGCAATTTCCTGCGCGGTGGGGCCATGGCGGTGACCGCAATCTGAGCAGACCTCTCCTTCGTGGTGGTGATGATGCGTGTGATCGTTTTCACGATGATGGTGATCATGGGACGACGCGATTTTCCGTCTCCTTGCGAAACTGCGCAAGGACCGGACCACCAGCCAAAGACCGATAAGGGCAATTGCACCGTAGCTGATCGGAGCCATGACCTGTTCCGTCATTCCAACAAGGCTTTCGCGGGACATCTGGAACACCAGCACCCCGGCATAGACCAGCACGACGGCCGTCACCGCCTGCCCGAGGCTGGACAATACACTGATCGCCGATAGCCTCCAGAAAGCAACACGCCGACCCAAACCGTAGCCCCCGATCAGGACCTTTCCGTGGCCGGGGCCGATGGCATGAAAGAACCCGTAAGCGAAACAGACCGTCAGCAGCGTTGCCACCGCCTCGGGCTGCTCGGCGCGCGCGGCACGCAAGGACCGGGCGATCTGGTTCTGGAATTCCCGCTGTTCCCCCGCGGCCCAGGCCGCAAGGCTGTCAAAGCCTCCGCTGCCCCAGAACCAGAGCAGCAGACCGCAGGCGAGAGCAACCGGAACAATCAGGTAGCGGGACATGAAACACGGATCTCGGTCGCGAAGCTTTCACCGACCAGAGGAATATCGTTTTCCTCGAGGTCATAATCTGCGTCCAGTGTCAGCAGGAACGCCTGCATCTGCGCAAGTTGCCCGTCGATGTCCGGGTCAAACCGATCCATCCGGCACGCAACAGGGCCTGTGACGGTCACGGGCCGCGTCACCTCGTAGGCGGTGTAAAACGTCTCATCAAATGCCTTTGCAGACAATGCCGTGGCAGGCACGGAACCAGCCTCCACCGCCCTGAGATGCGTGGTGACAACGCGCCCGTCTTCAACTGTCGCGTGCGCCTCCATCGGACCGGAAAGTGCAACCGGGTTTCCGTCTGCGGTAACGACAAGATCGCCGTTGTATCCTTCCACCCACTGCGTATCGAACCCGGTCAGGAACCGTTCTTCGCTTTGTGTCAGAACGCCGTCGGCATCCTGATCCAGCTTCATGTCTTCCAGAACCAGCAACGAGTAGAATTCGTCATACGCCCAGGTCACGCGGACATGGGTCAGTTGACCAGCGTCATCCACGATGAATTCCAGCCCGGTATCAATGAAGACATGCGGGTGGGCGTTGGTCTGCATCGGCAAGCAAAGGATCAAAGTGGTTATAAGGTAACGCATGAGATCAAGATAGGTCTCCCTCCGTTTGGCGGCAACGACATTTTCAATCCCGATGCGAAATCCGGCCCGACATCAGGTCGGCGGAAACAGAACCAGTGTTTGCAGCGCAGTACCCACTGGACCTTGCGTATCAAAGAGCACGGACTGAGACATGCCGATGCCGGAAGGCTGCCAATGCGAAACCGACTCGGATGCCAGCCAGTCCGAAACCGGTTCACGGTGGATATGCACGGTCAGGTCGGTGTTCATGAACCCCATTTCCGAGGTTGGCGCGTTCCACGAGATACCGTTGCCACAATCCGCCAACGGGCACAGGGCCTGTATGGGCGACTGATCCTCGCCCTGCAAAAGCTGCGGAGAGCGCATCCAAATTGTTTTGGGCCCGGCACCCTGTTTTCCCCCTGTCGGATAGCGAATATCGCTGTAATGGGCGAAACCGGGCAATTCGTGGCGAATTTCACCTATCGGAAAAGGGCCCTCGACAATGTCCTCTATCCTCGGCGCATCTATCTCGACATTCGGCACCTGCCCCAGATCGCGCCGCAAAAGATGCATCGTGGTGGCCGTGGCGCAGAGCGTGTCATCAAGATCGTGTACCGTGACCCGCGTGATGCCCAGCGTCTTTGTGTGGCGCGTGGTCTCTGCCGCAACGCGAAGCCCGGCCAGCGGGAGCGGCCTCAGCAAATCGACAGTCAGTCGGGTCAGCATCTTCTCGGGGCCGATTTCGGTTTCAGCGGCCCGAACGATCAAACCGCTGACCGGCCCCGCGTGGCAATGTGCGGCAGACCAAGGCCCGCGCGCTGCATCGTTGCCAACAAACGCCCCGTCCTCGCGTTGATGAAAATAGGTCGTGTTAGTAAAGTCGAGCGCTTCGGCCATGTGATCCTCAGGTCTGTTCTTGCGCAAATCGTTTCCGTTTGTCTGAAGCCAGGCGTTCAAACACTTTCCCCGTTCCGACTTTGGGGGCGAATTTGTTTGACACGCTGGCCTTGCGATCAGTTTCGCCATCACCGCCAGGGACACATGCGTCATCCATCCGAGTGACCTCGGCCCCGGTCATATCTGCAACGTCTTGCAGATGATCATGAATTTGCACGGCCAGGCTGAATGTCATGTTTTCGGAAATGTCCCACTGAAGCACCGGGTCCGTGCTATACTTTTGCCGCAAGGATGGCTTAACTGCCCGGGCCCTGTCCACCGCAGTGACGGGACGTCACCACATCAAACATATGCAGGAGCCGCACATGGCGTTGTTGATCGAAACCGGGCTGTCCAACTGGATAAGTGATGACGAAATTGCCCGCAGTTTACAGGCGGTGTTGCCGGATGCGGATATACGCACCGCCGAAACGCTGGGCAATCCGGATGACATAACGATGCTGGCCGTGGTTGACATGCAACGTGACCACCCGACGCGACTGCCCAACCTGAAACTGGTTCAAAAGCTGGGCGCAGGGGTCGAGACCATTGTCAGCCATCCCGGCCTGCCCGGCCACGTGCGCATCGCCCGCCTGAAGCCTGACGCCCCGGCACAGGGCATTGCCGAGTGGTTTCTGGCCTATATCCTGCGCGCTCAGCGACACATGGCGTTTCACGAAGCGGCTCAAACCCGCGCCGAATGGTCCCCGCGCGCACCGGTTTTTACGCCGGACACCGTGGTCGGTGTTCTGGGTCTTGGCCACATCGGCGCCCGCACCGCGCGGATGCTGCACGCCGTGGGCTTTCAGGTCATGGGCTGGAGCCGGACGCCCAAAGCCATTGAAGGCGTAACTTGCATGCACGGGCAGGACGCGTTGCCCGCGCTTCTTGGCCAATGTGACCACGTTTGCGCCATCCTGCCCTCGACCCCACAGACCGCTGGCCTGTTTGATGCCCGGATGCTGGCGGCGATGAAACCCGGTAGTCAGTTGCTGAACGCGGGGCGCGGAAATCTGATTGATGAGGACGCCCTCATCGCGGCACTGGAAGCAGGGGTTCCGGGGCATGCCGTGTTGGACGTCACCTCGCGGGAACCTTTGCCACAAGACAGCCCGCTATGGCGCCACCCCGGCGTGACGATCACTCCACATGTTTCAGGCTGGCATCTGGGCGACGCCTTGTCGGATGTGGCTGAAAACTTCCGACGCCTCAGTTCCGGCGTGGCCTTGCTGCATGAAGTCAATCGTGATCAGGGCTACTGAATTCTGAGCTGATAATCAGGGCGTAAGGATCCAATTGCCGTTGCCGTCGTTGCAGCGGCGGGTTCGAATTTCCCTGCTCTGATCACCGCCTTCCGGCTGAATCACATGCTGAAGACCAACGCAATTTCCCTGTACCGATCGCACCCGGATTGTCCCCTTGGAACCCGTGTCGTCATTCTTCCATGACCGTTCCTGGCCCACGGAAGGCGTACCGCTGGTCAAAAGCGCGTTCGAGGCTGCGTTGACCACTTCGAAATCTGCCGGAGACAACCCCATCTCGGCTATGATTCGAGAAAGGGGCTTGGCCTCGACCACAGTGCTCATCAATAAAATGCCGCATGCGGCGATGGCGGTAAAACATGGGGCATTCATGGCGGCCTCGCAGAGCTGAAATCATTTGTGGTCAAGGTTATACCTCTAATCCGGCAGGGCCAAGCCCCTGACGCGAACCTTCAAAACACCCCGGAAAGACCTGTCTGCGAGACTTCTCTTCGCAAGCCCGCAACGCGGGCGATCCGGGGTGGTTCGGGCATTGGCGGCACAGGGACTGCAACCGACATTTGCCATTGCCCACAGCTCGCCGGTAACACCTTTCCGACGGGGTGGCGTCGCAAGTTTCTGACCTTGGGGCTTCACAGGCGGGCCGGAATTTGCTGAAATCCAAGTAAATTCTGATTTTGAGCACTGGAGATTGTTCCATGAAACTACGCCCTGCCCTGCTGGCCGTCGCAGCACTCGCTTCATCCGCGGCCCTTTTTGCATCCCCCATCTCGGCCAAAGAAGAAACCAAATCCGTCTTCGTCATGAGCCGCACCTGGGCGGTGACACAGGTTTCCGACGCGCCGGTCGTCTATCGCGCCACGCGTGACAACAACAACCTCAACCCATTCGGCCCGCCGCCGCGCCTGCGCACCGTTCAGGCCATTGCCGCGATTCAGCAGGCAACCGGGTGCAAACCGATCGTGGCCAGCATGTATCAGAACATCTCGGGCCAGTTTTTCTCGCAGGTCAGCTGCAACTGACACGGCGTCAGATCAGGCATTGAGGTCGCCCGACCGGCCTGCCATAGCTTGCGCATGAAACTCGCGATTAACGGATTCGGCCGCATTGGCCGCACGATCCTGCGGCAGGTTCTGGCCCTGCCGGAAGGGGCAGATATCGAGTTGGTGCTGATCAATGACATCGCGCCGCTGGACACCTGTGCATACCTGTTCAAATACGACAGCACGTTTGGCCCCTATCCCGGCGATGTGTCCGCAGGGGACGCCGCGCTGATCGTGGATGGGCACTCGATTCCCATGACCCACAGCGATGATCTGTCCCGCGTTGATCTGTCGGACGTTGACGTCATGCTGGATTGTACGGGTATCGCCCGCAGTTCGGACGTTGCACGTCGCGGTTTGTCTGCGGGCGCAGGCAAAGTGCTGATCTCGGGCCCCTCCCCCGCTGCTGATGTCACCATCGTTCTGGGTGCGAACGAAGACCAGTTGGGCAGCGCCCGGATTGTGTCAAACGCATCCTGCACCACAAATGGGCTGGTGCCACTGGTCAAGGTCATCGACGATATCGGCGGTGTTGCGTCGGGGCACATGACCACCATCCACTGCTATACCAACAGCCAACCCATGGTCGACGCGCCGCGTGGCGACCTTGCCCGTTCTCGGGCTGGGGCGCTGTCGATGGTTCCGACCACATCGAGCGCGATGCACCTTATCGATGTCGTCCTTCCGCATCTGGCCGGGCGTATCTCGGGCGCGGCTGTCCGCGTTCCCACTGCAAGTGTGTCAGCCGTGGACCTCGTGGTCACATTTCAGCGCGGCATGAGCGCTGAAACCTTCGATCGAGCCCTGAAGCACGCCGTTGCTGCATCTCCGGTGCTTGGCTGGACTGATTTGCCGCTGGTCTCGTCCGACTTGCGGTCCCGCCCTGAATCGCTGGTTGTTGCCGGGCCCGAGACCCGTATGGTGGGTGAAAACCAGGTCAGGGTCTTTGGTTGGTACGACAACGAATGGGGCTTCTCGGCGCGAATGCTGGACGTGGCCCGCCTTATGGCAGCCGAATAGCCGGGCGGCAACCTCAACACAATTTGGCCGAAAAAATTCTCGTCTCATGCATAATTCCTTTCCCCATCCGCTTTCAGATGCTCTAACCTGAATTCAAAGGGCCGTGCACGACACGGACAAGAGAACTGGAATTGGGACAGTTGGGGCAATTCATGCAAAGGAGCAAGCGGCAATGCCGTCTGGGGCGCTGGCTGATGGCCACAGTTGTGACTTTGGCCCCAACCACGCTGGCGGCGCTGGAAACCTCCCTTTCGGCCCCCGGCGCATCGAAAGAACTGGTTGATCGCCTCAAGGAGACCTCCTCAGTAACCACCGCTGAGGAACGCGGCCTCGACACCCCGCTTGAAATCCTCTCGGCAGCTTTGTCGGATTACCGTACGATTGTACAAATCCTTTACGACGAAGGGTATTTCAGCCCGGTCGTCAGCATCAAGCTTGATGGACAGGAGGCGGCCGAGCTGAGCTCTCTCACGGTGCCTGCAC
Source organism: Ruegeria sp. HKCCA0370 (assembly GCF_013033705.1). Classification (NCBI taxonomy): domain Bacteria; kingdom Pseudomonadati; phylum Pseudomonadota; class Alphaproteobacteria; order Rhodobacterales; family Roseobacteraceae; genus Ruegeria; species Ruegeria sp. HKCCA0370. The sequence continues at coordinate 173,520 of NZ_WQEP01000006.1, forward strand.
AAATAAACCGTGCTGCAATTACCGTTGAAACCGGGCCAAGCTTCAAATTCGGCACCGCCACTGTCAAGCCCCTGGCCCCCGGAACGGATCTGCCCGAAAACTTTGCCCCCGGGAAACTGGCGACGACCGGTGCCATTCAACAGGCCTCCTCGGCCGGTGTTCAGGGTTGGAGGAACGCGGGTCACGCAAAAGCCGGAATTGCGGGTCAGACAATCATCGCGCGCCACGCCCAGGCCCGTCTGGATGCCCAGATCGACCTTGATCCCGGGCGCAGGCTGACATTTGGCAAGATGTTCATCAAGGGCAATTCAGATGTGCGCCACAGGTCCATCGAAAAGATCGCCGGGTTTCCAAGCGGAGAGGTCTATTCCCCTGAGAAAATCCAGAAGGTGGGAACACGGTTGCGCCGGACCGGCACGTTCAACGTGGTCTCGTTGCAGGAACGAGAGACGCCGAATCCGGATGGCACACTGGATTTCGATGCCACGTTCGAAGACCTGCCCAAACGTCGGTTGACCTTTGGTGTCGAACTGGCCTCTCGCGATGGTGTTGATGTGACCGCGACGTGGACCCATCGCAATATGTTCAGGCGCGCAGAACGTCTGCGCTTCGAAGTGGCGGTTCGAAATATTGGCGGTGCAGAGGATATTGATGGCCGGATCGGGTTGCGTCTGGATCAACCTGACCGGCTTGGCCCGGATGACAACACCTTCTGGAGCGCCCTGCTGGAACGCCGCAACACGGAAAACTATAATGTAACGGTGGCTTCGCTGGCCTATGGTGCGCGCCGCACTTTTTCCGACAACTTATATGCCGAGGCATCCGCCGGGTTTCAGCTGTCAGACGCCGACGACGCATATGGCACTGGTCGCAAGTTCAGGTATTTCATCCTGCCCTTCCGGTCTGAATGGGACAAACGCGACAGCAAAGTCAGCGCCACACGCGGATTCTATCTGGACTCGCAAGTCATGCCCTTTGTCGGAATATCCGGTACGGATACCGGCCTCCGCCTTTTCTTTGATGGGCGGGCCTATACCAGCCTGGGGACAGGGGGGCGGATCGTTTTGGCCGGTCGCGCGCAGCTGGGATCTGTGATTGGCCCACCTGCCGATGGCGTCACGCCTGACTTTCTGTTCTTCTCGGGCGGTGCGGGAACCGTTCGCGGGCAACCCTATGAAAGCCTTGGCATTCCGGTCGGGACCGGCATCGCGGGCGGCAAGTCATTTATTGGCTTGTCCGGCGAGATCCGTGGCAAGGTTACTGACAGCCTGTCGTTGGTCGGGTTTTATGACTACGGTGTCGTCGATACGTCTTCCTTTGTCGGCAGCGGCGCGCAAGAAGATCACTCGGGCGCCGGTATCGGCGTAAGATACGATCTGGGCGGGTTTGGCCCCTTGCGTCTTGATCTGGCCTATCCTGTCAGCGGTCCCACCGGGGACGGGCTACAGTTCTATATCGGGATAGGACAGGCATTTTGAGACGGTACCTTTCATACCCTCTGCTGATCGGCGCGCTGGCAATCGTGCCTGTGGCCGGACATCCGCAGGAGGACGAAGGCGGCAGCATGATCGAGCGGTTCCTGCAGGATACCCTGTCGGGCGAGGATCAGAACGTCACCGTCAAAGGCCTGCAAGGTGCACTGAGTTCACGTGCCACGATTGCCGAGATCACCGTTGCCGATGACGAAGGGGTCTGGCTGACCATAAAAGATGCCGAACTTGACTGGAACCGGCTGGCTTTGATCCGTGGGCGGTTCTCAGTCAATGCCCTGACGGCGCAAGAGATCGACGTTGCCCGCGCGCCTGGCACCACCACCAAAGACACGCCGCCGCCAACCGCAGAGGCAAAAGGCTTCCAACTGCCTGAACTGCCTGTTGCCATCGAAATCGGTGAAATTCGCATCGACGAGCTGGCTTTGGGCGAGCCCCTGATCGGAGTGGCCGCAGAACTGGCGGTTAGTGGCAACCTGTCACTGGCCGACGGGACGCTGGACACCAACCTTGATATCACCCGGCTGGACCAGGCAGGTGATGAAATCAAGTTGACAGCGGGCTTTCAGAATTCGAACAGCCAGATCGATCTTGATCTTCAGGTGACAGAGGCGGCGGGCGGCCTGATCTCGACCGCTCTTAAAATGCCGGATACCCCGCCTATCGCGCTGACAGCGAAAGGATCCGGACCCGTGACCGATTTTACGGCCGATATCGGTCTCAGCAGCGATGGTCAGCCTCGGGTGACGGGTCAGGTTCGGTTACGCTCGGCCCCGACTGCCGCGGCCAGCGCAGAAGAGGGCATTGCGTTTACTGCCGATCTCGGCGGTGATTTGACACCTTTTGTCGCCGAAGAAATGGATACGTTTTTCGGTGCCAAAACACAGCTCTATGTGGATGGGCGAACCCAACCTGAAGGTGCGCTGGAAATTGACGAGCTTGAGATCTCGTCACAAGCACTGAACCTGAAAGGCCAGTTACAGTTGGCGGCAGGTGGGCGATTGCAACTCGCAGCCCTGCAAGGACGCATAACGCCGCCGGAGGGTGAAAGGGTAACTCTTCCAGCTTCGGGCGGTGACACGTCCGTTGGAGCAGCACAGATTTCGGCGCTGTACGACGAAAAAAACGGCAATCATTGGGACCTAAGCCTGACTGCAAACGCCGTGCAGGCCGAGCAGGTTGATTTGGAGCGCGCGCAAATTACTGCTCACGGGACCCTGGAACAGGGCGCAGTGCTAAAAATCAATGGCAACCTGCAGGCCGCGTTGGACGGTATTGACCTGGCGGACAAGGCCCTGAATGCAGCAATTGGCGACCTCGTCACTCTGGATGGCACTTTCGAATATGGCAGTGACCAATCCCTGAACCTGACCGGTCTCGAACTGGTTGGTGCGGATTACGAATTGGGCGTCGACGCATTGGTCAGCGGCCTGTCCACCGGTCTGGCCGTCGACGGCACCGCCACTTTGGAAGCCACGGATCTGTCCCGGTTTTCAGAACTGGCCCAACTGGAGCTGGGAGGCCAGGTCTCGGCCCGTCTAAACGGTCAAGGCTCACCACTGGAAGGCAGTTTCGACGGCAAACTGGAGGTCGAAGGAACCGACCTCTCGACCGGGCGTGATGACATCGATCCGGTGATCAAGGGCAATACAACAATAACGCTCGACGCCAGGCGCGGCGCAGATGGCGTAACCATCCGAGATTTCACCCTGATCGGTGATACCTTGCGCGCCCAGGCCGACGGCACCGTAACGACCCCTGATGGCAACGTGACGATCGATGGTCAGGCGACGGTCAATTCCCGAGACCTGTCCGTGTTTTCCGGCCTTGCCAAACGCGAGCTTGGGGGTGCAGTGCAAGCGAAACTGAACGGAAAAGGAACCGTTCAGACGCTGGAGTTTGACGGCACGGCCAGCGTATCGGGCCGGGATATCAAAACCAGTCTAACCGAGATCGACCCTCTGTTGGTCGGTCGCAACGAGATCACGTTCGACGGTGCGCTGAGCCAAGAACAGATTGTTATCCGCGACGCATCGGTGAACGGTTCAGCCCTGACCGCCAAGGCCTCTGTTACCATAGACGATCCAAGGAAAGCCCTTGCCATTGACGGGCAGGTCAATGTGAACATCCCGGACCTGTCACCGTTTTCCAGCCTTGCAAAACGCGATCTGGCAGGGGCGATCCGAGCGGATGTTGCCGGCAAGGGCGCAGTCGGCAGCAAAGCGTTCGACGTAAAAGGCAATCTGTCGGCGGACGACATCAAAACCGGGATCGACGCCGTTGACGACCTGATCCAGGGGCGAACGAACCTGACCGTGGACGCGATGAACAACGATGAAGGCCTGGATATCCGTACGTTCCAACTGATTGGAACCGCCCTTTCGGCGAATGCATCGGGCAAGCTGAACCGAGACGCCGGCGGTTTGGACTTTTCCGCCAAACTGGATGACCTTGCCCGTCTGTCGCAAACTTTGTCCGGACCGCTGAACCTGAGCGGGAACGTCGCTCCGACCGGCTCTGGACTGGAAGGCACTGCTCGCCTGGACGGGCCTGACAGCTCTTACGCCAGCCTTCAAGGAACGGTCGGCCAGAATGGCTCGGCTGATGTGGATTTTGACGCCAAACTGAACCGGATCGAGCGGTTCGTTCCCGAATTTCCCGGCACTGTGGCAGCAAAGGGAACGGCCAAACGCGATAACGGTGTCTGGACGATTGACGCCAAGGCGCAAGGGCCTGCCGACATTGACACCACGTTGGCCGGCACTTTTGATGAAACCAGCAGTCAGGCGGATCTGAAGGCACAGGGCGGCATCAACCTTGGGATCGCGAATGTCTTCATCACACCCAACAAGATCGACGGTTCGGCGCGCTTCGATCTGGCACTCAAAGGTGCTCCGGCGCTGGCGTCGCTGAGCGGTTCAGTCACCACTTCGGGCACATCCCTTGCAATTCCGGGTGCTGGTCAGACCATTACCGGGATCAGTGGTCAGGTGGATCTGGCGCAAAGTCGCGCAAACATTACACTGAATGGCGGAGTTCGGGCGGGCGGCAACTTTACCGTCAACGGGCCTGTTGACCTGACCCCTCCGTTCAACGCCCAGATTACCACCACCCTGAACAACCTAGTGCTGACAGACCGGTTGCTGTATGAAACCACCCTGAACGGTCAGATTGCCATGACCGGGGCGTTGGCCGGAAACAGTTCGCTGGCCGGTCAGATCACGTTTGACGAAACCAACATCAACCTTGCCGCCGCGTCCGGCGCGGTAGGCGCGGCACCTATCCCGGACATCCAGCACATCAACGAGAGTCGCGCCGGTTTCGTCACCCGAGAGCGGGCCGGATTGGTCGTGACCGAAGGATCGGAGAAAAGCGCATCCCGTATTGCGCTGGATATCAGCCTGCTTGCACCCAAGGCGGTTTTCGTCAGAGGGCGTGGTGTGAACGCAGAACTGGGTGGGCGAATTTTCATCGGCGGCACCACTGCCTCTGTCGTGCCGTCCGGTCAGATCGAACTGATCCGGGGGAATTTCGACATTCTGGGCCGCAGATTGGCACTGACGAAAGGGATCGTCACGTTGCAGGGCGACCTGACCCCGTATATCGAGTTCGAGTCTTCAGCCAGCACGTCTGACGGCACCGCGACGATCGAAATTGCCGGCCCGCTGGATTCACCTGAGGTCAATGTGTTTTCCGACCCCGAACGTCCGGCTGAAGAAGCACTGGCAATGTTGCTGTTCGGGAACCGGTTTTCAGAAATCTCGCCTTTCCTGATCGCGCAAATGGCAGCATCACTGGCGCAGCTTAGCGGTGCGGGAGGGGATGCAACCAAAGGTCTCCGCGACTCCACCGGAGTCGACACGGTCGACATAGGAGCGTCCGAAAGCGGCGCGGGCCGTTTGGGCGCGGGCGCGTACCTGGGTGAAAACCTCTATACGGACTTCACCGTGAACACCGAAGGTGACACCGAAGTGAACCTGAACCTCGATGTCACGGACAATTTCACCGTGCGCGGTACGGTCGATGGCCGAGGAGAGACCGGCGTGGGTGTGTTCTTCGAGCGTGACTACTGACCACTGACCAACTGTCAAAAAAGAAACCGAGTTGAGCCATCCGTTCATGTCGCACGAGCAGGTGACGGGTGTTCAAATTGTCTTATCGACGCCTGATTCCGATTTCGTTGGTGGTCGCGATGCAATCGCCAGCGCGGAAATTTGCGCGGTGCTGCGGCCAATTGAAAACCCGACGAATTGTCGGAGCCGGTCAGACGGTGCAATCGTTTGAACGATGGCGCGGCAAAGAAAAAAGGCGGCCCCCTTCCAGAGGCCGCCCTTGCTCAGTCTGGCCGCGATCTTATTCCGCTGCCATCGCATCCTCGATCTTTTCGACACGAATGGCCGAGAATTTGAACTCGGGGATCTTGCCGTAGGGGTCGATGGCCGAGTTCGTCAGGATGTTCGCCGCCGCTTCGACATAGGCAAACGGGATGAACACCATGTCTTCGGCAATGGCCCGGTCGGCGCGCACCATGATTTCAATCGAACCACGACGCGTGGTCAGGCGGATCATTTCGCCCGGCTCAATCCCCATCAGCTTCAGCGTGCGCGGGTTCATCGAGCAGTTGGCCTCTGGCTCGACCGCGTCAAGAACCCTTGCCCGGCGGGTCATTGAACCGGTATGCCAATGTTCCAGCTGACGGCCGGTGGTGGCAATCATCGGGTATTCATCATCGGGCGCCTCATCAGGCGGGATGACATTGGCCGGAGTGAACCTTGCTTTGCCACCCGCGCGGGGGAAACCATCGCCGAACACAATAGACTGGCCGGGATCGGTTTCGCTGAGCGACGGATAGGTGATCGTCTCGTTTTCCAGCCGTTCCCACGTGATATTGTCAAGCGACTCCATGGTCAGTTTCATCTCGGCAAAGACCTCGGACACATCGGAGTAGTCCCAGTTCAGCCCGATGCGCTGCGCCAGTTCGACCGTGATCTTCCAATCCTCGCGCGCCTCACCCGGAGGCGCCACGGCCGGACGGACACGTTGCACCTGACGGTTGGTGTTCGACACCGTGCCGTTCTTTTCATACAGCGCCGAGGCCGGAAGGATGATGTCGGCATAGTTCGCGGTTTCGGTCAGGAAGATGTCCTGCACGATCATCAGGTCCAGCTTGGCCAGGGCCTCACGTGCGTGGCCAACATCCGGGTCGGACATGGCCGGGTTTTCACCCTGAATGTACATGCCCTTGATGTTGCCCGCATAGGCTTGGTCGATGATCTCGGTGACGGTCAGACCCTTCTCGTTCGAGAAATCGTCCGATTTCCAGATATTGGTGAACTGCGCGCGAATGCCGTCATCGGTCACCGTCTTGTAGTCCGGCAGGAACATCGGGATCAGGCCGGCGTCCGATGCGCCCTGCACGTTGTTCTGGCCCCGCAGAGGGTGCAGACCTGCGCCGGGTTTGCCGACATTCCCGGTCATCAATGCCAGCGAGATCAGGCAGCGCGAATTGTCGGTGCCGTGGATATGCTGGCTGACGCCCATACCCCAAAAGATCAGACCAGCCTTGGCTTGCGCAAAGGTGCGCGCAACGCGACGCAGCTGATCCGGTTCGATGCCGCAGATCGGCGCCATCGCCTCGGGCGTGAACTGGCGCAGATGCTCCTTCTCGGCCTCCCAGTTCTCGGTCCAGCGGTGGATGTACTGGCTGTCATACAGCTCTTCCTGGACGATCACGTTCATGATCGCGTTCAGCATCGAGACATCGGCACCTGGCCGAAATTGCAGCATTTCGTCCGCAAATTTGCGCATGCCGACACCGCGCGGGTCCATCACGATCAGCTTGCCGCCGCGCTTGGCGAACTGCTTGAAATAGGTCGCCGCGACGGGGTGGTTCTCGATCGGGTTGGCGCCGATGATGATCGCCACATCAGCATTCTCGATCTCGTTGAAGGTCGCCGTCACCGCGCCCGAGCCCACGTTCTCGATCAGAGCGGCCACAGACGACGCATGGCACAGACGGGTGCAGTGGTCGACATTGTTGTGTTTGAAACCCTGACGGATGAACTTCTGGAACAGATAGGCCTCTTCGTTGGTGCATTTGGCCGAGCCAAAGCCCGCAACGCTGCGCGGGTCTTGGTCGCGCAGGGCCATCAGTCTGGTGGCCGCCAGATCCATCGCTTCTTCCCAGGTCGCTTCGCGGAAATGGGTCGACAGGTTGCCGGGATCAACGTTCAGACCTTTTGACGGTGCATCCTCGCGCCGGATCAGCGGTTTGGTCAGGCGATGCGGGTGGTGGATATAGTCGAACCCGAACCGGCCCTTGACGCACAGACGGCCTTCGTTGGCGGGGCCGTTGATGCCCTCGACATATTTGACCTTGCCGTCCTTGACCTTGAGGCTGACCTTGCAGCCCACCCCGCAGAAGGGGCAGACGCTTTCGGTTTCGGAATCGTAATCCTTGCTGTCGCCGTGCTGCCGGTCGTCCAGCACGGTGGCGGGCATCAGAGCGCCGGTCGGGCAGGCCTGAACGCATTCGCCGCAGGCCACGCAGGTCGAATCGCCCATCGGGTCGTTCTGGTCGAACACCACCTGCGCGGTATGCCCGCGCCCGGCCATGCCGATCACGTCATTGACCTGCACGTCGCGGCATGCGCGGACGCAGAGGTTGCAGTTGATGCAGGCATCCAAATTGACCCGCATCGCCACATGGCTGTCATCCAGCAGCGGAATCTTCTCGGGCTCTTTCGCCGGGAAACGGCTGTCGCTGACATCGTTCAGCTTGGCCATATCCCAGAAATGGCTCGAGGCATCGTGCGGCTGCTCGGGCTGGTCGGCCACCAACAGTTCCATGACCATGGCGCGCGATTTCTCGGCGCGGTCGGTGTCGGTTTTCACCACCATCCCGTCAGCCGCCGGACGGATGCACGAGGCGACCAGCGTACGCTCGCCCTCGACTTCGACCATGCAGGCGCGGCAGTTGCCATCGGGTTTGTAGCCCGGTGCCGGTTTGTGACACAGATGCGGGATCACCAGTCCACGGCCATTGGCCGCTTCCCAGATGGTGGTGCCTTCGGGCACGGTGACGTCATCGCCGTTCAGGTTGAAGGTGACGGTCTTGTTTGGGCTTGCATCAAGCATGGCTCTGTCTCCCTCAGATTTCTTCAGCGAAGTGTTTCATGACCAGACGGATCGGGTTCGGGGCCGCCTGCCCCAGACCGCAGATCGAAGCGTCGCCCATCACCTGGCACAGGTCTTCCAGCAGGTCGGTGTCCCACGTCTCGGCCTGCATCAGCTTGACCGCCTTTTCGCAGCCCGCCCGGCAGGGCGTGCACTGGCCACAGCTTTCATCCTCGAAGAAGCGCAGCATGTTCAGCGCCGCATCGCGGGCCGTGTCCTGATCGGACAGAACCACAACCGCAGCAGACCCGATGAAGGTGCCCAGCGGCTGTAGTGTGTCAAAGTCGAGCGGGACGTCGTCGATGCTGGAGGGGAGAAGACCTGACGACGGCCCGCCCGGTTGATACGCCTTGAACACATGACCTTCGGCCATGCCCCCGGCTGCATCAATCACGTCAAGAATAGTCGACCCTGCCGGCAGCAGGTAAACGCCCGGCTTGGCCACCCGGCCCGAGACCGAATAGCTGCGCAGCCCCTTGCGGCCATTCTTTTCAACCGAATTGAGGATCTCCGGACCTTCCCGGCAGATTTTGGACACCCAGTAGAGCGTTTCCACGTTGTGCACCAGCGTCGGGCGGCCGAATACGCCGACCTGCGCCACGAAGGGCGGGCGGTGACGCGGCAGGCCCTTTTTGCCCTCGATCGACTCGATCATCGCGGATTCTTCTCCGCAGATGTAAGCGCCCGCGCCGCGGCGCAGGTCGATATAGCCTTTCTCGACGATCCCGGCCTGTTCCAAAGCCGCGATCTCGCGCCGCAGGATTTCCAGAACGGCTGGATATTCGTCGCGCATGTAGATGAAGCAGGTCTCGGCCTGAACCGCCCAGGCAGCGATCAGCATACCTTCGAGGAAAACATGCGGCGTGCGTTCCAGATAGTAGCGATCCTTGAATGTGCCCGGCTCGCCCTCGTCCCCGTTCACGGCCAGGTAACGCGGGCCGTCATTCATGCGGACAAAGCCCCATTTCTTGCCCGACGGGAAACCGGCACCGCCGAGGCCCCGCAGGCCCGAGGCCAGAACCTGTTCCTGGACCGCTTCCCAGTCGCCGCCCTCGCGCAGCTCTTTCAGCTTGGCGTATCCGCCGTTCTCGACATAGGTCGCGAAGGTCTCATAGTCGGGCAGATGGGCGTGGGTGTCCCCGGCCGCGATGGCGGCCTGCACCTTTTCAGGGGTCGCGTGGTCGATATGGTTGTGCCCGATTTCCAGCACCGGCGCGGTGTCGCAGCGCCCCATGCAGGGCGCACGCAGAACGCGCACTTCGGACGGGTCCAGCCCATCCTCCAACGCTTTTTGCAACTGCTGCGCACCAGCCATTTCGCAGGACAGGGAATCACAGACGCGAATGGTCAGCGCGGGGGGCGGCGTTTCACCTTCTTTCACCACGTCGAAATGGGCATAGAAGGTCGCGGTCTCGTAAATCTCGGCTTGGCCGATCCGCATCTCGACGGCCAGCGCGGCGATATGGTCGGCGCTGATATAGCCGTGTGTGTCCTGAATCAGGTGCAGATACTCGATCAGCAGGTCGCGGCGGCGTGGGCGGTCGCCCAGCAGGCGCGCAATTTCGGCCTGCGCTTCATCCGTAAACTGTCGGCCCTTGGGCGTGTGCCGCCCCTTGCCTTTACCTGACTTCCAGACGCCCTTGGGTGCGCCTGATGGCTTGGTGTCTAATGGTGCCATGATGCCCTCCGATTCAGGCCCCGTGTCTCATCAGGCTAGCATATCGTCAAATCGCTTTTTGCAATCGCACGATAACGACATCTTATCACCGTAAAGACGTCACCACAGCGCGCAGTGCCTGCACCGTGGGCAGTTCAGGATCTCGGCTCAGGGTGGCCAGACAGATCGGTTTACTTACAATCGGATCGACCAGCGGCAGCACCTTTGTCCCCTGCAACTCGCCCAGTGCCCGAATAAGCACACGTGGCACAACCGTAGCAGCCAGCCCCTCGCGTGCCATCACCATCGACGCGGTAAATCCACTGGTTTCGGCGACCACGTCCGGGTGCAGCCCCTGTTCGGCAAAGATACGATCCAGAATACGCCGGTTTTGCATCTGCGGCTCGAGCAGGCTCAGCGGAAATTCAGCCACGCGCGCCCAAGGCAAGGGGCCGGTTTCGTCCGTCATGTGTGACGGAACCAGCAGAACATAGGTTTCCTCGTACAAAGGTTGCACCTGTCGCAGATCAGTCCCGATGCTGTCGCCATATGTTACACCGGCGTCCAGACTTCCTTCGTCCAGTCGGTGTTGAATGGCGGTGGCAGACATGGTTTCGATGCGCGTAACGATGCGAGGATGGGCTTGCCGAAAGCGTTTGGTGAGGCGCCCGGTAAAGGCGATGGCCGTCGGAATCACGCCAAGGATCAGCGTACCGGTGATCTCGCCCCTGGTGGCCAGCACCTGCTGTTCCAGTGCTTTGGTGTCATCGAGAATACGCCGCGCCCGCTGAACGATCATCTCGCCCTCTTCGGTCAGGCCCTGAAATCGGTTGGCGCGGCGGACGATGGACACGCCCAGCCGATCCTCGAGGTTGCGGATGCGCATGGAAAAGGCGGGCTGCGAAATCCCGCATTCCTCGGCCGCCTTTGCAAAATGCCGATGCCGTGCCAAGGCACTGAGCAATTGCAGGTCGCGGATTTCGATCATGATTCAAATTTCCAACATCAGGCCAAAGACCACTCTAACTGCATTACCGTACAGGGAAAGCACCGTCTTTCAGCGCGGGCGCGTCGGAAACTGGTGCTTTGTCGTATAAGATTGCCCGCCATTAATAGGCGCTGGGAACAAGAAGGCGAGGTACCGCATGACCGCTGTAGACGTATTTCAAAAACTGTTTGACGCGTATGTCGGATGCTACCGATCCCGAAACGCAGCTGGGTGCGCATCGTTTTTCACCGAAGACGCAGAGCTATACTCACCTTTTGGCCCCGCAGCCAAAGGACGAACAGCCATTGAAACAATACACGCGGAATGGCTGGAGGAAGGTGGCGAGGACAAAGTCATCGAAGTCGTGCAGGCTGGCATAGACGGCCAAATCGGCTGGTGCCTTGCGACTTTCCGCGAAGGAACGACAGATGACGGCACATCTCTCAACGTTTTGTACAGACAGCCGGACGGCGGGTGGCTGATTCGACAATGCAGCTTGAACGAAACGCCCTGATGTCGGCACAGGGCAAATGGCGTCAGGTGTTGAACAGGAAATGCATCACGTCGCCATCCTTGACGATATAGCTTTTCCCCTCGGCCCGCATCTTGCCTGCCTCTTTCGCCCCCTGCTCGCCGTTGCAGGCGATGAAGTCGTCATAGGCGATGGTCTCGGCGCGGATGAATCCCTTTTCGAAATCACCATGAATGACACCAGCCGCCTGCGGTGCAGCGGTGCCGGTGCGGATGGTCCAGGCGCGGGCCTCTTTCGGGCCGACCGTAAAATAGGTTTCCAGTTTCAGCAGGTCGTACCCGGCACGGATCAGACGGTCGAGGCCGGGCTCTTCCAGACCCATTTCCTCAAGGAACATCTGTGCCTCGTCCGCTTCAAGCAGGCTGATCTCTTCTTCGATCTTGGCGCTGATGATGACGTGAGAGTTGCCTTGGGCGGCAGCCATCTCGGCGACTTTCGCCGAGTATTCGTTGCCTTCAGCGGCTTCTTCCTCAGACACGTTGCAAACATAAAGAACCGGCTTGGTGGTCAGCAGCTGCAACATCTTCCAGGCCTTGGCGTCCTCGTCCGAAACCTCGACCAACCGTGCAGGTTTGCCGCTCTCCAGCATCTTTTGCGCTTCGGCAAGCAGGCGGTCCTGCTGTTGGGCCTCTTTGTCATTGCCTTTCAGCTTGCGCACAAGGTTGGCACGGCGCTTTTCGATGCTTTCCAGATCGGCCAGCATCAGCTCGGTCTCGATGGTCTCGGCGTCGGCCACAGGATCGATGCGGCCTTCAACATGGGTCACGTCGCCATCTTCGAAACAGCGCAGGACATGGGCGATGGCATCGACCTCGCGAATATTTGCCAGAAACTGGTTCCCCAGCCCCTCGCCTTTCGAAGCCCCCTTCACCAGACCGGCGATATCCACGAATGTCATGCGGGTCGGGATGATCTGTTTTGACGACGCGATTGCTGCCAACTTGTCGAGCCGCTCATCCGGCACGGCCACATCGCCGACATTGGGCTCAATCGTGCAGAACGGGAAGTTCGCGGCTTGCGCGGCAGCGGTTTTGGTCAACGCATTGAACAGGGTCGACTTGCCCACGTTCGGCAGACCCACGATTCCCATCTTAAAGCCCATAACGGCCTCCTGCATAGAATACGAACGCAGCTTCTATGCAGGTCCGCATCAATGCGCAAGTGATTGCCGGGGCTACTTTGTTTGAGTCCCTTCGGCCACATCACGAAATTGTTCTCAAATCGTGTTCTTGTCGGTCCTGAAAAACGAAGGGTAGGATGAACAATTAACATAGCGCGACCAAATTAAATGGCAGAATATAATGGAAAAACTACTTCTTGCAGCCGTACTGACGGTCTCTACATTTGCTACAGCCCAAGCTCAGACGGTTGTTTTTGGTGCCGGGTATTCAGATTTTTCCGAGGCGACGTCCGAAGATCAGGCACTGATCGCTCTCGAGTACCATCACACTCCTTTTCACCAGGCAACTCGGTTCAGTGCTGGCTGGGGTGCTGCGTTTTCTGTGGACGAAGACGGGGATACGCATATCGGTGTGGGGCTGGTCGGACTGTATTCTCTGGGTGAGCGCTGGTTCGTCGAAGGCAGTGTCATGCCGGGGTACTTCAATGCCAGCAACGACCAGAACGACCTGGGCGGAGACTTTCAGATCCGCAGCCTTTTGGGTCTTGGATATAACCTGAACAACGGCAACAGAATGTCAGTTGCGATCACGCACAAATCGAACGCCAGCACCAATGATGAGAACCCTGGTGTAAACGCGGTTCTGCTGCGGTACCATCTGGGCTTCTGAGCTATTCCTGCGTTGGCGGGATTGATTTTCGGTCAAAGTTTCTGCACACGGGTCCAAACCCGATTGCAAGGACATCCGATGACCCGTATCGACGCTAAGTTTGCCGCCCTGAAAGCCGAAGGAAAGAAGGCTTTTGTTGCCTATGTGATGGCAGGGGACCCAGACTATGACACCTCGCTCGACGTGGTCAAAGGCCTGCCCGGCGCGGGTGTGGACATCATCGAACTTGGTTTGCCTTTCACTGATCCGATGGCGGATGGCCCCACAATTCAGGCGGCGGGTCAACGCGCGCTGGACGGCGGGATGACGTTGCAGCGCACATTGGATCTGGCGCGCGCGTTCAGGGAAACAGATGACACGACGCCAATTGTCCTGATGGGGTACTACAACCCGATTTACAGCCGGGGTGTCGAGGCTTTTCTGGCCGATGCCAAAGATGCCGGTATTGACGGGCTGATCGTTGTCGATCTGCCGCCCGAGGAAGACGAAGAGCTTTGCCTGCCTGCGCAGGCGGCCGGGCTGAACTTCATTCGTCTTGCAACACCTACCACGGATGACCAGCGCCTGCCGCGCGTTCTGCAAAACACCTCGGGCTTCGTGTACTACGTCTCAATCACTGGCATCACCGGCGCGGCTGAGGCGCAGGCAACGGATGTGGCCCCCGAGGTTGCCCGCATCAAGGCCGCTACCGAGCTGCCGGTGATCGTGGGCTTTGGCATCAATACGCCCGAGAAATCCCGCAATATCGCGTCCGTGGCAGATGGTGCCGTAGTCGGATCGGCGATCGTCAGCCAGATCGGCGCAGGCAAACCGGTCGAGGAAGTTCTGGATTTTGTAAAGTCCCTGTCAGATGGCGCTCATAGCGCCTGATCCGGCAGATAACACAACACACTCGAAAGCCTGCCGCAGACTGTTCTGGGGCAGGCTTTTTTGACTGCCCGCCGCCGGGCCAGATCATTGCAGGCTTTGACATGCATTGGTAAGGAAAACGAACCAGTAAGTTCGGAGGTCTGAGTCATGCCTGTGATAACCAATATTGAAGACCTCAGGCGCATTTACGAGCGTCGCGTGCCGCGGATGTTCTACGACTACGCTGAAAGCGGCAGTTGGACGGAACAAACATTCCGCGAAAACAGTTCCGATTTTGAAAAGATCCGCCTGCGTCAGCGGGTTGCCGTTGATATGTCCGGGCGTTCAACTGCCTCGGAAATGATCGGCCAGAAGGTGTCGATGCCGGTCGCGTTGGCCCCGGTCGGGTTGACGGGGATGCAGCATGCGGACGGAGAGATGAAGGCCGCCAAAGCCGCAGAGGATTTTGGTGTTCCCTTTACCCTTTCCACAATGTCGATCAACTCGATCGAAGACGTGGCCGAGCACACCGACAAGCCGTTCTGGTTTCAGCTCTACACGATGAAGGACGCCGACTATGTCAGCCGTCTGATCCAGCGGGCCAAGGACGCCGGGTGTTCGGCGCTGGTGATTACGTTGGATCTGCAAATTCTTGGCCAACGGCACAAAGACTTGAAAAACGGCCTGTCCGCACCACCCAAGCTGACCGCAAAGACCATCGCGAACCTGTTGACCAAATGGGCCTGGGGCATTGAAATGCTGCGGGCCAAGCGGCGCGAGTTCGGCAATATAGTGGGACATGTGCAAGGTATCTCGGACGCGTCTTCACTGGGAGCCTGGACCGCTGAACAGTTCGACCCCACCCTCGACTGGAGTAAAGTCGAAAAACTGATTGAACAGTGGGGCGGAAAGGTGATCCTGAAAGGGATACTCGACGCGGAAGATGCCAAAATGGCTGCCAAGCTGGGAGCGGATGCCATTGTCGTGTCGAACCATGGCGGGCGTCAGCTGGATGGTGCGCTCAGCTCGATCCGGGTATTGCCCGAAATCATGGACGCTGTCGGCAATGATGTCGAAGTGCACCTGGACAGTGGTATCCGCTCGGGTCAGGACGTGCTCAAGGCATTGGCGCTGGGGGCCACGGGGACGTATATCGGCCGCGCATTTGTTTATGGGTTGGGCGCCATGGGTCAGAAAGGCGTCACCACCGCGCTGGAAGTGATTCAGAAGGAACTTGATACAACAATGGCGCTGTGCGGTGAAAAAACCGTTAGCGCGCTGGGGGCGCACAATCTTCTGGTACCAGAAGATTTTGGTGGTCGTTGGCAAGGCTGAGCCTGCGGGAGATTTGGGGCTCTGCCCCCGCCGCCCGTTCCGGGCGTCTCCCCCGGGATATTTGTGGCCAGATGAAGCAGCGGACCCTTCACTGATCTGTCGAAGAACACTTCGGAGCGCGCGGCTGAGCCCCACAAAAGGGCAAGCTGTGAATTACCCCTTTCCAAACCGGATGAATCGAGATAAGGACGCGGCTTCACGCGGGTATACAGCCTTGGAGGATACCCGCCCTAACATTGGAGAATTATCATGGCTGGAGAGATTCCTGATCTCGTAGCTCTGGAACGGACGGGGACAGGCAAGGGCGCCGCTCGCAAAACACGCCGCGAAGGCATGGTTCCGGGCGTTGTGTTTGGCGGCGACAAAGATCCGCTGCCGATTCAGATTCCGTTCAACGAACTGTTCAAGCGCCTGAAGGCCGGTCGCTTCAAGTCGACCCTGTGGAACCTGAAGGTCGAAGGCCATGAAGACGTTCGCGTCATCTGCCGCGATGTTCAGCGTGATGTCGTCAAAGACCTGCCGACCCATCTGGACCTGATGCGCCTGCGCCGGACCACCAAGATCGCGCTGTACATTCCGGTTGAGTTCATCAACGAAGATGAAGCCCCCGGCATCAAGAAGGGCGGCGTTCTGACCGTTGTCCGCCCGGAAGTCGAGCTGTTGTGCACCGCAGGTGACATTCCTGAGAAGATCACCGTTGATGTGGCCGGAATGAACATCAACGACGTCGTCACCATTTCGTCGGTTGACCTGCCCGAAGGCACCAAGCCGACCATCGACCGCGACTTCGTGATCGCGAACGTCTCGGCACCGACCGGTCTGTCCACGAGCGACGACGAAGAAGGTGAAGAAGCGGAAGTTGCAGTCGACGAAGTCGAAGTCGTCGGCAAAGAAGAAGAATAAATCCGGATCAAACGTCTGGATTTTGAAACGGGGTTCTGACGAGCCCCGTTTTTTTTTGGTCAACACGCGCAGCGCTGGCTGGATTTCCATGGCAATTCCGGGCATCACATAGCCTCGAGGCTACAGAGGCGGAGCATGGTCATGAAACTCTTTGTCGGATTGGGAAACCCGGGGCAGAAATACGCCCGAAACCGGCACAATATCGGGTTCATGGCTGTGGAGCGGATTGCGAAAGATCATGGGTTTGGCCCATGGAAATCCAAGTTTCAGGGCGAAATCTCGGAAGGGCGGTTAGGGTCTGAAAAAATCCTTTTGCTGAAACCGCAGACCTTCATGAACCGGTCCGGTCAATCCGTGGGTGAAGCGATGCGTTTCTACAAGCTCGAGTCCACAGATGTAGTCGTGTTCCATGACGAGTTGGACCTCGCCCCAGGCAAAGTGCGGGTAAAGGCGGGTGGTGGGCACGCTGGGCATAATGGTCTGCGTTCGATCCACGACCATATAGGCGCAGCCTATGACCGTGTCCGGCTTGGGATCGGACATCCGGGCCGCAAGGAAATGGTCTCGGCTTATGTTCTGAGCGACTTTGCGAAAG
The DNA here is from genome assembly GCF_013033705.1 of Ruegeria sp. HKCCA0370. Classification (NCBI taxonomy): domain Bacteria; kingdom Pseudomonadati; phylum Pseudomonadota; class Alphaproteobacteria; order Rhodobacterales; family Roseobacteraceae; genus Ruegeria; species Ruegeria sp. HKCCA0370. Next base: position 190,835 of record NZ_WQEP01000006.1, read on the forward strand.
CCGAGAGTGACTGGCTGGACGACGTTCTTCGGGGTGTTTCGGACGGCGCGCCCCATCTGGCCCAGGATGATGGTGGAAAATTCATGAACGCGGTGGCCCTGCGCACTGCTCCGCCCCGGTCGTCCAAGACGGCGGCTCCGAAAGCTGAAACCGCATCTAAGGCACCTCCGAAGCCACCGGCCGACGAACGGTCGGCCATGCAGAAACTGTTGGACAAGTTCAAATAGCGCCCCGCCCTCTTTCCGTTACGTCGGCGTTGCGAAAGTGGGATGTCCGCGTTCCAATACACGCAAACAAGGGAGGCTATGCGATGCGGTCCATACTGAAGTGGGTTCTGCGCATTGTGCTGGCGCTGGCTTTGGCCGCCGCTGCCGTTGGGCTTTGGAAACGCGAAGAGTTACAGCGCCTGATGGCGGTGAACTCTCTGTTTGCCGAGGACAAGATCGTTCACAACTTTTCGCATATGGATGAAGCCTTTCTGACCGTGGATCTGCCGCGTGGAAACGCCCCAACATGGGAACTGCCCTACGGCGAAGGTTTCGATCTTCCGGAAGGCACCGACACTTGGATCAATGAACGCTCGGTCACTTCTTTGCTTATCATGCAGAACGGCAAGATCCGGTTCGAGGAATACTATCTGGGCACCGGTCCCGATGATCGTCGGATTTCGTGGTCAGTGGCAAAAAGTTATCTGTCGGCGCTTTTCGGCATTCTCCTGCAAGAGGGCGCAATCGATTCATTGGATGATCCCGTCGTCAAATACGCCCCCAAACTTGCAGGCAGCGCATATGACAGGGCGACAATTCGGAACGTTCTGAACATGGCCAGCGGCGTCACGTTTGGCGAAGATTATCTGGACCCAAAATCTGACATCAACAGGATGGGCCGTGTGATTGCCCTGGGCGGTGAACTGGACGATTTTGCAGCCTCATTGCAGGACAGTTTCGCGCCCCCCGGTGAAACCTGGCAATACGTTTCCATAGACACGCATGTATTGGGCATGGTGATACGCGGGGCGACCGGTCGCAGTGTCGCGGATCTTTTGACGGAGAAAATCCTTCAGCCCCTGGGCCTTGAGCGTGACGGGTACTATGTCACTGACGGCGCTGGTGTCGCCTTTGTTCTGGGCGGATTGAATTTCACGACACGTGACTTTGCACGGTTCGGGCAAATGATCCTGCAAGATGGGAAATTGAGCGGCCGGCAAGTGGTGCCCGCCGACTGGATATTCGAGGCAACTCAACCCAGCGCCCCGACCGCTCAGGGGAAGATTGGATATGGGTACCAGTGGTGGATCCCGCGCGGCGCCCATGAGGGAGAGTTTCTGGCCCGGGGCGTGTATGGGCAATACATCTATTTCAACCAACCTCGCGGCGTTCTGATTGTGTCTACCGGCGCTGATCGGAAATTCCGCGACACTGGCGTAAACGACCAGAATATCGAAATGTTCCGCAAGATCGCAGAAAGCCTGTAAGGTGTGTTCATGCAGAAACAAGACAGTATCAATGTACTCGGCGGCGTTCTGGCGCCCTGCTCACGCGATCCTCTGACCGGGTTCTTTCGGGATGGTGCGTGCAATACCTGCCCCGAGGATCAGGGCAGCCATACCGTTTGTGCCGTGATGACGGCCGAGTTTCTGGCATTCTCGAAATATGTCGGCAATGATCTGAGCACGGCTCGGCCCGAATTCGATTTCCCGGGCCTCAAGCCCGGTGACAGCTGGTGTCTGTGTGCCGGCCGGTTCCTACAGGCCCATGACGAAGGATGCGCGCCAAAGGTTCACCTGGAGGCGACCCATCAACGCGCGCTCGAGATTGTGCCGCTTGATATCTTGCTTCAGAACAAGGCGAATGCCTGAAAGCCATTGCGCCCGGGGCGAGACGTGATCCGCGATCCAGTTTCGCCCCAAGGTCAGAATGCCATTTGCCAGATCAGGCTGATGCTGTAGTTTTCGAAACCGCTTTCACCAATGCCATCGTAGAACACGTTTGCTGCAAGCAAGCTGTTGTTTTCCAGCCGGTAGTCCAGGCCCAGATCCGCGCGGGCACGGGCGGTATCGCCAATCGGTGTCACGCCCGGGGCGGTCCCGGTACCCGAAGTCGTGCTCCAAATCCCAGAAAGCCCACCCGTCAGCATCATCTCTCCTCGTGACACTTGCAACGGGTGACTGAAATCGACACCCAACCGTGCCGTCGTCAAACTGAAATCCTGCTGTGGAATCAGATTGCCCAGGCTGTCGGTATAAGCTTTCTGATCGTCGCTGGCATAACTTACGTCCAGCAAAGGCATCAATGTCAGGGCGCCACGCTTTATCTCACCGGTTACGCGCGACTGGACCAGCCAACGGTCACTGTCGAAACTGTCCTCGTAGGTGCCAAACGGAGAGATGTTGTTGTCGGCCTGACCATAAAGAACGCGCCCTTCAAGAAACACCGAATGATTGGGCAATTTTGCCACCACATAAGGACCAACCAGCCAGCCCGTACCGTCCACGCTGGCCGGGCCGTTTTCCGTTTCGGCATAGTCGAACTGAAGCATGGCACCGATCAACAGGTTCGAATTGATCTGGCGATGAGCCCCGACAACTGCCAGTGCATAGGAGTTGTCAAAATCATCCTGCGAACTCCAGTTGCCGGTCACACTGAACCAGACGGGCCGCGCCGGATCACTGGCGAAATTCAGATACCCCGAGCCCTGCGTGACCGAAGCGTCCAGTATACCCGACCCCGAACCTTGCAGAAACTGGGTCAGTTTCGGCTGGTTCGTCACAAGGCTGTTGGCCCGGGCGTTCTGGAACGCCTGAATCTGACGTTGGGCATTTGTCACGGCCTGAAGCGTGCTGACCCTGTTTGACTCAAGGTTCAGATTCCCAGCCGCGTCCGAGAACACCCCTGCCGGAATGAAAAGCTCGATGGTACCGTTGTTCTGGGGCGTCAAAGTGGCGACATAGCTGGTGCCGGACCCGGTCAGAGTAGCCGTTGCATTGGTGACGGACAGGTCGCCCACGGTGAAATCGGTGCTTGGTTCGCTGAGGGTAATGCTTGCTTGAAACGTTCCGCTGCCGGTCGGCGTCAAGGCCCCGATCGTTGCAGTTGGCTGTGTCGTATCCACCAGAACGCGCGTGTTGACGATTTGGGTGTTCGTTACACCGGACAACGCGATCTCATAGCGATAAAGCGGCCCTCCAACGGTTTCGCGCGCGGTGAACGTAATCCCCATGTACCCGTCTGCCGCATATGTGGAATCCGCGCCATCCTGACTGAGAATGGTTGCGCCGATATAGCCAAGGGAAGCAAGGCCAGCGGGCGTGATCGCACTCTGGTTCAAAATGCCGTTGTTGAAATAGAAACTGCCGCCGGGAACCTGCCCCGACCCCCCCAGAGAAACAAAGGCCGTGCCGGTAAATGGGATATTGTTGAAAAAGATGCTTCCCCCGTTCGGCGTCGGAACCGAGGTTATGATGAAGCCGCCACCAAGAGCCGCACCCTCTTTCGCGCTTCCGATCATGAGTGCTGAAATCAGAAAACAGAGGCACAACAGCCTCGAAATAACGGACCTAACCATTTTACCTCCTACAACACCGCGAGGGCGCTAAACACCAGGGCGCCCGGGCAAAGACACTGTGCCCCGAACCACGTCATCCATTGTCCCATCCATTGCAGAGACGTCCCCTGAACCGGCCGCAACTACGCCAGTTACCCAATAGTTAATTCAATTTGGAGACACTGTATAGAATTGGAAGCAACTCAACTTTGGCGTGCGGGCCACATGGCCATGCATAAACCGCAAGGCAAAGGCGAAAAATGCCGGAAAGCACTTCGAAGCACGTTGTTTTCAGGGAGTCTTCTCGGCAAGACGTCACAACAAGCCGTGACTTTGCAAGTCATATGCTCAAGATATGCCGGATACAGACCCTCGGCTTTGACGGGATATTCGCAACAATCTCGGGCAGGGGTCGCAACTGGCAGTTGTTGGGAAACAAATGCAGGCACAATGATCGAGGTTTCACAGCAGCCGGCGATTCCTCGGGCTTCTGTGTTGTCCTTACATGCGCATTGGCGGCGGCCCTTTTTGCAGGGCAACCTGATTTCGGCGGACATGTCACATGTTTGACTATCCCGCCTGTCCTGCCTTGGAATTATTGCTTTCAGGTCTGCTTGAGCCATCGACCCCAAGACAGAGCAACCGGGACATGCCGCCCCGGTTCACACTCAGTCCGCCGTACGGCCTTCGGTGTCTGACATATCGAAGTTCAGATATTTGGCTACGGTCTGAACGTCCTTGTCTCCACGACCGCACATGTTCATGCAGATCAGGTGATCCTTGGGCAATTCCGGTGCGATCTTCATCACATGGGCCAAAGCGTGGCTTGGTTCCAGCGCCGGGATGATCCCCTCGGTTGCGCAGCACAGCTGGAACGCCTCGAGCGCTTCCTTGTCGGTGATCGAGACGTAATTCGCGCGTCCAATTTCGTGCAGCCAGGAATGCTCGGGCCCGATGCCCGGATAGTCCAGCCCGGCCGAGATCGAATAGCCTTCAAGAATCTGGCCATCGTCATCCTGCAACAGATAGGTCCGGTTGCCGTGCAGCACGCCCGGCCGACCGCCGGTCAGCGAGGCGCAATGCTCCATTTTCTCGTTCACACCTTTTCCGCCCGCCTCGACGCCTATGATGTTGACGTCCTTGTCGTCGAGGAAGGGATAGAACAGACCCATCGCGTTCGAACCGCCGCCGATTGCCGCGATGATCGTATCCGGCAAACGGCCTTCAGCCTTCATCATCTGCTCTTTCGCTTCCTTGCCGATGATCGACTGGAAATCGCGGACCATTGCCGGATAGGGGTGCGGTCCAGCCACGGTGCCGATGCAGTAGAACGTGTCGCGCACATTAGTCACCCAGTCACGCAGCGCGTCATTCATCGCATCCTTGAGCGTCCCACGACCCGAGGTCACAGGGATCACCTCGGCCCCAAGAAGACGCATGCGGAATACGTTCGGAGCTTGCCGCTGCACGTCGTGCGCCCCCATATAGACAATGCATTTCAAGCCAAACTTGGCACATACGGTGGCGGTGGCCACGCCGTGCTGCCCTGCCCCGGTTTCAGCAATGATCCGGGTCTTGCCCATACGCCGCGCCAGAATGATCTGACCCAGCACGTTGTTGATCTTGTGCGCGCCGGTGTGGTTCAGCTCGTCACGCTTCAGATAGATCTTGGCACCCCCCAGATGCTCGGTCAGGCGTTCCGCAAAATACAGCGGCGAAGGACGACCCACATAGTTTGCCCACAGGTCATCCATTTCGGCCCAGAACGTCGGATCATCTTTGGCCTTGTTGTATTCCTCTTCCAGCGACAGGATCAGCGGCATCAGAGTTTCACTGACAAAACGCCCGCCGAAGATGCCGAAACGTCCCTGTTCGTCAGGGCCGGACATGAAGGAATTGAAAAGATCGTTGGCCATGGGTGTCTCCCTCGTCGTATCTGTTGTTCATAGGTGGTGGCAGCGGGATTTGCCATGGGCAAAACGCATCATTCCACAACCTGCGTGTTTTGACGCCAGACCTGAATCGCCTGTTCCGGCGAGGGCACACCAATGCACGGAAAATGATGAAACCTGTTCACATCCGCCAAACGATCGGCTGCCAACACGGCACGCCTGTGGGGGCCGGATTGGGAAAATGTCAGCATTGCTTCAATGTCTTGCCAGACACTGAATGAAAAATAGATGCCATCCTGCCTGAACAAGTCAGCGTGCAGGCACAATGGGTCGCCTTGCGCCTGCCGACAGGCCTGTCCCGCGCGCCAGAAAAACTCCGGCGCATGGTACCAATGTTTCAAGGAAACGCCCCCGATTGCTGCGAGCATGCTCAACCCCTCTGTTTCGAGGGATACGCAACAAGATCTTTTTCAGATCACCTGAGAGCCGATGCAAAGTCGCGGATCAGGGCCGCATCTTTCACACCCGGCGCGCTTTCGACACCGGATGACACATCCACCTGCTGGGCACCTGTCATCCGGACAGCTTCGGCAACGTTCAGGGGTGTCAGGCCACCGGCCAGCATCCAGGGTCGCCGCCAGTATTTCCGTCCGGCCAACAGCCGCCAGTCAAAAGCCAACCCGTTGCCGCCCGGCAATTCAGCCTCTCTGGGCGGTTTCGCATCGATCAGCAGTTGATCGGCCACCTCCGAGTAAAGATCGATGGCCGCCAGGTCCTCGGCCTCGGCCACTCCTATGGCTTTCATCACCGGCAAACCAAATCGCTCGCGAATTTCGGAAACCCGTTCGGGCAATTCCTTGCCATGCAGTTGAAGCATATCAAGCGGTACAGTCGAAACGATGCCGTCCAATTCTTCGTCAGTGGCATTCACCACCAAAGCCACCTTGGCAACGCCAATTGGGACCAGATGCGCCAGTTCTGCGGCCCGCGAAACATCCAGATTGCGTGGCGATTTCGGAAAGAAAACGAACCCAACATAGCCTGCCCCGGCGTCTGCCGCAGCGCGCACGTGATCCGGTGCGGTCAGACCGCAGATTTTGAACCGAACATCAGGCATATCGGTCAGGCTCAGCTCGTCTCATCCAGAATGGCAAGCACGTCGTCCTTGCCTTCGTTTTGCTTTTTCTTGAGTTTCTTGACTTCGCGCTCAAGCTTGCGCACTTCGGTTTTCTTCACTGTCGCGTCGCGGCGGTGCTTGTGTTCCCGCAGCCATTCCCACAGGAAACCAATAACCAATCCTGCTGCAACACCCCCTAAAACCACCAGAAACAGCGGCAGTGACGCGCTGAGGTTAAAACCCAGAAGCTCGGCCAGAGCATCCGGCATCAGTTTCAGTTCAACGGACTGAACATTGGCAAGAGACACGGAAATCAGGATGATCCCGAGAGCCGCCAGAAAAGCATATCGAAGGTAACGCATCATGGTGTCAGGCTTTACCGTTCAATCGATCCCTGAGCAACTTGCCAGTTTTGAAAAACGGTACACACTTTTCTTCGACCTGCACTGTCTCGCCCGTGCGCGGGTTGCGCCCAACACGTGCGTCGCGTTTCTTCACGGAAAAGGCACCAAAGCCCCGCAGTTCGACACGGTCACCGCGCGCCATGGCGTCTGTGACTTCTTCGAATACGGTGTTCACGATCCGCTCGACATCACGCTGATAGAGATGCGGGTTTTCGTCAGCGATTTTCTGAATCAATTCTGAACGGATCATGCGTGATACCCTCCCAGGCAGCCGGTGTGACAGGTCTACTGTTTTGACAGTATAGGAAAAAACCCGGAAGGGGGGAACGGATACTCTGAGTTTTGAGGCTTTATTTTGCCACATTCTCGCGCGAAATTTTATCTGTCAGGCCAATTTCCACACTTAATGCGCGATCAATCCCCTTATTAACCCTGCGGTTCGGAACATATTGATTCGCAACAAAAACGGCCCCGCACTGTCGTGCGGAGCCGAAATTCATGCTTGGGATACTGCCTTGGCTCAGTCGCCGGATTTCAACGCTGCACCCAGGATATCGCCCAGCGATGCGCCCGAATCGGAAGAACCGTACTGTTCCACGGCCTCTTTCTCTTCGGCGATCTCGCGCGCCTTGATCGACAGGCCCAGACGACGGGTCTTGCTGTCGACGTTGGTGACGCGGACGTCGACCTTGTCACCGACCGAGAAACGCTCGGGGCGCTGTTCGGCACGATCACGCGACAGATCCGAACGACGGATGAACGACTTCATGCCTTCGTATTCGACCTCGATGCCGCCATCTTCGATCGCGGTGACTTCGACAGTGATCACCGAGCCACGCTTCACGCCACCCACGGCTTCGGCGAACTTGTCACCGCCCAGGGCTTTGATCGACAGCGAGATACGCTCTTTTTCGACGTCAACTTCCGAGACAACCGCCTGAACGACATCGCCCTTGCGGTAGTTCTGGATCGCATCCTCGCCACGCTCGTCCCAGGACAGGTCGGACAGGTGAACCATGCCGTCGATGTCGCCTTCGAGGCCAATGAACAGACCGAATTCGGTGATGTTCTTGACTTCGCCTTCGACCTCGGTGCCCTCGGGGTGTGTTTCTGCAAACACTTCCCACGGGTTGCGCTGAGTCTGCTTCAGGCCCAGAGACACGCGACGCTTGGCGCCGTCGATTTCCAGAACCATGACGTCGACTTCCTGGCTGGTCGAAACGATCTTGCCGGGGTGGACGTTTTTCTTGGTCCAGGACATCTCGGACACGTGCACCAGACCTTCGACACCGGCTTCCAGCTCGACGAACGCGCCGTAGTCGGTGATATTGGTGACGCGACCCTGATGGACCGAGCCCAGCGGGTATTTCGCAGCAACCAGATCCCACGGATCCTCCTGCAGCTGCTTCATGCCCAGGCTGATGCGGTGGGTCTCTTTGTTGATCTTGATGACCTGAACCTTGATGGTTTCGCCGATCGTCAGGATCTCGGACGGGTGGTTCACACGGCGCCATGCCATGTCGGTGACGTGCAGCAGGCCGTCAACGCCGCCCAGGTCAACAAATGCGCCGTATTCGGTGATGTTCTTGACGACACCCTCGACGGTCTGACCTTCGGACAGGTTGCCGATAACTTCGGCACGCTGTTCGGCACGCGATTCTTCCAGGATAGCGCGGCGCGAAACAACGATGTTGCCACGGCGGCGGTCCATTTTCAGAATCTGGAACGGCTGCTTCAGACCCATCAGCGGGCCGGCGTCGCGCACGGGGCGCACGTCAACCTGCGAGCCGGGCAGGAACGCAACTGCGCCACCCAGATCGACGGTGAAGCCACCTTTGACGCGACCAAAGATTGCACCTTCGACGCGCTGGTCGTCGGCATATGCTTTTTCCAGACGGTCCCATGCCTCTTCACGGCGGGCCATCTCGCGCGAGATGACGGCTTCGCCACGGGCGTTTTCTGCGGCACGCAGGTAAACTTCGACCTCGTCGCCTACAGCGATTTCAGGGGCTTCGCCGGGATTTGCGAATTCTTTCAGATCAACGCGGCCTTCCATTTTGTAGCCTACGTCGATGATGGCTTGGCCGGCTTCGATCGCCAGAACCTTGCCTTTGACAACAGACCCCTCTTCGGGTGTGTCCATTTCGAAGCTTTCATTCAGGAGGGCTTCGAATTCCTCCATGGATGCGTTAGCCATGTGGCGTTGTTTTCCTTTACAATACGTTTTTGCTGGCCGAGCGGTTGTCTCCGCCGGTCTTGTTTCATGATGTCTTCAGGCGTGATCCGGTGCGCCCCTGAGCAAACAAACACAAAGGGCCGAGGTAACTCGGCCCTGCTCAGAAACGTCATCCGGACGTTGACCGCCCTTGTATCGACAGCGCGCGTATAGGCGGATTCCCCGGTATGTGCAAGGGCAAAGCCCATATTTTCAAGGTTTGGCGGCTCTGTACCCAGGCGCGTTGCCGGTTTTGAAGGTCCAAACCCCGGCATCGCGCCGCAGCATGGCCTGTTCAATTGCGTCCAGTCGCATCAACGCTGCGGATGGGTTGCGCGCACCTCCGGCCCGGTTCCAGATTTTTTGCGCAGAAACGGGGCTCCACGGCAAGCTTGCCGAGGCCAACCACAGGCGCAGCCCTGACGGCAGAGAGTCGTAGACCTGCATAGGCGCCGCCTGTCGTCTCCGACGTTTGAGGGTACTCCGCAAGTTCCGACCCCTTGTTTGCCCTTGTTTCTTATGTTGTTGCAATACGGTCCCCTTTCGCAATGTGTATGTAATTACATTACATATCAACAAAGCACACGGAAGTAAAAAAAACGGGGAGTTTGCACCCCGCCTTTCCTGCAAACACTCCCTGCGCGACGGGCAGGAAGCAGTCAGAACAGTTGCAGATCCTTTTTGCCGCTTTGGATTTCAGCAAAGTTCGGCATGTTCTCGATGACAACAGGGGCTGGCGCCGTGCCCGGCATCGCCACTGTAGGCTTCATTGCCGCCGCCATTCCAAAGGCAGGTTGATCAAGTTCCCCCCGGATATCGCGCAACAGTGTTTTGTGATCCGGCATGGATTTAACGATCTTCGCCAGATCCATTTTCGCGTTCTTCATACCCTGGAACCAAATCGGTTTCTTCAACGGTCGAAGACGATCACGGATGCCTGAACCATAGCCCGTATCATAAACCTGTTTGCCCAAAAGAACGGTCTGATAAACGCGGCTGTCAAACAAAGTGGCGAACTCGATATCGTGATCCATCGGCAGGCGATACTGCCACAAGTCAAGATTTTCGGCCAACCGATCCGGTATCTTCATCTCGGTGCGCGCATCGATCCAGTATTGGTCATCGGTACGGTTGCCCAACCGATAGTGCAAACAGATGAATTCCAGTACCTCGTTATAAAGCTTGTCCATCTGTCGATTGTATCTGTCCCTCAGCGAAGGCTCGATGTCTCGCGTGGGCAAATGCTCGGCGAACCAGCGTATCGCATGGTCAATCATATGGATCGCCGTGCTTTCCAGCGGTTCAATGAACCCGCCGGACAGGCCTATGGCCACGCAATTCTTGACCCAGGCATTGCGCACGCGACCGACGCGCATCGGGATCACGCGCGGTGTCAAACCTTTGCCGCTGTCACCCAGCCACTCAAGGTATTCGTCCGCTGCCTGATCATCCGTGCGGTGTGCCGACGAATAGACATATCCTGTGCCCACACGGTTAAAAAGCGGCACGCGCCACGTCCAACCTGCGCCCAAGGCAGTGGATCTGGTGGCGCTTTCGATCTTGTCAGGATCCGGATGCTCGATCTGCAACGCCATGGCCCGATCATTGGGCAGGTAGTCAGAGTAATCCAAAAATGGCTCGCCAAGTGCCTTGTTGATGATCAGCCCACGGAACCCGGTGCAATCCACGACCATCTCAATGTCATGGCGGCCTTTTGCTTCGAGCATGAGATGACTGACATTGCCCTGTTCATCCAACTCGACCGTTTGCACCTCATCCCGGATATGCTCCACTCCGCGCTTCGTGCAGACCCTGGTCAGCATGCCTGCAAACTTTACGGCATCCAGATGATAGGCATAACCAAACCGTTGTTCGAATTCCGGCTGCCCCAACTGACGCGCGCCCTTACACAAACGGGCCAGATCATCATGCGGCGATATGGACTGCGTGAAATCCCTGTCGCCATTGCCGAAGCGCAGGAAATACTCGGCGGCCTCCAGCCCCTCAAGCATCTGGCCGTGCGCAAAGGGGTTCATGTAGTCGATGCGATTGCCCTTGGCGTCATTGTTCCAATTGCAGAACTTCACACCCAGCTTGAAGGACGCGTTGGTCTCCCGAAAGAAACTCCGCTCTGAAATACCCGCCTGACGCAGCGTGACAGGCATCCGCGGAACCGTGGCCTCACCCACCCCCACGGTCGAGATGTTCGGGCTTTCGATCAAGCAGATTTGCGGTCGATCCTTGGGCGTTGACGTGCGGGAAAACACCATGTCCAGGATCAGCGCGGTCATCCATCCAGCCGTACCGCCACCCACGATGGTGATTTTGTTCAAACGATTGTTCATGTAATTTTGTCCCTGTTGGCTTGGGAATTTTTTGCTGCGCCCCTGTTTTTTTTGCAGGTTGTGTCGCAGCTTTCCCTTTTCGCTGGGAAGAAACTATAACAGCTTTCCTGAATCCATCTAGGGTCTATGACGCACCGGCCTGAAGGCCCGGCCGCGCAACATCGGCCAACCAGCAGGCGTCACGCCAGTCCCATATTCACGGTGCAGTCAGATCTCTTCGCCTTTCTTCAGCAGCTCTTCAATCAACTCACGTTGCAGATCGGTGCTGTCGCCGCCTCCGAACTCTGCCGCACCGCCGGAATACAGGGTGCCATATGTCCTGGCGATGTTCACAGTCTGGGCCAGCCCCGAGATCAGCTGGTCTTTTTCCAAAAGGGACAATGGGTGGATAAACGCAGCCCACAAGGTGCCATTGGCAATCGTATAGCGGGCATCCAACGTGCTGTCGAAATTGGCCTGCATCATTCGGATCAAGTCTTCCTCCGACAGCGCCTCGGCGCTGCGGATCGGGACCATGGCCCGCATCCGATCCGCATTGGTGTCGGTGATGACCAAGACCTCCACCCCTGCAATCGTCAATTGAAACCCGGGGCCGCTCGGCTCTGCTTCGGGGTCAAGCGCGAAAAGAATGTTGCCCAGCCGTTCATACGTCATCGGCGGCTCGGCTTCGGGTGGGCTTTGCACGGGCTCTTGCGCGGCAAGGCTTCGGGCAATGAAAACAAGGATGAGGGCTAATCGGATCATGATGGCACTCCTGCGGGCATTCTTTCAGCATAGGTACGCAAAACCACACTGACCAAACAAAGCTTGGTGAACGCACCTTCTGGACATTCAGATACTTGTACGATCTGCAATATCTGATGGCCTATCTGCGATTACACGTCCAGCTTTCATCCCCTAACTATGTTTCACCGGTCGACGATCCGATCGACCCGAACCCAGAACCAAGAGGAAACGTGTAATGAAAACTATCGTCTTCACCGCCCTGGCAGCCGCCATCGCCCTGTCCACTCCGGCATTTGCCGCGGACGAAATCAACGTGTCGAACGGCATCTCGGCCGCAGGTGCCCCGCTTGCCGCACATGGGGTCGATCTGGTTGCTTTGGTCAATGATGGTAATCCGGTCGAAGGCTTCGCCACCCACTCGGCGACCTATGATGGCGCATCCTATTACTTCACCACAGCCGCCAACCTCGAGGCGTTCGAAGCAAACCCGGAGGCCTACCTGCCGCAGCATGGTGGGTTCTGTTCATTCGGCGTATCGGTCGGCAAGAAGTTCGACGGAGACCCGGATCAGTACCTGGTCGCAGATGGAAAACTGTACCTGTTCCTGAACGCCGAAACCCGCGCGGCCTTCCTGAAGGACGTTCCCGCCACCGCAAAAACGGCGGACGAACAGTGGGCAAACATCAAGAGCATCGCCGTAGGCGAGCTGTAAATGTCGCCCCTGCCTGCGACGTCAGCGCGTCGCGGGCAGTTTTGCGCTTATGATTTCAAGCGCTTTGGCCAATGCAGCCTCGATACTGAGGTCCGTTGTGTCCAGTTGCACTGCATCCTCAGCTGGCTTCATCGGCGCAGCGCTGCGCTCTGCGTCGCGGGCATCCCGCTCTTTGACATCTGCCAGAACCTGTTCGCGCGTCACGTCAGCACCTTTTGTACTAAGCTCCAGAAACCGGCGTTCGGCTCGCACCTCTGGGCTGGCTGTTACAAACAGCTTCACCTCGGCATTGGGACAAATCACCGTCCCGATGTCGCGCCCATCCAAAACGGCTCCGCCCGACCTTCGGGCAAAGGCGCGCTGAAAATCCACCAAGGCGGCGCGAACCTCGGGAATCACCGCCACTTTGGATGCGGCCTGCGCGATTTCAGCCGTGCGCAGATCACCCTGCTCAAGCTCTGCGGCGGTCAGGGCCTGCGCTGCTTCAAGCGCGCCAAACCCTTCAAGAGTGCGCCGCCCAACGGCGCGATACAGCAAGCCGGTGTCCAGATGCGCGAACCCGAAATGCGCCGCAACGGCCTTGGAGATCGTGCCCTTGCCCGCAGCCGCAGGTCCGTCAATGGCGACAGTGAAGCTCACCTGCGCTCTACCTTTGCACCAAGCAACGCCATCAACGGTTCAAAAATCGGGAAGGATGTCGCGATCGGACCACCATCATCCACGCTTACCGGGTTCTGCGCGCCCATGCCCATCACCATGAAGGACATGGCAATGCGGTGATCCAGGAAGCTTTCGCACGTCCCGCCGCCCGGAACCTTGCCGATACCCAACCCTTCGACCGACCACCAGTCGTCACCCTCGTTGACCGTGACGCCGTTTGCGCGCAGACCGCGCGCCATGGCATCGATGCGGTCGCTTTCCTTCACCCGGAGTTCCTTCACCCCGCCCATCATCGTGGTGCCCGTGGCGTTTGCGGCAACCACGGACAAAACGGGGTATTCGTCGATCATCGAGGCCGCGCGTTCAGGCGGTACGTCAATACCCTTCATGTCTGGCGAGTATTTCGCGCGCAGATCGGCAACCGGCTCGCCGCCCTCTTCGTGCTCGTTTTCATAGGTCAGGTCGGCGCCCATCTCGCGCAGCGTCGTGAACAGGCCCGCGCGCGTGGGGTTCAGGCCGATACCCGGCACCAGAACGTCCGAACCGGGCGTGATCAGCGCCGCGCAAACCGGGAAGGCCGCGCTGGACGGGTCGCGTGGAACGGCGATGACTTGCGGCTTCAATTCCGGGCGCCCCGTCAAAGTGATGACCCGGCCTTCAACAGTGTCTTCCACGGTAATTTCGGCACCGAAACCGGACAACATCCGCTCGGAATGATCGCGGGTCGCCTCTTTCTCGATAACCACGGTTTTACCGGGGGCATTCAGCCCCGCCAGCAGAACGGCGGATTTTACCTGGGCCGAGGGCACCGGAACTTCGTACCGGACCGGAGTCGGGTCTGCCGCACCGACGATCGTCATTGGCAAACGCCCCCCCGAGCGGCCCACGGCCTGCGCACCAAACAACGCAAGCGGATCCGTTACCCGCGCCATGGGCCGCTTGTTCAGGCTGGCATCACCAGTAAAGGTTGCCGTAATCGGCGAGGTCGCCATGGCACCCATGATCAGCCGGACTCCGGTGCCGGAATTGCCGCAGTCAATCACCTGATCCGGTTCGGCAAACCCGCCGACGCCCACGCCATGCACCGTCCATTCGCCGCCGCCATGATCTGTGACTTCGGCCCCGAAGGCCCGCATTGCCTTTGCGGTGTCCAAGACGTCCTCACCTTCGAGCAACCCCGAGATCTTGGTCTCGCCCACAGCCATCGCGCCAAGGATCAACGACCGGTGCGAAATCGACTTGTCGCCCGGCACCTCTGCCGTGCCGGTCAGCGGGCCGCAGGGATGCGAAGTCATCGGGATGGGCGTTCCGTGTCCGGACATGGGGGCTCCTTTTGCGCTATCAGTGCTCAAGCCGATTAGCGAATTGGTACCGGTTGGTCCAGCGGCAATCAGTCATTGCGGCGGAAGGTCAGGTAATGGGGCGTGCGACCTTCACGCAAGGCTTTCTGCTCGTAGCGTGTGGAAATCCAGTCGTCCCACGGCTCGCGCCAATCTGCGGGGCGCTCGGCCAGCCACTCGAACCCGGCGCGGGGGACTTCCTCGAGAGTCTGCCGCACATAGTCGGGGATGTCCGTGGCGACCCGGAAGATCGATCCGGGCTTCAAGACCTTTGCCAAGGGTTCAAGATGTTCCGGTGTCACGAAACGGCGACGATGATGCCGGGTTTTGGGCCACGGGTCAGGATACAGAAGGAAGGCGCGCGATATGCTGGCCTCTGGCAGAACGTCGAACAGGTCTCGGGCATCGCCGGGATGCACGGCAAGGTTATCAACCTCCGCCTGCCGAATTTTGCCCAGCAGCATGGCAACGCCGTTGATATAGGGCTCGGCCCCGATGATGCCGATGTCGGGGTTGCTTTGCGCCTGATGAACCAGATGCTCGCCGCCGCCAAAGCCGACTTCCAGCCAGACCGGCTTGCCGCCGAACAACTTGTTCAGGTCCAACGGCCTGCGTTCGGGGTTTGTATCCCAATCCACCGCACCGGGCGACAAAGCCGCCAGATCTTCGTTCAGATAGGTCTTTTGGCTGGGCTTCAGGGTCTTGCCCTTGAAG
Organism: Ruegeria sp. HKCCA0370; assembly: GCF_013033705.1. NCBI lineage: Bacteria > Pseudomonadati > Pseudomonadota > Alphaproteobacteria > Rhodobacterales > Roseobacteraceae > Ruegeria > Ruegeria sp. HKCCA0370. The sequence goes on from NZ_WQEP01000006.1 coordinate 206,503, forward strand.
CGGCCATAGAAGTTTCTGCGCGGGCGTTGTGGGGTCTCGGTGCTCATGGCGGTCGCCATACTGCGCGCCAGAGAACGTTGCAAGGGCGCGCGGTACGCACAAGGAAAAAGCGCGCCCTGCAAGGCGCGCTTTGTGTTGTTCAGATCAGACTGCGGATTTCAACGCATCGACCAGATCGGTGCGCTCCCAGCTGAAACCCCCATCATCGCTCGGCTGGCGACCAAAGTGGCCGTAAGCAGCTGTGCGCTGATAGATCGGTTTGTTCAGTTGCAGATGCTGGCGAATGCCGCGCGGTGTCAGATCCATGACCTCACCCACAGCTTTTTCGATAACCGTATCCGCCAATTGGCCGGTTCCGTGCGTGTCGGCATAGATCGACAGCGGCTTGGACACGCCAATCGCATAGCTCAGCTGAATCGTGCAGCGTTCGGCCATGCCGGCCGCCACGACGTTTTTGGCCAGATAGCGTGCTGCGTATGCTGCCGAGCGGTCAACCTTGGTCGGGTCTTTGCCCGAGAACGCGCCGCCGCCATGAGGGGCCGCACCGCCATAGGTATCTACGATGATCTTGCGCCCGGTCAGGCCCGCGTCACCATCCGGTCCGCCGATAACGAATTTGCCGGTCGGGTTGACGTGCCATTCGGTTTCGGCCGACAGCCAGCCGTCAGGCAGGGTTTCGCGGATATAAGGCTCGACGATGGCGCGGATATCATCCGAAGACAACGCTTCATCCAGATGCTGCGTAGACAGAACGATCGAGCTGACGCCGACCGGCTTGCCGTCGCGATAAACGACTGACAGCTGCGACTTTGCGTCGGGGCCCAAAGCAGGTTCGGTACCATTCTTGCGTACTTCCGCCAGTCGCCGCAGGATAGCGTGCGAATACTGGATCGGTGCGGGCATCAGCGCCGGAGTTTCAGTCGTGGCATAACCGAACATGATGCCCTGGTCGCCGGCACCCTCGTCCTTGTCATCCGCAGCATCAACGCCCTGAGCGATATGGGCGGATTGTTCGTGCAGCAGATTGGTTACTTCGACGGTTTCGTGGTGAAACTTGTCCTGCTCGTAACCGATGTCTTTGACACAGTCGCGGGCGATCTGTTCGATGCGTCCCATGTAATCGTGCAGCTTGTCTTGATCAGACAGACCTACTTCGCCACCGATCACAACCCGGTTGGTCGTGGCGAAGGTTTCGCAGGCCACACGGGCTTCTGGTTCTTCATTGAGAAATGCATCAAGGACAGCATCCGAGATGCGGTCACAGACCTTGTCGGGATGCCCTTCGGAAACGGATTCCGAAGTAAATGTATAGTTCTGTCGGGACATAAATGTGCTCCATTAGGGGTTTCTCCGCCACGCCAGGAAGCCGTTGTGACAGGTCACAGACGCATACGCTCGCTTAAAGATGGGGTCAATCTTAAATTATTTGGTCAGGCGACGGATGTTGAACCACGCCAATGCAGCAAGAAACAATAGCAGTCCAAGAACAGGGCTGTCCCCGATGCGGGAATAAACTGTTGGCTGATGTGGCTGCGGCAGGATCGCATCCACGTATCCCGCCTTGCCCAGCGCCATTGAGGCCGTGACCTGACCCAATGGGTCAATCATGGCCGATATGCCGGTATTGGCTGAACGGATCATCGGCAGACCCTGTTCAATTGCCCTCATCCGGGCCTGTGCCAGATGCTGAAACGGTCCCGAACGCGTTCCGAACCATGCGTCATTGGTGATCTGCAACAGAAAGTCCGCCCGACCCGCCGCCCCGTTCACATCCTGCGGGAACACGGCTTCGTAACAGATCAGAGGCAGCGCCTTTCCCAATTTGCCAAGGCCCAAGAGCTCGGGCCCCGGCCCTGCGCTGAATCCATGCCCCGTTGTGGCCGCCATCCCATAAATCCCAAAACGGCCCATCAACTCGCCAAAAGGCACATATTCTCCAAACGGGGCCAGATGGTGTTTGTCATACAGACCGCCCTGCTGCCCGGCTTCATCCAGATAGACCATCGAGTTGAAAATCCTCGGGCCGTCTCCACGCTGGATCCCCAAAACCACGGGCGTCCCCTGAGCGGCATCCGCAATGGCCGTCAAATACGGTTGCGCGCTGCCCAGCCAGGCTGGAACTGCGGTCTCGGGCCAGACGATCAGGTCCGGTCTGGGCAAAGCGGCGGAATATTCAATCTGACGGGCAAAGAACAAGGGCGCATATGCCGGGTCCCACTTTTGGTGCTGCGGGGCGTTGGGCTGAACAACACGAACTGTGTGCGGGCCTTCCTGAACCGTTGGCCGCATCGACGTATAGCCAATCGCCAGCACCGCCGCCACAGCTGTAAATCCCAGTGGACGGACCAGTGCCCGCAAGCGTCTTTCCTGAGCCAGTGCCGCCCCTATCGGAAACGCCACGGCAAATGTCAGCGCATTCAGTCCATACGGCCCTACCAGAGACAGCAATTGCGCCACGGGCGTATTCACCCAGATTTGCGCCACTCCGCCCCAGGGGAACCCGGTCAGCACGTATCCCCGTGCCAGTTCAGCCAGCGACAGCGTCGCGATCAGCAAAACGCTTTGCTGCATGGCGGTCGCGCCAACATGCCGCGCCAGTCGAAACGCAACCGCCCAGAACAAGGCGAGCCCGCCGGCCATAAACACCAGCGCAAACGGTGCCATCCAGGCGTGGCGCTCTGCATCCACCTGGAAAGGCTCGATGATCCAGCTGAGCCCATGGGCAAAATAGCCGGTGGCGAAGAACCAGCCGATCCACCCCGCGCGAGCACGGGTTTCACTGCCAAGGAACACCGGAACGATCAAAACCAGTGCAACAACCGTAGCGCCCCAATACCCATGCGGTGCCTGGCCAAAAGCGCCGAAGGCGCCCAGTGCGGCGGCGGCAAACAATCTCAACGATGACGGCCAGCCCCGGACAGGCGTCATGCAGCGACGTCCGGCAGCATGACGCGCAACCGTTTGATGCGTCGCGGGTCGGCTTCAATCACTTCGAATTCCGGCCCTTCCGGATGAATCACGACCTCACCCCGTGCCGGAACACGCCCGGACAGCATGAACACCAGCCCCCCCAGCGTGTCGATGTCTTCTTCATCCACATCCTCGTGGCTGGTCAAGGATCTGCCGATCTCGGCCTCGAAGTCCTCAAGCGGCACACGTGCCTGCACAACGTAACAGCCGGGCTTTTCCTGCACCCAAAGCTGATCTTCGTCTGCATCGTGTTCGTCCGCGATCTCACCCACGACCTGCTCGATCAAGTCTTCGATCGTCAGCAGCCCGTCGACGCCGCCATACTCATCAATCACCAACGCCATATGGCGACGTTCGGTCTGCATCTTTGTCAGCAGGACACCGATCGGCATTGAAGGCGGCACAAACAAAAGCGTGCGCAACATGGATTTCAGGTCAAACTTGTCGGCACCGCCATTGAAACCATGGGTCAGTGCGAAATCCTTGAGGTGAACGAAGCCCAACGGCGTATCCAGCGTTCCTTCATAGACCGGGATTCTGGACAACCCACTGCCCCGGAACACGTCGGCCAGTTCATCCTTGGTGATGGTAGAAGGAACCGCGATGATCTCGGCCGTTGGAATGGCCACGTCTTCGACGCGCATCCGGCGCAGGTTCATCATCCCGTGAGGCCGAGCTGCCGCTGCGCTCTGCCCATTGATCACCGGGCTTTGCTGAGTCTCATGACCCGAAAACGCGTCGAAAATTCGGGAAATAAGCCCGCTTTTCTCTTCTGTATCATTGCCGCTGTCCTGAGGTTGCGCGCTTTGCGCTGCCCTAGAACTGCCGTCTGTTTCGCCCATTACCTTGTTCCAACTGATCGGGTCACCTGACCCACCTTATGCCTTATATGGGTTATCTATACCCAATTTGCCAAGTATCTCGACCTCAATCCCTTCCATCAAAGCGGCATCGGGGTCACGAATGTGATCATATCCCAGCAAATGCAACGTTCCGTGAACAAGCAAATGAATGACGTGATCGTCAATGTCCTTGCCCGCCTCATCCGCCTCACGCGCGCAGGTGTCGAAGGAAATCGCAATATCGCCCAAAGGAATTTCACCGGTGAAATCCGGCTTTGGCGGATGCGGCGCTTGCCCGGCTTCCTCCGGGGCCAAGTCTTCTGCCGGCCAGCTCAGAACATTGGTGGCGGCTGGTTTGCCGCGAAACTCGGCGTTCAGCTCCGAAATGCGCGCATCATCGCATCCCAGAACGCTGATTTCGCAAAGCTCAGGGTCCAGTTCCGCATGGGACAGGACGGCGGATATCGCTTGCCGCGACAAAGCTTCAAGCCCTTGCCACCGGTCGTCTTCGACAGTGAGTTCCAGATTCATATATCGCACAACAGCCCTGTGAATGAGCCTTGCAATCAACTGGTTTCGCGGCCCGCATCCGCCTCATACGCCTCGATGATCGCGGCCACAAGCGGGTGGCGAACCACGTCCTTGGACGTGAAATAGTTGAAACTGATGTTGGGGATCGTTTTCAAAAGTCTTTCCGCATCTTGCAAACCCGACTGAACGCCGCGTGGCAAATCCACCTGAGACCTGTCGCCGGTGATTACCATGCGGCTGCCCTCGCCCAGACGAGTCAGGAACATCTTCATCTGCATGGTCGTGGCGTTCTGTGCCTCGTCCAGCACCACAAAAGCATTGGCCAACGTGCGTCCACGCATGAACGCCAGCGGCGCTATTTCGATTCGCTTTTCCTCGATCAGCTTGGCCAACTGCTTGCCGGGCAGAAAATCATTCAGCGCGTCGTACAGCGGCTGCATGTAGGGATCGACCTTGTCCTTCATGTCACCGGGCAGATAGCCCAGTTTTTCACCCGCCTCGACCGCCGGGCGGCTGAGGATGATTCGATCCACATGCCCGCCAATGAACATCGACACGCCCACCGCGACAGCCAGATAGGTTTTCCCCGTGCCAGCAGGCCCAATGCCAAATGCAAGCTCATTTTGAAACAGTGACTGCACATAAGCTTTCTGGGCGTCCGTGCGCGGTTCCACCAGTTTCTTGCGGGTTTTGATCTCGACTGAACCGCCCTTGAACATTTCCAACTGATCGCCGTCGCGGCTGCCGGTCCCCTGTTCCGAACCACCCATCCGCAGTTCTCGGTCCACGTCCGCGGCCTCGACCTCGCGCCCGCCTTCCAATCGCGTGTAAAGCGATTGAAGCACCTCAATAGCCTGCTTCTGGGCGTCTTCATCGCCCATCACGACAAGCTGATTGCCGCGGCGTACGATCTGGACGGAAAGCTTGCTTTCGATGTCGGTCAGATTGCGGTCGTATTCGCCGCACAGGTCAATCAACAATCGGTTGTCGGGAAACTCTAAAAACGCCTCGCGTTGGGGCATTTCGTCTTGCGGTGGGGTCAGGGCACCGATGGCCAATCCGTTCTCCTGTCTTGGCAGTTCACCCTGAGCGTAGACAACAAATCTCGGTGGGCGCAAGCCACAGTTTCAAAAATAAGCCCACAGATGACAAAAGCGCCGATCATACAAAAGAAAAAGCCTGTCAGACGCGCATCAGAACGTATAGTTCAGCCCGAATCTCAAGCCGCCGTATTTCGGTGTGGACTTCGTGGAAAAGCCCGAACCGAATTGAACGTCTTCGGATTTGAACTGGACGTATTCGTATTCGCCGGTGACCGACCAATTGTCTGTCAGCTTGTGTTCGGCACCGATGCTTGCGGTATATCCGCCCCGCCGATCCGACACCGCAAAATTCTGTGTCGAAGTCCCCGTTGCGATATTGTTGGTTGTCTCAACATCCCCCCACAAGTAACCGACACTGAAAAAGTACAGAACCCGACCGTTTCGACTTGTCAGGCCGCTTCGGTACCTGAGGGACAAAACGTCAGAAACCTCTGTCCCACCCTGAACATCGGCACCAGAGATCTGGGTTCTGACACTATCGTCCAAGGATCCGAAATCATAACTGACTTCAAAACCATAAACGAAATCACGCCCCCACCTTGAAGGCAGAACACCACGCCAGCCACCACGAAAGCCACCGTATGCGCCGGATACGTTCAGGTCGCCAATATCAAACAGCCCGGCGGGCGTTCTCAGACCAAATCGATCGTCCCAGCCAGATGCGTAGCCGCCAGCAATCCCCAGGTAAAATGCACTGACGTCACTGCTGAACTTCTTGGGGCTGATAACGACAGGATCGGTTGTCGTGCCCTTCAGGTCTCCGGCAATCGTCGCGCTGGCAAAAAAAGTGACAACCGAGGCCAAAGGCAAGGTTTTCACTAGGCTCAGGGTCCTGAAGCTGTTCAAGATTGGCACTCGTACCTCCATCACTCCGATCTCGGGATCGGCGAATAATCGTTTTTTTGACGCAAAAACGGCGCCTGAAAAAACATGGCTCCTCTCCGAGCATAGTTCCAAGCAATAAATCAAGGGTAAATTTTCGAAACAAACACCAACTATGGTGTCTGAACGGCGGAATCTTACCGACTCAGAGCAGCTCACCCGCCAAAGAATTGGCGCCCGAGTCGGTGATCCGGACCTCTTTCAGATCACCAACGGCAATCCCGGTGCCCTTCACGTGCACCGAATGCAGATACTCGGATTTTCCGACCATCTGGCCCGGCAGGCGGCCCGGTTTTTCAAACAAAACGCGGACTGTACGACCGACCATACCGTCCTGAATTTCCCTTTGGTGTCTTGTGATAAGGGCCTGAAGGCGCTGCAATCGATCATCCGCCGCAGCCGGATCAACCTGAGCCCGCTCGGCCGCCGGTGTTCCCGGGCGTGTGGAATACTTGAAGGAATAGGCGTAGCCGTATTTGACCTCTTCAACCAAATCCAACGTTGCCTGAAAATCCTCTTCGGTTTCTTCGGGGAAGCCGACGATGAAATCCCCTGACATCACGATATCCGGGCGCGCCGCACGAATGCGTTCGATCAGGCGCAGATAGCTTTCTGCCGTGTGGCTGCGATTCATTCGCTTGAGGATACGGTCCGAGCCCGACTGAACCGGCAGGTGCAGATACGGCATCAGTTTCTCACAGCTGCCATGTGCCTCGATCAGGTCGTCGGCCATGTCATTGGGGTGCGACGTGGTGAAACGAATACGTTCCAGCCCGTCAACCTTGTTCAGTTCCCAGATCAGCCCTGCCAGGGTCATGTCTCCGTCGGGGCCGGCCCCGTGATAGGCGTTCACGTTCTGACCTAGCAGCGTGATCTCGCGCACGCCGCGTTCAACCAGATCATGGGCTTCGCGGATGATGCGATCCGCGGGGCGGCTGACTTCGGCCCCACGCGTATAAGGCACCACGCAGAAGGCGCAGAACTTGTCGCACCCTTCCTGAACAGTCAGAAACGCCGTCGGGCCGCGCTTGGCCTTGGGACGGTTTTTCAGTTTTTCGAACTTGTCTTCCTCGGGGAAATCGGTGTCCAGCGCCTTTTCGCCCGCACGGGTCTTGGCCTCCATCTCGGGCAGACGGTGATAGCTTTGCGGACCGACGACCAGATCGACCAGCGGCTGGCGGCGCATGATTTCTTCACCTTCGGCCTGCGCAACACAGCCTGCCACACCGATTTTCAGGTCAGGCTTTTCGGCCTTCAGACCCTTGAAGCGACCGAGTTCTGAATAAACTTTCTCAGCCGCTTTTTCGCGGATGTGACAAGTGTTCAGCAGAATCATGTCGGCATCGTCAGGCGTTTTGGTTTCGACATAGCCCTGCCCGCCCAGCGCCTCGGACATGCGTTCACTGTCATAGACGTTCATCTGACAGCCATAAGTCTTGATAAACAGCTTCTTCGGTTCGGACATGGGACGGGCCTTTGCATTCGCTGGATCGGCGTCATCTATACGCTTCGAACGCCGCTTGCAATGCGGGCGCAATTACCCGAATTTGGCAGGACTTTCCAGCAAGGCCGGACCAAAAAGCACCCGATGACGTACGATTCCCTCGACCATTTCCTGAAATCGGGACAGGCCGCACTGTCCAAAGGCCCCGTAGCATTGATTTTTGCCGAGGACGACGTGGAGCTGGCCAGCACGCTGCACCATCATCTAAGGCTCGGCTTCAAATCCGTGATCGTCTTTGCCCCGGACGAGTTTCACCTGACAGAGGACCTGTCCGCCAAGGTGCATCGGATCAATTTGAAATGTGTTCCCCGGCTGGTCGTGTTCGAAACCATAAACAGGATCATTCAGGCCGCACCCGGCATCTGGATGTATTATTGCTACAACGCCGAATACCTATTCTTTCCCTACTGCGAAACGCGCAGCGTGGGCGAGATGCTTGTCTTTCATGGTGAAGAGCGTCGCAATGCGATGCTCAGCTATGTCGTTGACCTATACGCCGAGGATCTGACCGCACATCCCAATGGCGTGGCCCCCGATCAGGCCATGTTCGACAGTGTTGGCTATTATGCCCATACCCGCCACGACCCAAGCGGCCAACCGCTGGACCGTCAGGTGGATCTTTCAGGCGGGTTGCGATGGCGGTTCGAGGACCACATTCCATACGAACGTCGCAGGATCGACCGCATCGCATTGTTCAAAGCGCAAAAAAACCTGGTGCTGAGACCCGATCACACGTTCAACGAACCGGAATACAATACCTATTCCTGTCCCTGGCATCACAACCTGACGGCCGCCATTTGTTCCTTCCGTGCCGCGAAGGCGCTGAAATCCAATGCAGGGTCAACCTTTGACATCCGAAGCTTTCGCTGGCGCAACTCGGTGCCGTTTGAATGGCAGTCCCACCAGCTGCTGGATCTCGGGCTGATCGAATCAGGTCAGTGGTTCTGAGCCGGCCTGGCGCTGCAACAAGATCGGAAACCAATCCTCGCGCAGGCGCTGTCCCGGCGTCATGTCATGACCGGGAAACGGGGGCGAGGTTCGGCCGGGGCGCTCTACATACCGGGCATCGTCGCCCACCAGCCGCAGTGAAAACGCGCGGCGACGGCTGTCCGACTGGTTTCCGCGTGCACCGTGTAGCGTGCGATAGTTGAAAGCAACGGCATCGCCGGGCTCCATCTCGAATTCGACGATCTTCATACCTTCGGCAACCGGATCCGGCACGGGGATGTACTGACCTTCATCCGAGAAAAAGCCGTCCTCGGAAACCCATCGGGTCGGCAGAACTTCTTTCTCCCATCGGTGCGACCCGGCGACACACCGCAGCGTCGCCTGCCTGACCGGATCAAGCGGAGACCAGAAGCTGATCGTCTGCTGACCCTCGACGAAATAATATGGGCCGTCCTGATGCCACGGTGTCGCCATCGACGTACCGGGTTCCTTGACCAGCACGTGATCGTGAAACATCTGAACGCGTCTCGATTGCATCAGATCCGCGGCAACCTCAGCTGCGGGAGACGTCTCGATCACGTCGCGGAACTGCGGAATCCGGGTCCAATTGCAATAATCATCAAAGAAACGACCTGTTTCACCCGCCTTCTTGTTTTCCGAGGCATAGGGACCGGGATCGGCCATATTCGCGGCCACACCATCGCGCAGTTGATCCACGTGATCCGCAAACAGCCCTTTGACCAGTACGACGCCGTCGGCCTGATAAGTGTCGATCATCTGCTGAGAAACAAGAGGGTGTGGCATCGGAAGCTCCTGAAGTTTTTTTTGTTTTTGCCCGGAAAAATGTATTCTGTTCAAATCATATCTTTCGAAGTTATTATTAAGCTCATGTTATATATTTCACTGCGCCAATATGAATATGTCTGTGCAGTCGGGCGTCACGGCAGTTTGTCGGCGGCAGCCCAGCATCTCAATGTTTCGCAACCGGCCTTGTCCACTGCGCTGACGCGTGTTGAAGCCCATTTGGGGTTTCCGCTGTTCGTTCGCCGCCGAGGCGCAGCCATGGCACTGACACCTCAGGGACGTACGTTCATAGACCAAGCCGAGGTCTTGCTGAAAAATGCTGCGCGAATCGAAACGTCCGATACCTCCGCGCCGGGCAACTCCAGGCTGAGATTGGGCTGCTTTACGGACCTTGCCCCCTTCCTTTTGGCCCCGGCCCTGCAACTTCTCCGCGACAGGTTCACCGATATCAACCTTACATATGTGGCCGGGTCCTTCGAAGGGCTGCTGAATGGATTGATGGATGGCCAGATTGACATTGCAATCACATACGATCTGACCATGGATGCGGGGTTCGCCCGTACAAAGCTGTTCGACAGCAGGCCGAAGGCGTTGATGTCCCCGGATCATCCATTGGCGACAACCACGGAAGTCACCCTTGCGTTGCTGGAGGGTTATCCGTTGATTCTGTCTTCGGAAGGATTGTCAGCCCAACACATTCTCGGCCTGTTCCGGCAAAACGGGCTGCGCCCTACCGTCGCGCACCGGGCCGCATCCCTTGAGATTCAACGCAGCCTTGCCGCCCATGGTGAGGGAATCGGGATCAGCTATGCCAGCCCACCCAGCAGCTTCAGCTATGACAACAAGCATCTGGTCAGCGTACCGATTGCCAATCCGGACACAGCAGAATCCGTCGTTCTGGCACGGCACGGCACAGGGCCCTCTGACACGGTCATAGAAAAGGCCGAGCGAGTTTTGGTGGCCGGGCTGACAGGCGTTTAAGGTCTTTTACTTTTTGCGCAAGCGAATGACGACATCGACAGATGCGATTTCGACACCTTCCGGCGCCTCGGGAAGGCGCTGAATGACCAGCTGATCCGACGGCGCATCGCTTAGCCTTGCGTCGTCTTCCCAATAAAAGTGGGGATGATCATGCGTGTTCGTGTCGAAATAGCTTTTCGATCCGTCCACTGTGATTTCTTGCAGCACACCCGCATCGCAAAAAGCACGCAGAGTGTTGTAGACCGTTGCCAGAGACACCGCATCCCCGTTCGCCTTTGCCGATTCAAAAAGGCTTTCTGCGGTGACGTGGCGATGGCGGCCGTCGCCCACCAGAAGCTCAGCCAGCGCCACGCGCTGACGCGTCGGTCGCAAGCCGGCATTCACCAGCCAACCTGTTGCGATTTCGCGGCTCTGAGGTGTCATCGATCCGATACCCGTTATTGCTGCCTATATATATAGGGGCGCATCACCGGCAATTACAAATGAAATTCATTCGCAAGATAAGAACCAACACAACATGATGTGGCGCGCTGCTCTTGCAGGACCTTGCAAACGGGTGTTAGACGAAGCCAGATGTAAAGACAGACCCCCGGCAGGAAAGGTGGCAGAATGGCCCAGTTCCCTAGCAGTTTTGACAAAGATGATCTGCTGAAATGCGCTCGCGGTGAGTTATTTGGCCCCGGCAACGCACAATTGCCCGCCCCACCGATGCTGATGATGGACCGGATCACCGACATCTCTGCGGATGGTGGTCTGCACGGCAAGGGCCATGTGCTGGCCGAATTCGACATCACACCCGACCTTTGGTTCTTTGAGTGCCACTTTCCGGGCAACCCGATCATGCCGGGCTGTCTGGGGCTGGACGGGCTTTGGCAACTGACCGGTTTCAACCTTGGCTGGCGTGGATGGCAGGGGCGCGGCATGGCCGTTGGCGTCGGCGAAGTAAAGCTGACCGGCATGGTGCGCCCGGACCGCAAGATGCTGACGTATAAAATCGATTTCAAAAAAGCGATTCAAACGCGCCGCCTGACAATGGGTGTGGCGGATGGCATTGTCGAAGCCGATGGCGAGATGATTTATGATGTCAAGGACATGAAGGTCGTTCTGTCCGAGGCCTGAGCCTGAACGGTCTGAAACAAGGAGTGCGCACATGCGTCGAGTAGTCGTCACCGGTCTGGGGGTTGTGTCCTCGATCGGGAACAATGCCGAAGAGGTACTGACCTCGCTCAAAGCAGGTAAATCCGGGATCGTGGCCAGCGAACAGATGGCGGAACATGGTTTTCGCAGCCAGATCGCAGGAACGCTCAAGATCGACGTGGCCCAGCATGTGGACAAGCGCACATTGCGCTTCATGGGTCCAGGGGCGGCCTATGCACATATCGCCATGAGCCAGGCGATTGCCGATTCTGGTCTGACCGAAGACCAGATCGTCAATCCGCGCACCGGGCTTGTTGCTGGCTCTGGCGGACCATCGACCAGCGCGATGCTGACGGCGCATCAGACTGTTCTGAAGACGGGCGCGACCAAGCGCATCGGGCCGTTTGCCGTGCCGAAATGCATGTGCTCGACGATCTCGGCCAATCTGGCGACCGCGTTCAAGATCAAGGGCATCAACTATTCGATCACGTCGGCCTGCTCGACCTCGCTGCATTGCATCGGCAACGCGGCCGAACAGATCATGCTTGGCAAGCAGGACGTCATGTTCGCCGGCGGCGGTGAAGAACTGGACTGGACGCTTTCCTGCCTGTTCGATGCAATGGGCGCCATGTCGTCGAAATATAATGACACACCCGATAAAGCCTCGCGCGCGTTCGACGAAAACCGCGATGGTTTCGTGATTTCGGGCGGCGGTGGAGTCGTTGTTCTGGAAGAGCTGGACCACGCCCTGGCCCGCGGCGCCAAGATTTATGCTGAAGTTACGGGTTATGCCGCAACTTCAGACGGCCACGACATGGTTGCTCCTTCAGGTGAGGGCGGCGAGCGCGCGATGCGACTTGCTCTGGGTACCCTGCCCGAGGGGCGCAAGGTCGGCTATATCAATGCCCACGGCACCTCGACCCCCGTCGGCGATGTGGGTGAGGTAGAGGCGGTGCGCCGCATCTTTGGCGAAGGCAATGTACCCCCCATCTCCTCGACAAAGTCGATGACAGGCCACGCTCAGGGTGCGGCGGGCGCGCTTGAAACTATTTTCTGCCTGCTGATGCTGGAAAATGATTTCATTACACCATCGATCAATGTCGACACGCTTGCCGAAGGCATTCAGCCCGGTGAAATTGCAACTCAAGTGGTTGAAAACGCAGGACTGGACAGTGTTATGACCAACAGCTTCGGCTTTGGCGGCACAAACGGGTCCATGGTTCTTTCAAAGTATAACGGGTGAAAGTAATGTCGGATCTTCTCAAAGGTAAACGCGGCCTGATCATGGGCGTGGCCAATGACCGCTCGATTGCGTGGGGCATTGCCAAGGCCATGCACGAGGCTGGCGCCGAACTGGCATTCACCTATCAGGGCGAGGCATTCGGAAAACGGCTGGAGCCGTTGGCTCAGAGCCTGGGCAGCGATTTCATGGTCGATGCGGATGTCACCGACGACGAGTCTCTGGATCGCGCTTTTGGCGAGCTGGCCGAACGTTGGCCCACCATAGATTTCTTGGTCCATGCTATCGCCTATTCGGATAAGTCCGAGCTGACAGGTCGGTTCCTGAATACCACACGGGCGAATTTCAAGCATTCGATGGATGTTTCGGCCTATTCCTTCATCGAGGTCGCGCGCCGCGCCTATCCGTTGATGAAAGACAATGGCGGTTCCCTGCTGACCCTGACGTATCAGGGCTCCAACCGGGTTGTGCCCAACTACAACGTGATGGGTGTCGCAAAGGCTGCGCTGGAATCAGCAACGCGCTATCTGGCCAACGATCTTGGCCCCGATGGCATCCGCGTGAATGCGATTTCCCCGGGGCCGATGAGAACCCTTGCCGGTGCAGCCATCGGCGGTGCACGCAAGACCTACAAATTCTGCGATCAGAATGCACCGATGCGCTCTAACGCCACACTTGAAGCTGTCGGCGGAACGGCAGTGTACCTGACGTCAGATGCCGGCGCCTGCACGACGGGTGAGATCATCCGCGTTGACGGCGGTTTCCACGTTCTGGGCATGCCTCAACCCGAATCCATGTGACCATATCTTTCCCTGCCGCTGCCCAGATTTTACCATCATTAAGCGGCAGGTAATCGATATGAGCAAACTTGACCAAATCATTGCAAATAATGCACGCGTGACGCAAAGCAGGCGAAAGCCCGGCTTTCTCAGCCAACGGGCCAGGGTGCTATTGCTTACGTTGACTTCGCTGTTGCTGGTATTTGTCTTCTTTACGCAGCCACAGGTGCGGGCTGCGATTCACGCTCTGATAGGGTGAGATCCGGGCCGGACACCCGGCCCGAACCATGTCTCAGTTGACTGAAACGACTTCGATCTCGAAAACCAGATCCTGCCCTGCCAGCGGGTGATTTGCATCCAGGGTAACGGTGGCGTCGTTTGAATCCACAACCGTTACAGGCACGGCCTGACCTTCTGGCGTTTGCATCTGCAACTGTGTCCCTGGATCCAGGGGGATGTCGTCTGGAATGCCTTCACGGGGAATTTCCTGACGCATCGCCGGGTTGATCGGGCCGTAGGCGTCGGTGCAGGCAATCTCGACCCGCGTCTTATCCCCGGTGGACAGGCCCGGCATGGCACGGTCCAGACCCGGGATGATCTGGCCCGACCCGACCACGAATTCCAGCGGATCACGCCCGTCCGAGCTGTCAAAGACTTTGCCGTCCAGCAACGTCCCGGTGTAGTGGATGCGAACCGTGTCGCCTTGTTTGATTTCGGTCATCGTGGCCTCCGGCCGTTCCAAGGGGTTAAGCGGCCAACCCTATAGGTTGACACAATGTTGTAAACCCTCGGCTCTTTCACCCCCTGCGCCGATGTGCCAACCTGCGCGCAATCAAAGGAGGATCATATGGCGATCACGACCTGTGTGTTCGACGCCTACGGAACATTGTTCGATGTTGCCGCGGCTGCCCGACAGGCGGCAGACGAGCCGGGTTTCGAAGCCCTGAAAGACAAATGGACCACCGTTGCGGGGCATTGGCGTCTGAAACAACTGCAATACACATGGCTGCGCGCCGTGGCGGATGCGCATGCGGATTTCTGGGACGTCACCCAGGACGGGCTGGATTGGGCTCTGGAGGCCACAGGCCTGCAAGGCAACCCGGAACTGCGCCAACGTCTGCTTGATCTCTATTGGGAATTGCAGGCCTATCCCGAAGTTCCGGCCATGCTGAAAGCCCTCAAGGATGGTGGGCTGCACATGGCGATCCTGTCCAATGGGTCGCCCCCCATGCTGGACGGAGCCGTGAAGTCCGCCGGAATCGGCGATGTATTGGATGATGTTCTGTCGGTCGAAAGCGTCGGCGTCTTCAAACCCCACGCCCGTGTCTATGATCTGGTGCAAGACAGGTTTGGCTGCGCACGCGATGAGGTCTTGTTCGTCAGTTCGAACGGCTGGGACGCTGCCGGGGCCAGCGGGTACGGTTTTGTGACCGCATGGGTCAATCGGATTGGTGAACCCATGGATCGCCTTCCCTGGACACCTGCGCATGTGCTGTCCGATCTGACCTCGATTCCCAAGCTGGCCGGTCTCTGATGTCAGAATTCATGACAACGGACGGCAGGCGCATCTATTTCGAAGAGGCCGGCACCGGCACGCCGCTTTTGTGCCTGGCTGGTCTGACCCGAAACAGCCGCGACTTTTCGTTTTTTGCGCCACATGCCTCGGGCCTGCGCATGATCGCCATGGATTACAGGGGGCGCGGGCGTTCGGAATACGACTCCGATTTCATGAACTACAATATCTTCCGCGAATCCCATGACGCGATTGAGCTGCTCGATCATCTGGGGATCGCTAAAGCAGTCATTCTGGGAACATCGCGCGGCGGGCTGATCGCCATGGCGCTGGCCGCAAGCCACCCCGAACGTCTGGCCGCCGTAATTCTGAATGACGTGGGGCCGGTTATCGAGCCGTCGGGCATCGCCAAGATCATGGCCTACGTGGGGGCGCAGCCCACGGCCAAAACCTATGATGAAGCCGCCGCCGCATTGAAACACGTAATGGAGCCGCAATTTCCCGGTGTTCCACTGGAAACCTGGCGCAAACAGGCAGAATTTCAGTATGAAATGCGCAAGGGTGGGCTGAAGCTGCGATATGATCCAGCCTTGCGCAAGGCGCTTCTTGAACAAGCTGCAAGCGGGGCAGCCCCTGATCTATGGGTGTTCTTCGAAGCCTTGCGCGACATTCCCACCGGTGTGATCCGGGGCGCGAATTCCGATGTTCTGGACGTGGCCACTCTGGCCGAGATGCGGCACCGACACCCGGGCCTGATCTCGGTCGAGGTACCAGATCGTGGGCATGTTCCTTTCCTGAACGAACCCCAATCACTGGACCTGATACAGAAGGTATTGAAGAACGCCGCATGAGCACATTTGAGATGATCGAAGCCGCCGCAGAGCGGCTGAAAGGACACGTTCGCGAAACGCCGATCCTGTCGTCGCCCTTTCTCGATACGCTTGCGGGCCGCCGGATTTGGGTCAAACCGGAATGCCTGCAACATACCGGCAGTTTCAAGTTTCGCGGCGCGTGGTCGGCCATTTCGGCGCTGGATGAGGGCATACGCCAGCGTGGTGTGATCGCATATTCATCAGGCAACCATGCGCAAGGCGTTGCGATGGCCGCCGCGAAGCACGGGATTGCCTCGGTCATTGTCATGCCGTCGGACGCGCCGCAACTCAAGATCGACAACACCCGTGCGCTGGGCGGCGAAGTCGTTTTGTACGATCGTGCGAATGAAAGACGGGAGGAAATAGGCGAAGCCATCGCTGCCGAACGTGGTCTGACCCTGATCCGCCCCTATGACGAACCGCAGGTCATCGCGGGGCAAGGCACAACCGGGCTGGAAATCGCCAGGCAGGCAGCGGAAATTGGGGTTTCGCAGGCGGATGTTCTGATCTGTTGCGGCGGCGGAGGTTTGACCTCGGGCATTGCGCTGGCGCTGGAGAAACACGCGCCGAATTTGCGGGCGCGCCCCTGTGAGCCGGAAGGGTTCGACGACGTCAAACGATCCTTGGCGTCAGGTCGCATTCAAAACAACAATGCGGCGTCGGGTAACATATGCGATGCGATCCTGACACCGCAGCCCGGCGACATCACCTTTCCGATCCTTCACCGTCTTTGCGGCCCCGGACTTTCTGTCACCGAAGACGAGGCATTGCAGGCCATGGCATATGCCTTTCTGCGCCTTAAAATCGTGTTGGAACCCGGCGGCGCCGTAGCCCTGGCCGCAGCCCTTTTCCGGGGCGACGAGATCGAAGGCGACGACGTGATCGTCGTCACATCGGGCGGGAATGTCGATCCGGGAATATTTGCTAAGGCGTTGGAATTCCTGACCTGACATGGGTGCGAAAGCTGTGCAAATTGCATCAGGACCGCATGACGACAAGGACCTTTGTCATGATGATCGCTGATCTGGGCGACGTGAAACTGAACTATCGCATCGACGGCCCCACGGACGGTGCACCCATTGTGTTTGCCAATTCCCTGGGAACCGACCTGCATCTCTGGGACGCGGTGCTGCCATACATGCCCGACGGGCTGCGCGTCATCCGGTATGACAAACGTGGGCACGGGCAATCCTCGGTGCCCCCTGCACCCTATTCGATGGGCGCTTTGGTGCGGGATGCCGAGGCGCTGCTGGATCACCTTCAGGTTCGCGATTGCGTCTTTGTCGGCCTCTCGATTGGCGGGATGATCGCGCAGGGGCTGGCGGTCAAACGCATGGACCAGTTTCGTGCGCTGGTGCTGTCGAACACCGCTGCCAAGATCGCTACGCCTTCGATCTGGCAAGAGCGCATTCAGGCGGTGCGAAAGGGCGGGATCGAGGCTCTGGCCGATGCCACGATGGAGCGTTGGTTCTCGCGCGAATACCGCCGCGCCCAAAACCACCTGCCCTGGCGCGATATGATGGTCAGCCAACCAGTCGAAGGGTATCTGGGCTGCTGTGCCGCCATTGCCGGTACCGACTTTTATACCCCCACAAGCGGCCTGCGCCTGCCCACGCTTGGGATTGCGGGCAGCGAAGACGGATCGACCCCGCCCGATCTGGTGCGGGAAACGATTGATCTTGTTCCCGGATCCCGATTTCGGCTGATCCGCCGCGCCGGACATTTGCCTTGCGTTGAGAAACCCGCGGAATACGCAGAAATCCTGACCGGATTTCTGACCGAGATCGGACATGTCTGAAGGAGAATGACAATGACGTCCTTCCTGTTGGTCCATGGCTCGTGTCACGGCGCCTGGTGCTGGCGCGACCTGATCCCCGCTTTGGAAGCCCTGGGCCATACCGCCCGCGCCATCGACATGCCCAGCCATGGTGCAGACCCCACGCCGGTGGCCGACGTCACGCTGGACAGTTGCCGCGATGCCATTTTGAACGCCTGTACACCCGATACGATCGTCGTCGGCCATTCCTGGGCCGGCTTTCCGATCAGCGCAGCGGCCGAGGCGCGCCCGGATGCAATGCGCGCTTTGATTTACCTGTGTGCCTATGTCCCCCGGGATGGTCTTTCGATGGCGGAAATGCGCAGGCGCGGGTCGCGGCAAACCATTGCGCACGCAGTGGAAAAATCTGCGGACGGGCTTTCCTATACCGTGTCCGTGGATGCGGTCCCACAGCTGTTTTATCACGATTGCCCGGACGACATCCTGCCATACGCATACGCGCGCCTGTGTCCGCAAGCCATCCTGCCACAAGAAACACCGCTGCCTGTCGGCGCACGCTTTGCCAAGGTCCCCAAGGCCTATATCCGAACAACCGACGACCACACGATACCGACCGAGTACCAGGCAGACATGAGCGCCTGCGTCCCCGAAAACCTTCGACGTACAATCGACAGCTCGCATTCGCCGTTTTTTTCACATCCGCAGGAATTGGCTGAGCTTCTGTCCGAGCTGGCGGGCAAACTCTAGCAACCTGCCGCAACGACATGGGGTGTCCGGCGGAACTGTCTCTTTCCTCATTCGTCGGGCATGACTAGGGTGCCGCTCACAACTCATTTGTTCAGGTCCCATGCGTCTGCCGTTTTTCTTCATCCTCGGCATCGTCATGATCGATGCTATGGGCATTGGTCTTGTGATGCCGATCATGCCGCAACTGATTGTCGAGGTTCAGGGCGGCACCCTGGCCAATGCCGCGATCTGGGGCGGTGTGCTGAGCACAGCCTTTGCCGCGATGCAATTCATCTTCGGCCCCATTCTGGGAAATCTGTCCGATGCTTACGGGCGTAGAACGGTATTGCTGGTGTCCTTGTTCGTCATGGCGCTGGACTATGTCGTCATGGCCATGGCGGGCAGCATCTGGCTTTTGCTGGTCGGACGTATCATTGGCGGCATCACGGCGGCCACCCATTCGACAGCGGCGGCTTTCATGGCGGATGTGTCCGACCCAAAAGACAAGGCCGCAAATTTCGGCCTTCTGGGCGCCGCTTTTGGCGTGGGGTTCGTCCTGGGTCCGGTGATCGGCGGATTGCTAAGCGAATTTGGAACTCGTGCACCGTTCTGGGCTGCTGCGGGTTTGGCGGCGTTGACCTTCTGCATCGGATATTTCGTGATGCCCGAAACGGTGACCGATGAAAACAGGCGTGCCTTCAACCTGCGACGCGCGAACCCGGTGAACTCGCTTCGCGCCATAGCATCATTGCCCGGCATCCAGCCGATGCTGTGGGTCTA
Source organism: Ruegeria sp. HKCCA0370 (assembly GCF_013033705.1). Lineage (NCBI taxonomy): Bacteria > Pseudomonadati > Pseudomonadota > Alphaproteobacteria > Rhodobacterales > Roseobacteraceae > Ruegeria > Ruegeria sp. HKCCA0370. The sequence continues at coordinate 225,892 of NZ_WQEP01000006.1, forward strand.
TTTCCTGTATTCGGTTTCAATCTACGTCTATCCGGCCATCTGGTCCTATTTCACGACCGAGCGCTTCGGTTGGTCCGCGCAGATGATCGGCCTGTCGCTTGGAATCTATGGTATCGGCATGGCCGTCGTGCAAGGCGGTCTGATCCGCCCGGCCATCCGGCTTTTGGGCGAGCGGGCAACAATCATCTATGGCATGATCTTTGAAATCATAAGCTTCGCGATTCTGGCCTTTCTGACCAACGGCCTGATTGCACTGCTTCTCATTCCGATTACCGCCATTGGGGCGGTCATCACGCCCGCCCTTCAGGCGATGATGTCACGGGCCACACCAGATTCGCAGCAAGGCGAATTGCAAGGTGTCCTGACTGCGTTGCATGCGCTTTCGATGGTGATCTCACCGTTGGTGATGACCAGCGTATTCGCGCAGTTCATTCGACCTGACACCCCGCTCTACCTGCCCGGCGCCCCTTTCCTGCTGGCACTCATGTTGATGCTGGCAGGGTTCCTTCTGTTTAGACGGTCCCGGCCTGTCGTAGCGTAACAACGACACGCAAATGGCGGTTTCTGCCTTGCGAGCCGCCTTTTCCCGCGCCACCGTGAACCCAACGGGAGTGAGGGACAACATGCAAAAAATCAAAGCCGCAGTCTGCCGGGCATTTGGCGAGCCACTGGTGATCGAAGACGTTCATCTGGGCCCCCCTGACACGGGCGAGGTCGAGGTGACACTGGATGCCGTGGCCATCTGCCATTCGGACATTTCCTATGCCGAAGGCGCATGGGGAGGGTTCCTGCCAGCCGTTTACGGGCACGAAGCCGCAGGCGTGATCACCGCAGTCGGAGAGGCGGCCGGGGATTTCAAGGTCGGCGACCCTGTGGTGGTGACCCTGATCCGCGCCTGCGGGTCTTGCCCTGCTTGCGCAGGCGGGCAACCGACAATTTGCGAAACACCCTACGACACTGTCAAAGGTCCGTTGAAAACAGGCGATGGCGGCCCGCTCGAACAGGCGATGGCATGCGGGGCCTTTGCCGAAAAGGTCGTGGTAAGCCACCGCCAGATCGTCAAAATCCCGGATGACCTGCCCAAGGAACTGGCCAGCCTGCTGTCCTGCGGTGTGATCACCGGGGTCGGCGCTGCGGTGAATGCGGCGGGCGTGCGCCCCGGTCAGGACGTGGTGGTCATTGGGGCCGGCGGTGTCGGCCTGAACGCAATTCAAGGCGCGCGGATTGCAGGCGCCCGGCGGATCGTGGCCGTGGACATGACCGAAGAAAAGCTTGAGATCGCCAAAGAGTTCGGCGCAACCCACGGCGTTTTGGCCAGCTTGGATCAACCTTGGAAAGCTGCATACAGGGCGCTGGGTGGACGCGGTGCCGATGCCGTTCTGATCACTGTCGGCGCGGTTCCCGCTTATGATCAGGCTCCGCGCTATCTTGGGCGCGGCGGCAAGGCGATCATGATCGGGATGCCACATTCCGGTGACATGGCCAGCTATGAACCTGTTGTATTGGCAGCCCTGGGCCAGGGTATCGTCGGGTCGAAAATGGGCGACGTGGTCATTCAGCGCGACATACCATGGATGGTGGACCTGTATAAGCAGGGGCGGCTGAAACTGGACGAGCTGATCTCGGGCCGCTGGTCTCTGGATCAGATCAACGAGGCCATCGCCGACACCAAAACCGGATCGGCCAAGCGAAATGTGATCCTGTTCGACAGGACCTGACCCACCGAAAGGATTTGGGATGAAACTTCAGGATCTCGACGTCATCGTCACCGCCCCGCCCGCTCCGGGCTGGGGAGGGCGATACTGGATACTTGTCAAAGTGACGACCGATACCGGCATCACGGGATGGGGTGAATGTTATGCCTCGTCCGTAGGCCCCGAAGCGATGCGTCATGTCATTCAGGACGTGTTCGACCGGCATATGTTAGGAGAAAACCCCGAAAACATTGAACTCATGTTCCGCCGCGCCTATTCCAGCGGCTTTACGCAGCGCCCGGACCTGACGGTGATGGGCGCATTCTCGGGGTTGGAAATCGCCTGCTGGGACATTCTGGGCAAAGATCGCGACAGGCCGGTGCATGCGCTGCTGGGCGGCAGGATGAATGACCGGATCCGGGCCTATACCTACCTGTACCCCCTGCCCCAGCACAACCTGAACGATTTCTGGACCTCTGCCGAACAGGCCGGTGAAACGGCGGCGGAAATGGTAAAACGTGGCTACACTGCCGTGAAATTCGACCCGGCCGGCCCCTATACGATCCGCGGCGGGCACATGCCCGCGATGCGCGACATTTCCATGTCCGTCGCCTTCTGCAAGGCGATCCGCGAGGCCGTGGGGGACAGGGCCGATCTGCTGTTCGGTACCCATGGCCAGTTCAACACAGCCGGTGCAATTCGGCTGGGGCAGGCGTTGGAACCATACCAACCCCTGTGGTTCGAAGAACCTACGCCGCCGGACAATATCGAAGACATGGCCCGCGTCGCGCGCAATGTACGCATTCCGGTTGCCACCGGAGAACGGATGACCACAAAGGCCGAATTCGGAGCCGTCCTGCGCGCCGGAGCGGCCGAAATCCTGCAACCGGCCCTGGGACGCGCAGGCGGAATCTGGGAGATGAAGAAAGTCGCGGCCATGGCCGAGGTCTTCAACGCGCAGATGGCTCCGCACCTGTATGCCGGTCCGGTGGAATGGGCCGCCAATATTCATCTGGCGGCGTCCATTCCCAACCTGCTGCTTCTGGAAACCATCGAAACACCTTTCCACGATCAACTGATCAAGGGATCGATCCGGGTCGAGAATGGCTTTGTCGCCGCCCCGGATGCTCCGGGCCTTGGGATCGATGTCGATGAAGACCTGGCCCGCGCGCACCCATATGACGGAGACGGTTTGCATCTGCAAATGCAGGAAGACCCATGCGATTACGTTGAAGGCAACGCTTTTCAAGGGGGCGCCCCGGCAACCGAGGGGTGACAATATCAATGGCCTTGATGCATATTGGCATCACAAACGCGATATGACGGTCAGAAAGTGGCACTTAACGAAACCGAACCTCAGGAACACCCAACAGACGCTCTGCCGGACATGAAAGACAATGCTGCACGCGCGGCTGCATTTCTTAAAACACTGGCGCACGAGGGGCGTCTGATGATCTTGTGCCATCTTGGTGGTGGTGAAAAATCCGTTGGCCAACTTGAAGAGCTGCTTCAGCTGCGGCAGGCCGCAGTCAGCCAGATGCTGGCGCGCCTGCGCGAGGAAGAGTTGGTCTCGACGCGTCGGGAAGGCAAAACAATCTATTATTCATTGCGCGACGGCGCCACGGAAAAAGTGATCCGTCTGCTTTATGATTTGTTCTGCAACACGGACTGCTGATCGCTAATTGGACACATAGCCGGCGATCACCTGCAACAGCTTGAATGCGGTCGCCGCGTCGTTTTCCACAACGGCAAGGAATTCTTCTTCACCGATCCGCAAGCAGGAAAGCTGGGTTTCTGCCACCATGCTCAGCGCACGCGGTTCTTTTCTGATCAGGCCCAACTCTCCGACCAAAGCACCAGGCCCGACTTTGGTGATCAATTGGTCAGGCCCCTGTTCTTGCGGCAGGTACAGACCTGCTTCGCCCTCCAGCACCACATAGGCACCGTCGGTGGGTTGGTCATCTTTCAAGAACACCACCTGCCCTGGCTCGGCATCAAACCAGCGCGCACCAAAGGCCAGCAGGCGCAGCTGCCGCCGATCCAGACCCGAAAACAACGGGGTTTGTTCCAGAGCGCGCAGTTTCCGCGTCAAATCCGCCGATGCTGCACTGTCTTCCTCCACCTCCACAGGCCCTCCGTCCGAGACCACACGACCTTGCCGGATTTCCACATACATGTCGAATGCACCGGGGTTTTCGAACTGATCATTCAGATAGACAACAGTGGTGTCCGGCAGCAGTTCACGAAGCCGTTTATAGACAGCAACCTGCGTTTTCATGTCGTAGCTGGCCAGCGCATTTTCCAGAATCAGGATGTCAGGTTTCTTGATCGTCGCACGGGTAAAGGCCAAGGGTTCGGCAAATACCGCCGGAAGATTCTGACCGCCCAAAGCAACCTGCACATCATAGATCAGCTCTGTGACCAATGGGCGCGCGCCGTTTTCAGCCAACACATCGACAATCACCTTGCGGGCTTCGTCCGAACGGGAACCGCCAATCTGGCTGACTTTTCCGAACAGCGCATTTTCCATGACCGTCAATCCGGGCGCAAAGACGTTCGGATCCAATGGAACGAAGACGTCTTGCAAACGCTCCATCAGTTTCTCGGAATGGCTGTGCCGGAGTTCAAGGATGCGATCCTTCAGTTCATCCGTGAACGCAGGTCCGATCTGTTCGGCAGAGATCACAAATGGCACCGCCAACATGTTGGCAAGCTGTTCGTCATCCAGCCCGTCCGAACCTTCTTTGCGGGTCTGGTCCACCAGATCCACTGCAATTTCATAGGTTTTTGCATCAAGACCAAGCTTTTGGAACAACGGGTGGTCGGTTCCATCGATCCCGAAGATCTGGCGCAGCATGTCGATCACATCGCGTGTCAACGCGATCAATGTCTCGTCCAGCCCCAGTTCACGCAACTGTCCGAGAAAGACCTTTTGCTGCGCAAGCAAAGCCTGTGTCACAGGAACACGTGGCGTTGCGAAAAGCAGGTTTTCAGCCACAGGCAGGGCCGCGTTATAGGTGTTCCGGTCAAAGACAAGCGCCTGTTGTTCCAGCCCGGCCTCCCGAACGGCCTGCTGCACGACCGGGCGCAGCTCGATCAGTTTCTTTGCCAATTCACAATGCTCGGCCGCATCGAAACTCTGTTCGGCGCCTCGTTGGAACAGCGCTGCGCCAAACCCCATTCCATCAATCAACTGCAACCACCAGGCACGCAGTTCTGCGGCGTCCTGAAAGCCGGCCAGAGTTGGGTCCAACCATTCCGCCCTGAACGGATCGGCACTGTTGCCCGCCCTCAGAGTTTCAAGAAAATCCGGATCGTCCGGCGGGTCAGTCAGCGGTTTGAACCGCATCGGCATCATCACGTTGTCGCCCAGCGTACCCTGAAACATGACAGGGCGTGATGTGACATACCCGATACGCGCGGCGACAACCGCCTGATGCACCTCGGCCAGTTTCAGATCCCCGATCCGAACCTGGCCAGCACTTGGACGTATTTCCCGTGTCAGCAATTCGCCGATGGCGCGTCGATCTTCCTCGCTGGGGGCGGCGATCCCAATTGTCTTTCCGGCAGGAAAACTGAGGTCCAGATCATCAAGCACCTGATTGCCATCCATGTCGCGCACCGAAACGTGATCCAGCACGATGTCGCCGTTCAGGTGCGGCCACTCGGTAGGTTCACCTTTGAACAAGGTTTCATCATGCATTCCGGCCGGGGCAAAACGGTCAAGAACCACATCCCAGCGCAGCGACATGTCCTGGGTCTGGTTGTAATAGGTCAGCAGTTCCTTCCAAGGTGAGCTGAGATCCTTGTACGCAGCCAATGCGGCAACCAGCGCCCCCAGTGAAACCGAGCCCTGAAGCACCAACAGACCACCAACCAGATAGAACATGAACGGTGTAAGCTGCGAGATGAAGTTGTTCAGGAATTTCATGAAAAACTTCTTTTGATAGATCTCGAAACGGATGCCGAACAGGCGTCCCAATTGCTCTGAGATCATCGACCGGCGAAAACGCCAGCCGCCATTGGTCCGCAGGGTGGACGCGCCCGCTGCGTTCTCGCCGATCTGCGCCGCCAGAACCCGAACCTCCTGAATGCGTTTTTTGTTCAGCAGATTGATCTGGCGTTGCAGCTTGGGGATCAACCAGGCCTGCAAGGGTATCAGCGCCACCGCGGCCAGCCCGAACCAGACGCTTTGCAGGAACAGGAAGGAAAGTATGGTGATCATTTGGCCGGCCTGAAGAACCGGCTGGCTGATCGCATCGCCCATCAGGCCGCCCATCGGCTCGCTTTCGGCGGTGATCATTGACACCATTTCACCTTGGCTGACACGCTCGAAATAGGGTTGAGGAAAGCGCAGCGCCCGGCTGATCAACTGATAGCGGAAGCGCCGCAGCATCCGTTCACTCAGCACGCCCTTCATGGTGTTGATGCGCATTTTCATCAGGCCGTGGCACAGCACGGCCGCCAGAAAGGCAAAGCACAGAACGACCAGAAAACTGGTCTGCGACATGGAATAGCCCCAGATCGTCACCTCAGAGGTGGACGACCCGATCGCGTCATTGATTATTCGTTTTGGCAACTCAAGTGTGAGGTACAGCAAAGGAAACAGCGTCGCCGTCACGGCCAGCAGGATCAGCTGTTCGCGCTTGGAGTATTTCCAGATAAAGCGGAAAATTGTGCGTTCTATGGAACCTGCCCCTGCTGCTGACCTTCGACGTGGATTAAACGCAATGCATGCAATTTCAACAGCATGAATCAAATATCATCCAGACAGGATAAGCAAATTTTTCCCTTTTGGAAAATTTCTTGAACGAATGTGAACTAGTTCATTTACGCGTGCCCGTTTTATTGCCTAATGTTGGCGGCAGAACGATATCGGGAGGGTTCTTTTGACTGCCAGTATTGGCGCAGTGTTTCTTATGCTTTGTCTTTTGTTGATCAAGCATATGTTCGCTGACTACTACCTCCAGACACCGAAGATGCTTTCCGGTCGGGGTGAGTATTTTCACTTGGGACGCGCGCAACATGCCGCTGTGCATGTTGTGGGTTCTGTCGTCGTTTTTTTGGTGTTCGGCGCGCCGTTGTCTTTTATTCTGATTGTCGGGGCGCTGGAATGGTTCATCCATTTCAATATCGATTTCATCAAGGCCAGCTATTCAGACAAAAAACGACTTGAGCCAACGCAACCCGCTTTTTGGCGCGCTGCAGGTTTGGATCAGTTGATGCACAACCTAACTTATGTTGCGATGGTTTGGGCCTGGGTTACTTTCGCCGCCGCCTGAACGGTGTCAGGCCGCGTTCTCCGATACGGCAAGCCGATAGGCCCTTAGCCACATCCGATCCAATGCGTCAATCGCAGCAGGGTCGAACCGGTGTTCAACTTCCCAATACCGACCAGAGGCTACATAATATCCAAGATCATCTTCCATTCGCTGCACACTGTGCATGGCTACAATATCGGGAAGCGGCGCGGCCGTCAGGTCAGATATGTTGACGGATGGAAACACCAGCCGGCTTGGCGCGCTGGACAACCGTACGGTTCTGCACCCCTGAGCGGCTGCAAAAAGACCCAGTCGAGCGGCCTTCGCTTCAAGCGAACGCAGTGTCACGTCCTCTCGCAAAGGGTCCGCAGTGCCATTTCCGTAAAAATGTGTTCGTCCCGATCCTGAATACATCATGTCGCAACCGGAAAAAGCCAGAACACCCGGCTTCAGGGCTGACAAAGCCCAATAGCCTGCCGTGAAAGCCATCGTTCCGCCGGCATAGACGAACCCGCCATAGTCATTCTGTCTTGGGACGTATTCGTCGGCAGTGACTATGTGTTGAGTGCCAAAAACTTTTCCAAGGCGGCGCTCTGCCGGGAAGTCTTCGGGGTGGATCAGGTAATCCCAGTCTTCTCGGATGCGCCACGCGTTGTTGATGGCGACGATATGCGTGAAAGGCGCGCGCGACCATGCCCGCGCCTCCAGCGCCGATGGGGCGCTGCCAAGGATCAATACGGTTGTCTTTCGGTCGGTCATGTCAGGGCCGGGCTTGTTGACAGCCACACACGACATAGACCGTTTGCGAAACGCGACTAGCCCAGAACCGAGAAACTGCTTTCCTCATTGATCGGGCGTTTGCGCGAGTAGAAGCCCACGTCGATTGTCCGCTTGATATATGGCAATTCGAACTGCAACGGTTTCGCGTCGTGATCGGCGCCACCTTCACAGTAATCGATCAGTGACGCCATCATCTTGCCCGCAATCGGCGCATTCTTGTACTGGTTTCCGCTTGACCCACAGGCCATGTAGAACCCCGGCAGGCTGGATTTGTCATAGATCGGAATCCAGTCGGTAGACGCATCATACAGGTCAACCACGCCCCGCGTTTTCGATGGAATACCAAGGCTGGGCACACGCTGCGCATACCGCATGGCCTGCGTGGTCCATTGATCGGTGAATTCACGATTGTAGTTCACATCGTCCTCGCACCACTGATGCGGATCACATTCCGGATCCTCAGATCCGACAAGGATGTGATTGCCGTGTTCCGGCCGGCAATAGCAGGCAATGTCACTGTCCGAAACGATGGTTCCGTCGTGTTCAAAATCGAACCCTTCAGGGGCTGGAACGTGCACGACCTCTTGCCGCAAGGGCCGGGTTTTGATGGTCATATCGTCCAGAACGCCGGCCATCTTGTTGATGATGGACGAACCAGGTCCTGCCACATTGACCACAACCTTGGCGTGGATTTCCTCGCCCGAAGCCAGCTTGACGCCGGAAACGCGCCCGCCCTCGGTCAGGATTTCCGTGACTTCAGCGCCGGTGCGCACCTCTGCCCCATGCAGCTTCGCGGCATCCATCAGGTTCTGGGCCGACAGGGCCGGGTCGGTGACATAACCCGCCTGAGGCCAGTACACACCGCCCGTCATTCTGCGCCCGTTGGGTTGGCCGAATTCAGGATCGTCCATACGGCGCGCGGGGGCAAAGCTGTCCAGCGAATAGACCGGCAAGCGTTCCAGCACTTTTTCATCTGACCATTCCTCGAACGGGCAATCCAGCTCGGACGAATTGCGCATGTGCTTCTCCAGCATCCCGTTCGCCTCGGTTTTCATGACCAGACAGCCGGTTTCGCGGAACTGCGCAAGGTTGGCGTCTTCCGGCAAGCCAAGATACGCGGCCCAGTCGCGCCAGTAGTGGTAGCCTTCCCAGGCAAACGCGGTTCCATCAAATGTAGAATAATGCATCCGGATAATCGCGCAGGACCCCGCGGTAGAACCGTGCCCGACCTGAGAATTCCGGTCCAACGACAGGGTTTTCCATCCCGCCTTGGACATCTCGAACGCAATGGCCGCGCCGATCACGCCGGTTCCGATGATGATTGCGTCTGGTTGGCTCATGTCTGGTTTCCTTTCCAAAAGCGCAGGGAATACGCGCTGAATTCTTCAACTTCCTCGGGTTTCGGCTCGACGCCTGTGAAAGCGTAGAGGTAATGCGGCACCATCGACAGCCGCATTTCGATAGGTTCATTCAATTGCGCCAGATCATAACCGATCTGCATGTAATACAGCACGCGCGCCCGGGTTTCGGCTTCGATCTCGGAATAGCCGTAGCGGGCGAACATGGCGTGCAGCGCTTCCAGCCTGCGGGCGTCCGACTGGTCCAGAATACGCCGCACCTTGCCTGATTTTCGCGCCCAGTCACGTACGGCAAAATCCAGCGCAGTATCGAACAGATCGGTGTTCACCACGCACCGATGAACGTTGCAGACGGCCGCCGTTATCGTCTCGGCTGGTGCTTCGGCCTGCGCGACCAAGGCGGCGGTGTTGGTGGCCTGCCAGCGCGCCAGCAATGCATCCAGCAACTCTTGCCGGGATTTGAAGTACCAATAGAACGACGACCGCGATACTGCCATCCGTTCGGCCAGGTTCAGGACCTTGATCTGGTCCACCCCGTCCGAAATCAGCACATCCATCGCCACGTTCAGCCAGTCGTCGCGCGTGACCTTGATGTTGCCGATCAATGGTTCGGCCTCGGGGTCATCGCGATGAAGGATCGGTTTCGGGCTCATTCAACTCTCCGGTGGGGCACCGCCCTCGGCGGTACGACGGGCAATGAACTCATGTAAATCACCTGTCCGATCATTGTCGACAGCGGGCGCCCGGAAGTCGTTCAAAATGCCTTTCCAAACATCCGTTGCCCGATGGTTCGCGTCCACCGACCCGCGTTCGGCCCAGGTGCCGAAATTGGCGTAGTCATGGACATGCGGTTGATAGAACTCAGTATTATAGCGCTCCATCGTCTGGCTTGATGCAAAGAAGTGGCCACTGGGTTCAACCTCACTCAATGCAGTTTCAAACCCGATCTCGGACGGCCCTGCCTGCGCGCCCGCGCACAGTTCGGCGACCATGTTCAGCACTTCTGCATCGCAGACCAGCTTTTCGAAGGAAACCGTCAACCCGCCTTCCAACCAGCCTGCGGAGTGGATGATCACCGTTGCGCCGGCCATAAGGCATCCCCAAAGGCCAAACTGGTTCTCGTTTGCGGCCTGCACGTCGTTGGTGTTTGACGCCGATCCGGCAGCCGACCGCCAGGGCAAACCAAGATGCCGCGCCAGTTGGCCCGCAGCCAGTGATGCCTGAAAGTGCGACGGTGTCCCAAAGGCGGGCGCGCCGGACTTCATGTCCACGTTACTGGTGAACGTGCCATAGCAGACCGGAGCACCAGGATTGGCAAGTTGGGTCAAAGTCAGCGCGGCAAGGGCCTCGGCATGGGACAAGGTGATCGCCCCGGCCACGGTGATCGGTGCCATCGCGCCCATCAGGGTAAAGGGTGTGATGATCGACATCTGACCGTGGCGGGCAAAGTCGATCAGACCTTGTGCCATGGGGATATCCAATGTGCGCGGGCTGTTAGTGTTGATGATCGTATAGCAATGCGCATGGCCCCGGAACGCATCATCCGAAAGACCGCGTGCCGTGGTCAGCATCTCAAAGCAGTCCATCACTTGCGGGGTTCCACGCGAAAAGAAGAACGGAAACTTGTCCGTCAGTTCCATCTGGGCCCGAGTCGTGAAGTAATGGCGCAGATGGGTCGGCACATCCTGCGGCTCGACCTGCGGCGAGATCATCTGGAACACGTCGAAATGATGGGTGAGCTTCAGAAACTCCAGATAATCCTGACCCGTCGCCGGGCGCCGACCACGTTCAAGGTCGGTTGCGTTCGGCGCGCCGGCTCCGGGTTGAAACACCAGCGAGCCCAGTTCGAGCGTAAAATCGCGACGCCGCGAGCCGGCGCGACAGGCGATGGATTTGGGCGCTGACGCGACTGCGGCTTCAACCATCTCGCGCCCGATAAACACCATCTCAGTGTCTTCATCCACCCGCGCGCCGCCCTGTTTAAACAGTTTCCGCGCCTCGGGAAGCAGGGTCTTTACCCCCAACTCTTCCAGTGTCCGCAAGGCGGTGTCATGCATATCCGCGATTTGATCGGCCGGGAACACTTCCATCTGTGGGAAAGGGTTCCTGAGCTGGCGATAGTTCACATCGCGACTGGGCTGCGGGGCGGCTTCCGCCCCCCGCCCCCGCCGTCGGCGTCCGCGCTCTGCAGCAGTCATGATCAGCCTCGCATCGCTTTGCCTTCGGGGTCATAAGGTGACGGCGCAATCACGCGCGCCGGACGTTCAACGCCCACCACGTGGACGGACAGTTCCGTGCCCGGTTCCGCCTTGTCCCGATCGATCAGGGCCATTGCCAGTGACTTGCCGGTATAGTGCCCGTAGCCACCCGAGGTTACAAACCCAACGCGTTCGCCATTGGCCCATACCGGCTCGTATCCGCTGGCATCTGCGTCCAGAGCATCAATTTCCAGTGTCGCCTGAATTTGCGCGGGGCCGTTGCCGTCACGTTCGGCAAGCGCGCCCGCCTTTCCAACAAAGTCCTTGTCCCAGTCGATCCAGCGATCCATTCCGGTCATGCCCGGTGTATAGGCTTGCGTGAATTCCGCCGACCAGATGCCAAAGCTTTTTTCAAGCCGTGTTGACAGCATCGCGTTGAAGCCGCATTCGCGGATGCCTTCCTCGGCCCCTGCTTCCAACAGGATGCGGCGCAGCTTGATATGGTCGCCATAGCGGCAGTTGATCTCGTACCCTTTTTCTCCGGTCACCGACATGCGGGCGACGCGGGCGCGCACGAGGCCGATATCGAAATCGCCGCACCCCATGAACTTCAAGCCCGAGATATCCTGTTCCGCCAGTTTTTCCACAACCGCCTGTGACTTCGGCCCGACCACGGCAAAGCCGCAATATTCCTCGCCCAAATCACGGATATTGACGCCATCCATCATGTGATCGTCGAACCAGCGCATATGCCAGGCCCGCAGGTAATAGCTGCCCATGATCCACCAGGTCCCGTCGCCCCAGTTCAGCACCGTCAGATCGCCCTTCAGCCGCCCATCCTCACCCAACATCGGGGCCAGTTTCGCACGACCCGGGCCGGGGAGCTTGGAGGCCATTACCATATCCAGCCAGGCTTCTGCGTTCGGACCGGAAACCTCGAACCGAGAAAAGCCCGAAATATCCAGCAAGCCCGCACCTTCGCGGATCACATTGCATTCCTCGGCCACGATGTCATGCGCGTTCGAACGCTTGAGCGTCGGCGTTTCCTCGAACCCTTTCGGCGCGAAATAAAGCGGTACTTCAAGATCCCAGCTGACGCCCCATTTGCACCCTGCCTCGGTCATCGCATCATGCGCCGGTGCCATTTTCAGCGGCCGCCCGGCGGGCAGTTGCTCGTTCGGATAGGTCATCACGAAGCGGCGGGAATAGAACTGCCCCGTCGTCTCGCGGATATAGCGCTTGTTCTGGGCAAAGTCGCCATAGCGCGCCACGTCCATCGGCCAGGCGTCGGCCTCGGGCTCGCCATGGATCATCCATTCGGCCAGTGTCTTGCCGACACCGCCCCCCTGCAGGAACCCGGCCATCACCGCGCAGGCGGTCCAATAGCCGCGCTTGCCCGGGACCGGACCGACCAGAGGGTTGCCGTCGGGCGAGAAGGTGAACGCGCCGTTCACCCATGTCTTGATGCCCACATTCTGGATCGCCGGATAGCGTTCGAAGCCCAGCGTCAGTTCGTTTTCGATACGGTCCAGCTGCTCCTTGAACAGCTCCTCGCCATAATTCCACGGCGCGCCGTCCATGGCCCAGTGTTCGTGATCGACCTCGTAGATGCCGACCAGAACGCCCTTCTGGTCCTGCCGCATGTAGGTGAAGCCTTCCAGATCCACGGTCATCGGCATCTCGAAATCGGCCGCAGCGACCTCGGGCACCGTGTCGGTGATCAGATAGTGGTGTTTCAGCGGCGAGACCGGCAGTTCGACCCCTGCCATGCGCCCCACCTGCTTGGCCCACAGGCCGGCGGCATTGACCACATGTTCGCAGGTGATCGTGCCCCGGTCGGTCACCACTTGCCAGCCATCGGCGGTCTGGATCAGTTCCTCGACCTTGGTTTCCTCATAGTATTCCGCCCCGCGCTTTTTTGCGGCGGTGGCATAGGCCTGCACGGTGCCGGTGGTGTCGATATACCCCTCTCGGTCGGCCCACATCGCGCCCAGAATGCCATCGGTGGACATGATCGGGCAGCGTTTCTGCGCCTCTTCCGGGCTCAGCAATTCACAATCGTCAATGCCGATGGACTGGAAGATGCGGTAATTGGCCTGCAACCACTCCCACCGTTCGGGGGTTCCCGCCAGCGTTAGACCGCCGGTCATATGCAGGCCGATATTCTGGCCTGATTCCTTCTCGATCTCGCTGAGCAGATCAATGGTATAGGCCTGCAAAGACGCCATGTTCGGATCGGCATTCAAAGCATGAATGCCCCCCGCTGCGTGCCAGGACGACCCAGACGCCAGCCGCCGCCGCTCCAACATGACGACATCCGACCAGCCAAACTTGGCCAGGTGATACAGAACCGAGGCCCCGACAACGCCTCCTCCGATGACCACGACGCGATATTGGGATTTCATCCCGACCTCCCCTGAACAGAATCTGAGGAGACGCTAGTGGCACTGTTCACATCTGTCTAGACATTTCTGTACAGTGCTGGTCACAACGCAACCCGGCACGGTTCGGCTGGTTTACAGACTTGCGCTTGGACGAGATTGGATAGCTTGAAACCACGCCAGGGTGGCCGCGTTGTCTTCCGGGATACGCATCTTGATGACGCGGGCGAAATCGACAAAAACGAAAGCCGAGATATCCGCCAGGGAAAACACGTCACTGGCCACAAAAGGGCTTTCCGTCAGACGTGATTCCAGCATTTCAAAGAAGGATGCCACACGCTCGCGCCCGCGCTGTGCAAGTTCGGGAATCTGCGCATGATTGGAAGGGCCTGGAATGGCGCGATCCTTGAAGGCAGGATGTCCATTGCGCAGAGCCTCGGCAATCGGTGCCCCGCCCTGATGTTCGACGATCGCGTTCCACATCAGAACCAATCCTTTTTCCTCGGGGGTTCGGCCCATCAAAGGCGGTTCGGGAAACCGTGCCTCCAGAAATGCCGCAATGCCCAGATTTTCTGTCAGAACGGTTCCGTCATCCGTTACCAGAACCGGGATCGTGGCCCGTGGGTTCACGGCGCGAAAGGCTTCGCTCAATTGTTCACCTTTCGCAATCGAGACCTCATGCGTTTCGATATCCAATCCTTTTTCGGCAATGAACATCCGCGCACGACGGGGGTTTGGAGCAGTGGAGCAATCGTAAAAAATCATGCCGTTACTCCTTTTCGGTCAGCGGCGATATATGAAACAGCGCCCTTCGACGGCGCCTTCGGGCAACGGCATCTCGGTCAGCCCTTCGAAATACATCCGATCACTTGAGACCATCAGCCCGCCCGGAGCAAGCAAAGGCTCGATGAGCGGAGATACAAACCGCGCGAATTTGTCATTCTTTTCGCGATTGTGCCCACCAAGATCCGCGTGGATCAGGCTGGCTGACGCGCCGAACCGCTCAACCGATGCAGGCAGGGTATCCCGCACATCGCCCAGAATCACGTGATCTTCGGGCGGGGTCGAGTCGGGGTGCGAAGCCACCGCGCGTTCGAACACATAGACCGGGCGGCCATCCATGTGCTGCACAAGATGGTGATACGTACGCCCGTTGCCCAAACCCAATTCGAACACCGGACCTGTCATGCCCGCAGTTTGCCGGATTGCGTAATCCAGACAAGCGCGCTGTGACACCATGCGATCGATGAACAGATCCAGACGGCTTTGATTCTCGGACACCGGAAAATATCTCCTTGATACCATTCGAGAGCATAAATGCGCCCGATGCCGTCCTTGATGGCAAAATCTCAAGACTTTGTGTAGCGACGAAGCCCGTAGTTTCACGATTTCGCGACATTTCGGCCCAAGAACGGGTTTGACTAGACGGGCGGAACCGCGCGACACTGAACAAAAAATCACGGGGAGTTGAAGTAACCGATGTCATCGAACGGTCAAACGGGTGGAAAACCCGCATGAGCGCGTTGTTGTCCGTAAGAGACCTCAGCATCGGCTTTGGTACGGGCAATTCCGTGGTCACGGATGTGAACTTCGATGTCCAAGCCGGACAGACGCTTGCCCTTGTCGGAGAATCGGGATCGGGAAAAACAATCACATGCCGCGCAGCCTTACGTATCCTGCCCCGCACGGCGCAGATTCGAAGCGGCACGATTACCCTGAACGATTCCAAGGGCATGTGCGAGCTCACCACGGTTTCCGAACGTGAGCTGCGCGACATCCGCGGCAATCGGGTTTCAATGATCTTTCAGGAGCCCATGAGATCGCTGTCCCCGCTGCACAAGATTGGCAATCAGGTCAGCGAGGTTTTGTGGCTACATCGTGGGCTGTCCGAGTCCGCGGCACGCAAAAAGGTCCTGACGCAATTCGAACGCGTCGGGTTCCCTGATCCACAGCGCGCCTATGACTCCTACCCTTTCGAGTTGTCCGGCGGTATGCGCCAACGTGCCATGATCGCCATGGCCATGGTGTCAAAACCAGAATTGCTGATCGCGGACGAACCGACCACCGCACTGGATGTGACCACGCAGGCGCAGGTTCTGGGCCTGATCAAGGAATTGCAGCGTGAAACCGGCATGGCGCTCATTCTGGTGACTCATGATCTGGGTGTCGTCGCCAACATGGCCGAGCAGGTCGTCGTCATGCACAAGGGACGTATCATGGAGGCCGGCCCTGCCGCCCCGATCCTGACCGCGCCCGCACACCCGTATACCAAGCAGCTTTTTGATGCCGCGCCGGAAATACCGGACCAGGATGCGGTGGGTATACCGATGCCCGACACGGATCTGATCCTTCAGATGAAGGATGTGTCCAAGACCTACACCATGCGGTCCAGCAAAGGATGGCAGTCTGACAAAGCAATCTATGCCTGCCGAGGAGTCGACCTGAACCTGGCGCGCGGCAAGACTTTGGCAATTGTCGGTGAAAGCGGATCGGGAAAGACAACGGCGGCCCGCATCGCCCTGGGGGCTGAATTGCCCGACCCCGGTGGTGAAGTCCTGTTTCGTACCGCCCCCGATGCCGACCCGATCACGGTGCACAACATGACCCGAGCCCAGCGCACAGCGTTTCAGCGCAAGGCACAGATGGTTTTTCAGGACCCTTACAGTTCGCTCAGCCCCCGGATGCGCATCCAGGACGCCATGACCGAACCGCTGGAAATCCACCGCATCGGCACAACAGCCGAACAGCGTGACAAGGCCGCCGAGATGTTGCAGCGCGTCGGCCTGACGGGTGATATGCTCAAACGCTATCCGCACGCGTTTTCCGGTGGGCAGCGACAGCGCCTTTCCGTGGCACGCGCCATGATGCTGGACCCGCAGTTGATCGTGTGCGACGAACCGACCTCGGCATTGGATGTGTCTGTTCAGGAACAAATCCTGACCTTGCTGGAAAACCTGCAAGACAGCCTGAACCTGTCCTACCTGTTCATCTCACATGATCTGGCCGTTGTCGCACGGATCGCTGACGAAGTTGCCGTCATGAGGCGGGGTCTGATCGTCGAACAGGCACCGCCCGAAACTCTTTTCTACAATCCGCGCCATCCATACACCAAGGCGCTGATTGCCGCTCAACCCGAACCCGACATCAATCGCCCGATTGACCTTCAATTGGTTTCTCTGGGTGCCGGCGCGCCGGACAGTTGGGATGAAGCCTTTCGTTTCTCGGACACCGTGATACCCTCACTGGTGGAATTGGAACCGGGCCATAAGGTACGTTGCCATGTTTAATACCATTCGCCCTCTGCTGCTGGCTGCTATGCTGGCGTTTTCAGGGATCCTGCCCGCGGCGGCAGATACAATCCCAACACCTCAGGAAAGCGCCTTCTGGAGCGCCGAGGTTGAAAGCGGCAATCTTCCGCCAGTGCAGGGGCGTTTGCCCAAGGACCCTCTGATTGTGGATCTGGCCGCAAAAGGAAGAGAATTCGGGAAACCGGGTGGCACTCTGCGCACTATGGTCACGCGATCCAAAGATATCCGGCAGATGGTTGTCTATGGCTATGCAAGGTTGGTTGGGTTCAACCAAGATTACGAATTGGTACCCGACCTGCTGGCCTCGTATGAAAACGAGGGCAATCGCAAATTTACCCTGAAACTGCGCGAAGGGCACAAGTGGTCGGACGGCTCACCCTTTACCTCGGAAGACTTCCGCTATTGGTGGGAAGACGTCGCCAGCAACGAGTTGCTCAGCCCGTCAGGCCCACCCGATTTTCTGATCGTCGAAGGTAAATTGCCCACGGTCACGTTTCCCGATGAGACCACCGTGATCTTCGAATGGGACGACCCGAACCCGAACTTCCTGCAATCTCTGGCACAAGCACGACCGCCGTTTATTTACCGGCCGGCCGCGTTTCTGAAACAGTATCACGAGAAATACGCGGACGCGGAAGAGCTTGCCTTTCAGGTTGAAGATGCCCGGGTCAAAAGCTGGGCGGCGCTGCACAACAAGCTGGATAATCTTTACAAGTTCGACAACCACGAACTTCCCACGTTGCAGCCATGGCTGAACGCCAGTTCGGGCAAGAAAATCCGTCACAACTTTGTGCGCAACCCCTATTATCACCGGATCGACAGCAAGGGGGTGCAACTTCCCTATATTGACGTGGTCGAGATGGAGATCGTCGCCCCCGGTCTTGTTGCCGCCAAGACCAACGCCGGTGAAAGCGACCTGCAAGGCCGTGGCCTTGCCTTCCGAGACGCGTCGATCCTCAAGAAAGGCGAAGCACAAGGCGGATACAAAACGCTGTTGTGGAAAACCGGCGTGGCCTCGCAGATCGCGATCTACCCGAACCTGAACTTTTCGGATGATGTCTGGCGCGATGTACTGAGGGACGTTCGCGTGCGGCGCGCCTTGTCGCTGGCCATCGACCGGCAGACCATCAACCAGGCGCTTTACTTCAAACTCGCACACCCCGCCGCGAACTCGGTTCTTCCCGCCTCGCCCTTCTACAGTGAAGAAAACGCTGCGGCCTGGGCGCAATACGATGTTGATCAGGCCAATGCGCTTTTGGATGAGGCTGGTCTGGATCAGCGCGACAAGAACGGCATTCGCCTGTTGCCTGACGGTCGCCCAATGGAGCTGGTAATCGAAACCGCAGGTGAGCGGCAGGAAGTCGAAAACGCGCTTCAGATCGTAACCGATACCTGGCGTGAAATCGGTGTCAAACTGGTCATGCGCCCGCTGGACAGGGACATCCTACGCAACCGTGTGTTCGCGGGCAATTCGATGGCGTCCGTCTGGTTCGGTTGGGATGATGGTATTCCGCAGGCGCATACGTCCCCGGCTTATCTCGCTCCGACAGATCAGGTGTTCCTGGCCTGGCCAAAATGGGGGCAGCACTATCAGACCGGTGGCGAAGCGGGTGAAGCCCCCGACATGCCAGAGGCGCAGCGCCTGATGGAATTGGCGCATGAATGGCAAATCGCCACGACCGATGAAGAACGCGCGGCTGTCTGGACCGAGATGTTGAAAATCCATGCCGATCAGGTCTATGCCATCGGCATCCTGAACGGCGCCCCCCAGCCCATTGTGGTGTCAAACCGCCTGCGAAATGTTCCGGAACAGGCTATGTGGGCCTGGGAACCCGGTGCACATTTCGGCATTCACCGCCCGGAAGAGTTCTTTTTCGCCGATTGAGCAGGAGCAGCTAAATGATCATGCTGCGCTACGTGGTGTATCGCTTTTTCACGATGCTGCTGACTTTGTTGGTGGTCTCGGTTCTGGTTTTTGTAATCATCAACCTTCCGCCCGGCGACTATCTGAGCAACCAGATCGCTGAACTTCAGGCCTCGGGCCAGTCGGCAGGTGTCGCAAAGGCAGAGTTCCTGCGCGCTGAATACGCTCTGGACCGTCCGATGTGGGAACAATACCTGATCTGGATGGGATTCTGGCCCGGACCGCACGGGTTTTCGGGGTTGATCCAGGGCAATTACGGGTGGTCCTTTGAATTTGACCGTCCCGTTTCCGAAATCGTCGGCGACACGCTTTGGTTGACGGTTGTGGTCAATCTGGCTGCGATCCTGTTTGTCTATGCCGTCGCGTTGCCGCTGGGCGTTATCGCCGCCGCGCGGTCCCGGACATGGATCGACTATACCTCGGCCTTCGTGGGGTATCTGGGGCTGGCAACGCCGAACTTTTTGCTTGCGCTGATCCTGTTCTATTATGGCCACCAGTATTTCAACCTGCCGATCGGGGGCTTGATGGATCCCAGTTTCGAAGGCCAGCCGATGAGTTGGGAGAAACTGAAATCCATCCTCATCCACCTGATCGTACCGACCTTCGTCATCGGCACTTCAGGCGCATCGGCGATGATGCAGCGTCTGCGCGCGAACATGCTGGACGAACTCGGCAAACCCTATGTGGAAACCGCCATTGCAAAGGGCATGGCCCCGTCACGGATGCTGACCAAGTATCCCCTGCGGGTGGCCTTCAACCCCTTTGTCGCCGATATCGGCAACCTGCTGCCGTCGATGGTGTCCGGCTCGGTTCTGGTATCGGTCGTTCTGGGCCTGCAAACCATTGGCCCTACACTGCTGACTGCCTTGAAGACGCAGGATCAGTTCCTGTCAGCGTTCATCCTGATGTTCGTCGCCCTGCTGACGCTTATCGGCACGATGATTTCTGATATCCTGCTGGTGATGCTGGATCCGCGCATTCGGTATGAGGGGCGCGAGGCATGACTGATCGTCCTGACAATCGCTATGTCGATGATGCGCCGTTTGATCCGCAGGCCTCGATTCAGCAGCTGGAACGCGCCGATCTGGATGCCCCCAACTGGGTTCTGGTCTGGCGCAAGTTCAAAACCCACAAGCTGGGCCTGATCTCGGGCATCTTCCTGCTGTTTTGTTATCTAATGCTGCCCTTTGCCGGGTTTATTGCGCCTTATGGGCCAAATGACCGAAACGGAGAGCACCTGTACGCGCCACCACAATCGGTAAACTGGTTTCACGAGGGTGAGTTTATCGGCCCACATGTCTATCCGATCGTCGCCGAGGCGGACCTTGAAACCTTCCAATGGAAGTTTGTCCCCGACACGGAAGACCCGCGCCCGATCCGGTTCTTCTGCGAAGGCTCTGAATACAATCTGGCCGGTTTCATACCGTCGGACACGCATCTGTTCTGCCCGCCAGAGGGGACAACGCTGTTCCTGTGGGGATCCGACCGTCTGGGCCGAGACATCTTCAGCCGAATTCTCTATGGCGCGCAGCTGTCTTTGACGGTGGGTCTGATCGGTATCTCGGTGTCCTTCTTTCTTGGCATCCTGTTCGGTTCGATGGCCGGCTATTTCGGCGGGCGTATCGACTGGACCATCAACCGCGTCATCGAAATCCTGCGTTCGTTGCCGGAACTGCCGCTGTGGCTGGCCCTTTCCGCCGCCGTGCCTTCGAACTGGAGCCCGGTCGCGGTGTTCTTCATCATTTCGATCATTCTGGGCATCCTCGACTGGCCGGGTTTGGCGCGCTCGGTTCGGGCGAAGTTCCTGTCATTGCGGGAAGAGGAATATGTCAGAGCCGCCGAGATGATGGGGGCAAGTTCTGGCCGCGTGATCCGCAAGCACCTGCTGCCCAACTTCATGTCGCACCTGATTGCATCGGCCACATTGTCGATCCCTGCCATGATCCTGGGGGAAACGGCGCTCAGTTTTCTTGGCCTCGGCCTGCGCGCACCCGCAGTCAGTTGGGGCGTGATGCTGAATGACGCGCAGAACCTCGCGTCGATCGAGATCTATCCCTGGACGGCAATCCCGATGCTGCCGATCATTGTCGTGGTATTGGCGTTCAACTTCCTTGGTGACGGGCTGCGCGACAGTCTCGACCCCTATCAGCAATGAGTCTGCTGGCGACGCTTCCCGCTGCCGGCAGCTATCACATGGTCGGTGCCGGTATGCTGCCAAGCGCCTTTGCCGTTTCCGAACTGGCCACCGCCAGTTTCGCAGCCGTGGGGCGGGAAATGGCCCGGCTGATCCAGGCGATCAGCCTGTCCACGAAGGCACCCGAAGTCTCGATCGATCATCGGCTGGCATCTCTGTGGTTCGGCTATTCCTTCAAACCGCAAGGTTGGGACATGCCCAGTTTGTGGGATGCGGTCGCGGGCGACTACAAAGCCGCGGATGGCTGGATCAGGCTGCACACAAACCTGCCCCGCCATCGCTCTGCCGCGTTGAAAGTCCTTGCCACCCAGCCAGAGCGTGAAGCCGTGGCAAAAGCCGTCAGGTCTTGGGCAATATCGGATCTGGAAACGGCGGTTGTTGCCGAAGGTGGGGTGGCCGCTGCCATGCGCAGCCGGACGGAATGGCTTGATCACCCACAAGGCCGCGCCGTGTCGCGCGACCCTTTGATCGGATGGCAGGGACCGCGCTATGTCAATCTGCGCGACAGACCTCGGGCCACCGCTGATCGGCCTCTGGCCGGGTTACGGGTGCTGGATCTGACGCGCGTTCTGGCCGGCCCGGTTTCTACCCGAACGCTTGCAGGGTTCGGAGCCGAGGTCTTGCGCATCGACCCACCTGGCTGGGATGAACCCGGGGTGATCCCCGACATATCGCTGGGAAAGCGCTGCGCCTATCTTGACCTAAAATCCGAAACCGGCCTTGAACGATTGCATGGGTTGCTGGCTCAGGCGGATGTGTTCGTACACGGGTATCGACCCGGCGCGCTGGAGGCACTGGGTCTGACCCGGGCCAAACGTGACGAGCTGGCTCCGAACCGGATCGAAGTCACGCTGGATGCCTATGGCTGGCAAGGTCCATGGTCGACCCGGCGCGGGTTTGACAGCCTTGTCCAGATGAGCGCGGGTATCGCCCATGCCGGGATGGGGTGGGCGAACGCGGACAAGCCGACCCCGTTGCCGGTTCAAGCTCTGGACCACGCGACCGGCTATCTGATGGCGGCTGCCGTCCTGTCCGCACTGGCCGAGGCCGCATCAGGCAATTCCATCATGCACGCGCATCTCTCTCTGGCGCGCACCGCCGAACTTCTGGCCGTGCTCGGCAAAGACGAAGCACAATCCGCGCCCATCACCCCGGCAACAACGGATTACGGCACGGCGACGGAGGCGTCCGGCTGGGGGCCGGGCCATCGCCTCAACCCTGCGCTGAGGGTCGGCGAAGCGACGATGCGCTGGGATTTGCCTGCGTCGAAACTGGGCAGTTCGGAACCTGTCTGGCCACTCGACGCCTACTGACCATCCGCCGCGCGAGACGCGCGGCCGGGCCCAACGCATTGGGTGGCGTCTCGTAAGAGACGCAGTCCAAAGCGACGGGAGCGCCCCTATCGATCATCGCCCCCAGGGCCGATATCGTCCAGGTAATCCTCATCGATCGCCGCCTGCACCGCGCCTGTTACCGCCTCACGCTGTTTCGGCGTCAAGTCATCGGCCTCTTTGCCGTCCGCCAACCTCACGGTGACTTCGCGATGCGCGAATTTGATGCCTTCCCGCGCGAACAATTCGCGAATTTCCTGATAGACCTTCTTGCGCACCAACCACTGATCGCCCGGTTTGGTCATGAACTTGACCCGGATGATCATCGCTGAATCCTGCATCTCGATCACGCCTTGGGACTTCAGCGGCTGTATGAAGTTTTCGCCGATCACAGGATCGCTCAGCAACTCCTGCCCCAGCTTCTTGATCAGCTTTCGCACCTTTTCCACGTCAGTGTCATAGGTCACGCGCAGCGGCAGTTTCATGATCACCCAGTCACGGGAATAGTTCGTCAGAACCTTGATTTCGCCAAAAGGAATCGTGTTCAGCGCGCCAAGATGGTGACGCAGCTGGAAGGACCGGACCGAGATTTTCTCGACCGTTCCCTTGACGTCTCCGATATCGATGTACTCACCCTTCCGAAAGGCATCATCCATCAGGAAAAACGCCCCGGAAAAGATGTCCCGCACCAGTGTTTGAGATCCGAAACCGACAGCCAGACCAACCACACCGGCACCGGCAAACAGCGGGCTGACATTGATACCAAGTTCCATGAGAACGATCAGCATGATGGTCACGACCACAACGGCCAGAATTGCGCCGCGGAACAATGGCAGCAGCGTCGCCAGCCGGCTTTGCCCGCCTTCCCCGCCCTCATCGCCCAGTTCGGCCTCGGTGCCATCATCGACTTCTTCCGCTATCTTGCTGTCGATCCAGATGCGAAAGAAATGAAACAGGATGTAGCCGATGAAAATGATGACCATTACATCCAGCACGCGTGCAACTGGCAGGTCCTCGCTCCAGTCCGCATCGGGATACCAAATCACCACAAGGGCGTAGACACCAATCACAAAGGCCAGAATTCCGGCCACCCGGCGCGCCAGATCCTCATAGGTCAGAAGATACTGTTTGCGCTGTTCTGCCTCGGGCGTTTCCACGGGCTCGGCATCCGCTTCGGCAGCGGCGGTTTCTTCGTTTATCTCGTTGATCTTGCGCGAACGGTCAAAATACCGCTCCAGCACGTAGTTCATCGCACCATAGGCAACGACGACGGACATGAAGATCATATAGCTGCTTGCGATCAGCGGCAGCGGCGTTGGGTTCTCCAGTGCAAGATCAACCGCCAGACGGAACCAGCTGAACACGACATAGACGATCAGTGCAGGTGCCCAGCCGAAGGATACGAACCGCAACAACCACGAGACCTGATCCGGCGCTCTGCCGCCCCGGATTGCATTTGAAATGGCCCGGGCATTGAACAGGATCATCAGAATATTGCCGAAAGCGCCCACCATTGTCAGGCAGCCATAGACCATGGCGTAGACGTTGTAGTTCAGCCCGAAATCCGCAACCCAGGTCGAAAACAGAACAACCGTGATGTCATAGGTCGCGAGTGCCGAAGCCCACAGATACAGCCGCTTGGCGTCCCGGTCCGAGAACGGTGGCAGCCGGTATTGACTCAGGTAAGGTGACAATACCATCCGCCAAAGATCGGACACCGTGCGCGACAGGAAGAACGCCGTGAAGATCGCCGTGACCGTGAACTGGATCGAGATATCGTCCGCTTCGCCAAAAAACAGATATCCGACGATCAGGGCCATGAGCATGGCAAATATCGTCGCTCCGATCCCCATCAGGAACCGGAACAGAAGGAAGGGCATCTTTTCTCGGTAACCCTGCGGTTCATCCTTGATCCGCGCCACGACCCAGCGGCGCGCGATGCGTTTCCCGTATATCTCGATAGACAGCCAGCGGCCCAACAACAGGAACAGGATGTTCCAGCCCAGAACTTCCACATAGGTCTGAATGCGACCGTCCGGACTGGTCTGGCGCAGGATATACTTCACTTCGAACACCGAATACGGCAGCGCCTCAAGCCGTGATTGCATGGACTCACGGAATTTCGAGAACCTCTCCTGCGCCTTCATCAGCTGCGATCCCTCACCCATGGGATTGTTCGAATCGCCCGCCGCATCATTCGTGCCCGCATCCGTGCCGCCGGCTGTTGTCACAACCTGCCCGGCGCTGTCGATGACGATCACACTGGCCCCGGCTTCGCTGGCGGCGCGAATTGCGGCAGCCAAATCGCTTTCCGGCGAGGACGCAGACGAACTGTCCGCGTTGTATCCCGGAATCAAGGATGTTTGCGCTGAAACGCTGACCGGAAGCGCCAGTACAAAAGCCCACAAAGCCAGAAGTGTTGCGGCCAGAAAGGTATGTTTCATGGGGTTTTACATCCAGTTTTTCCGATAGCGGTCAGATTACAGAAGGGTTTCAGGCAGTTCAAACACTCGGGCGCGCCCTGCTCAATATCGTGTCCGGGCGTGTTCTTGGCGCACTGCCCGATTCCGGATGTTTTCAATCTGGCGAAAATTGAATATGAACGGGATCTGTAGGCCCTGCGCCTTTGCCAGTTCACCGGTTCTTTTGCGATCCCTCTCAAGCCTTGGTGCGACATGACGCGAAACCGTCAATATGCTGTTGCCAAATCGCAATGCTTGGAACATTTGCGGAAGAGCAATTCCTCCTTTGGCAAGCGTGACGGGGATATATACAGTAACGCTTGCAAACGCGCGGATTTCGAACCGGGATCAAGAAGACAGGCAACACTATGAGCCTAGGCAAAACCAATTCCAAACCGGGCCGCGCACCGCGTATCCTGTTTTACAGTCACGACACGTTCGGGCTGGGCCATCTTCGCCGGTCTCGGGCTTTGGCGGCCGCGATCACGCAGGCGGACCAAAGCGCATCCGCGCTGATCCTGACGGGATCACCCGTGGCCGGACGGTTTACCTTTCCCCGTCGCGTTGACCACGTGCGCCTGCCCGGTGTCACCAAACGCGCAGACGGGTCTTATGCTGCACGCACGATCGGGATGGGCATCGAAGAAGTGACCGAGTTGCGGTCGGGTCTGATTCAAACCGCTGTTCAGCAGTTCGACCCTGATGTGCTGATCGTCGACAAGGAACCGACGGGGTTCCGGGGTGAGCTGCTGCCGACACTGAACCACCTGCAACAGAACTGCGGAACCAAAATGGTGCTTGGGTTGCGCGATGTTCTGGATGAACCCGAAGTCCTGGCCGCCGAGTGGGCGCGCAAGGAAGCGGTTGAAGCCACCGAACGGTTTTATCACGAAATCTGGGTTTACGGTTTGCAGTCGATTTACGACCCGACAAAGGGGTTGCCGCTGAGCGCCGCGGCACAGTCCCGCATCCACTGGACGGGATATCTGCGCCGCGATCTTGGTCCGGTCGGCGAGCCTCCGCAACAACCCTATATCCTGATCACGCCCGGCGGCGGCGGCGACGGCAAGGCGATGGTCAACCTCGTCCTGTCTGCCTATGAAAAAGATCCAAACCTGTCGCCGCGGGCGGTTTTGGTCTATGGCCCCTTCCTGTCCGGTGAGTTGCGCGAAGATTTCGAAACCCGCGTTGCCGCATTGAACGGTCGCGTCACCGCCGTTGGGTTCGAATCCCAGATCGAAACGCTGTTTGCAGGGGCCGAAGGCGTCGTCTGCATGGGCGGCTACAACACGTTCTGCGAGGTTCTTTCCTTTGACAAACGCGCTGTCATCGTCCCGCGCACCACGCCCCGTCTGGAACAGTGGATACGGGCCTCGCGCGCAGAAGGGCTGGGCCTTGTCCGAATGCTGGATGAAAACCGGGATGGCCTGACGCCGGACGCGATGATCCGCGCCATTCGGGAACTGCCGCACCAGTCCCTGCCGTCGCAGGCGATACAAAGCGGATTGCTGGACGGGCTGGATTATGTCACCGACCGCATCGAAAGCCTGCTGACCTGGGAACAGGAACGAGCCACCGGATGACCTCAGATTCTCCTCGATTGGCGGTTGTGGTCAAAGGTTGGCCACGACTGTCCGAAACGTTCATTGCGCAGGAACTTGTCGCCTTGCAGGAGGCCGGGCATCGCTTTGACATCTGGTCTTTGCGGAACCCGACCGATACGAAACGCCATCCCTTGCACGACCGGTTCACAGGACAGGTCCGATACCTGCCCGAGTATCTTCATGACGAACCCAAACGGGTCTGGGCGGCACGGGCCCTTGCCCAAACGCTTCCCGGTTACGACAAGGCCTATCGGATCTGGCGTCAGGACTTGAAGCGCGACCCGACACCCAATCGCATCCGCCGGTTTGGGCAAGCCTGCGTTCTGGCCGCGGAATTGCCTGCCCGGACGCAAGGGTTGTACGCTCACTTCATGCACACGCCGTCATCCGTTGCCCGTTACGCCGCCATCATGCGCGGATTGCCGTGGAGTTTTTCGGCTCATGCCAAGGATATCTGGACGTCGCCGGATTGGGAAAAACGTGAAAAGCTGCAAGCCGCATCCTACGGGGCCACGTTTGGTGCCACCTGCACAGCCATCGGAGCCGAGCATCTGCGCAGCCTGGCCGATGACCCCAAGCGCGTGGACCTGATCTATCACGGTTTGGACCTGTCTCGCTTTCCCAAGCCCCCAACGCGAAGGCTGCGTGCTGTGAATGATCCTTTTCACATGATTTCCGTCGGGCGGCTGGTCGAGAAGAAAGGCTTCGATCGTCTGATCGCGGCTTTTGCATTTCTGCCCGATGACCTGAACTGGCACTGGACCCATATCGGCGGCGGCGCATTGGGTGACGCTTTGCGGGCACAGGCGAACGCAGCCGGCATTGCGAACCGGATCACCTGGAAAGGGGCTTGCGACCAGCCCCAGGTCATCGCAGCAATGCGTGATGCCGACCTGTTCGTTCTGCCCAGCCGCATCGCGAAGGACGGAGACCGCGACGGGTTGCCGAATGTGTTGATGGAGGCCGCGTCTCAGTTGTTGCCAATCCTGTCGACACCGGTCTCGGCGATCCCCGAGTTTATCGAAACCGGAACACATGGGGTTCTGTCCGATGACGCCCCCTCTGCACTTGCGGATGCCGTCGAACGTTTGTCAGCCAATCCGCAGCAAGCGTCAAAGATGGCGCATGCGGCCTATGATCGCCTGATCGCCGAATTCCGGATGGCTCCCGGCATTGCACGGCTGTCGGAACGCCTCAATTCCATGTGCATGGAAAACGCGTAATGGCGCGGGTCGCGTTTTATGCCCCGATGAAATCTCCTGACAGCCCGAAACCTTCGGGCGACCGTGAAATGGCCCGGAATCTGATGCAGGCGCTGACCGCCGAGGGTGAAACGGTCGATCTGGCGACCGACTTGCGCATCTATGACAAAAGCGGCGACGAAGACCTGCAACAAGCCCTGAGGCGCGCGGCAGAAGATGAAGCGAAGCGACTTGTCTCTGACTTGCCATCAGATACCGATCTGTGGGTGACCTACCACAACTATTACAAGGCACCTGACCTGCTGGGCCCTCGGGTTTGCAAGGCGCGTGGCATTCCCTATGTGCAACTGGAAAGCACCCGCGCATCCAGTCGGTTAAACGGGCCGTGGGCTGAGTTCGCCAAGGCGGCGCATCAGGCCTGCGATGCAGCGGATGTGATCTTTTATCATACGGCCAACGACCTGATCACTTTGCAGCGGGATCGCTTTGGCGATCAGGCTTTGGTCGAATTGCCTCCGTTCCTGCCCATCTCGGAACTGCCTCCGGCCGCCACAGGTGGCGCACCCATGCTGACCGTCGGCATGATGCGGCATGGGGACAAGCTGGCGTCCTATCAGATATTGTCCGAGGCCCTGGCGCATTTGACCGGGGACTGGCACCTGAACATCGCAGGAGACGGCCCAGCGCGCAGGCAAGTTGAGGCGCTGATGGCGCCGTTCGGACAGCGGGTGCGTTTTCTGGGTCAGCTTGACCGGGAAGAACTGCAACGCGTCTATCAACAATCATCTCTGCTTGCATGGCCCGGAGTGAACGAAGCTTACGGCATGATTTACCTCGAGGCGCAGGCTGCGGGATTGCCTGTGGTCGCTCAGGATCGGCCCGGCGTACGCGATGTTCTGTCCCCGGCGGCCTATCCATCCGTCGAAAGTGGCGCCAGGGGATTTGCGGATGGCATGCAGGCCCTTTTGTCGGATTCCACGCTGCGCCACACTCTGGGCGCTGCGGCACGCAACTACGTGGCAGAGCGCCACCTGATGCCACAGGCGACCGAGCGCTTGTGGGCAACCCTCCGACCTCTGCTTAAGGACGCATCATGACCCGGCTTGCACTGCTCCGCCACGGGCACACCCATTGGAACCGCGCGGGACGGATCCAGGGGCGCAGCGACATACCGCTGGACGATGACGCCCGAGCCGAATTGGCGGGCTTTGGATTGCCGCAGGACTGGGCCAGGGCTGACATCTGGTCCAGCCCCCTGCACCGCGCCAGTGAGACGGCGCGGATAGTGACAGGTCGCGACCCGAACACCTCGGACGCGTTGACCGAGATGAACTGGGGCGATTGGGAAGGTCAGCGCGGGGTCGACCTGATCGCGGACACATCCAGCGGGTATCGTCATATCGAGCATTGGGGCTGGGATTTCCGCCCACCAAACGGGGAAAGCCCGGCCGAGGTTCGGGACAGGCTTGACCCGTGGCTGTCCGAGTTGCGGCAAGATACGGTCGCGGTCTGCCATATCGGTATCATGCGGGTCATTCTGGCTCAGGCCTGGGGTTGGAACTTTGAAGGGCCTGCCCCCTTTAAGATCAAACGCAATCGGCTGTATATCGTCGACATGAATACCATGACCGCCGCCGCCGACCCCGTTCGCCTGATCAAGCGCGAGACCCCGCAATGAAGGTGATGATCATCGTCACGCACCTGTTGGGCACCGGGCACCTCAGCCGGGCGCTGACATTGGGGCGGGCATTTCGGGATGATGGCCACGACGTCATGGTCGTGACGGGTGGTATGCCCGCGCCGCAATTGGACAGCACGGGCATGACCCTGTTCGGCTTGCCGCCGCTCAGGTCGGACGGAACCAACTTCACCCGTTTGCTGACCGAAAGCGGCGAAAAGGCTGACGCGGCCTGTTACGCAGCGCGTGAGGCAGCCCTGGTGCAGGCGGTGAATAGCTTCGAACCGCAGATCCTGATCACCGAGCTTTACCCCTTTGGTCGCCGATCACTGTCTGCCGAGTTCGATGCGGCCCTGAATGCGGCGATCGCGTTGCCTGAGCGTCCCGTCATTCTCGGATCGATCCGGGACATTCTGGCTCCGCCCTCCAAACCTGCCAAAGTCGAGCGCGCGGATGAAATCGTGTCTCGGTATTATGACGGCATCTTGGTTCATTCCACCGAAAGCGTTACGCCCCTGTCGGTCAGCTGGCCGGTGTCGGAGCGACTGGCCAAGCGACTTCACTACACTGGCTTTGTGGCGCCTGCATTGCCCCGACCGCACCCCGACGCGGCGGGTCAGGATGAAATCCTGGTCAGCGCTGGCGGCGGATCCGTCGGGCAACCGATCTTTCGCGCGGCCATCGAGGCCGCCCGAAAGATGCCCAACAGGCGCTGGCGCCTGCTGGTCGGTGGAACGGATGCAAAGGTTCGGATCGCGGAATTGTCCCGGATGGCCGAAGGTGCTTCGGTTGTTCTGGAACCGGTGCGGCCGGATTTCCGCCAGATGCTGCCCCTGGCAGCGGCATCGGTAAGCATGTGCGGCTACAACACTGCCATGGATATCCTTCAAAGTGGTACCGCCGCCGTGTTTGTGCCTTTCGACGACGGCAAAGAGGTGGAACAGGGGCTGCGCGGGCAGAGCCTGTCCGATCTGCCTGCAATCGAAGTTCTGGAAAGCAAAGCGTTGAGCGGGGCGGCATTGGCGCAGGCGGTGGAGCGTGTCCTGGCGGACGGCCCCCGTGTACAACAGGATTTCGGTTTTGACGGGGCCATCCAATCCGTTCACGTCGCCAAGCGCCTGCTGGAGCAGCGTACATGAACCCCGACTGGCGCCCACTTGATGTCGAGTTGAACCATTGGCGTGCCGAAAGCTTGCCCTTGCCTCTGTGGTGGCGCGATGATGATGCCATTGCGCCAACCCCGCAATTGGACCGCCTTTCCGTGCTGGCCGACAAACTGGGCCTGCCCGTGCATCTGGCCGTCATCCCACGCGACGCGACGCCTGCGCTGGCGGAATATGTTGCCGGGCGCGCGTCTCTTATTCCGGTCGTACACGGGTGGGCGCATACAAACCATGCGCCCCGTGGGGAGAAGAAGGCCGAGTTTCGGCTCGACCGTCCGCTGGACGTGATGGCGGCGGATGCGCAGGCCGGGATGGCGCGTCTTCGGTCCCTGTTTGGTGACAATGTGCGACAGGTGTTCGTGCCCCCCTGGAATCGCATTGCGCCCGAGATGGCCAAACAGTTGCCAAAGCTGGGATACTGCATCCTGTCCACCGCAACGCCCCGCAAATCGCGTCTGGCCGCACCGGGGCTTGAGCAGATCAACACCCACCTTGACCCGATCGACTGGCGCGGGTCGCGTGGCTTGATCTCACCCGACGCCCTGATCGCACAAACTGTTGGTCTTCTGCGAGACCGACGCGAAGGCCGTTCAGACAACACCGAGCCCTTTGGCATATTGACCCATCATCTGGTCCATGACCAGGGCATCTGGGCCTTTACCGAGGCCCTGCTGAACAAATTGCTGAGCGGGCCTGCCACTGCTTGGATCGCGCCACAGAACGAATGAGGACATCACCATGAGCCGATTGGATTCCATGCTGCGCCGACTGACGGCCCAACGTGACGGACTGAACTGGGCAGCCGAGCGGATCAGCGGTCAGCCGGGCGATGTGCTGGACATGGGGTTGGGCAATGGCCGCACCTATGATCACCTGCGTGAAATCCTGCCAGAACGCCGGATCTGGGTGATGGACCGGGTCCTGCAATGCCATCCGGACAGCACGCCCCCGGCCGAGGATTTCCTGATGGGTGAAGCCGAACCAATGCTGCACAGACTGGCAGCCGGCGGGCATCGGATCGCGCTGGCGCATTACGATTTCGGACGCGGCATCAAGCACGAGGACGTTGCCGAAGCAGAGCGGCTCAGCCCGCTGATCGCGAAAGTCATGCAGCCCGGAGGGTTGTTGATTTCAGGTCAGCCCCTGGTCGGCTTTGCCCAGATCCAGGGGCCCAAGACAATCGCCCCGGACCGTTACCTGTTCTACACGGCCTGATCACGCCACGCGTCGACCGCGCACCCAGACCGAACTCGGGACGGGTACACCCGCGCGCATCCGGAAGCGGATGACATCGGCGCGGGCGTCGGCGCGCAACTCGCCCCGCTCCTCCAACCCTGCGGCCCGAGCCGGGGCCAGCGTTACCGTCTTCATCCCCCGCGCCATGTCGCCCCAGATCTCGCCCAGCCTAACCGCCGAAAGCAACAAGGCCGACGGCACATAATCCGAAGACAGGATGTCCAGATACCCAAGCTGGGCCAGCTCGTGGGCCGCAACATTGCCAGAATGCGATCCCCCACGGATTATGTTCGGCGCACCCATCATGATCTGAATGTCGTTTTCGTGGCAGGCGCGTGCCGCCTCGACGGTCGTGGGGAACTCGGCCAGACGGATACCGTGACCTGCGGACACTTTCACCTGATCTTCAGTCGTGTCGTCATGGCTGGCCAATACTGCTCCGAAACGGCGGGCAGCTTTGACAGCTTCGACCTCGTGCAGTGCGCCATTGCGATCTCGAAGCCCTTTCAATTGCGCCACGTGCTGAAAGAACGTGTCATCATCCATGGCATATTTGCCCTTCAGAAAGGTCTCCAGCTTGCCCATATCTCGAAACTGACGCTGACCGGGTGTGTGATCCATTATGGACACAATGCCAACCCTGTCTTCCGGTCCAAATTCGCTCAGCTCTTCAACCAGAGTTTCCGAACACACCTCGGCCCGCAAGTGCAGAAAGTGGCTGATCTTGAGCGCATCCTGTTCGCGCAGATCCCACAACTCCTGCGACAGGCCGCGGGCGTATTTCCCATACCGCCGCGCGCCCGACGGGATCGATCCAACCCGCATGGCATCGAACACTGTCGTGATCCCGGCGCCGGCCAATTCCGCATCATGCGCAAGAATTGCAGCGGCATGGGGCCAGTTCACCTGTGGGCGCGGTTGAATGTGACGTTCAAGGTTGTCCGTGTGCAATTCGACAAGCCCTGGGCTGACATAGTCGCCTTCGCAATCTATCGCGCCCGCGGGAACCCTGTTTCCGGTGTCGATTTCAGCGATGGCCTCACCCACAATCCGGACAGTGCCGGTTACGGTTTCATTCGGCAATACAAGCGTGGCATTGGCAAGGATCAAGTCTTCTGTCATCTGAACTTCACGCATGTTGAGACCGAGGAAGGCCACGCAAGAGGAGGCCGATATGACATTCACGCGATACGCGATCTATTTTGCGAAGCCCGCGGGAAAGGAATGGGCGAAATTTGCAACCAGCTGGCTGGGTTGGGACATGGAGGCGGGAAAGCCGGTTGCCCATCCGATTGTCGAAGGCATCGACGTTGCCGCCGTCACGGAGGTGCCGCGCAAGTACGGGCTGCACGCGACACTGAAGCCACCGTTCAGACTGCGCGACGGCAAAACGTACGAAGCCCTGCAAAAGGCTTGCAGCTCGCTCGCCTCCCGCCAACCACCTGTGTCGCTGGATGGCCTCGAGATCGCCCGGTTTGGGCGCTTTCTGGCCCTGCGTCCGTTGGGTGAGACGCGGGCACTGAATGCGCTTGCCGCGGCCTGTGTTCGGGAATTGGACTGTTTTCGTGCGCCCACCTCCGAGGCCGAACTGGCCCGCCGCCGCGCCGCCGGGTTGACCCCGAAGCAAGACGCCAACCTGGTTCAGTGGGGCTATCCTTACGTACTGGACGCGTTCCGCTTTCACATCACGCTGAGCGGCAAGCTGGACAAACCGACCCTGAGAGCAACTCGGAACGCGCTGCAAACCCATCTGGCCCCATTGCTGCCGCAGCCCTTCCAGATCACGGATCTGGCCCTTGCGGGCGAGGCTGAGGACGGGCGGTTTCACCTGATCCATCGCTACGCGCTCTCCGGTTGAAGCTGCGACAGGATTTCAGCAACCGTATCTTCCATCGCACCGGAGTTGTCGATTTCCAAGACCCGGTTCAAACCGTTGGGCAAAGACGTTTGGGCCCGGTCCAGACGCCGCGTCTGTTCCGCCTTGCTTTCCCGCCCTCTTAAGGACAAGCGTTCAGACAGAACCTCGGGCTTTGCCGTCAGGGAAATAACGATCAGATCACCAAACACCTCCTGCGCCTCAAGCAACACCGTTCGTGACAGGTTGACCAGAACCGCCTCGGCCACCTGCCGCTGCCGCGTGATCGTCTTCGGCACGCCGTAATACAGCCCATGCGCATGCCAACTCAGCGCAAACGCACCATCCCGTTCCATTCGCTGAAATATATCGACCGAGACCCGGTCGAAATCTTCGCCGTCTTCGCCTTCGGGACGGGTAATCACCCGCCGCTGCCGCTGAACACCCGGCGCCCGGGCCACCAACGAGTTCATTACGCTGTCCTTTCCGACACCCGAAGGACCCACGACCGCTATAACCGGAGCAAACGTCATGCAGCCATCCCCGGCGTGAAGTCCGAGACATCGACCTCGCGGTCACAGACCCGTTCGCGTGCGTCGAGATCGTGAAAAATCCCGACAATCGTCACGCCCTTGTTCTTGGCCTCTTCGATCAGGGACAAAACGGTTTCCCGGTTCTGCGCATCCAGGCTTGCGGTCGGTTCATCCAACAGCATTGCCGGATATTCATGCGCAAAGCCCCGCGCAATGTTCACTCTCTGCTTTTCGCCGCCCGAGAAGGTCGTCGGGCTGAGGGTCCACAGACGTTCGAGAATATTCAGCCGTTTCAGCAATCCGGCTGCCCTGTCCGTTGCCACTTGCCTGTCACAGCCCACAGCCAGCAGCGGCTCTGCCACAACGTCCAGCGTCGGCACCCGAGGCACGACCCGCAGGAACTGGCTGACATAGCCCAAGGTGTCACGACGCAGCAACAGGATCTGCCGCGGTTCAGCCCTGGCCACGTCCAACCCTGCGACCAGCACCTGACCAGTGGCCGCCAGATAGTTGCCGTAGATCACACGCATCAGCGTGGATTTGCCTGCACCCGACGGCCCGGTCAGGGCGACGCACTCACCCGGCTCCGCTTTCAGAGACGCGCCTTTCACCACCGGGATCGTGGCGCCGCCCTGATTGTGCAGGGTGAAGCTTTTGCTGACATCAACAAGTTCAATCATCGCTTCATCTTTCCCCAAAGCCTCAAACCTGCAAAACGCTGGATACCAGCAACTGCGTATAGGCATGTTGCGGGTCGTCCAGCACCTGATCCGTCAGCCCGGCCTCGACCACGCGGCCGCTTTTCATCACCATCAACCGGTCCGCCAGCAGACGCACCACGGCAAGATCATGGGTGACGATGATCGCACTCAACCTCATTTCACGTACAAGTCCGCGCAACAAATCCAGTAAACGCGCCTGCACCGACACATCCAGACCACCGGTCGGTTCGTCCATGAACACCAGCCGAGGACCTGTCACCAGATTGCGCGCAATCTGCAAACGTTGCTGCATCCCGCCTGAAAACGCGCTGGGGCGGTCATCGACGCGGCTCTCGTCAATCTCGACCCGGCCCAGCCAGTCAATGGCCTTGCCCCGAATGCTGCCATAGTGGCGACCGCCGACGGCCATCAGCCGCTCGCCGATGTTGCCTCCGGCGCTGACAGACATCCGCAACCCGTCGCGTGCGTGTTGATGGACAAAGGCCCAGTCGGTGCGGCTCAGCATCCGGCGCTCTGGCTCGGACATTGTGACCGTATCGACCGGGCCGTCTGCACGGGTATCAAAGATCACCTGCCCGGCGTCAGGCTTCAGAAGACCGGCCATACAGTTGAGCAAGGTCGACTTGCCGGACCCACTTTCACCAACGATTCCCATCACTTCTCCGGGGAAGAGATCAAAATTCACATCCGCGCATCCGATCCGGCGGCCATAGCGTTTTTCAACGCCCTTGACTTGCAACAAAGGAGTCATTGCGCGTTCTTTCCGACCAATCGGCCTGCATGCCCCGCCTCACGGCGTGACCGGCAGTAATCCGTGTCGGAACAGACAAACATCCGGTTGCCAGCGTCATCCATGATGACCTCATCCAGATAGCTGTCTTCGGCCCCGCACAGGTCGCAGGGATGATCGGCCTTGGTGGCCTCGAACGGGTAGTCCTCGAAATCGAGGCTCACGACCCTGGTATGCGGTGGCACCGCATAAATGCGCTGCTCGCGCCCGGCGCCAAACAGCTGGATCGCGTCCATCTCAAGCTTTGGATTGTCGAATTTCGGAATTGGGGACGGGTCCATGACATAGCGTCCAGCCACGTTCACAGGATAGGCATAAGCGGTCGAAATCGCTCCGTGCTGACTGATGTCCTCGTACAATTTCACATGCATCAGCCCGTATTCCTCAAGACTGTGCATCTTGCGCGTCTCGGTCTCGCGCGGTTCCAAAAAGCGCAAAGGTTCGGGAATCGGCACCTGATAAACGATGATCTGGTCTTCGCGCAGTTTTGCCTCGGGGATGCGGTGGCGGGTCTGAATGATTGTGGCCTGTTCCGTCTTTTCCGTGGTGGCGACCCCTGCGGTGTTTTCAAAGAACTTGCGGATGGATACAGCGTTGGTCGTGTCGTCTGCGCCCTGATCGATCACCTTGAACGTATCCTCGGGCGTCAACGTCGCGGCTGAAACCTGTACGCCCCCGGTACCCCAGCCATAGGGCATCGGCATCTCGCGGCTGGCAAACGGCACCTGATACCCCGGTATGGCCAGGCCCTTGAGGATCGCCCGCCGGATCATTCGCTTGGTTTGTTCGTCCAGATAGGCGAAATTGTACGCGCTCATAAGCAGCCTCTTTCTGAAAGAGCGCGTTCAAGCGCGTGCGGCGCGGTGAAGTGGATCCCATCCATGCCCACCGCACGCGCGCCTTCGACATTGTGCGGCCCGTCATCGATGAAAATGCAGTTCTCGGGTGAAAGCCCGGCCCGCTTGCACAGCAGATGGAAAATCTCTGGCTGAGGCTTCAAAAGCTTCTCCTGCCCCGACACGACGGTGACACCAAACACTTCGCCCAATTTGGGATGTGCCCCCACGCCGACAGGCCAGGTTTCCGCTGCCCAATTGGTGATCGCGTGAACCGGAGTGCCTTTCTCTTTCAGGCGGTAAAGCAGGCGCCAGCTTCCCTCGATCTTTCGCGGAACGGTTCTGGCATAACGTTCAACGTAAACACTGAGGCGCTGCCGATCTTCCGCATTTTCCAGTTCAGCGGCCAGATCGGCGAACATCTCTCCTCCATCGGCCCGCAGGTTGCGTTCGGGGAAATTGATGCGCGCCAGGAACTCTGCCACCGCCTCGCGGCTGCCCATCTCCTCCAGCCATGCCAGATGCGGATCCCATTTGACCAGCACGTTTCCGATATCAAAAACGACGGCTTTCATTCCATGGCCTCCTCTGACATGCGCTCTTCGGCCTTTCGACGCAGTTTGCGGACCAGTTCCAGCTCGGACTGGAAATCGACGTAATGCGGCAGCTTGATATGTTCGAGAAAGCCGGTGGCCTGAATGTTGTCCGCATGGCTCAGGACAAATTCTTCATCCTGCGCGGGCGCACCCACGTTGTCTTCACCCAACTCTTCCCACCGCAAGGCCCTATCGACCAGCGCCATCGCGATGGATTTTCGTTCAGACTGGCCAAAGACCAGCCCATATCCCCGCGTGAACTTCGGCGGTTCCGTTTTCGAACCGGTGAACTGGTTCACCGTTTCACATTCGGTCAGCTCGACCTCGCCAATGTCGATGGCAAAGCCCAACTCGGGGATGTCCAGCTCAACCACGACCTTGCCGATACGCAATTCTCCGACAAAGGCGTGGTTGCGGGCGTAACCGCGCTGGGTCGAATAAGCCATGCCCAGCACAAAGCCCTCATCCCCACGAGTCAGCGACTGAAGGCGCACCGGGCGGGTGGACGGGAACTCCATCGGTTCACGGGTCAGATCGCCCGGAACGTCATCGCGGGCAGGTTCATCCTGAATGATACCCTCGCCTTTCAGGAATGCGGTAATATGTGGCGTCGGTTCCAGCCGCACGGGGCCTTCAGGCGCCTTTGGAACTTCGCCCTCGGCCGCCAGCTTGAAATCCAGCAGTCGGTGGGTGTAGTCGAAGGTTGGCCCCAGAACCTGACCACCGGGAACATCTTTGAACGTGGCCGAGACCCGGCGATCACAGACCATGTCGCCGGTTTTGACGGGATTGGAACAGCCGAAACGAGGCAGGGTCGTGCGGTAAGCGCGGACGAGGAAAACCGCTTCGATCAGATCGCCGCGTGCCTGTTTGATCGCCAGCGCAGCAAGGTCGGGATCGTACAGCGACCCCTCGGCCATGACCCGGTTCACCGCAAGGCTCAACTGTTCACGGATCTGCGCAAGGCTCAGTTCCGCGACATCTGTTGCACCGCGGCGTTCTTCGGCAAGCCACGCATGGGCATTCTCGATGGCTTTTTCGCCTCCTTTGACAGCGACATACATGGCTTACCCCCTGGACCTGATTTGCGTGCTACGCGGCAGAGCCGCGACCGCCTCACCGCAGGTAAAGAAAAAATCACACCCCAAAGGGTAAAGCAGCGCATTGTTCTGAAGAGCCTGAACATCCGGCAGAGAAAGCCGCGCCGTGTCCCGGATGCCGGGGCCGCTCAGAACCGCACCATTCTGCTCCAGCCGCCTGCATTCCACAACAAGCGTCGCGGACCGGTCCGGGTATTCCGGCGTCCCGATACGATAGGTTTTGAGCGGCGCCAATGCATCCCACGTGCCAAGGGCAAAATCAGCCTCTTCCGCCGCCACTATCGGTGCACCCGTGTGAAAGGTCAGCCATTTGCGCACCGAACCGGTATCGGCTTCACCCGCCAGGTGAACATTTGTCTCGGCGTCGCAAAGCGTCACGAGCAGCGTGCCAGCCGCGACGGACAAGGGCGCGGGTGGTTCACAGCCAGCCAGCGCGCGGATTTCACCCGGACGCGCCATGACGGTCATGGCCGCGCGGAATGCATGTGCCGCATCGATAGCTGCGTCTTGAAAGCCACCCAAGAACCGCATTTGATCAGGCATCAGTCTTCCCCCCGAACCAGCGTGAAAAACTCGACCCTGGTGGCCGCTGCCTTTGCGGCGCGCGCTGTCTTGATCGACTGCATTTGCAGCCTCAGCGGATCAAGCAGCCGTGTCTGCAAATCATCAGCAGCGGCCGTCTGCATCATCGCATCAATCAGTGCCGCGGCTTCTGCCTTGGATTTCGACCTGCCCTGAACATATCCGTGACCGACCGTACCATCCTGCAACACGACCGAGCAGCGCGTAACGGTCATTTCACCCAGGTTGAACAAAGCGCCGGTTCCTCCGATGCGGCCACGCACCATGACACCACCCACTTCGGGCCTGCGCAGCCATTCGAAACTCGGGCAATCCTGAATGCCGTCCCACAGCGTCATCAGGGCGACGTCCGGCGCGCGCGCCAGCAGACCCATCCAATCCTTCCGTGCCTTGATCCCGATTTCCGCCTGATTTGCCATCAAAGCCTCTTGGACAGGTTGTCTAGGTAAACTATACAACTAGACAAATACTAACTGACAGGTTGTCAAAATGCAATCTGCGACCGTTTGAAGGTTTGGTGAAATGAGCAAAACGCCGATCTGGAAAAGTATTGCCCTGCGCCTGACCTCGGACATCGCCGAGGGGCGCTATCAAACCGGAGATCGCCTGCCGACCGAAGCCCAGCTGGCCGCCACCTATGGCGTCAACCGCCACACGGTACGGCGCGCTTTGGCTGACATGTCTGATCAGGGTCTGGTACACGCTCGGCGCGGTGCAGGCGTTTTTGTTGCGGCACGGCCAACGGATTACCCGATCGGCAAAAGGGTGCGTTATCACAAAAACATCTCGGCCAGCGGCAAGATACCGGGCAAGAAAATCCTGGCTTTGACCACGCGCGTCGCCGATGAAGCCGAAGCCGAAGCTCTGGGCCTGAACAAGGGTGATCCAGTGCACGTCTATGACGGATTGTCCCTGGCGGACGGGCAGCCCATAGCCCTGTTTCAGAGCGTTTTCCCCGCGGAACGGTTTCCTGAAATCTTGCAGACATTGACCGTAACCCAATCCGTCACCAAAGCGCTGCAAGCCTGCGGCGTCAGGGATTACGTCCGCGTGTCGACTCGCCTGACCGCGCGCGGGGCGACTGCAACGCAGGCGCTGCAACTTCAATTGTCTGAAGGTGCTCCTGTTCTCTTCTCGGTCGGCGTCAATGCCGACCCGGATGGACGGCCAGTCGAATACGGCCGCACGGTTTTCGCGGGTGAGCGTGTAACGCTGACCCTGAACGAGGCATAAGCGAACACAGGTTCTCAGCCGCAACCGACCGCCGATCCCAGGTCTCAGCCCATTGGGTCAGAAGCCGCGCGGTGAGAGTTTTGTGGCAACACGGCGTTTGCGGGGGCTATCCATCCCACCGGCGCAGGGGTATACGCATCCGCGACTCTTCAGCTGATACGAGGCCACCATGAGCTTTGACCGCACCATCAAGATCGCGCCGTCTATCCTGTCCGCCGATTTCGCCAATTTCGGGCAGGAAATTCAGGCCATCGAAGCGCAGGGCGCCGACTGGGTTCATGTTGACGTGATGGATGGCCATTTCGTTCCAAACCTGACCTTTGGCCCTCCGGCCGTGAAAGCGTTTCGCCCGCATGTGAAAACGGTCATGGACGTTCACCTGATGATCACGCCGGTCGATCCCTACATCCAGGCCTATGCCGATGCCGGAGCGGACATTCTGACCGCACATGTCGAGGCTGGCCCCCACACCCATCGCACCTTGCAGGCCATTCGCGGCGCCGGAATGAAAGCCGGCGTTGCCCTGAACCCCGGCACCCCTGCCGAAGCGGTCGAGCATCTGCTGGACCTCTCGGATCTGGTTTGCGTGATGACCGTGAACCCCGGCTTTGGGGGCCAGAAATTCATCGACATGACCGGCAAGGTCAAAAAACTGCGTCAGATGATCGGTGATCGTCCGGTGCATATTGAAATCGACGGTGGCGTCGACCCGAAAACCGCTCCGCTGGTGGCAGCGGCAGGTGCGGATGTGCTGGTGGCCGGTTCCGCGGTGTTCAAGGGCGGTTCGGTTTCAACCCCACAGATCTACGGAGACAACATCCGTGCCGTCCGGGCAGCTGCTGAATCAGCGCTGTCCTGATTTGCAATCACCGGCGGCTGTCAGCAAGACTGTCAGCCGCCGGTGCGGATCGCAGCCCTTGTCAAACAAGGACTACAGTCCGCGCGGAACGCGACCAAATAAGGCGCTCTGCCCGTTTCCTTGACTTTGCGGTTGAGAGGATGACAGACGCGCATCACCACCCTTCATCAAACCCAATTGGCGGGAAACATCCCACCTTGACGTTCTTGTTGAGAACCCGCGTGTATTGGTGAGGTTCGCAGGACTTGGCAGGAGGGCGAAATGCGACCAGGACCCCAATACAGTTTGTAAAATGGGTGATGAGCCACCGCGCAACGTAAAAACCGATAGACCCTACCCAGTTTCAGGATCGTTTTGGGATTGACCCAGTTCCGCCAACTCGCTCCAAACCGCATCCGGAATAGCCCAGTTGGCCCATTCGAATGTTTGGTTTACATGTTGCGGCCATGTCGCACCGCAGATTGTTGAAGCAATGTCTGCGTTCTTGACTGAGAACTGCAACGCAAGCGCCCCCAACGGTACATCGTAACGAGAACAGATACTCTCAACAGCACGAACCGGGCCCAGAACGGCTTCGGTCGCCTGCTGATAGACGTAATAATGATGAGCAGAACTTCCCTTGGCCAGAATTCCTCCGGAATAGGGCGCCGCATTCAGAACCTCCACACCTTTGGATCGCGCAAGCTCGATCATTGGAGCGGAGTTCACGTTGACCAACGTATGCCTGTTGTGTGTCAGAAGGACGTCAAACTCGCGATCACGCAGCATCGGCATCAGGACGTCAATCCGGCCGCCTGCAAGCCCCACTGCCTTCGCCAAACCTTCTTCCTTGATCCGGAACAGCTCATCAAGTGCACCGCCGGTGCCGGTCACCTCTGAAATATCTGCAGCGTATTCGGGGTCATGTAGATGGAGAATATCCACCTGTTCCACCCCGAGGGCCTGAAGACTTGCTTCAAGTGACCTTCGCGCTTGTGTCGCATCAAACCTGTTGCTCTCCATGTCCCGGTCCAGTTTCGTGGACAGAACCCGGCCTTCAGGCCACCCCCCCAGTTCACGAATGACTTGCCCGATACGCTCTTCACTTCGACCCATCGCGTACCC
The DNA here is from genome assembly GCF_013033705.1 of Ruegeria sp. HKCCA0370. NCBI lineage: Bacteria > Pseudomonadati > Pseudomonadota > Alphaproteobacteria > Rhodobacterales > Roseobacteraceae > Ruegeria > Ruegeria sp. HKCCA0370. The sequence goes on from NZ_WQEP01000006.1 coordinate 267,876, forward strand.
ACGCGCTGTGTCAATGAAGCCATCCGGGCGCTGGAGAATTGCCCTTATTGTGTCCAGCGCACGGCCTTCGTCTACCTCGTAACCATATATCTGAGGTATGCTTCCCAGACCTGTTGAACCGAACCCTATTTGCGGCAGCCTGACTCCAGTCCGGCCGATTTCAACATGCTTGGTCATCCCACCATCCTCCCCTACAGGACATTTCTGACTGCAATTTTGTCGAGGGTCGCCGTTCAACGCAAGCTTGGCGTATTGGCTTGCTATCTCGAAATCGAGGGAAGCATGGCATTTGAATCCTAACAAAAAGGGCGCCCCGCGGGACGCCCTTTCCGTCTGATCATTCGCTTGCGCGAATTACTCGATGATTTTCGACACAACGCCGGCGCCGACGGTGCGGCCGCCTTCGCGGATCGCGAAACGCAGGCCGTTTTCCATCGCGATGGGCGCGATCAGCTCAACGCCGAACGACACGTTGTCGCCGGGCATGACCATCTCGGTGCCTTCGGCCAGGGTCACGGTGCCGGTCACGTC